>JBJMIG010000018.1:0-92768 GCA_045806965.1 Labedaea sp. | reverse complement strand
GGTTCGGCGAACCCCTCGCCCGCCAGCACCATCAGCAGCACCTCGGCGTGCTTGCGGGCCATGTCGGCCTCGGTCTCGCCGTCACTGGGCTGGTAGCCGAAGTAGCGCCACCCGTCGATCACTTGCTCCGGCGAGCCTCGGGAGATGCCCAACTGCAGCCTGCCTCCGGCGATCAGGTCCGCGGAGCCGGCGTCCTCGGCCATATACATCGGATTCTCGTACCGCATGTCGATCACCGCGGTACCGATCTCGATGCGTTCGGTCTTCGCCCCGACCGCGGCCAGCAACGGAAACGGCGACGCCAGCTGCCTGGCGAAGTGATGCACCCGGAAGTAAGCGCCGTCCGCGCCCAACTCCTCCGCGACCACAGCCAGCTCGACAGCCTGTAGCAACGCCTCCGACGCCGTCCTGGTCTGCGAGTGCGGACTGTCCGACCAGTGCCCGAACGACAGAAAACCGAGGTTCTTCATATCCGGCACAACACACCATCCCACTAGTTGATTCCTCAACTACCTATATTGCTGTCGGCGCCGGTACCTGGTTACCTGTAGTTGGCGTCATCGGATGGTGACGGACGGTGGCTCGAGGGCGGCGGCGACCGCGGAACCGCCACCGCCCGCGATCGCCAGTATCCAGAATTTGCGTGAGCTGCCAAGAGGAGCGCCGTGGCGGAGACCAGGGCGAGCCTCGTGCTGTCGATGGTGAAAGGTCAACATCGATCGCGTCCGAAGAACACGATCCTCTGCGAAGACAGCGGGAACCGCCGATGAAGTAGTGGTCATACCTCAGCACACTGAGCACGTCCCAGCCACCCGGCAAATCGATCAGGCCGGCAGCGACATGAGAGTGCGTCCGCGGTGCCACCTTGTCGAGTCTCAGTTGCCGTAATGCCGATGTCCGCGATTGCGTCAGGCGTGGTCCGCTCCGATTGCGGCCGTGGCGACGCCGCTGATTGCAGCCCTCCCGGAGTGTCGAATAGCGTGGCGACGAGCGGGCCGCCGCATTGGCCGGTCGTTGGCGTCGCTCATGAACTCGACCGCGAGCCCGCTGTCCCGGCGCTGAAGCGGCGTTGGCGATGTTGTCGGCGCGGTGAGGCATGATCGTCCGGTGACGGCGACAGGGACCGCAAGGTCCTGTGGGCTCGTTCAGGCAACCGGTGCGCACTGTGCAGGTGTCTGCTTGTGGCTGAGCGGACGGACACGGACCGCGAGGCTGTCGTGGGGGACGAGGCGCGTGTCGCCGCTCGGTCACCGGGTGGGCCTCGCTACGGTGACCTGGTTGGCGAGTCGGCGGCTGGTGATGCGGATCATGCTCCAGCGGATCATGGCTTCGTGGTGGGCGGGTAGTCGTTCGTGGTTGCGGACGCATCGTCGGTAGCTGGTGATCCGGGCCAGCGTTCGTTGTGTTCGTCCCGAGCTGTGAGCGGCGGTGATGATCAACGGCCGGAGCTGCGTGATCATCGACGGCCGGACCTGGCTGGCGTGTTCGGTGGCCGGGCCGAGTGCGCGGATGGTCGTGGACTCGGGGACGCGCGATGGGCTGGAAACGTGATGGACGTGCACATCGCGATTGCGCACAGCTCATGGAGGTAGCGTTGGTACCGGTGCTACCTGGTGTTGGCCCGCCACGCTCTCCTCAGCCGCCAGTAGCGTGCCGGGCCGAGGCGTAAGGCCCCGGGCAACAATGGGGCCGGCTCAAGGAATGGCACACGCCCCGGCCGGGGGGCGTCGCGCCTGATCTCCACGATCGCTTTCCGGACGGGGTGATCGAGTGCGATCCCGAGCACGACGGATGAGCCGAAGTCGGACACCGCGTGCTCAATGGCCAGCGCCATTCTGCGCGGTGGCCCGGACCGGTGGGTCACCGAGCGGATCTCGTTTCCATAGATCGTCCATCTGCCCACTCCGGGCTCGCGCACCGTGAGGTGGTCCTCGTACACCATGACCTCGACATCGGAGCGCCAGCTCGCCCCGTGCCTGACGATCGTGGCCCGACACCGGGTGTCGCTGATCGGCTGGCCGGCTGGTCCGGAGTGCTTGGCGTGCCTGTTGATGCGGTCATTCTCGTGGCAACGTGACCTGAGCTCAACCGGCATCACAGTGATCTCGCCGGTTCCGTGGCGCGACCCACCGGCCAGGCGGCCCGAAGACCGACCCGGGTCGACGCGCACTCGGCCGCGATCGCCGCACTTCGTGCCCGAACCTCAACCGGGTCGAGGTCGACGACGACTTGGTCGTGCTGGGCCTGCGGGCTGATCGGCGCGATGAACTCGGCCGGGCGCGGACCCAGACCATCAACCGACTACACCGCCTGCTGTTGGAGCTCTTCCCTGGTGGTGCGAAGAAGTTCCTCTCCGCCACCCTGGTTCTGTCCGCGAGTTTCGACCGCGTTTCTCTGTGGGAACCGACCGCACCCCGCTCGGCTGGGACGCTCGTGTTCAGGAACGATGACCGCACCTGGGTCCACCCACCGTCACAGACCAGCGCACAGAGCCGGCGAGCACGAGATGTACGGAGGCACGATGAAGGCAATCGTCGCGACGGACCAGGCCGCGGAAGCAGCCGGGATCACGCTCACGGAGCGGCCTGAGCCGACGCCGGCGATCAACGACGTCGTTGTTGAAGTCCATGCGTCGGGCTTCGTGCCTGCGGAGTGGGAGTGGCCCTCGACGTGGGTCGATCGCTGCGGTCACGATCGAGCCCAGGCGATCATCGGCCACGAGTTCGCCGGAGTGGTCTGCTCCCTCGGCTACGGCACGACGGGACTCTCGCTGGGACAGCGGGTGTTCGGGATCACGGACTGGCACCGCGATGGAACCCTGGCCGAGTACGCGGCCGTGGAGGCACGCAACCTTGCGCCGCTGCCGGGGAACGTCGACTTCACGGTGGGTGCGAGCCTGCCGATCTCCGGTCTGACCGCGTGGCAGGGCCTGGTGCAGCACGGTCGTCTTCAGGCGGGGCAGAGCGTCCTGGCACACGGCGCCGCCGGCGCGGTCGGGTCCGTGGTGACGCAGCTCGCCCGGGAGTTCGGCGCCTACGTCATCGGTACCGGGCGCGCGGCCGACCGCCAGGCAGCGCTCGACTTCGGCGTGAACGAGTTCCTCGACCTCGACCACGAGGATCTCAACGACATCGGCGCGGTCGACCTGGTCTTCGATGTCATCGGCGGTGACATCCAACGGCGCTCGGCGAGCATCATCCGGCCTGGCGGGACGCTGGTGTCGGTGGTCGGGCCTGCGCAGGCTCACCCGGTCGACGGCCGCGCGATTGACTTCGTCGTCGAGTCCGTTCCGAGTCAGCTGGTGCAGATCGTCGACCGGGTGCGCGACGGGCGCCTTCGCACGCACATCGGAACCGTCGCGACCCTCGACGAGGCCGTCGCCGCACTGAACCCGACCGTGCGGCGCAAGGGCAAGACTGTCATTCGCGTGCGCCCCTGAGCGCTCTGGAACAGGCCAACAGCGCCCGTCATGCCACCGAGGGGACTGCTCGTCACCGCGCCGGGCGCCCTGACGGGACTCTCCATGTGGTTCATGGCAGGACGGCTCCGGTGCGGTCGCTTCTGAGCGACATTGATCATGACAGTGATCGTTTAGCGCGGTCAGGAACGGCGAACAAGCGCGGTCGGTTCAGACGGTCATAATCACCACCCAGGCCCGCGCGCTCACTAGGCCATGAGCGTGCGGTCCGCCTGGTTGTGCTGTGGCGGGCCAGCGTGAGTGTCGGACCTCGGTGACATGGTGATCGTGTGCCGACCGGCGACCCGAGGAGGACTCATTGCAGTGTTCGCGGTACGGACGGCCAAGGGGCCGAACTGGGATCCGACCCGGGAGATCCGGACGCAACGGGGCTGGGAGCAACACGCCAGGTTCACTGACCGGCTCGTCGATGCGGGCACCATCGTCCTCGGTGGGCCGATCAGCACCGGCGACAACGAGGACATCGCCCTGCTCATGGTTCACGCCGCCACCGAAGCCGACGTCCGCGCCACGTTCGACGACGACCCCTGGACGACGCTGGGGGTGTTCCGTATCAAGGCGATCTGGCCATGGACGATCTGGCTGGACGCCAGCCGCGTCCAGACCGGCACCTGACGGTCACATGTCAGCGGCATGAGCGTGCGCGATGTGCGTGGTGATCGGACCTCAGCCTGCGTGCGCCGTTCGGCCTGGTACAGGCCCTCGCGCCGGCGATGGTGGCACGCGGCCACGGGTCGGTGACCAACGTCAGCGGTGGAGCAGCGACGCTGGCGCGGCGGACCCTGTCCGCACCGAGGGAGCAGCGGCGTACGCGCCTTCGAAGCGGCCGGCAGGTCAGTCGTGCTTCAGCGTGGTTTCGCGGGCTGGGGGAACGTGGTCAGTCCTTCCTCGACCAGCCGGGCGGCGCGGCGGACCTCCTGGGTCACGGCGTCGATGGCGTCCGGCAGTGGGTGGCCGGGTCGCAAGTGGGTCCGGAGGGCGCGGAACTGGACCCGCCACAGGCCGAGGAGGGTGGCCGCGGCAATCTGGGGTTCGGGGTCGTCGGGTCGCAGTCCGGTCCGGGTGGCGAGTACTTCGGCGGCTGTGTCGACGAACCGGTCGGCGGTGTCACTCCGGTACGCCCGCAGCGAAGGGGTGTTCCGGATCAGGTCGCCGAACTTCTGGTACTGCGCCAGCGCGCGGTCCTGGTCGGCGTCGGTGGCAAGACTCGCGACGAGGCCGTGCAGTTCGTGGTCGAGGACCGTCAGCATCGCGGTGACCGGGGGGAGCGCCGGGTTCGACAGGTGCGTGCGCAACGCGTCGGCCGTCGCCTCTAGCCGGTCGAGGAGCAGCGCCTCCTTGCTCCGGAAGTAGTTGAAGACGGTCTTCTCGGACACCCCGCACGCCTCGCCGACGTCGGCTACCCGGACGGCGTCGAAGCCGTGCTCGACGAACATCCGCGCGGCGGTGTCGGACAGGTGCTGGCGCATCGCGCGCTTCTTGCGCTCCCGTAGTCCTTCGACGGCCGGCCGACCGGTTTCCGTTGTCGCCACGTGACCCATCCTACTTCAGCCACACGAAAACTTCTGCTACAGTAATTTTATAGCTACTGAAGTTCCCTGTGTTGAGGAGGCCACCATGTCCGAGATCCACATCGTTCGCGACTACCCCAGTAACCAAGATCATGACATGCTCCCCACGCAATGGACGGTTTTCCTACCTGTCCACCAAGCATGCAATCACGCCGCGCCACCCGCAGTGGACGCGTCGCAGGATGGCCAGCCGCAGCAGGCCGCCCGACTGGCGCAGCGCCGTGCGGCCCAACCACCGGCGGCGTCTGGTCCGGCCCTGACGGCGTTCAGCCAGGCCGTGAACCCCCGGCCGCCGCCTCACCCTACGACGCCGGCGACACCGACTGGGCCAATCGGCCCGCTGGCGACGAGAATGTCGTCCGGCGACAGTTCCCGATCCACCCGGATCAGGCTGCCCTCAGCTCCACCCTCCTGCTGCGACAGGAAGGTGGTGAAGGTGTGTCGGGCTTGGGGCGCGGTTACCGGGTCTCCCCGGTTCCGTTCCCCCAAGCCGCTCTCCGCACCGGACGTGCGACTCTCACCGCATCCGGCGCTCCACGGATTCCCTCGGATTCAAGGACCTGGTGTCGAACGACCGGGAGGGGGGCGAGCCCGTTGGGGCCAGAGATGGGGTTGTGAGGCGGCGCCTTTGACACGACGTCATGGCTGGTGCGGGGTCAGTTCTGGGCGTGGTGGGGTGGCGAGGTCCACCGACACCGAGCAGCCTGGCCAGCAGCCACGGCCGCGGCAAAGCCGCGTTTTAGCTGGTTAGTAGGAGTTTGACGGGGCGGAATGGGTCCCAGGCGTGGTGTCGGAGGGCTTGGGCGATGTTGGTGGCGCCGTCGAGTCTGAGCGTGCTGATGGCGATGTTGCGAAGCGAGGCCATGATGCGAGGGTTGCGGACCCCGGTACTCACTCGGGGTGTCTGACCTCAGCCTGACAAAGAGGGGGCGGGGGTCTGTGGTGAGCCGCGGGTGAGGCTCACGATGTCGATCTTGGTCAGCAGCGGTCCGTCCACGTCGCCCAACTCGCATGCCTATCACTCCACGTAAATGGTCGTGGACGGATCGTGCGCCATAGATCAGACTTGCCGGGTGGTGGGCGACGACGGGCGTGCGGCCCGGTACCGGGACGTGTTCGCAGTCGCTGAGTTTCGGGTCCTGTTCGCATCACACCTGGTGTCTATCATCGGCGACCAGCTGGCCCGGGTGGCGCTGTCGGTGTTGGTGTTCAGCCGCACCGGATCCCCGGCCCTCGCGGCGCTGACCTACGCGCTCACCCTGATTCCCGACCTGGTGGGTGGTCCGCTGCTTGCCGGGCTGGCCGACCGGCTCCCGCGCCGCCGGCTGATGATCACCTGCGATCTCTCCCGCGCGGGCCTGGTGGCGGTCATGGCGTTGCCCGGCGTGTCACTGTGGTTGCTGGGTGGGCTGGTGGTCGCGGTGCAGCTCGCCGGTGCACCGCACAAAGCCGCCCACACCGCGATCATGCCCACGATCCTGGCCGCGGACCGGTTCGAGGTCGCGATCGGTTTGACGTACGCGACCCTGCAGACCGGCATCCTCTGCGGCTTCGTGGTGGGCGCCCCGCTGGTCGCGTGGTTGGGTCCCGAATGGGCGCTGCTGCTCGATGCGGCGACGTTCGTCGTCTCGGTGATGCTGTTGGCGATCGGCCTCGGACCCCACCCGCCGGTGACGACGGCGGGCACAGCGAGGGCCACGTTCGCCGGGATCGGCTCGATGATGGGATCGGTGTGGCGGGACCGGCGGCAGCGGTGGCTGATCTCGTTCGGCTGTCTCGCCGGTTGCTACACGGTGCCCGCCGGGCTGGCCGTTCCGTTGGCGGCACAGATCGGCGTGGGCACGGCCGCGGTCGGGCTGTTGCTGGCTGCGCAACCGGCCGGCGCCGCTCTCGGCTCCACGCTGATGACCCGCCTGGTGGCGCCCGGACGGCGGCTGATCCTGCTCGGCCCCTTCGCCGTGGCCACCAGCGCCGTGCTGCTGCCCATCGGGCTGGTCCCGAGCCTGGGGGTCGCGGTCGCGCTGTGCGTGCTGTCCGGGTTGCTGTCCGGGCACGACGCGATCGCCGCCGCTACGTTCACCCGGCTCGTCCCGGCGGAGCGTCGCGGGCAGGCATACGGGCTGGCACTTGCTGTCGTGCGCGGAACCCAGGGTCTGGGCATCGCCGTCGCCGGGCTCGTCGCGCAGTTCAGCTCGCCGTCGACCGCCATCGCCGCGTTCGCCGTACTCGGCACGGTGGCCGCAACCGCGGCCGCGACCGGGTGGCGGCGCGCACGCATCCGTGGGACGCCACGGGCTGATCGGACGAACTCGCGAATGCGAAGTGTTAGAGATCTTCCCAGAAGTGCTGACATACGGTAAGAAGACGTGTGTCCACGGTGACGATTTTGGGTAGGTGAACCGATTGAGGCGCGCATTCGACCGCGGTGATCGATGAGCACTGTCGAGGACTGGATGGACCGGCGCACGGTTCTCGCCAGTGACGGCGTCGTCGCACTCGTCGAGGTCTCCGACGCCGAGGCGGAGGACATCGTCGACAGGTGCGACCTGACGTTCGACCACGACCCGGACGATCGACCCGTTCCCGTGGCGGTTCCCCGGTTCTGGGCCGGCATCGTGGTCGAGGAGACCGGCGAGCTGCTCGGCGCGATGAGCTGGCGGCCCGTTCCGCATCTCACCGTGCTCTCCGGGATCGCCTGGAACCAGGGTTTCCAGCTACTGCCCGAGACCCGCGGCCGGGGTCTGAGCAAGCGCTGCGGAATGCTGCTGACCCGGTACTTGTTCGAGACGACCGGGGTCGACCGGGTTCAGGCCATCACCGACGTGCAGAACGTGGCCGCCTGGCGCGGACTGGAGAGCGCCGGCTTCCACATGGAAGGCGTGCTCCGCGGCATCCTCCGACGCGACGGGGAGGGCCGGGACATGGTGCTATACAGCCTTTTGCGCTCCGATCTGGAATCCACCAACGGCGAGCGGGAAATCCTCGGGCGGCGCGCCGGCGTCGTGCTCGCGCGGGCCCGCCCGGAAGATCGCCGGGAGCTCGCGGACGTGTCCGACGGTGCCTTCGAGTTCGATCAGGACAGCCGGCTGTCCCCGGTGCTTCCGCCGGTGCCGCACCGCGGCGCGGTGCTCGACGAGGACACCGGGCGGCTGCTCGGCATGGTGAGCTGGCACGCGGTGGGTTACGGCCGCACGTTCGGTTGTGCGGCCTGGAACATCGGCATCGAACTGGATCCCCGCGCGCGTGGCCGGGGCGTGGGCACGACCGCGCAGCGGTTGCTGGCCGAGTACCTGTTCGCCACCACGGGCTTGGATCGGGTGGAGGCCGGCACCGACGTGGACAACGTGGCCGAGCGGCGTGCCCTGGAGAAGTCGGGGTTCCGGCAGGACGGCATCGTCCGGGGCGCACAGGTGCGCAACGGTCGGCGCCGCGACGTGGCGTTCTACGGCATGCTGCGCACCGATCTGGACGGTTAGTACCCCGCCTTCCCCTTCGACCGTAAGGAACGTCGCGTGGAATACTCCCTCGATCACCGCTACGAGTTGGCCGAGGGGACGGTGTACCTGACCGGGATCCAGGCGCTGGTGCGCACGGTCCGCGACCGTGCCCTGCTGGACCGGCGCCGCGGCCACGCCTCCGCATCGTTCATTTCCGGCTACGAGGGGTCGCCGCTCGCCGGCTACGACCTGGAGCTGGCCCGCCGCAAGGAGATGCTGAACGAGTTGGCGGTGGTGCACCGGCCCGGCGTCAACGAGGAGCTGGCCGCCACGTCGGTGATGGGGTCGCAGCTCACCGCCGGGATTGGACGGTCCATTCACGACGGTGTGACCGGGTACTGGTATGGCAAGGCGCCCGGTCTGGACCGCGCGACCGACGCCATCCGGCACGCCAACCTGGTCGGCACCAACCCCCGGGGCGGAGCGGTGGCGTTCGTCGGTGACGACCCCGCCGGCAAGTCGTCCACGCTCCCCAGCGCGTCGGAGGTCGCGCTCGCCGAGCTGTGTATCCCGACACTCTTTCCCGCCGACGCGCAGGAAGTGCTCGACTTCGGCGTCCACGCGCCGTTCCTGTCCCGGCTCACCGGGTTGTGGTCGGCGCTCAAGATCGTGACCGCGGTCGCCGACGGCGCCCGCACGGTTACCGTTCACCCCGACCGGGTCGACCCGACCTATGGTGCCCTGATTCCCCAGCACTGCCCTGACATCTACCTCGCGCCGCCGCGCGCGCTCACACTCGAGCGCAGCATGTTGTCCCAGCGCGTGCCTCTGGCCGTCGAGTACGCGCGCGTCAACCGGCTCGACCGTGTCGTGACCCGTTCCGCGGCCGACCGCATCGGGATCGTGGCCGCCGGTAAGACCTATCTGGACGTCCGCGGGGCACTGCGGCTGCTCGGGCTCGACGACGAGGCGCTGACCAGGTTCGGCGTCCGCCTGCTGAAGATCGGCATGATCTGGCCGCTGGATCCGCGCGTCGTCACCGAGTTCGCCGCCGGCCTCGACGAGGTGATCGTCCTCGAAGAGAAGCGGCCCTTCCTCGAGAACGAGATCAAGTCCATCCTGTACGGCGTCACCAACGCTCCGCGAGTGGTTGGTAAGTCCGATGTGGACGGACATACCCTGGTCGACCTGGTTGGCGAGCTGGACGCCGACCAGGTGGCCAGGGCGCTCGCCCGACGGCTCGGCGAAGCGCACGGCATCGCGCCCGTGCGCGCCTGGCTGGACAACCGGCGTCCCGACCGCGTGAGTCTGCCGCTGCTGAACCGCACCCCTTACTTCTGTTCGGGCTGCCCGCACAACTCGTCGACCAAGGTGCCCGACGACGTGCTCGTTGGTGGCGGCATCGGTTGCCACGCCATGGTTCTGTTCATGGACGACAAGCGGACCGGCGCCGTCATGGGCGTGACCCAGATGGGTGGCGAGGGCGCGCACTGGCTCGGCATGGCGCCGTTCCTGGCCGAGGACCACTTCATCCAGAACATCGGCGACGGCACGTTCATCCACTCCGGCAGCCTCGCCGTCCGGGCCGCGGTCGCCGCGGGGGAGAACATCACCTTCAAGCTGCTGTACAACGACGCCGTCGCCATGACCGGCGGGCAGGACCCGGCCGGCGGCCTGCCGATCGACCGGCTCACGCGGTTGCTGCTGGCCGAGGGCGTCGCAAAAGTCGTTGTGACCACAGAGGACAGACGCCGACTGGGCCGGTACCAGTTACCGGCCGGCGTCGAGGTTCACGAACGCGGCGACATCGTGCGGCTGCAACAGGAGCTCGCGCGCGTTCCCGGTGTGACCGTGCTGGTGCACGACCAGGAGTGCGCCACGGCGAAGCGGCGAAAGCGCAAGCGTGGACTGATCGACACCCCCAAAACGCGCGTCATGATCAACGAACGCATCTGCGAGGGTTGCGGCGACTGCGGCGCGAAGTCCAACTGCCTGTCCGTGCACCCGGTCGACACCGAGTTCGGCCGCAAGACCCGCATCCACCAGTCGTCCTGCAACGTCGACTACGCCTGCATGGACGGCGACTGCCCGTCGTTCGTCGCCGTCACCCCGGGCCCGGCACGAAGTCCGAAACGGCGTGTGGCGGCTGACATCGGTGTCTCGACGCTTCCCGCCCCACCCGCCGTGTGCGCCGACGAGCTCGCCATACGCATCACCGGGGTCGGCGGCACCGGGGTGGTCACCGTCGCACAGATCATCGGCACCGCCGCGACGATCGACGGCCGGTGCGTGCGCTCGCTCGACCAGACCGGCCTGGCCCAGATGGGCGGCTCCGTGGTCTCCGACCTGCAGATCACCACTGAGCCATCAGAGGCGTCGGCGAAGCTCAGCGCCGGCTCATGTGACCTGTACCTGGTCTGCGACTCGCTCGTCGGCACCGATCCGAACAACCTCAAAGCCGCCGCTCCGGACCGAACCGTCGCCGTGCTGTCCACCACCGTCGTCCCCACCGGCCACATGACGGCCGACACCACTATCCGCTTCCCGGACAAGGAAACCGTCCGCGGTAGGCTCGAGGGCGCGGTGGCTCGAGTCGTGTCGCTCGACGCCGGGCGCCTAGCCGACCAGCTGTTCGCGAGCGAGCAGTACGCCAACATGATCCTCGTCGGCGCCGCGTTCCAGTTAGGACGGTTGCCGGTCACCGAAGCAGCGCTGGAGCGGGCAATCACGCTCAACGGTGCCTCGGTCGCCACAAACGTTCAGGCTTTCCGCCGTGGGCGCCAGGCCGTCGCCGACCCCGACGCGCTGCGGCGGGACATCGGCACCGCTGCGCATCAAGCGCCCGAGGTCCCCGCCAAAGCGCGACGCCTGGCTGCGCTCGTCGACGCACCCGAACTCGCTGCGCTCGTCACCGGTCGCGTCGCCGAGCTCCTGGCCTACCAGAACCGCGCCTATGCCAAGGAGTACGCCGAGTTCGTGGGCAAGGTGCGTGCCGCGGAGGATGCCGCGACGCCCGGCGTCACGACGCTGACCGAGGCGGTGGCCGTCAACCTGCACAAGCTCATGGCCTTCAAGGACGAGTACGAGGTTGCCCGGCTCATCCTCGACGAGACCTTCGACCGGGCGGTCCGCCACGAGTTCGGGCCGGATGCCAGGTACAAGGTCCGGCTGCACCCGCCACTCCTGCGCGCGTTGGGGCTGCGGCGAAAGATCTCCCTCGGCCGCGCCTGGCGCCCACTCTTCCGGTTCCTGTACGCCATGCGTCGCCTACGCGGCACCCGCCTCGATCCCTTCGGCCACTCGGAGGTTCGCCGCACCGAGCGCGCACTAATCCCCGAGTACCGCCGCGCGATCGAGGACTTGCTGTCCGGCCTGAACCCCGCCACCGCGCCAACTGTCACCGAACTGGCCAAACTCCCCGACCTGATCAGAGGCTACGAACAGGTCAAGCTCGACAACGTCGCTCACTACCGAACCGAACTGTCCCGACTCCGCGCGGAACTGGGCCGGGTGTCGACCCCTGTCGGGAAGTAGCTCCAGCAGACCCCCGGCCGCCCAGATCCGGCGGTCGAATCCCGGGGCGGAGCGAGCGGGGTTGTTTCGCTCTCCGCGCTGCGCGGGATGGCCGCCTCGGGCTCGACCGTGATCCTGACGCATCCGCGCCAGATCCGCCGGACCGGCGAAAGCGCGGCAGGTCGTAGGCGAACTGCCAGTACGCCCTGCCACATCTCGGTCTACCTGGCCAGCCTGGCGGCTGACTCTTTGTGGTCCGGAACCGGTGCCCCGCCACGCATGGCACAACCCATGGGCACGCGATCCTTCCAAGATCGCTGGCAGAGACCAAAATGCCTCATCAGGCCGAGTTCCCCCGGCAGTGTCCTGTTTCAGGACATAGGAAACGGGTGTCTCAAGACATCGGAAGATCGACTACCCGAGTGTTCGGGATGTCGAAAGCTCGTCTGGTGATCACTGCGGTCGTTGTCGAGGGCCGGTCTCAAGCGGAGGTGGCCCGCGCCTACAGCGTCTCGCCGGGGTGGGTCAGCAAGCTCCTCGCTCGGTACCGCGGCAGGGGTCACGCGGCGATCGAGCCACGATCGCGCCGACCGAAGTCGTCACCGGTGCGCCACACGCCGGGCAGGTCGTGGCGAAATCCCCGCTGCAGTTGGAAAGTATGCATGGTCCAGGCCAGTTGCCACACGGCAAGGTGCCAGTCGTGGTGGCCGGCGGCGAGCTGCTGCGCGGATATCAAGGCGGGGTGTTCTGCGTCGAACCAGGCCAGCGCCGCGGAGACGTCGGACGGTGGTTCACTGGGCCACACCGGAGGCCGGCGGATCGAGCTGAATGTGCTCGCGGCGAGGGGACAGGAGGCGAGCGGTGGCGTGCGCGGTGTGCGTGCAGAAGTCCAACACTCGCTGCAGCGCTGCCTTCTGCAGGACTGGGGCATGCGGCACGTCCCCGGCGACGGCTCGTTGACCGCCACCAGCCTCCCCCACTCCGCAGAGGCCCCCCGGGTGCAGGACCACCTGACAGGCAGGCGGTTTCCGGCCCTGGGACAGACCACGATGTGGGCGTGGTGTAGGAGCCGGTCGACGGTGGCGGTGGCCAGGGTTTTGGGCATGATCTCGTCGAATCCGGACGGGTGCAGGTTGCTGGAGACGGCCAGCGCTCGGCGTTCGTAGGCGGCGTCGACGAGGCGGTAGAAGCCTTCGGCGGCGTCCGGGCTGACTGGCAGGAGTCCGATGTCGTCGACCTATGCCGAGTTCGGCATAGGTCGACCTATTCCGACGCTGCGGCTATGCCGAGCGTGTGGTGGTGTGAAGGCGAGAAGTGTTGCGGTGGTGGGGGTCTGGCGGGTGGGGTGGGTGCGGGGGTCGGCATAGTCACAGGCTTTCGAGGAAGGCCAGCAGTTTGTCGTTGGGTTGGTAGCGGCCTGGTGCTGTGGACGGCGGCGTGATGGCATCGAGGGCGCGTTGATCAGTGCCAGGTCATGTTGATCGCGCGTTCGAAGTTGATGTATCCGGCGCGTTGGAAGGCGTTCGCCGTGGGGGTGTTGCCGAGGTCCGTGTCCGCCCGGATGCGCGGGACGTTCTGCGCGCTGAGGATGCGGGTGCCTTCGGCGAGGATGTTGTCGATGTAGCCGTTGCCTCGGTGTTCGGGCAGGACGGCGAGGTAGGCGATGATGGGGTTGTAGTCGTTGCGGGCGGGGGTGATGAACCCTACTGGCTCGCCGTCCGGCAGCGTCGCGATCCGCCACCAGTCCCGTGGGCTGCAGTAGTGCGCGAGTTCGTTCTCGTAGTGTCTGATCGCCGCCTGGCGGGCGGACGTCTGGGTCAAGCGGTGCCTTCTGTGTGCGTCCAGCGTCCCGTCGAGGACCAGGGTCATCAGGGTGAGGATTTCTTCGGTGTCGCGGACGGGCCGGAACACCACGCGCCCTCTCGGCTCGGGGATCGGTGTCCCGGGGCGCCACTGGAAACGCAGTCGTTCGACGAACAGGCGGGCACCGGTGCGTTCCAGGGCGACCATGCGGTCCTCGACGACGCGCCTGGTCGTCTCGCCCTCGCGCCAATCGGGTGGGACGTCACGGTTGTACTCGGGTGGACGGGTGCCTGCTGGGACGACTTCGGCCATGGCGGTCTGCAGCAGCCGCACGCCGATGTCCACCCGGTTCGCGTTGTTGTCGTCGATGTCGAAAACGTCCAAGAGGAATGGTGTGTCGTCGCCGGTCCGGCCCCACCAGGCGACCCTGGCCAGCAGGTGGTCGCCGCGAAGGGCGACCCACATCCATTCCGGCCGGCGACGGCCGGCGGCGAGGTCGTCTTCCAGTTCCTCGTTGAGGACGTAGGGCAGTCGGGAGAAGAGGTTGAGTTCTTCGCGCCCGGCGATGGGGCGCATGGTCAGGTCGTTCTGTTCCACGGTCAAGGCACGCTCCAGTGAAGGCGCCTGTCCGTTCCGGGGTCAGACGCGGTCCGCGCCCCGGGAGGACACCAGCGCAGTGATCATGGGGATCATGGGGCTTATCCCTCCTCTCGGTGTCGTGGCCCCTCGATCTGTCGACAGGGGCTCCGGCCGCAAGATCTATCCGATCACCGTCCCCAACGCAAACACTTTTGCGTCACCGACCCGGCATAGTTCCTGGCCCAGGTTGACGCTTCTGGTGTCGGAGCAGGGTGCTCCGGGACGGAGGCGAGGTCATGTCTGGGACGAGGAGGAAGCCCGGTTGGATGGGGCCGTTTGTGTCGGGTTTCCGAATGAGCTTGTCGGAGCAGGGGTATTCGGCCCTGACGGTCCGCAACATGTTGAAGGACGTCGGCGCGCTGGGCCGGTGGATGCAGGAACACGACGTGCAACCGGGCCAGTTGTCTCTGGCGGTGATCGCCGAGTTCCGCAACGATTTCCTGGCGTTGGGTCGGCGAAAGGTTCCAAGTGTCGGGAGTTTCGAACCGTTGCTGGCGTTCCTGCGCAGCGAGAGGGTGATCGGAGAACCGTCCAGGCCGGAATCGGCGCTGGAGAGGCTGCTGGTCGACTACCGCGGGTGGCTCGTGACGGAGCGGGGCCTGGCCGAGGCGACGATCATCCGATACGAGACTCTCGCCCGTCGGTTCCTGCAGCAGCACCTGGCCGACGGCCGCATCGAATTCGGGGCGTTGGGCGGGGCGCAGGTGGTGTCGTTCCTGCTGCGCGAGAGCGAACGCGTCAGCGTCGGCTCGGCCAAGGGGCGGGTGGCTGAGCTGCGGTCGCTGCTGAAGTTCTTGTATGTGCGCGGGTTGACGTCGCGCTTGATGACCACGGCGGTTCCGCCGGTCACGGGGTGGCGCGACACGGGCATTCCCAAGGCGAGGAGCTGTTCCGCACGCAGGAGATCGGCGGCGATGCTGTCCAGGCGGCGCGCATTCTGCCGCAGGTAACAGCCCGACCCAGGCCAGGATCCGCCACAACAGCGTGAAGACGTCGCCGGCCGGGTGCCCACACCTCGGCCCGGCTCAGCGTTGGCCCGGCCGGCGGTGATCCGGGCAGTCCCGTGTGCCCACCGCGGCGCGCCACCACCTGGACGGAGTGCCAAAGGTGTGCCTGCGCGTGGAGTGCGAGGGCTGACGGCCAATCCGATCACGATCGCGGTCAGTCCGATCACTACCCGTCGAAAGCCCTCACATCGCTCTCCTCGGAATCCCGGCGTCCGGGATGGGCACCTGGCCGGATCCTGGGGCACGGTCCCACAGGCACATCACCAGTTGATCAGCGATGCGGATGGGGAGAACCAGGCTCTACCCCAACCGGCGGACCACGACACCGGCCACGTGTGCCGTGCCGACATAGCCCAGCTGCCGGGAATCCTGGCTGCGCGCGTTGTCGCCTACCACGACCACGTGGCCTCGCGGCACCGTGGTTTCCTTGCCCGACAACCACTCCGGCACCGGATCACCAGCGACGGCGGTCACCCGTTTGATCCGCCACGCGGGGTCGCCCCGCATCACCAGCTGGCCAGCCGGCCGGAACACTATGACGTCCCCGTTCCGGTAGTGCCTCCGCCGCAGGGCAAGCACGCGTTCACCGTCCACATAGGTCGGTGACATGCTCTGCCCACAGACCCGGGCGACGGTGTACCGCCGCCACCCCACCACCGCGGCGACCAGGACAACCAACCCCACCCCGACCAGCACCGTCATCGCGCCTCCGCCAACGCGTATCCCTTGGCCTGCAAGCCGAACAACCGTGCGTACTCACCGCGGGCGGCCATCAGCACATCGTGGGTGCCGCGCTCGATTACCTCGCCCGCCTCGAGCACGACGATGTGGTCGGCCTCCCGCAAGGCGGAGAGCCGGTGCGAGATCAGCAGGCTGGTCCGCCCCGCCCGGTGCGTGCGCAGTGCCTGATGGATTCGGACCTCGGCGTCGGCGTCGAGGCCGGAGCTGGGCTCGTCGAGGATCAGCAGGTCGGCGCGGTCCCGCAGCAGCGCGCGGGCGAGGGCGACCCGCTGCCACTGCCCGCCGGACAGCGCCGTGCCGGCGTGCTCGTCGGCGTCCAGGAACGCCCGGGACAGCAGGGTTTCGTAGCCGCGGGGGAGTCCCGCCAGGGTGTCGTCCACCTCGGCCAGCCGCGCGGCCGACCGGATCGCGTCGAGGTCGGTCAGCCGCTCGACGTCGCCGATGCCGACGTTGTCCGCTGCGGTCAGGTCGTAGCTGGTGAAGTCCTGGAACGTCGCGCCGAGCCGCCGCCGCAGTGCCGCGATGTCGAACTCGCGGATGTCCACACCGTCCCACAGGATCCGGCCCTGATCCGGGTCGTAGAACCGGCACAGCAGCTTGACCAACGTGGACTTGCCGGTGCCGTTCACCCCGACCACGCCGACCGCGGCCCCGCACGGGATCGTCAGGCTGACCCCGCGCAGCACCGGCGGGCCGTCCTCGTCGTAGCGGAACCACACGTCCCTCACCTCGATCCCGACCCGCAGCGGCGGCACCGGCTTCGACCCCGTCGGCAGGTCGCTCGGCGTGCCGACCACGGCGAGGTAGTGCTCGAACAGTCGCAGCGACCCGCTGGTCCTGCCGAGCTGGGTGAGTGATGCTCCCACGGTGGACTGGATGCCCGCGACCGCGGCGGTGAACAGCGTGACGTCGCCGATGCTCAACTCGCCGCGGACTGCGCGGGTGCCGGTGATCACCAGCGCCAGCCCGGACACCACGGCCGACACCATGGTCAGGCCGATGCCGGTGCGCGCGCTCGTGCGGTGCACCGCGCATTCGCTGTCCGCGGCCGTCCGCACCGCCGCGAGCATCCGCGACCGGAAGAGCCCGGCCAGCCCGAACAGCCGGATCTCCTTGGCGGCACGAGTATCCGAGGACAGCGAGCGGAACAGGAAGCGCTGCCGCTGGGTGGCCGTGATCGCCTCGTTCTCCCGCACCCGCAGCCGAGACAGGGCCAGATGGGAGACCGCGGCCGGCACCAGTGACGAGGCGAGCAGCAGCGCCATCGGCGGCCACACCAGCAACACCGCCCCGCCGAAGGACAGCAGCGCGATGACCGCTCGCGCCGCCTCCTGCCCGAACGCGAGCACGGCGGGCGGCGCTTCGTGCACTCCCAGCTCCGCCAACCGAACCCGGTCGAGGAACGCCGGATCCTCCAGCAGCCGCAGGCCAGGCAATGCGCCGACCGCGCCGGTCAGCCGGTCCTCTGCCTCGATCACCGCCCGCGCCCGGATGATCGAGCCGCAGTAGCTCGAGGCCAACCCTGCCGCGGTCGCCATGGCCAGCGCCGTCGCCGTCGCCGCGGCCAGCAGCACTACCCGATCGCTCGCCGCCGCGCTGCCCCTTGCCAACTCGTCGAACAGCAGCTTGCCCAGCCAGGCCGACACCGCCGGAACCGCGCCGGTCAGCACGGTCAGCACGAGCGTCCACCCGGTGGCCCACCGCGAGGCCCGCCACGTGATCGCTAGCGCCGCCCACGCGGCACGCCAGACGCTCATCGCCCGCTACCGCGCCGGCTCGGAAACCTGGACGGCTTCGAGGGTGTGCCCGGCGGCCGTGATCACGCCGTGTTCCACCCGGACGAGCGTGGGCGTGGCGCCGGTGAACCCGAACGCAGTGGCCGCCGCGCTGTTCGGCTCGACCAGGGCGGCCCTCGTCGAGCCCAGCCCGGCCGCGTATTCCACGGCCGCCGCGCGGTCGTCGTCGACGATGAACGCCACGGTCGGCTCCGCCCGCTCGGCGAGCCCGGGCGTGATCGCCTGGCAGGGAGCGCAGGTCGGCGAGAGGAACGCCACGAGGACCTCGTCGTCGAGGTCGCGGTCGGTGACCGCTGCGCCCCCGGTGTCGGTCGCCGTGAACTCCCCGACGACCACTCCCACCCGGGGAAGCTCTGGCCGGTGGCCGCCACCGCGGTCCGGGTCGTTGAGCATCCGAATGATCGCCGAGGACAGCAGCAGGTTCACCACGGTGAGCACGGTCAATATCGCCACGACGGCGATCAGAATCGGCATGGTCGACCTTTCAGGAATCAGCGGCGCGCGAGGCCCACCGTCGTGGTGAGCGCGTCCCAGTAGATGGCGACGGCGCCGGCGAACGCGCCGATGAGCACGGCCGCCGCCGTGGCTTGAAAATCGGCCGGTGCGGCGGAGTGGACAATCGCCCCGGCGCTCGCGAGAACGGCGAGAATCGTGTTGCGGATCAGATGCGGGCGGCCGAGGACCGCTCCGGAACCGCCGAAGCAGCGGCACTCGATGCGCCGCTCCCGTCGGATGGAGTATCCGATCGCCACACAGAAGACGAGCAGAACCGCGGCCGCCAGCGTGAGGCCCACGCGGTACGTTGGCGGCAGGGCAACGAGAATCGCCACGGTGAGCTCGGTGACCGCGGTGCCGACCGCGACCGCGAACCAGCCGCGAACCGGCCGAGGCCCGAGCCGGGTCAGCGACATGGCGAACGCGGACAGGCCCCGCCGGCTGCCGAGCTTGCTGACCGCTGCCACCCCGAAAACCAGTCCGACCAGCACCCGCACCGCTAGCACCAGCTCCGCGTTCATCATTCTCCTGTACAAGGGTGCCTTTCCCCGCCGCCGTGACTGACGGCGGAGAAAAGCATTACCGGATTGTCACCCACAGATGCGGGTGCAGTACCCGCACGTGCCGGCTTTGTCGTGCTGACGACTCAGCGGCAGCTTCCATTGCAGTCGAAGTGCAGCGTCCTGCACACTTGGCCGTGCTCGGGGACGCAGGCGCCGGCCTTCACCTCGCGGAGAAACAGCCCCAGTAGACGGTCGCCGAGCACGGTGAACAACTTCGCCATCGCCATTCCTTTCGTCTAACGAAAACGGACGTGGCGATCCTGACTGAGCCGGCCTATCCATTCGGTATCGAGCGCGCGCCGGCACGGATCGGCGGCCTGCGCGAGAGTCGCCAGCAACTCGGCACGAAGCACCGGGTCCACCTCGCACAGCACCGGCCGTACGGCGTCCAGCATCCGCACCACCTCGCCGTGCCGCCCGTGATCCAGCCGCGCGGTGGCGGCGACCAGCCTCGCGCTCACCAGGGTCACGACGTCCCGCCCCGCCATCCGCTCGAGCCGTGCGGCGATCCGCGCCCCCCGATCGACGAGGTCGAACCGGATCAGCGGCACCCTGAGCCCTACCAGCAGCACCGCGGCCCTGCCGGTGGCGCCGCGCTCGACGACCAGCTCCAGCACCGCGAGCACCACGTCCACGTCCGCCCGGGTGAGCCTGCCGGAGCCACCGGCCACGAGCGCCGTCGTCCACGCGACCAGCCGCTCCACTGCCGCGTCCTCCGGCTCGGGGCCGCGGCACGCCGCACGCACCCGGTCGTGCATCCGGTAGCGACCCGGCTCGGCGGGCTCCAGCAGGTGCAGTGAGGCCAGCCGCGCGGCGAGCCGGGCCGCGCGATCGGCCGTGACGCCAAGCAGCGGGGCCAACGGCCAGCTCGGCATCGTCGAGCAATCGATCATGGCCAACAACGAGAGCGCCCGTCGTGCCGGCCGGTCGAGCCGCCGTAGGCTCTCCTCCGGGCCGGGTCCATTCGACAACCGCGCCGCCACCTCCGCGGCCTCCATCGAGGGGAACGTGGCCAACTGCCCGCCCGCGATCCGTAGCGCCAGCGGCACACCCCCGCACGTCTTAACAATCATCGCGGCCGCCTCCCGATCCGCCAGCCGTGCGGCACCCGCCACGTTCTCCAGCACGTTGTGGGCGTCGTCGTCGGGCAGCGGCCCGACCGGCACCCGCACGGCGGCCTCCAGCTCGGGCAGTACGAACCTGCTGGTCACGACCGTCGCGCAGCCCGGCTCGGCGACCAACAGCGGTTCGACCTGCTCGGCGGCGCCCGCGTTGTCGAGCATCACCAGCATCCGCCGCCCCGCGGTCCGGCTGCGGAACTCGGCGATCCGCCCGGCGAGGTCGGCTGGCATGGCGCGGGCCCGGACCCCCAGTGCGCGCAGGAAACCGCCGAGCACCTCCGCCGGCCGCGCCGGCCGCACGTTTGCACCACGCAGGTCGGCGTAGAGCTGTCCGTCCGGAAACTCCGCCGCCGCACCGGCCCGCACGGCGAGCGCGGTCTTGCCGATGCCCGGCATTCCGGTCACCAGCGCCACCCTTGGCGCCTCGCTTGGCCGGCCCAGCACGGCGGCCAACGCGGCGAGCTCGTCCGCACGCCCAGCGAATCCCGTTGCCAGGGGCGGAAGTTGCGCCGGTCGCACCCGGCAGGACCCGCCGGTGCCCGATGACCCGCTGGCCAGCACCTCCTCCTCGAGGTCGACCAGCTCCCGCGGCGGATCCATGCCCAGCTCGTCGCGCAGCACCCGTCGCGCCTCGCGAAACGCCGCCAGGGCGTCGGCCCTCCGCCCGGCCCGGTACAGCGCCAGCATCCGCCGGTGGTGCAACCCCTCCCGCAGCGGATGATCACGCACCAGCCCGGTCAGCTCCGGCACGAGCCGAGCCGCGTGCCCGCAGGCCAACTCGGCGTCGATGCGCTCCTCGACCAGGCACAGCCACAGCTCGTCGAGCCCCGGTATCCGCGCGGCCGCGAGGTGCGCGCTCGCCCCGCCCAGCGGCGTCCCGCTCCACCGCTCGAGCGCCGTCCGGAACTTTGCCGCCGCCTCGTCGGGGTGCCCCGCGTCCGCGTCCGCGCGCGCCTCCTCCTGCAACCGCACCACGTCGCCGACATCGACCTGTGCGGCCCGCAACCGGTACCCGCTCGGCTCCGTGCAGACCACCGCCGACGCCCCCGCCCTCGTCAGCGCCGCCCGCAACTTCGACACCTGAATATGTACCTGCTGCCGCGCCGTGGCCGGCGGCACATCACCCCACAACGCGTCGATCAATTGTTCGACCGACGAAGCCCGCCCGGATACCAACGCCAATGCCAGAGCCGCGACCACCGTCCGCCCCAATCGTCCGCTGATCGCCACCGGACGACCGTCGACACAAACCCGAACCGGTCCAAGAACGGCCAAATACAACAATGAGGAATCCCTTCCCCCAAGATCACCATTCCCGACCGCCACTCTACCCGTTCCCCGCAATCCGGCCGCTCGCTTGAATGTCCAACCTTTGTCAAGACCCAGTAACTGTTCACGTCTGGACACGCCGGTGCCGCGGGATGACGTGGCACCGGTTGTGGTGATCTTGGCGTATGTCGAGCCTGGCCGGGATGCAATTCGACGAGTTGCTCGCGCTGGCTTCCGCAGCCCTTGCCGGTCGCTCCAGCGACTGGGTCAAAGTTCGGCTACGAGCCCTGCGCCACGCTCACCTCTTGCTGCAAAATCAATGGACGTTGGCGCCTACACGACCTGATCCGTTGCTATCTTCGCGACCACACCACCCACAACCTCGACCAGGACGCCGCGACCAACCGGCTCCTGGACTACTACCGACGCAGGGCCGACGCAGCCGCCCCTACCTCGAAGGCCGACCCGGCCGAACTGCCTCCAGGCAGTTCACCAACCGCAAGAGTGCTCTGGCGTGGCTCGACTGTGAACACGGCAACCTGGTTTGTGGATGTAGTCGGTATAGCGAGCGATAGTGGTCGGCTTCAAGATCAGTGTCTTGTCGCGTAGCCAGACGGTCAGGTAGGCGGCGACGGTCTCCCGGTCGTCGTGGTGGATTCCAGCGCGCTCGCAGGCGAGCAGGGTCGCGAGAGCGCGTTGGGTCTCGGCGCGGGTCGGGAAGCCCGTGCGACGCATCGTCTTGCGCCGGCCGGTGATGGCGGGCATGTCCACGGCGAAGGCCCAACTGCCGTGTCTGCCGCTGGCCAACCGCGGGCATCGCGGCCCGTGCTGCCTGCCGTCGCTGTCGCGGCAGGCACAGTGCCGGTAGACCCGCCCGCGCTGCGGATTGCTGCTCATCGAGGATCGCCTCCAGGGGCGCGGTCGCTCCGCGAAGGCAAGAGCCGGCCCGCCGGTGTCGAATCCGGATGCGACAACATTGCCAACCCGCCCGAGAGCGGCTGGTCAGCACGTCCGCATGTGTCGCCCCCTCACCATGCACCCTGCGCTCCGGGAACAAAGGGTCACTCGATGGGATGAACATATGGGCGTTCGCCTGGTCGTTGGCATGGAAAGGAAAGCAGTCGTTGCGGGTCACAGTGCTATTGAATGCTTCACTAGCAACGCGCCGTCTGCCGTCATGCGCCACGCGGCGCGACCGAGTCGCGCAGCCGGACCGGCATGGGAACTCGGTGAAGTTGGCTCTGCGGCTTGATGTCCTGGCGGCGTTGGTCGATCTGAGTGAAGAGCACGTCGGCCGCTGTGCGGCCGAGTTCGTAGTGAGGGAGCGCGATGGTGGTGAGTTTGGGTCGGATCCAGGTGGCGATCGGGTGGTCGTCGAACGAGACGACGGAGACGTCGGTGGGGACTGTGAGGCCGCAGTCGTCGAGGGCTTGGTAGGCGCCGAGGGCGAGTCGGTCGTTGAGGCAGATCAGTGCGTGGGGGCGGTGGTGTTCGAGGAGTTCGCGGGTTGCCTGGTAGCCGTGTTCCGGTTGCCAGTCAGGGCAGATGTGGCCGCTGGAGATTCTCACCTTTGCTTGGTTGAGGACGTCACGGATGCCGGTGAGTCGTTCGATGCCGGCGAGGGCTTCGGCGGGCACGTCGCGCACGCGGGGCCCGGCGCCGATGAGATGAATGCCGTCGTGATGGCCGGCGTCGAGCAGGATCCGGGCGGCGGCACGACCGGCCTCGACCTCGTCGGGCACGATGGCGGGAAGCGCACTGCCCCGTTTCGGGACGGCGTTGAGGAGAACGGCGGGACCGTTGGTGAGCCCCGCGGGCACCCTAATGGCTCGGGTGAACATCGAGGCGAAGATGATGCCGTCCACCTGACGGTCGTGCATGGCCTGCAACAGGCACCGTTCGAGCGTGGTTTCCCCCTCGGTTTCGCCGATGAACAGCATCATGCCCCGGTCCCGAGCGGCCTCCAGCGCCCCTTTGATCATGTCGCCGGCGAGCCGGGAGGTGGCGACGGTGTCCGAGACGAACCCGATGGTGCGGGTCGTGCCGGTGCGCAGGCCGACGGAGACGATGTTGGGTCGGTACTGCAACTCCTCCGCCGCGGTGTGAACCCGCTGCGCCACGCTCTGTGAGATCCGCAGTTCACGGCCTCGCCCGGAGAGCACGAGCGAGGCCGTGGTCGGTGAGACGCCGGCACGTGTGGCGACATCGGCCAACGTGACCCGTCGTGGGCTCACTGCGGACCTCCAGAGGTGTCGAACAGGCGTGATCCTTGACACGGCCGGTGCGGAGCGTAGCATCGGGAACCCGCGCTAATCCGATTTAGCACGTGGTGCGTTGTCATCCGGGTCTGTCCCATGAGAACGAGGAGGCGCAATGCCGCGTCACATCGGCCTCCGCACGGCCGCGCTCGGGCTCGTCGTGCTGGCGGGAACCTCGGCCGCCGGTTGTGGCGGCCCGGGAAGTGGCAGTCCACAACAGACGAACACGGGCACCGCGCTGTCGACGGCGCCGACGTGTGGCGACCAGCCGGTCACGATGAAGAGCTACTTCGAGACCGGTTTCCCGATGCCGAAGGCGCTCACCGACGAGTTCTCTCGGCAGCACCCGAACGTCACATGGAACATCCGTGAGGACCAGTTCGCGGTGATCACCCAGAACGCGCCGCGAGTCCTGGCGGATGACCCGCCGGACCTGATGCGGCTTCCGCAGGTCTCCGAGCTGGTGAAGGACGGCCTGCTGAAGAACCTCGACGGATACGCGCGGGTATTCGGTTGGGATCGGTGGCCGGCCTCGCAACTGGAGCAGTTGCGTCTCGGGCCGGGCGGTCGCCCGCGGGGTGAGGGATCGCTGTACGCGATGGGTCTGAACTTCAGCATGACCGGCGTCTTCTACAACAAGGCGCTCGCCGGGCGGATCGGGATGACCTCCCTGCCGACCACGCTCGCCGGGTTCGACGACCTGCTGGCCAAGGCCAAGCAGGCGAACCTCACACCCATCGTCCAGTTCAACGGCGGAGCGACCGGTGGGTTCGCGTTCCCGCTGCAGAACCTGATGGCGGCCTACGGCGACACGCGAGCTATCAACGACTGGATCTTCCAGAAGCCGGGCGCGTCGATTGACACCGCGTCGAACCTCCAGGCGGCACAGCATCTCGACGGGTGGATCAAGGCGGGCTACTTCGACAAGGACGCCAACGCCATGGACTACGCGAAGATGATGAGCAAGTTCCAGGCCGGGGACGGTCTGTTCATGTTCAACGGCGACTGGGAATCCGGAAACCTGGACAAGCAGCTGGCCGGTGGGATGGGTTTCTTCGTGTTGCCACCCGCGAGGCAGGGTGGCAAAGCCGCCGCCATGTCCGCGCCACTCACGTTCGGGATCGCCACGAAGGCCGAACACCCGGACTGCGCCGCGTTCTTCCTCGACTGGGTGGCGACCAACCCGCAGGCCCGCACGATTGCCGTTGAGGTCGGCGGGTCGCACCCCATGGGTCCGGCCAACGCGCCGATGCCGGAGGTCAAGCAGGGCACGGTCACCGCGGAAACCCTTGCCGCCGGAGCCAAGTTGGCTGAAGCCAACGGCGCGATGGATTTCATCGCCAATGCCACCGGCGCCATCTACGCCAAGAGTTGGACGCCCCAGCTGCAGAAGCTGTTCGCCGGACAGCTGACCCCGCAGGGGCTGCTGCAGATCGTGCAGCGCGACTACCAGAGCCAGGTCGGGAGCTGAGGCATCGATGGCCCGGCCGGTGCTTAGCCCTGCCGTCGGCCGCACCACGGACCGGCAGGCAATCCCATCGAGGGCGACGGTGCGACCCACCCGCCGGCCGCACCTGGGCACTCGGCGGTGGGTCGCCTGGTTGTTCGCCGCCCCGGCGGTGACGGCCTACGCGGTGTTCGTGCTGTGGCCGATGATCCACACCGTCGAGTACTCCTTCTACCAGTGGGACGGCATCGGCCCGTCGCCCTGGGTCGGATTCGACAACTACGTCAGGGTCTTCACCGATCCCGCGCTGTTGGGCACGGTCCGCAACGCGTTCCTGCTGATCGTGTACTTCAGCGGCATCCCGGTGCTGCTGGGCCTGGCGATCGCCGCCACCATCCGGCGCATCGCCACCAGTCGGCTCGCCGTCGTCGCCCGGACGGTGCTGTTCGTGCCGCAGGTCATCCCGCTCGTCGCCGCCGGCATCGCCTGGAGCTGGCTGCTCTCCTCGACCGGCCTGGTCAACCAGTTCCTGTCGGCCATCGGGCTGGGCGGACTCACCCGCGCGTGGCTGGGTGACTTCGCCACCGCCCTGCCCGCGGTCGGCGTGATCGGCGCCTGGGTGCTGCTGGGCCTGTGCATCCTGCTGCTGCTGGCCGGGCTGAGCAAGATCGATCCGGCGCTCTACGAGTCCGCGCGGCTCGACGGCGCCGGGCCGTTGCGCGAGTTCTTCTCAATCACCCTGCCCAGTCTGCGGCAGGAGATCGGTGTTTGCGTCACCGTCACCGTCATCGCGGCACTGGCCAGCTTCGACATCGTCTACATCTCCACCCAGGGCGGTCCGGGCAACTCGACGATGGTCCCGGGGCTGGAGATCTACTACCAGGCCTTCGTCGAGCGGCGGGTGGGGGTGGCCTCGGCACTCGCGGTGGTCCTCGTCCTCCTCGTCCTGTTGTGTGTCTTGCCGATCCAGCGGCTCACCAGGGAGGAGCCGTTGTGATCGTCGGGCGTGGCGAGGCGTGGACCGGACGGCTGCTGCTCGTGCTGCTGATGGCGGTGACGGCCGTGCCGTTCGTCAGCCTGTTCGTCACCGCGCTGTATCCCTCCGGCAGCTACCCGACCCGCCTGGACTGGCCGAGCCAGCCGCGCTGGGGCAACTTCGCGGCGGCGTTCCGGGCCGCGCACATGGGTGAACTGCTCACCTCGAGCGTGTTGATCGTGCTCGGTGTGGTGCCGGTATCGCTGCTGCTGGCGACGATGGCCGGCTTCGCCATCGGTCACCTCGGGATGGTGGGGCGCCGTCCGGTGTTCCTGATGTTCGTGCTCGGCCTGACGCTGCCCATCGAAGGCATCGTCACGCCGCTGTACTACCAGGTTCGCGACCTGGGTCTGCTCAACAGCCGGTGGGCGATCATCCTGCCGCTCATCGGGTTGTTCATGCCCTTCGGGGTGTTCTGGATGCGGGCCCACTTCATCAACGTGCCCGGCGAGATCTCCGAGGCCGCCCGGGTCGACGGTGCCAACGAGTGGCAGCAGTTCTGGCGCGTCCACGTGCCGCTGGCCATGCCGGCGATCTCATCGCTCGCGATCCTGCTGTTTCTGTGGACCTGGAACCAGTTCCTGCTCGCCATCGTCCTCGTCGGCGACCCGGCGAAGCGCACCATGGCCGGAGCGCTCGGCGCTTTCCAAGGCCAGTGGGGAACCGACATCCCGCTGCTGTGCGCCGGCTCCCTGCTCGTCTTGGCCCCGACCCTCGTCATCTTCCTGATCTTCCAGCGCCGCTTCGTTTCCGCGCTGCTGCAGGGCTCGTTGAAGGGCTGACCCACGGGTGCAGTGGACCTGCGGTCACCTCGACCGTCTCGTCGATACCCCGGCAACCACCGCACCGCCCATCGGCCCGACGGCACCACCTCGGGTGCTGCCGCACCACGACGTCTGGTTCCTGTGGCCCGTCCAGGAGGCCGACGGCTCACTCACCGTCATCAATGGGCGCCGAACTGTGGATGGCCCTTTCCGCACCCGCCGCGGGCCACCCCGAGCATCGCCACGACCGCCCGCATCCGGCTGCTCACCCGCCGCGGCGACCAGTGGCCGAACCTCGGGCCGGTGTTCGAGGATGGCACCTCGGCCGGAAGCCGAATGGTCGGGCTCCGCCGTCCGTCCAGCCGATGGGTCGATGTCGATCTTCTACACCGCCGCCGGCGTGCGCGGCGAAACGCGCCCCACGTTCCACCAGCGAATCATCGAGGCACGACCTGACCGAAGCTCAACGTGAGTCCGGATGGCACCGGGCTCGAACGCAATGTCCAGCATCGTGTGGTCCTCCGTGCCGACGGCCATATCTACCTGTCAGCCAACGAGGTTGAGGGAAGCCCGGGCCGGATCAGGGCCTTCCGTGATCCTGGCTGGTTCCGCAACCCGGCGGACGGGCGCGAGTACCTCCTGATGCCCGCCTGTGTCCCCCGGGCCCGATCACTTCATGGGCGCCGTCGCCCTCGCCCGAGCGGCCCGCGACGGGTGGGCTCTGCACCCGCCACTTATCGTCGCCGACGGCATCAACCACGAGATCGAACGACCGCACATCGTCATCCACCAGTCGCGGTACTACCTGTTCTTCTGCACCAGCCGCACCGCGTTCCACCCGCCAGGCTGCGCCCCGACCGGGCTCTACGGCTTCTTCGCCTCCGCCCTGACCGGACCGTACGAGCCGCTCAACGGCTCCGGCTTGATCATCCAGAACCCACCCGGCCAACCCGGCCAGGCCTATGCCTGGCTACTGCCTCCCTGCGCGTCGTGAGCTTCGTCAACGACTTGTCCACCGCCGGCACGGACCCCCAGCACACCCGAGCCGACGAAGCCCGCGCCCAATTCGGCGGAACGGCCGCGCCCACCCTGGACCTGACCCTCCACGCGGCCGGCACCACATCCCTGACTGGACGCCACGACCGCAGAACAGCGGTTCCCTTGGGGTCTGTCCCGTGATCAGTTTGCGCCACCAGGCGCTGTGATCCCTGCGCGGGTGTGAGACCCGCGCCGTCGTCCCGTCGCAGCGGGAGGGCAGAAGCGGGGCAGCCGGGACTGGCGGGTCGGCCGGATCTGGTGGAGAGCAGCCCCGACAACGACGGGACGCACTGGTACTCCGGCGGTGTGGATCCAGCGAGGCGGCGTGGTCACCGCCTCCTACCACGGCGCTGCGCTCGGGATCCGCACCGATTCCGCAACGCCGACGCCGCCCAGCTGGTCTGCCTGACCGCGATGTCGGCCAACCTCTCCGGCGTCGAGCCAATGTCGGTCACGTCGTCGGCTGACGCTACGGGCAGCGCTCGCCATTCTTCACTGCACCGAAATCAATCCGCGAGGTGCTGCTGATGGATGATCCAGGCGGAATGTTCTGCGAGCACACGGTCCAGTTGGAATCCAGGACCTGGTGGCGGTTCTGTTTGGTGGCATCGTGTGAGAAGGTGATGAACAGCGGATTGCCGGTCAACGCCTGGATCTGGTCCTGGGCGGCTTGCAGATTGGTGCCCACCAGGTTCGGCATCACCCACTGCTGCGCCGCTGCCGCTGGCGTGGTCGGCACCTGCGGCGCTGGTGCTTCCGGTGACGGTGGGACGGCCGGCGTCTCCTGGCCGGCGGGCGGGGTGGCACTGACCGGTAGCCCGGCGGGGGTCGATGTGTTCTGGCATCCGGCGAGGGTCAGAGCCGCGCCGAGGGCACCGGCCGTGATCGTCAGGCGGCTGATCAGGTTCGGCAAGGACCACCTCCGCTGTGTCGTGGATCGTTTGTCGCCCGGGTGCCGTTTCACCGGCGGTGCGCAGCGGTGGCGGTGGGCTTGAATTGGTCCATGACCGCGACCAACCGCACCATCGTGTTCACCGGTGACAGCATCACCGACTGCGACCGCCGCACGGACCCGCTCGGACTCGGCGCCGGCTACGTCGACATCGTCGCCAGCAGTCTGCGCGAGCGCGGCGATGAGGCCCGGATCATCAACACCGGCATCTCGGGCGACCGCATCGAGCACCTCCAGGAGCGTTGGCAACAGGACGCGCTGGACCACCGCCCCGACCTGTTGTCGATCTTCATCGGGGTGAACGACACCCTGCACACCTTTTTCGAGGGTCGCCCCACCCCGCCCGACGTGTTCGAGCGTCGCTACATCGACGTGCTGGACCGCGCCGCCGCCGGCATCCACAAACTGATCATCATCGAGCCGTTCTTTCTGGACGCCGAGGGCTCGGACGCTCGCTGGTGCGACGGCTCCCCGTTCGTCCGCGAGGACCTGGCCGCCAAACGGCCGATCGTCCGCGATCTCGCCCACCGCTACGGTGCGGTGTTCGTGGCGTTGCAGGACGCCGTCACCGCTGCCGCCGGTGAACGCGGCCCCACTGTCGTCGCCCCGGACGGCGTGCATCCATCGGCCTACGGCCACCGCCTCATCCCCGACTCTGGCTCGACGCCTACGACAGGATGCTGGGCCCTTAGCGAAAACACATCCCGGTTCACCACTCGGCGAAGCCGCCGCGGGGTAGCGCCAGCCCTGGCATCGGCAGGTGGTCAGCGCCGGGTTCAACCAATGCGTTGGCCAGCCGCGTCTTCGCTGAGAGCGCCAGCCCGCCTCGGTGATATTCCCCGGTCAAGTAGGCGTGTTGAGCCCGTGGATGGGCTATGTTGTCATGTCTTCAGCCTGTCGTCTTTGTTGTACGCACCTACACTTGTTGCGGTGCTCCGCCAAGCTGCTTCCGCCTGGCCTTGCTCATTGCGCACCTCGGGCGCCATGTCGTGTCGATGTATCGATCCGATATTGGAGCCAGCAGGTCGCGACAATGATCTGCCACCCGGAGATGGAGGCAGCCTGATGTCCCGCTCGCAGCTGTATGACACCATCGGAGCCACCTACGCCATGACGCGGCGCACCGAGCCGCGGATCGCGACCAAGGTCTGGGCCGCGCTCGGCGATGCGCGGACCGTGCTGAATGTCGGGGCGGGCACCGGCTCTTACGAGCCCTCCGATCGTGACGTCACCGCGGTGGAACCGTCGGCGGTCATGCGGGCGCAGCGCCCCGCAGGGGCAGCGGCGTGTGTGGCTGGCGTCGCGGAGAGCCTTCCGTTCGCCGACCGGTCCTTTGACGCCGCGATGGCTTTCGCCACCATCGATCACTGGCAGGACCCGATCGCGGGTCTGCGCGAGATGCGGCGCGTCGCTCGCCGTGTCGTGGTGTTCACGAAGGATTTCAGTGCCCTGGATCTGTTCTGGCTGGATCGTGACTATCTGCCCGAGCGCGCTGACCTTCTCGTCGGCCGGCCGCCGCTGACCGAGCTGGCCCGCGGGATCGGAGCCCGGGTGGAACCGGTGCTCGTTCCGTGGGACTGTGTGGACGGCTTCTACGAGGCCTACTGGCGTCGGCCCGAGGCGTACCTGGACGAGGAGGTCCGCTGCGGAATGTCGATCTGGGCCAGCGTCGGTCCGGCCGCAGAGCAGCGGGCAGTGCGCAGCCTCCGTGCTGACCTCGCATCCGGCCGGTGGGCCGACAGCAACCGCGACCTCATCGATCTCGACGCGGCAGAACTTGGCGATCGTCTGCTTGTCGTCTGATCCGCCATAGCTGCCAGGTCGCGGACATGACGATTAACCTGGCGATTCGGATTCCTCGCTCGCAGCAGGACTGATCACGACGGCGATCCCGTGCGGGCCGTACCGATGGGAGGAAGGCCGCATCCAATCGCCGCTCATCCAGCCGGCAGCTCGACCGCCCGACCACTTTGGGCCTAACGCCGACGCCGACGCCGGGTGAGTCAGGCTGGTCGGGGTTGAGCTTGATGTCGGCGGTGGAGTGGCGGTGCACGTCGCCGGTGACTACGACGCGTTGCGGTTGCCGCCGAGTATCGCCGCGGCCCGGTCCCGGTTGGCGCGGTAACCGTCCCAGGCGTCCATGCCGAACTCCTGGTTGGGCTGGCGGTCAGGTCGAGCTGGGCGAAAAGACCTGCTGTCCCAACACATCCCAGCGTGCGCGGAATGGGCGAGGCCGGAGGTGGCCACCGGTGCCGACGCCAGTGTCGGTACCCGGCTGGGTACCGGCACGGCAATCAGCGCCTGGACTCCGCTCAGTACCCGCCCCGGTCGACCGCGGTTACCTGGGTTGCCCTTGCTGACTTGTCGCGACGAAGTCTTCGAGAGTATCGACGACGGTGACGTCGACCTCGGCGTTGCCTTTTGCGTTGAGCAGGAACCGGATACGACATGGTCCAACCAAGATCAGGTTTGGGAACGGGTTCATTTGCGCGGGCGGGTAGTCAAGGGGTCTAGCGGGCATGTCCGCGCGATCGCAATGGTGACAAGTCGACCCGATATACTGGGTTTGACCTGCGGAAAAGCCGTTTGACCAAAAGGGGTCTGTGACGGTGTTTTGGAGGGAAGCGGTAGACCCGAAAACTTTGTGCGGTACGCTTCTCGGTGAGCTGGACAAACGGCTCTGAGTACAGCGCTTAACTTGCTTTTGCTGGGGGTCAAGGGGTCGCAGGTTCGAATCCTGTCAGCCCGACGGTAAAACGGGTTCTCGCAGCTCAGAGGCTGTGAGGACCCGTTTTTGTTGATCTTGGGGTCGTTCGTCCAGTCGCGAACAGCGTTCGCGCAGCACCACCACACACCGTCTCATTGTCACCGTGGTACGGCTTGCCACCGCCTACCCACCGATCGCGGTTCGACCCAGGCCTGCGCTCTCTCGACTAGGTCGGGCGGTGTTGGGCGCTGCCGCAGCGACCGGAGATCACACATTCGACCGACAGTTTCGGATACAGACCCAACAACCGGCACTGGCTCGAACTCTGCTCAGACCAGCGCTGATCACAGAACATCTCGCCGGACGGGTCCCGACTTGGGATTTGGCCGGCCACGACCTGCTGACCTGGCAACGTGGTCACCTCGACGACCCGCACCAATTTCCAGCACTGGCCGCGACGCTGTTGCGAGTTGCCGACCTACTGGCCCGCTGATCTCCATTGCGCCCGGCGGATCGGCACTACCGCCGGCAATGGTCACGGTTGGACATGGCTGCAGAGTGATCTTGGGCTTGGTGCGAGCCCAGTCAAGAAGTTTGCCGGTGTAGCCGCCGTCGGCCCAGACCAGCTGAACCCGGTGGCGGGAAGTGCGAGTTGTTCGAGTAGGGGCGTGGCGCCGTCGCGGTCGCCAGGACGCACAGCAGCAGACCTACCCTGTCGACAGGGATGTGGCGTCTGCGGCCGTTGATCTTCTTTCCGGAGTCGTAACCGCAGGGTTGGCTTGCCGACGGCCTCAGCGGCTTGACCGAGGCCGAGTCGATGATCGCCGCCGACGGCTGGGCGACACGACCTTCGGAGAGGCAAAACGCGATCGCGCAGACCATCCAGCCCTGGACTACTCCAAACCCTCACCAACCCACCGCCGACCACCCGGACGACGAATCCCGTAGATCTACTTCCAGGACGCCAGTCGCACCCTGTTCCAACGGGGCATCGCCGACCCTGTACCCCAGCCGAGGCGACCTGTCCGCCGCGCCCGCGCCGCCTTGCGTCGTCACCTACCGCCGCGACTGCGGCCGCTGCGCCGTGAGGCGGTGAGCCGGGGTGACCCGCTCCTGGTCATTTTGGATCGCCGGCCGGCCTGGCGCGAAACAGCGCCCGCTGGTCGATGCCGTGCTGGCCACCGCACACCTCGCGCTCGACAACGCACGGCTGCTCGCCTCGCAACGCGCAACTCAATGAGATCCAGACATCAGGGCGCGTATCATCTGGAGCGTCGCCGCATCCAACGTGACCTGCACGACGGGGTACAGCACGAGCTTCTGGTCATCTCGATGCTGGTCGCTCGGCCCCAGGCGGGCGGTCAGAGCCGACGACCCACAGCGGCCGACCTGGCGCCGGTTGCCGACCATCTGCCGATTCCCTTTCTCACCAACGCCAGCAGCAGCACCGCCGCCCAGGCCGCGATCCCACTCGCCGCGGGCGCGTTCAGCGCGACCGTACCCGCGCGATCACTCGTGACTTACCGGATCACGCACTAACACGGCCAGTTCCCAGATACGACAGGTGAGTTGCCGTCGGCACCGGGGCCGGCCGCCGGGCATCGCCGCCGGGTCTCCGACCGACGCTCATCCCGGACGGCAGGGCCTCACCCAGCAGCACCATGCCGATGCTCTGGAAACCCACGTCCGGCAGTTTCTACCGTGCCGCGGTTGCGTGCCGGCCAAAGGGTCCGAAGTGGACGCTTGTCGCACCCCGTTGCGGCCGATCCCCGCCCACAGGTTTGCGGTGGCGGGTAGCGGGGCATGTTCGTATCGTGACGAGGAGGGTCGCCACATCGAAGAGATCGGGGTGATGGGTGGTGCGCAGGACGGGGACGGCGTTGGCCGCCGCGGTGATTCTGACGACCGGGTGCGCGGCGTCCGCCGGACCGGGTGCACTGTCTGGACAGGCTACGGCTGTGGCCCGGTCTGAACCGGTGGTGTCGGCAACGGGCGACTGGCCGACCTATCACCGGGACAACGCGCGGACGGGTGCGGCGCCGGATCTGGCTCCGCTCGGCACACTCGGCACGGCATGGCACGCCGGGCTGGACGGCGCGGTGTACGGCCAGCCACTGGTGTTCGGCGACCGGGTCCTGGCGGCCACCGAGCACGACACGGTCTACGCCCTCGATCCGAGCACCGGCGCGGTCCGGTGGTCCACGCACGTCGGCGAGCCGGTCCCGCGCAGCGCCCTACCGTGCGGGAACATCGACCCGCTCGGCATCACCGCCACCATGGCCGTCGACCAGGCCACCTCGCGGGTGTTCGCGCTCGCCGAGACCACCGGCGGCCAGCATGTGCTGGTCGGGCTGAACGTGAACACCGGCGCGGTCGAGGTGCGGGTGAGTCTGGAACCGCCGGCCGGCGATCGCATCGCTCACCAGCAGCGGGCCGCGCTGACCGTGCTGGGCAACCGGGTGTACGTCGCCTACGGCGGGCTGTTCGGCGACTGCGGCCGTTACATCGGCTCGGTGGTGTCGGTGACCACGGCCGGCACCGACCCGCTCAGCTACCAAGTGCCGACGACGCGGGAAGCGGGCATCTGGGCACCGGGCGGGGCCGTGGTCGACGGCGACCGCCTGCTCGTCTCTGTGGGCAACGGCGAACAGACAACGTCCTATGACGACAGTGACTCGGTGCTCGCGTTGTCGTCGGCCCTCGCCAGGGCCGACCTGTTCGCCCCGTCGACCTGGGCCGACGACAACGCCCGCGATCTGGACCTGGGCTCGTCCAGCCCGACGCTGCTGGGCGCGTTCGTATTCGTCGCCGGCAAGCGGGGCACCGGCTACGTGCTGCGGCGCGACCGGCTCGGCGGCATCGGCGGCCAGGTGGCGCAGGCGACGGTGTGCCGATCCTTCGGCGGCAGCGCGACCAGCGGCGACACCGCCTACATTCCCTGCACCGACGGCACCCGCGCGGTGCGGATCTCCTCCAGTGGCACCCCGAGCGTGCTCTGGCGGACACCGGTGCGGGCCAACGGCTCCCCGACCGTCGGCGGCGGCGTGGTGTGGACCACCGACTACACCGGCGGTGTGCTCTACGCCCTCGACCCCGGCACCGGCAGCGTCCGCGCCCAGCTCAATGTCGGTGCCCTGCCGCACTTCGCCTCACCCACACTCGCCGGCAACCACGCCTATCTGGGCACGATGGACGGCGTCGTCGCGGTTTCCGGCGTGTAGCCGCGATCCGGTACTCGGCAGGGCCGGCCGGTCGGTGCGGGTGGGTCGCGGGGAGAATGTCGACCATGGCTCATGCCGAGGAGTTGGCGGCGCTGGACCTGTACCGGGTTTGGGTCGCTGCCGCGGAGTGGGGGAGAGGTTCGATCCGTTCTGTTTCCAACAGCGGATGGCGGCCTACCGGCTGATGATCCGCAGCACCAGCCGGGGGGACCGGTTCGGCGTTGACAACTGGCACAACCCGCTGTGGGGCTTGATGTTTCAGCACCAGTGGCAGTCCGCACCGGGCGCCTGGGGAGAACACCGTGCGGGATGGGCGGATCGATCCGGACGCGCCGTGGGGATACGGCAACTACACGCTCAGCGTGGTGCCGTATCTGGGTGCGGTGGCGGCCGGGGTGGTGCCGGAGTTGCCGGTGGCTGCTCCGCCGGCCCGCAGCCGGTTCATCGACCAGGCCGGCCTGAGAATCATGGCGCGGGCGGCCGATCCCGGAAACCCCGGCCACGACCTGCACCTGTACGACCTGCCTTCCAGCGCTGGGGTGCGCCGACCCGGCTGCTGCTTCGACGGCCTGCAGCCCCAGGGTGACCTGATCGTCATCCCGCTGACCATGATCGGCACCGTGACCACGAGCCCGTGGGGGCGGTGGCGGACCGTTGCGCCGACCGGTGTGGAACTGGTCCGCGGCGCGGCCGGCAACAACCCGCACACGCTCATCGCCGGTGCGCGGGACACGTGCCGCTGGACAACCGACTGGCGCGATCCGACTCTCCTCGGCATCGCGGTTTTCTCCAACTCCGCTCCCGCCTACCTGCTCCATCCCGAGCACGGCGCCAGCGGCGTCGCTCCGGGCACCTGGCTGGTGCGCCGTCAACAAGAACGCGGCGTCCGCTCGCCTCGTCTGTGCTGGTGGCCGACTGACCAGTCGGCCGCCGTTGACACAAGCCAGGCATCTCTTGGCCGGCATTGCGATCCGCGCAACGTCGCCCAGGCTCGGCCGCGACGGTTTCCACGGACAGCGTGCCGTGGTAAATATTGCCTTCGACGTTCCACACGCTGGGGGCCTCCGATGAGCGTACGTAAGATGATCAACACGTGTCTGATCGTGGCGATGGGCGCCGGTGCGCTGGTCGGCGTGGCCCAGCCGGCGTCCGGCCGGGCGGGATCTGTCGCGGAGTTGTCGTCCTGGGCGTACACGGATTCGGTGTCGCCGTTCAAGAGCTTTCGCAACGGTACGGGCGACCTGCCGGTCGGAGCCTGGCGTGACGCCATCGACAAACGTCACCTGTCGAAGTCGTATTTCACTTTCACGTTGCCGTCGTTGCGCGGTGCGCGGATTCTCGCGGCCGAGGTGAACGTGCGCGAGACGCGGACCAACGACTGCACCAAGCCTCGGATGACCGAGCTGTGGTTGACCGACACCGACGAGAGACCGACCTGGCAGTACCAGCCACACGAGCGCGTCCGGCTCGCCGGTCCCGGCGGTTCGACCGGGTGTACCGGCTTGCTGGGATGGAGCGCCGGCGAGGTGGTCCGCGACGCCGTCGCCGCCGGGCGGACCAAGATCACCTTGGCGCTGCGGATGCCGCAGGAACAGCAACACGATCCCGCGTTCGGCCGGTGGTATGCCCCCAACCCGGTACTGTTCGTCAGCTACAACTTCCCGCCGGCCACGCCAATCCGCCTGATGTTCGATCATCAGCCGTGCGGCGGCGAGCCGTTCCTGCCGCGGGGTTTCCAGTCCGAGATGTCCGCGGTCGTCAATGATCCGGATCAGGGTGAGAGCCTGACCGGGCAGTTCGCGCTCTGGCCGGTCGATCGGCCGGACCAGCGCTTCGAGCGGGTCAGCAGCCAGGGGTTCGATGGCAGTGTCGTCTCGGTGGGGGTGCCCGACGATCTGCTGGTCGACGACCGCACCTATGACTGGACCGTGCGGGCGGTCGACGGTGACGGGGACGCCTCGGCTTGGGCGCCTTCGTGCCGGTTCACGACCGATTTCACCGCACCGGTCGTCGAGCCGAGCGTGTCCGCCGTGCCCGGGGATCCGGGACAACCGTGGCGGTTCACGTTCACCGCCAACGGCGTCGCGGATGTCACGGGATTCCGTTACGGCGCCTTTGACCCCGGCATCGACTTCGTGCCGGCGGACCGGCTCGGCGGCAGCGCCAGCATCGAGTTGACTCCCCGGACCGGCCGCAACACCCTGTACGTCAGAAGTGTCGACCGGGCCGGAAACCTCTCCCAGGTTCGGCAGTTCGACTACTTCGTGTCCTCGACCGCGCCGACGATCACCTCGTCCCCGGCGGACGGCGGTAACGGGGTCGCCCGCGAGTTCACGTTCTCGCCCAACCTCAGGGGTGTGGTGTCCTACCTCTATCGGTTCAATGGCGGGCCAGAGACCATGGTCGCGGCCGCCGGCGACGGCACCGGGCGGGTCACCCTGACTCCCGACCGCCCGGGGTTCAACCAACTGACCGCGCGCGGCATCACCGCCTCCGGTGCGCAATCTGAGTCCAGTTTCTACGGTTTCAGCATTTCCGGCGGCCCGGCGCCCAGCGTGCACAGCGATGTGTACCCGCCCGACGGCGGCGGTGGGCCAGCAATCCCGGGCACCTTCGACTTCACCCCGACCATGCCTGGCGTCGTCGCCTACGTTTACACCTTCGACGGGGCACCGGAAACGGTGGTCGCCGCCCGACCGGACGGGTCCGCATCGGTCACGCTCACCCCCATGTCCGGTGATACCTGGGCGAACCTGGACGTGTTCAGCAGATCGGCCGACGGCTCGGTCTCCGAGTTGATCAACTACAGCTTCTTCGTCAACGGCTCGGGCGGCGGCAGGGGACGGTAGTTATCGGCTGGGGAGCATTCGCGGTAGCCCGAACGACGGGAGCAGGCTGTTGTCGAAGCGGGTCATGGCGTGGATCCGGTCGCCGGTGAGGTGAGGACGTAGAGGCCGGTCCCGTGCCGGATGCCGGTGTGGGCGCGCAGGTGGGTGCCGAACGCCGGATGGCCTTTGGCCCGCGTCGGGACGAGGTCGAACCTGCCGCCCCCGCGCGGAACAGGCTGGCGCATAAGCGCGCCGCGACGTCTCGGCCCTGGTATTCGAAGGGCATCGGTGGCATCGAGATGAAGACGTCGTCGGTGAGCAGGGCCACCATGAGGCCGTTTACGCAGGTAGGCCGCCTCTTTGGTGTCTACATGGGATCAAAGACTGTCCTTCCCAACATTTTCCCAACATGAGCTCGGGGCGAACTGGTGAGTCGCCGGTGTTGCGGTTGGGTCGGTGCAGGCTGGGTGTGGCGGTCGTGACGATGTACGCGTTCCGGTACGCCGCGGCACGCAGCCAGCTTCTCGCCGGACAGTCCGGAAAACCCACTTCCGACGACGACCGGACGATCGAGGCGTTGCACGTCAGCAACGGCGACGCCACCGGGCTTCCGCGGCCGTGCTGTACTGGCGTGACTACCTGCACGAGGGCCCGGCGCCTGCGGGGGTCCTGAGGAACTTCGGCGGATCCGGACCGGTTTCCTCGTGCCGAGTGAGGTCGACGACTGCGGCGAGGCGGCGAACATGTTCGTCGAACGGGACCGACCCTGGCGGCCGACCGGGACGGCGAGTACGTGCTGTGGTTCGAGGCGGATCCCTACGATCAGCTCCAGATCATCCAGATTCTCGCCCGCCTCGCCGACCTCGGCGTGCCGGCGCAGCGCATCACCCTGATCTGCATCGGCGAGCACCCGGGCATCGCCCGCTTCGGCGGTCTCGGCGAACTGACCGCCGAGCAACTGCGCGAACTGCCCGCAACCAATGCCCGGGCCCGCTTGACCCCGGCCGCCCTCCAACTCGCCGCCACCGCCTGGGCCGCCTTCCGGGCGCCGACTCCCGAAGGTCTGGGACCCATCGCCGCCGCCGGCTTGGGCGAACTGCGGTTTGTGGGCGAGGCGTTCGACCGTCTCAGCCGGGAGTATCCGTCCACTCGAGACGGTCGTCGCTGATCGAACGGCGGGTGCTGGCGGCCGTCGCCGAGGGTGCGCCCCACGCCGGGACCGTGTTCGTCCGGGCCGGTGCCCGGGAAACCGGCCCTACCTCGGTGACACCTGGTGTATCGCGGCGTTCACCTGCACGGACACAATCCACCCTGGCGCTGGGACGACGGAACCGAATCCATCACGCCGGCGCGGAAGTGACGGATCGGCGCCCACGCCCCTGCCAGGTGGGCGGTCCTTGGTACGTCAGAACCGCGGGCCGCCGAGTGCTCCGCCGCGGTCGCCCAGCCACTCGGCCGGCTGGTACGGGTCGACGAACTCCGCGCCACCCAGGTTGAGTTGCTCGGCCGCGGCGTCGAGCCGGCGGGGCTGCACGGCCTGGGTCCAGTGGCCGGCGCGCACTCGTTCCTCCAGGGCCTGCACGGAGGCCACCAGCTCGGCCGGGGTGAACGCGCAGTGGCCCAGCCGGTGCACGAACGCCTGCCGTAGCAAGGCGTTCTCGCCCGCATGCCGGATCTGCTCGGCGTAGTCCTCTTCGACCTGCACGGGGGCGAGAACGTCGTGGGTGGTGTGGATGCTCAGCACCGGCACCCGCAGTTCGCCGGTCAGCTCCGAGATCGCGGCGGCCCGGTGCAGCGCACGCGGTTCCGGCGCGATGTGGGCCGTGCGGCTCAGCGTGTCCAGATCGGCGGCCAGGTCGAGGCCGGCCTGTCGGTACAGCGCCATGACCTGCTTGCGCTCGTCGGCGTGCGGCAGCAGCGCCCGGTAGTCGACCCCGATGTTCCAGGACGGGTTGCCGCCCACGGTGTTCTCGATGTCGACCCGGGCCGGGTAGGTGAAGTTCAGCGCCGTGATGAACTGTTGGTACTGCGCCTGTTCCTGCCCGGCGTAGTCGTCCGGCGCCGGCTGCGACGCTCCGACGGCCCAGCGGGGCAGGTGATACAGCGCCGCGGCCAGGGCGGTGCGGGCCCGGCCCTGCGGCGTGCCCTGCGCGGCCGCAAGGGCGGCGAGCATCGTCTGCACCGACGCGTTCACGGCCGCCATGGAGCCGCCGAAACCGGCGAGCTGGAGTGTCCGGCCGTCGGGCACCAGCAGTCGGGCGATCGCGTGCGCCCCGTCCAGCTGGTAGTTGAGCAGGTCCACGCCGCCTTCCATCAGGCCGCAGGTCGCCAGTGCGCCGTCGATGCCGGCGTGTCGGCGCTCGGCCAGCTGTCCGGTGATCAGGCCGCCCATAGACGTGCCGAGCGCCAGGGTCCGATGGGGCCTGCCGAACCGTTGGGAGAAGACCGCCAAGGTTTCCAGCTGGTCACCCACGGCGGTGTCCATCGTCCAGCCCGACCGCTCGTAGGAGGAGCCTACGAGGGCGTAGCCCCGGGCCAGCAGCGCCGCGGCCGTCTGCGGGTCGGGCGAGTTGCGGGCCGGGTTGTTCGGCGTCGGGTTGTACCCGTGGCTGTACAGGATCAGCGTGCCGTTCCAGTCGGCAGGCACGTCGGCGACCCATTGCGCCACGCCGTCCGACAGAACGCCGGTGGCGTGGACCGGGCCGGGCGGATTCTCCGCGAGGGCCGGAGTGACGGCCACCAGACAGACAGCGAGGGCCCCGGCAAGACCGGCGGCGAGGGTCCGAGGGGACATCTGCGTCCTCACAAGAGTGCTGCGGATACCCTCACGACGCTAGAGGTCTGCCTGTCGACCGTCAACGAAAGTCTGAACTTTTCTGAGGGTAGCTCACTCCACCCGGAGTTCCAGGTCGAGACGTCGCTCGGCGGCCGGCAGGAGGGCGGTGTAGCAGCGGCGGTAGACCGCGGCGCTCTGCGCGGCGGGCCAGTCGGCGGACAGGTAGCGCGCCGGCAGACCGGGGTCGCTGCGCAGGACCTGCAACCAGTCCGCGCCCAGCAGCGTGATCTGTCCCAGCGGGTCCGCCTCGCTCGGACCGGCCCACCATGACTCGATGAACTCGTCGTGACGCTCGCGGATGCGATCGATCGGCCAGGCCCTGCGGATGAACTGTTCCACCCGGACGGCCGGCATGGGGGAGGCGGCGAACCACTCCGCCAGCTCGGCGACCTCGTAGAGTCCGGCGTCGGCGAGGACCTCGGCCACGTCGACGGTGCCGGGTGCGATCCACACGCCGTCCCGCAGTCCGCCGAACCCCGCCCACGTCAGCGTCGCCCGGACGCGATGACGCAGGTCTCGGCGGCTTTCCGGCATGGAGTAGCTCAACAGGGTCCACTCGCCGTCGGGGTGGTCGAACGGCGCCGCGGCGGCGACCCGCTGGGCGGCCTTGCGCACGACCGCGTCGGCTTTCGGCGTGAGCCGGTAGTGCGCCGCGCGGCCGGCCTGGATGCGTTCCAGCAGCCCGTTTCGGGTCATCCGCGCCAGGGTGGCGCGGATGGCGGCCTCCGCGACCCCCAGCCCGCCCAGCAGCCGCAGGAACACCGAGGTGGGGATCGGGGGCAAGTCGCGACCGTGCACCACGCCACCAAAGAAGCTGAACAGCATCGACTGGGGTCGATGGCCGTACGCCCGCCCCTCCAGTGCCTCGGCACTCATCCCCGCTCTCCTCCCGGGCGGCCGGTAGCCACCCGTCCACATTCAACACATTAGATAGATGCTTGACGTACGTCACGGGCACTTCTACTTTCTAGAACGCCCGACACTACTTCGTCCCAAAGGCATTCTCGTGCCCGATCCCCTCCTTGCCGTGGACGACCTCTCCGTCGCCTACGGCGGTGTCGTCCGAGCGCTGCGGGGAGTCTCCGTGCGCGTCGATGTCGGGTCCGTCGTGGCGGTCCTGGGGAGCAACGGCGCCGGCAAGACGACATTGCTGCGCGCCGTGTCCCGCTCGCTGGGCGGCGTCGGCGCCGCGATCGTCGCGGGGACCGTCCGCTTCCGGGGCGAGGACCTCGCCGGCCGCGACGCGGCATGGGTGGTGCGTGCGGGCCTGGCCCAGGTGCCCGAGGGCCGGCGCATCTTCCGCGATCTGACCGTGGCGGAGAATCTGCGGGCGGGGGCCTACCCGGTGCGCGGCGCTCGCGCTCGCGCCGAGGCGACCGAGCGGGTCTTCGACCTGTTTCCGATCCTGGCGCGGCGCCGTCACCAGCGTGGTGGCCTGTTGTCCGGCGGCGAGCAGCAGGTGCTCGCGATAGGGCGGGCGTTGATGACCTCGCCCGCGTTGCTGCTGCTCGACGAGCCGTCACTCGGCCTGGCGCCGCAACTAGTCGGGCGGATCGGCGAGATCATCGAGCAGATCCATGCGCAGGGAACCTCGGTTTTGCTCATCGAGCAGAACGCGGCCATGGGCCTGCGGGTCGCCGACCGCGCCTATGTGCTGGAGGTCGGCAGGATCACCGCGGCAGGGAAGTCGGCCGAACTGGCGGCAACCGACGAGATCCGCGACCGCTATCTCGGCGTGGGAACCTCACCCTCGGCCCGGACGGCGCCCGGCGACCTGCCGCCCGAGCTGCCGGTCCATTTCGGACGGTCGTCGGCCGCCCAGGCGCGGCAACTCCGGGTGGACGGCCTTACCGTGCGGTTCGGCGGCATCACCGCGCTGTCGACGGTGTCGTTCACCGTCGAGACCGGCACGATCCACGCGTTGATAGGTCCCAACGGCGCCGGCAAGTCGACCTGCATCAACGTCCTGAGCGGCGCCTACCGCGCGACCGAGGGCGCGGTGCACTACGGCGACGCCACGATCACCGGGCTGCCCGCGCACCGGATCGCCGGCCTCGGCGTCGCCCGCACCTTCCAGAACATCGCGCTGTCGCTGGAGGCCACGGTCGAGGACAACCTGCTGGTCGGCAGGCACCGCGTCCTGCGCACCGGAGCCCTCGCCCATGCGCTGCGACTTCCCCGAGCCCGCAAGGAGGAACGCGCCGAGCGGGAGACCGTGCGCCGGATCGCGGTTCTGCTCGGCATCGACGGTCTCCTCGACCGCGAAACCCATACCCTGTCCTACGGCGACCGCAAGCGGGTCGAGCTGGGGCGGGCCCTTGCCGCCGAACCCACTCTGCTGCTGCTTGACGAACCCGTCGCCGGAATGACCTATGCCGAGTCGATGGCCCTGGCGGAGGTGATCCGCGCGGTCCAGCACGAACTGGGCCTGTCGATCCTGCTCGTCGAGCACGACATGCGCTTCGTCATGGGCCTGGCGGAACGGGTCACCGTCCTCGACTTCGGCAAGCGGATCGCCGAAGGAAGCCCGCAGGAGGTGCAGCGGAACCCCGAGGTCCTGCGGGCCTATCTCGGAACGGCGGCGGCATGACGTACTTCGTCACCCAGTTGGTCAACGGCCTGTCCTACGGCCTGATCCTGGGGCTGATCGCGGTCGGCTTCGTCATCGTGTTCACCTCGACCGGCGTGCTGAACTTCGCGCACGGCTCGGTGCTGCTGACGGGTGCTTACCTCGTCTCCGTACTGCACGACCCGATCGGCTTCTGGCCGGCGGTCCTGCTGGGGATCCTCGGCGCGGCGGCGCTGGGCGTGCTGATCAACGCGATCCTGGTCCGCAACCTGGCCGAGGCCAACCCCGGCACGGCGGCGATCCTCATGCTCGGCGTGGACATCCTGCTGCTCACCGAACTGACCCGCCGGATCGGCAACCAGGTACTGGCGATCGGCGCGCCCTGGGGGGCCGACGTGGTCGAGTTGGGCGGCATCAGGCTGCCGACGAGCCGGGCAATCGCGGCCGGCCTCGCCTTCATCGTCTTCGCCGCCCTCTGGTTCCTCTTCGCCCGCACCAGCCTCGGTGTCGCGATGCGGGCCGCCGCCGCCGACGGCGACACCGCTTCCCTGATGGGCATCCGGCGCTCGCGCACCGGCGCCGCCGGTTGGGCGCTGGCCGGGGCACTGGCGGCCATCGCCGGCATCTTCCTCGCCTCCTTCCCGGCCTCCGGCGTGACCCCGACCCTCGCGCTCAGCGCCTTCGCCGCGATCCCCGCCTGGGTGCTCGGCGGCTTCGACTCCGTCGTCGGGGCGATCGTCGGCGGTCTGGTCATCGGTGTGGTCACCGCCCTGGCCGTCGGCTACGAAAGCCAACTCCACTTTCTCGGTCGCGGCTTGGGAGAGGTCGTCCCCTACGCCGTGATGATCCTCGTCCTGCTGGTCCGGCCGTCGGGGTTGTTCGGCGGCAAGGAGGCCGTCCGTGTCTGACCCGCTGCGCCGGATCCCGACGCTCCTGGCCCTCCTCATCGCGCCGGCCCTACCACTGGTTCTGGACGACTTCTGGCTGCAGACCGGGCTGTTCGCCATGGCCGCGGTGGTGGGCGCCATCGGACTGACCCTGCTTGTCGGCGTCGCCGGCCAGCTGTCCCTCGGTCATGCGTTCTTCGCCGCACTGGGCGCCAACACGTATGCCTGGGCGGCCGGTGAGGTGGACGGCCGCGTCGCCGGGCTGGGCCTTCCTCCGGTGCTCGCGCTGGTCCTGGCCGGCACCGTGGCCGCGGCGGCCGGCGCTCTGTTCAGCCCGATTTCCGGGCGGCTCCGCGGGATCTACCTCGGCCTGGCCACCATCGGGCTGGTCTTTCTGGCCCGCCACCTCATGGTGAACATCGAGGCATACACCGGGGGCTTCAACGGACGCAGCGTCGAGCCCTTTTCGGTGCCCGGCTTCAGTTTCAGCAACAGCGACCCCGACTACCTGGCGGTCGCCGGGGTGGTGTTCACGGGCCTGCACCGGCTCTGGTACCTGTTCCTGGCCGTCGCCCTGCTCGCCGCCTGGGTGGCCCGCAACGTCAAGGCCAGCAGCACCGGCCGGGCGCTGGCCAATGTCCGCGACAGCGAAGCCGGGGCCGCGGCGATGGGCATCCACGTCGCCCGCGCCAAGGCCACCGCGTTCGTCATCTCCTCCGCCTACGCCGGTATCGCCGGTGCGCTCATGGCCCTCGCCTACGGGCGCATCGCCCCCGACCTGTTCGGGCTGCCACTGTCCATCGACTTTCTCGTCATGATCGTTCTGGGTGGACTCGGCTCGGTCGCCGGCGCGGCGGCCGGCGCGGTCTTCGTCGTCACGCTGCCCCTGGTCCTCACCCAGTACAGCTCCGAACTGCCCTTTCTGGCGGCACCCGGCTCGGGCGGGCTCGACGCCGCCACACTGTCCCGGTTTCTCTACGGCGCGGCCATCATCGCCGTCCTGCTGTTCTTCCGCGGTGGCCTTGCCGGCGCGGCAGCCCGGCTCCGACGTAGGCGCGCTCCGGCCGCACCACCGGCATCGTCCCACCCCGAAGTCCCCACCAGGTCAAAGGAGACCATCCCATGAAGCAGCGCGCCCGCACGACGATGGCCCTGGCGGCCTGCGTTGCCATCCTGGCCGCCTGCACGACCCAGGCCCCCAACGCGGGGGGCGGCGGGGCCGCCGAGGGGACCGTCAAGACCGGCGCCGGGGTCACCGGCGACACCATCACGGTCGGCATGCTCACCGACCTCTCCGGACCCTTCGCCGCCGGCGCGGCGATCCAGGTCACCGAGACGAAGGCCTACTACGACAAGGTGAACAAGGACGGCGGGATCTGCGGCCGGGCCATCAAGGTCGAGGTGCAGGACCACGGGTACGACCCGCAGAAGGCGGTCACGCTCTACCGCAGCATGGCCGCGAAGGTCGTGGCCCTGCAGCAGGTGCTCGGCGGTCCGACCTCGGCCGCGGTGCTGCCGCTGGCCGAAGCCGACGGGCTCTACCTCGGCGGCCACGGCTGGGCCAGCGTCGCCCTGAAGTACAACAACGCCCAGATCCCCGGCACGACGTACAGCGTCGAGAGCGCCAACGCGATCGACTACCTCGTCAGCAAACTCGGCCTGGCCAAAGGAAACAAGGTCGGCGTCGTCTACTTCGTCGGCGACTACGGCAACGACTCGCTCGCCGGAGCCCAGTATGCCGCCAAACAGCACGGGCTGGAGATCGTGCCGCAGCAGATCACGCCGCGGGACACCGACCTCACGGCCCAGGCCTCCGCATTGCAGCAGGCGGGCGTCTCGGCGGTGATCCTCGCCGCCGCCCCGGGCCAGCTCGCCTCCCTCGCCGGCGTCCTCGCCGCGCAAGGGGTCAACGTTCCCATCGTCGGCAACACACCGACTTTCGGCCCCTCGCTGCTGAACACCCCGGCCGGCCCGGCGCTCCTTGCGCACTTCTACACGGTGACCAGCATCGCGCCGTACAGCGTCGAGGCGCCCGCCGTCCAGGCGGCCCGCCAGCTGTACAGGACCGCCGATCCCAAGGGGACACTCGGCTGGGAGGTGCCCCTCGCCTACGGTCAGGCGGAACTGCTCACTGCAGCCATGAAGGGGGCCTGCGAGGCCAAGGACCTGACCCCGAAAGGCGTGGTCGCGGCCATGCGGAAAACCAGCAACCTGGACACCAAGGGCCTGTTCGCCACGCCCCTGACCTACACCGACGTGGCCAAGCCGCCGACCCGCACCGTCTACGTCTCCCGCCCGTCGCGTGACGCCGAGGGTGGGCTCACAGTCCTGGAAACCTTCGAAGGCTCCAGCGCCAAGAGCTACCCCTTCGGCTGATCCGTGCCCAACCTCCTGAAGCGGAGCGAGCTTCACGCACCGCCCGCCGTCGCGCTCGCGGAGCACGTCATCGGCGACGTGCTCCGTCGCGCCGCCCGGTTCGGCCCGACGGAGCCACTCCTGCGCACGGTCACGCCGGCCGAGGAGCACGTCTGGACGGCGGCCGGGCTGCTCAGCGACGCGCAGCGGGTGGCTGCCGGACTGCTCGTCAGGCGACGCAAGGACATGATCAAGACCGGTGGGGAGAACGTCGCGTCGGAGGAGGTCGAGGACGCCGTCGTCAGCCACCCGTCGGTGGTTCGCGTGGCGGTCGTCGGCGCTCCCAGCGAACGCTGGTGCGAGCTCGTGATCGACTTCGTCGTCCCCGCGCGCCCAGCTGCGCTTGATGGCCGCCACCGACCGGCCCAGTAGAGGAGTACAGCAGTGGATCTTTCCGGCAAGGTCGCCATCGTCACCGGCAGCGGGCAGGGCCTCGGCCTCGCCTACGCCACCGAGCTGGCCCGGGCGGGCTGTGCGGTCGTCGTCAACGACGTCGACCCGCAGATCGCCGAGTCCGCCGTCACGACGATCACCGCGGCCGGCGGCACGGCTGTCGCCGAGGTGGTGCCGGTCGGCACCAGCGAGGCCGCGCGGGCCCTCGTCGACCGTGCGGTCGACGAGTTCGGCCGGCTCGACATCCTGGTCAACAACGCCGGCATTCTCCGCGACAGCACGCTGTGGAAGATGACCGACGAGCAGTTCGACGCGGTCGTCACCACCCACCTGCGCGGCACCTTCACCTGCACCCGGGCCGCCGCGATCAAACTCCGGGAGCAGGATGCGGGCGGTCGGATCATCTGCGTCGGCTCGCCCACCGGGCAGGTCGGCAACTTCGGGCAGACCAACTACGCCGCGGCCAAGGCCGGAATCGTCGGCATGGTCCGCACCTGGGCGATGGAGCTGGCCCGCGCACGCATCACGGTCAACGCGGTCGTGCCGGTCGCGGCCACGGCGATGACTGAGACGGTGCCCTTCCTCAAGCCCTACGTCGACGCACTGGCCGCCGGCGAACCGCTCCCGCCCTTCGCTCGCCGGCAGCTCGGCTTCGGCACGCCCGCCGACGCCGCCGGCGTTGTCGCCTTCCTCGCCTCCGACGCCGCCGCGCGGATCACCGGTCAAGTGGTCGGCATCGGCGGCGACCGGCTGGCGCTGTGGTCGCACCCGAGCGAAGTCGCCGTCGAGTTCGCCGACGGGACCGGCTGGCCGGCCGACGCCATCACCCGGGTCTGGCCGCAGAAGTTCGCCCACGCCCAGCAGACGGTGGGCCAACAGCTTCCGGAGCTCCCGAAATGACCCTCGACCTCGATTCCCTGGTCGCCATCGACGTGCACGTGCACGTCCACTCCGATCTGCACGGCCACCTGGCACTCGACGACGAGCTCAACGCCGCGGCGGCCAAGTACTTCAAGGGCGACCCGTACGACCCGACGGTGCACGACATCGCCGCCGACTACCGCGACAAGAAGATGGCCGCGGTCATCTTCACCGTCGACGCCGAGGCCGCGACCGGGCACCTGGCGCTGTCCAACGAGGAAATCGCCGATGCCGCGGCGCAGCACCCCGACGTGCTCATCCCCTTCGGCTCCATCGACCCGGCCCGCGGGCAGGCGGGCGTGCGGGTCGCCCGGCGCCTGGTCAGCGAACACGGGGTGCGCGGGTTCAAGTTCCACCCCAGCCTGCAGGGCTTCGAACCCAACAACCGGCGGGCCTATCCGCTCTACGCGGAACTGCAAAGCCTCGGTGTCCCGGCCCTGTTCCACACCGGACAGACGGGAATCGGCTCGGGCCTGCCGGGCGGTCGCGGGATCAAGCTCCGCTACAGCGACCCGATGCTGCTCGACGACGTCGCCGCCGACTTCCCCGACCTGACGATCATCATGGCCCACCCGTCGGTGCCCTGGCAGGACGCCGCCATCGCCATCGCCCAGCACAAGGCGAACGTCTACATCGACCTCTCCGGTTGGTCACCCAAGTACTTCCCGCCGCAGCTGGTCCACGCCACCAACACCCTGCTCAAGCACAAGGTCCTCTTCGGCTCGGACTACCCGCTGCTGCGACCCGAGCGGTGGCTGAAGGACTTCGCGGCACTAGACATCCGCGACGAGGTCAAACCCCTGGTGCTCAAGCAGAACGCCATCACCGCACTCGGACTGCGCTGATCCCATCTGCCCGTACCGACATTCGGAGAATCCCACATGAGCACCACCACGACCATGGCCGAGCTCCCCCGGCTCACCGGCACCCAGCTCGGCACCAGCGACTGGATCGAAGTCACCCAGGGCCGGGTGAACACCTTCGCCGACGCCACCGACGACCACCAGTGGATCCACGTGGACATCGAACGGGCCAAGACCGAGAGCCCCTTCGGCGGCCCCATCGGCCACGGCTACCTGACCCTCTCCCTGCTGATCCCGATGTGGTCCCAGATCCTTGTCGTGACCGACACGACGATGGCCGTGAACTACGGCCTCAACAAGGTCCGGTTCCCCGCCCCCGTCCCGGTCGGCGCACGCATCCGGCTGACCGCAACGCTAGCCGACGTCGAGGAGGTCAATGGCGGCCTACAGATCACCGCCACCGCCATCATCGAGGCCGAAGGCAGCGACAAGCCCGTCTGCGTCGCCGAGCCCGTCTTCCGCTTCTTGGCCTAGGACGCCGGCTGTCACGGCGCGTCGTGGGCGCAGTCACGATCTCCCTCCCTTCCCACTACGTGCGGGTGAGTTGGGCGTTGGCCCAGTCGGCGTGGGTCGACGTCGATGGTGCTGGCCGCGTGTGCGCCGATGCCCTTGGCGTAGCTGGTACCCGCGATGGTCAGGGAGCGGCTGTCGCCGGCGGCCTGTTCGCCGTTGGACCGATCGCGTTCGGCCGGGCCCCAGCCGTTGGTGGCGGCCTGCCAGGTCAGGTAGCCGACGAACGTGGTGCCACCCTGGGTTGCGGGTGTGTGACCCGGAAGACCACGGTGCCGTGCGCCGGGACCGACGCGCTGATCGTGCCGCTGGCCGTGGTCGTCGCCTTACCACAGGTCGAACAACCGGTACGACGACGAGGGCGGCAGGCCGTCTCGCTCGGGTTGGTGATGATCGTCTGGTGGTGGTGTTCTCGTTGAACAGTGCGACCGCCTTCGCCATCACCTTCGGTGACCGCTGGCCGGCCGCCGAAACCTACTGATCAACAACGCCGGAAACGTCGATCATGGGATAGACCCGCTGGCTAGGCGGTAGCCGTGGCCGTTGCCGGCTGATGGTCAGCGGGTTATGGCCAGTCGCACCCGTGCTATGGCGGCGGCGGGATCGAGGTGGATCTGCCAGGCCGGCACTCGCAGCACTTGCCAGCCTAGTCGGCGCACGTTGTTGTCCCGGCTGCTTGATTGACGCTGGAGCCGGCCGCGTGGGTCGCCGTTGGGATAATCCTCCACTTCGATGTTGATCCGGTCGCCGCCGGGTGTGGTCAAGGTGATGGCTAGCCGGTATCCCTCGTCGACCCCGTTGAGAACGGCCGGCAGGCCGACCGATACCAGTGCGGCGTGCAGTGATCTGGCCGCGTCGTCGGCGCTCGGATCTTGGCGGGCGGCTTGTCCGGTTGCCGCCGCGGCGAGGGCGAGCAGGGTGTTCGCCTTGGCACGCCGTAGCTCGGTGCGGTTGCCGAAGACCACCAGGTGTTGTTTGGCCCGGCTGACCGCGACGTTGATCAGGTTCCGTTCCCCTTCCAACCACGAGATCGTTCCTGGCAGTGCGCCGGGCGCGATGACGGTGGAGAAGAGCATGGTGTCGCGCTCTCCACCCTGGAAGGTGTGTGCCGTGCCGATCCGCATGCCGTCGAAGGTGGCCCCGCCGTGCTGCCTGAGTAGCTTGCGGATCAGGTTCGCTTGGGCGAGAAAGGGGGTGACTACTCCCACCTGGTCCGGTCGCAGGCCCGATGCCAGCAGCCAGTCGATCACGGCCAGGGCCTCGGCCTCGTTGATGGCACTGTTGCCGTTCGGTCCGCGCTCGGTGCGGCCGTCGACGTCCTGCCATTCCAGTCCTCGTGCCAGGTCTTCGGTCCGCGCCACGGTGGTGAGCACGGTGAGCCGGTTGTCATAGAACTGCGTGTTGCAGAACTGGATGATGTCCGGATGGCATCGGTAGTGTTCGTCCAGCAGTAGCGGCTCGGGATGGAATCGGGCGGCGAACGCGGTGAACGCGGAGTCCTCACCGTAGGTGTGGTGCGCGGTGACCAGCGCCTCGTGTGTGGTGCCGGCGGCCGTGGCCAGCGCGCGCAGTTCCTGGGCATGGGCGGTGACCACCGGAGCCAACTGGTGCGGATCGCCGACGATCACCAGGCGGCGTGCCCGGTAGGCCAGCGGCAAGACCTGGGCGAGGTTGCATTGGCTGGCTTCGTCAATCACCACGAGATCGATAACGCCCGCCCGGCAGTCGAAGTTCGGCCGGGTCGAGAGCGCGCTGGTGGCCCATCCCTTGACATAGGCCATGACTCGGGAAAGCGCCTCCCGGAACGGCAGTTCGTCGGTGAGCACCTCGGCCAGCTCGAGCATCGCCGAACGGCCCGACGCGATGCCGTCGCGGATTCGATTGCCTGCTGCTGCCACGGACGCGGCCTGCCACTGCTTGCTCGCCTTGGCGAACTCCTCGAACAAGTCCCGCGGGAACTGATCCAGGTGCTGTTTGGTCTGTTCGGCAGCGGCTTCCGCATCGGCCCAGGCCACCATGTCGCGGGCGGTCGCGGCCGAGTTGCCGATCCGGACCAGGTCCCGCAGGCGCTGGGTACGCCGCCGGCGTAGCCATCGCCACCAAGTGCGCTCCGCCCGCAACGCCTGCGATCGGAGTGCCTCCCGTGGGATGGTCAGGTGTGGCGGCTGGTCCACGCCCCAGAGCCAGGATCTGGTCTGCGCGCGGTGTCGGGCTGCGTCGAGCACCGCCCGGGCCGCCTCGGCGTGCTGCTGTAACCGATGCGCGGTGCGATGTCGGGCATGTGTCGCCTTCGGGAGGGCAGCTCCGGCGGGGTCTGTCGTGCGCTTGGACGCGGCGGCAGCGAACTCGCGTAGCCGCGCGCCGAGTTGTTGGCGTTTTTCGGCGTTGCCGGTGCGCAGCACGAGTGCTTCGTCCACGGTGGCGGCCTTGTTGTCGATCACATCGTCGATCGGGGTGTTGTTGGTGGAAGCCAACAGCACGGTCTCGCCGCGCAGCCAGGCGTCGGCCATGATCGCGGTAACGGTCTGGCTCTTGCCGGTTCCGGGCGGTCCGGTGATCACTGTCAGCGGCGCGGTAGCCGCGGTCGCCAAGGCGATCTCCTGGGCGTCGTTGAGGGTTACCACCGACGATGCCGGTAGCGCGGCCGGCGGGACGGGCGCGTCCTCGAACAGGAACCGAGCCGCGCTGGCCCTCCAGTCCGTCGCCCTGACCATCCACTCGAGATCCTTGACCAGGTTGCGGGTCGCGATATCGAGAGTGCCCCTGAACGCCATCACCAGGTTGAATACGCCGACTTCCTGCGGCCGCCACGGATCACCCAGGCGGGCGAGGTCGGTCAGGTTGGTCGGATCGAGCGCGGAGAGCGGCACCCCGAGCGCGGTGAGCAGCCTGCGCGCCATCGCGGTCACGGCGGTGGCCTGGCCGAAGCCAATCAACCCGCCAGCGACTGTGGCCGCCGCGTGCAACGCCTCCTGCGGGAACCACTTCATGCCGAGCAGGCTCATGTTGATCTGGGGTAGTTCCTCGCTGGCCGGCACCGTCGCCGCGCCGAGGTCGGGCCCGTCGAGCTGGCGGACGAACAGCGGGGTCACGTGGGGGACACGGCGCTCGTCGAGCACGACCACGGTCGGCCAGCCGTAGAACACGCCTTCCAGCGGTTTCAGGTCGGTGAACAGCTCCTGTAACTGGGGCATCAGCGGCAGGGTGAGATCGTTGCCGCACAGCACGGTCTCGGCCCGTATCGGTAGTACCGACCAGTTGGCACGCTCCTTGAGAGGCACCGGAGCGACCAAGGACTCGCGCAACACGCAGGACAGCAGATACTCGACCAGGGTGGACCATCCCGACTTCGGGGCCGAGCCACGCTCGGGCACCCGGCTCCGCTGGCCCGGCCGTTCGACCGTGCGTGCTGAACCGGCCGGCACAGCGCCGCAGGCCAGGCACAGGATGTCCCAGCTGCCGTTGTCCAGCCGTTTCCCGAGAACGTCCACACCCGCCGGCAGGCCCGTACCGCACCGGCCGCACCGGTTGGGACGCTTCGAAGAAAATCGGCGATAGTCCATGTACCCGTTCTCCGGAGGCTCGGTGTTCCGATGCAGCAATATCCGTAGTGCACCATGCATCGGCTACGCATCGTATGAGGTGAGCGCCGAGGGCGGCGCGCGGGAGGAGGAACCGCGGCTGCACGACCGGTCCCCGGACGCGGGTGTAGATGGCCACAAGCGCGGCCCGTAGTCCGGACGCATTGGCGCTGCCCAAAGCCCGGACAGTCGCGCTGGCGGCCGGTGGGCGATGATCGTGCGCCGGTTCCACCTCCGCCACTCATAGCCCAGGTGCCCGGTCAGCTCGGCCTGCAACCCCCGCTCCAACACCGCCTTGACCAGCTCCGGCAGCAACCCACCCTGACCGGTCAACGCCAACCGAACAACATCTATTTGGACATCAAGCGGTCGAGCAGGCCGGCATCGACCGTCTCTTTGATGGCCTGCCGAGCCGGCGCGATCCCCGGCTGAACATCCGGCACAGTCACCTGTGTACTCCATTCAACTCATCGTTGATCTTGTACACAGATCCTCGTCGGACGTACCGCCAGCTACACCTATATCAGCAGGCGGATCGTGCAGGGCCGATCAGTATGCCGAGAGAGATCAAGATCGTCGTCGGCCACAACGTTTGGCCGGTCTCTGCTCACCCGGGTCAACCCCGTCGCCGGACGGTCATCGTCCAGTCCAACGCTGAGGTTCTGCACTGAAGTATCCACGCCGGACGACCTGGTCCGAAAAGCTCCAACGCGCTGTGGAACACTCCGACCGCGCCCAACGGCTTCAGGCGGAGGACCACGCCCGACAGCGGGCCGCACAGCTGGCCGGGACGAACGGCCTGGTCTTGCCGTCATCCGTCATCGGTGTACCCTCCACTTAGGACAGTGTCACCGTTGTTCTTACACCCCCACCCCACGTGGAAAGGACTTCCGGATGCGGAGTAGTAACCGTACCTACCTCGCTTCGGTGGATCATATCCGCGCATTTGCCGCGATTCTCATCGTTCTCTACCACGGCACCCAGCTGCTCACCGCGCAAATCGGGCACAACCGCGCCTACGCCGGGGATCCGGACTGGCTCTACTCCCGCAACCCCATGGCCACCGTGATCTTCGAGGGGCATACCGCGGTCGCCCTGTTCATGGTGCTCAGCGGCTTCATCTTCACCGTCGGCACGCTCGGTCACGAGGTCTCCTTTCCGAAGTTCATGACCAACCGCCTGCTCCGGATCTACCCCCTCTTCCTGCTGCTTGTGCTGATCGGCGTCGCGGCCAACCCGGGGACGGTCTCGGCGGGCGGGCTGCTCCAGTTGATCGGCGGGCTTGGCAACCTGCCCGGCTCGATGAGCCTCGGCCCGGTCTCCGGCATGTTCTGGGCCATCGCCGTCGAGATGCAGTTCTACTTGCTCTTCCCGCTGCTGAACCGGCTGCTGACGCGCTTTGGCATGCCCACCTTCGCCCGCATGCTGGCCGCCGTCGTCGTCGTGCGAGCGCTGGTGTGGGCGGTCAGCCAGAGCCACGACGTTTACCATATGCTCTACCTCAACCTGGCCGGCCGGATCGACCAGTTCCTGCTCGGCATGGTCGCCGCCTGGCTCTTCGTCCGCCACGGCAAGCGCTTCCGCGGCTGGTGGAAGGTCGCGGTGAGCGTCACGCTCATCGTGACCGCGCTCTGGGCCTTCAACCAGGTCCACGGCTTCGCTTCGACCTCCGCGTGGCGGTTGGCCTGGATCGACGTCGAGGGCGCCGGCTGGGCGCTGGCGATCCTGACCTACGTCGCGACCTGCCGGGCGACGAACATCGCGGCCCTGGCGACCGCAAAGATCGGCGAGTTCAGTTACTCGATCTACCTGCTGCACTTCGTGGTGCTCAGCGTCATCATCGATCACCGCTGGTTCCTGCAGGTGTCTGGCCTGTCGGCCACCGCCAACGCGCTGCTCACCACCGGCGCCGTGCTCCTGCCGCTGGTCCTGGCCATCTCCGTGGTCACCTACTACGGCATCGAGCAGCCGTTCCTGCGGCTGCGGGTGAAATACCTGCTATCGGCGCCGCCCGAGAAGGCGGTCATCCGCGACAGCGCTCCGGCGCAGGCCGTGGCCCTCGAACCGCAGGCTGAGGCCGAGATCGCCCACAGGCCGAACCGCCGCGAGGCACCCGCTTCCATGGGATGATTGTGGGATCAAGCCAAGCATCAACAAACTTGCGAGGATCACCGGCACCGCATCCGACCCGCATCCGCCGGCGTCCATCCCTCGCCAGCGGGCACTCCGGCGGGGTCGGGCCATGGACGGGGCCTGACTCGCCTCGTGGGTGACTATCTGGGTGACTACGTCCCGGTGTGGGACAAGGTGCCACTGGCCGTGGCTCGCGCGGTGTCCAGTCAGGTGGCGTGGACACCACCGGCCTAGGAGGACGCCACCGGTTGCCGACCATGCCCTCGGCGGGCAAGCCGTCACCACCGGCGTACCTCATCACTCCGGCACGACCCACCACCCACTACTTGATCACAGCGGTGGGCGCCCCCCGCCAAAGTCGAATCTGTCCATTCAAGACCGGTAGATACTCAAGATCTTGTTGGGGTCGTCCCGGTATGATACGGTCTATTTTGGATCGTCTATTTTGATCGATTCCGAGTGGGGGTTCGACAGATGAAACGCAATATAACCGTAGCTATGGCTGTTGTGGCGGCCATCTTGGCGGTGTTCTTTGGGTCTGCGTCAGGCGCTCAAGCCGATGGTGGCTATTCGGCCGACCCTGGGGGTAAAACGAGCAAGAGCCCGAGTTACCCGCAGGCCGACCAAACAGTAACTCCGACCGGTGCTTCATGCTCGTTCGGCTGCTCGGAGACCATCAATCAGAGCGGTCTCTCAATGACCGCTTTCAGGAATTGGTGCGAGGGGGGCATAACCAGTAGCTCCACCACTACGCGCCCGACGTGCGCGGCCGACAATGTTCAGCAGTCATTCATTGGACTATCAGGAAGTGGTCGGACTCCCAGTGGTCAGGACTGGGACGGCTTCCAGGTTGATGCCGGGTGGTGCTACAAAGTATTCTTCAACAGCTACCTGTTCGGCCCAATCCAGGCGTGGTACAACCAGTCAAACCAAGGGAACCGGTACGTGAAGGTAGGCAACGATGGTACGGCCTACGTGCAGGCGCAAAAATTCGGATCTTGCCCATAGGGTGGAGAACGCGGCCTGACTGACATCACCGAGCACACCCTTGGTGAGAAGGGGTCGTAGATTCAAGCCCGGTCAGCTCGACACGGTTCAGGCCCCGTCCACTGTGGAGCGGACGGGGCCTGAACCGTGTCGCGGGCTGACCATGCTGCCGTGTCCGGGAAGATGCGGTCCATCTCATTGGCGCCCTCCTCGATGACCATCGCCGCCGCAGCAGCCTGCACGACACGCCGGTTCGCCGACTGGTGCGCCGGCCACCTCGACCCGTTCGCCGGCCTGCACCGCCGGCGCCACCCGAGCCGACCTGCTCTGCCGGCTGGGCCGCACCAGCGAGGCCGCCCCGGCCTACGACCGAGCGGCCGCCCTGGCGCCCACCGAAGAAGAGCGGGACTTCCTCAGCCGCGGCGGCCGAGGCTCGCCAGATGATCGTGGTTCAGACCAAGATCGGAGTTGAACAACGGTATGGGATCAACAACTGGAAAAAGGGACGTGCTGTGCAGCACTGTCCTTTCGGTCAGGGCTTGCGCGCGACGCCGACGTTGACCGGTACCCGTTCGGGGTTCTGCAGCACGGGATCCCGCTCGGGGTCCGGATGCCACAGCGGCACCGGCACAATTCCGGGCGGCGCGAGCTCGAGACCGGCGAAGAACAGCCGGACCGCCACCGCATCGCGCAGGTACAGTGCGTGCCGCGGGCCGAATTTCATCTGTTCGAACATCTCGCAGGCATAGGCCAGTTGCGGGTCCGGTCCGGAATGCGTCAGCGCCAGATAACTGCCGGAGCACATCGTCCGCAGGTAGCCCGCGACCACACCGACCGGGTCGTCGGAGTCCGGGATCTGCTGAAGCGCGGCTATCGCCAGTAACGCCACCGGCCGTTGCGGATCGAGCAGCCGCTGGGCCGCGGGATCGGAGAGCACCCGGGCCGGCTCCCGGAAATCCACTGCCAGGAACGCCGCGTTCTCGTTGCCAGCAAGCAGATCCTGGCCGTCGGCGGCCACCGCGGGGTCGTTGTCGACGTACAGCACCCGCGCCGGCGGGTCACTGCCCTCGGCGATCTCGTGTACTTGGCCGCAGGTGGGCAGGCCCGACCCGATATCCACGAACTGCCGGACGCCTTGCCCGAGTAGATAGCGCACGATCCGTCCGAGCAACGCCCGCTGCGTCCGGACCAGGTACGGGATCAGTGGGCCAACCATCGCGAGGTGATCGGCGAACGTGCGCTCCCCTTCGGTGTTGTGCGAACCACCGAGCCAGTAGTCGTGCATTCGAGCGACACTGGGCAGGTCGACGTCGTTCTTGCCCGGGCTAGCCTGCATCGGAAAAGCCATTCGTAAAAGCGCCCTTCGTCGGTCGCACTGGAGCTTGCCCACAGTGTGTGCAGGTGACCAGGGTACTGTGACCCTACTCCTTATGGGCTATCCGCGCTAGCGCCTGGTCACCATTGCGATGATGCGGATAGCACAACCGGACAGAACGTTCCGTGCCACATTTGTCCCGGTCAAAGGGGGTGTCGTCCGCGGCTTCTCGACAATTGCCTGCCTCGCGAATTGGTCTCGACCAACCACCGCGCCCGCGGCGCACCGACCGCCCCGCACGTTCGGCCCACCGGCCGGAAGAATAGGTGGATGCCAACCTTTGCCTCCTACGACGACACCGTCCTGTGCTACCACCGCAAGGGCGAGGGTCCTGCGCTGGTCTGCCTACCGGGCGGTCCCGGACGGGCCTCGGCCTACCTCGAGGACCTTGGCGGTCTGTCGGCCCACCGGGAACTCATCCTGCTGGATCACCGCGGCACCGGTGAGTCCGCCGTTCCAGCCGACCCGGACAGCTACCGCGCCGTCCGCCTGGTCGACGACGTCGAGGCGCTGCGCGAGCACCTCGGACTGGACCGCCTCGACCTGCTCGGCCACTCCGCCGGCGGCAACGTCGCCACGCTCTACGCCGCCCGCCACTGCGACCGGGTCGCGCGGCTGGTCCTGGTCACACCGAGCTGGCTGACCACCGGTTTGAGGTTCACCGACGCCGAGTGGCTCGACGTGGTACACAGCCGCGCGGACGAGCCGTGGTATGCCGAGGCCTACGCGGCGATGATGCGCCGGGAGGCCGGCGCGGACACCCCGGGGAACCGAGTGGCCAGCGCGCCGTTCCACTTCTTTCAGTGGACCGCCGCCGCCCGCCGCTTGGCCGAAGCCGAACAGGCGCAAGTCGCACCCGAGGCGCGGGCCGGGTTCGGCGCGGAGGGATCCTTCGGCGACCCGGTCGGCACCCGGACCGGCCTGCGCCGGCTCGACGCCCCCGTGCTGCTGCTCGGCGGCGACATCGACCCGGCACCCACCCCGCGGGTGCTGCGCGAGTTCGCCGCCCTCTTCCCCGACGCCACCGTGGCGATCCAACCCCGGGCCGGGCACTTTCCCTGGATCGACGACGCGGACCGCTTCGTCAGCACCGTCACCACCTTCCTCGACGCCTGAACCAAGGCCTGTCGCGAGCAGGCTGCGCGGCTATGACCGACTTGGGGTCCCGGGTGATGTCACTCACCGAGCGCATGCCGAACCGCACAGCATCTAGTCATGGCGCCCGCAGCCCCGGCTTGTGTTATCTATCGACGTTCGATAGATTCCCATCGCAATTCGATGGAGGGACGGGGTCGTGGGGAAGCTGACAGTGCGTGCGCTGCGCGCCGTGCTCGTGGTGGTGCTCGCCGGCACCGTGTTCGTACAGGCGTTGATGGTGTGGGCGTTGGCGACCGATCCGGAGGACGGATCGCTCCCGCTGGTCCCGCTGCGCGTGATCACGATCCTGGGGATGGTGTCCGCCCAGGTCGCCCTGGTCTGCGTGTGGCGACTAGTGGCGATGGTGCGTCGCGGAACCGTGTTCTCCTCCGCTGCCTTCCGCTACGTGGACGGCGTGATCGGCGCGATCGTGGCGGCTGCCGTCGTATGGTTCGCGGTCACGGCCCTCAACGCGCCGGGCCAGCGGGACGACCCGGGCGTCACCCTCATCATGGGCGGGGTTGGCGTGGCCATCCTGGGGGTCGCGCTCATCGTGCTGGTGCTACGGATGCTGCTCGCCCAGGCCGTCGCGCGCGACGGCGAAGCGGCGCAGCTGCAAGCCGAACTGGACGAGGTGATCTAGTGGCGATCACCGTCGACATCGACGTGATGCTGGCCAAGCGGAAGATGTCCGTTGGCGAGCTCGCGGACCGGGTAGGGATCACGCCCGCCAACCTGGCGGTACTCAAGAACGGCCGCGCCAAGGCGGTGCGCTTCGCGACGCTCGCCGCGCTCTGCGAGGTGCTCAAGTGCCAGCCGGGCGACCTGCTGCGCTGGGAGGCCGAGGACGCCGCTCGCGGATGACGCGCCCCAGGCGGTGTGAAACGCCTGGACGCCACCGGCCCGTGACACCGCGTGAACGTGCACCGCCGATCACCCGCAGCGCCCTCCCGACCTCATTGGACGGATTCCCGCACGTCGGAGACCGCGTCGTCGCCGGCGAGTGCGTCCAGTCCGGTCCGGGCGTCGCGCAACGCCGAAAGACCGCGCGAACGACGTAACTCGGATGCACACGAAGGCGATGAGAGACCCGAGTCGCACCGGGAGGGCACAGGGCATGTTCGGTCGCCGAAAGCGCCGCCGGATCCTCAACCTGCTCCGGCAACCGGGAACCGGCTCGCTGCTGGCTCAGCACCGGAGCCGCCGGTGGCGTTGAGAGATCTCGGGTTCACACCGCTGGCGGAGCGTGCCTACCGCGCTCTGCTGACCGCACCGACCGCGGACCCTGCGATGCTGGCTGACGCGGTGGGGTGTAGCGAAGGGGAAGCGCGGACCGCGCTCGACGCGCTGCTCGACCTTGGCGTGGTCAGGGCGGAAACCGGGTCACCCGTCCGGATCACCCTCGTCTCACCGGCGTCGGCGCTCGGTGCGCTCATCGAGCGACGCGAGGACGAGTTGCTCCAGCAACAGCGCCGAGTCGGTGACACCAGGGCCGAGGTCAACGAGCTGACGAAGACGTTCCTCGCGCGGCCGGAGACGGCCGACTCAACGACCAGCGTCGAGCGGATCGAGGATCTGGACAAGGTCCGCGAGCGGCTGGACGAGTTGGCTTTCTTCACCCGGACCAGTGTGTGGTCGGTGCAGCCGGGGTACGTGATCAGCCGCGCCGCACTCGATGCGAGCCGCCCGCTTGATCTGCGTGGCCTGCGGCGGGGCATCGACATGCGCACCATCTACAACACCGCTTTCCTGCAGAACGACTGGTGTCGCGCCTATGTTCGGGACCTGACCGCGGCGGGCGCCAAGGCACGGTTCACCGACGACCCACTCGAACGTATGATCATCATGGACGACCAGGTCGCCATGCTGCCGATCGATCCGCACAACAGCAAGTTGGGTGCGTTGATCGTGCGTCAGCCCGGTCTGCTGACGGGTTTCGTCCACCTGTTCCACCGGGTCTGGAACGTCGCGGTGGAGATGTCGGTGGCGGATCCGCCCGCCGAGTCCGGACGCCAGGATCTCCCCGGTGAGGATCGGGAGATCCTGGCGCTGCTCGCGGCGGGCAACACCGACGAGTTCGCGGCCCGCAGCGTCGGAATCTCGGTGCGCCACCTGCGTAGACGGGTGGCCCGGCTGATGAGCGAGCTCAATGCGAGCAGCCGGTTCGAGGCCGGCGTCGAAGCCGCGCGCCGCGGCTGGATTTAGTCGCCCACGCCAGATCTCCGCCGCCGGGCACGGGTTGTCCAGGTCAGTTTGCTGCCATTCCGTGGCCACTTGCTGCCCCGAGCTGATCTGTATTCCGTCGACGGCAGGACGCACAGTGGCATTCCACCTCTGCATGCCGGAGCCGAACGAGGAGGATTGACAATGGGATCAACTCGACTGAGAACCGGGGTCGCCAGTGCGGTCGTCGCGGTCGGCCTCGCGCTCGCCGTAGTGGCCATGCCCGCGACAAGTCATGCGTCCGACAACCGGCAGATCGTCGCTGCGACCGGACCCGGAGACGAGGGCTTCATCTGGGATCCCTGCTACCCCCTGGCTACCCACGCCCCCCGCGACCCCGGTCACCATTGCGAGGGCGGGTGATTCGATCGGGTGCACGGGACACGTCTGTCGTTCAAGGCCGTCCGATGGCACACCACCCCGAGTTCCCGCTGGTCGGCATCGCCCGTTCGGCGATGGACGGCATCGCCGGCTGGACGCTGGCCGAGGGGCCGTTCTGGTGCCACGCCACGCCCGCCGGCATCCCGCCCCGGGTGCAGGGCTGGAAGGTGCATCTGTCCGCGACAGTGCTGTCCGCTCCACTGGTGCTGCACCAGACCGCCGGGATTCTGGTGAGCGAGCTCTGCCCGTTCAAATTCGTCGGTTCACTGCGAGACGTCGCCGTGATCACCGGACCTCGGTTCGATCGGGCTCAGGCTGGGAAGTTCCTCGTCGCCTACCCGCGTCACGACGACCAGCTCGACGAGCTGGTCGACAGGTTGGACGCGGCCACGCTTGGTCTGCCCGGTCCACGGATCCTGTCCGACCGCGTGTGCCGGCGGGGCAGTCTGGTGCATCTCCGCTACGGGGCATTCGACGGAGTGCCGGTTCTGTCTAACGACGGCCGCTACGAGAGGCGAATTCGCGACCCGCACGGCCACCTGGTCGCCGACCCGCGCACACCGTGGTTCACGCCGCCCGATTGGGTGGCATTGCCGTCCATGTTGGCAGCTCCGATCGACCGGCCCGCCGGCCCGCCGCTGCTGAACAACCGGTTCCAGGTCACTCGTGCGATCCGTCACTCGGCCCGTGGCGGGGTGTACGAAGCGGTGGACCGATCGACCGGACACAACGTGATCGTCAAGCAGGCTCGCGCGCACATCGGCACCGGCATGTCCGGCGAGGACTGCCGGGCGGCACTGCGCACCGAGCACCGCCGGCTGAGCGAGCTCGACGGCTTGACGGCCGACCCCATCGATCTGTTCGAGCAGGAGGACTCCATGTTCCTGGTCGAATCCGTGGTGCCAGGACGGTCGCTGGCCGAGTGGGTTCGGGACCGGTTCGCCGATCTCGGCGAGGAACAAGGGCCAACCGGCGCGGATGCGTTCCGGCTTGCCGGGCGACTTGCCGCCTTGCTGGGGGAGGTGCACCGACGAGGCTTGGTGTACAGGGACTTCACCTCGGTCAACATCATGATCGGCTCCGAGGGTGAGCTGCGGTTGATCGATCCGGAGTCGGCGGCCCGTCCGGGTGACGTAGTGATCTCGACCTACACCGAAGGTTTTGCCGCGCCCGAGGTGATGCGGTCCGGTCCGTACTGCCGTGCCCCTGGCCCCGAGTCCGATCTGTACGCGCTGGGCGCGGTGATCTTCCACATCCTCACCGGCGCACCACCGTTGCTCCCGCCAGAGGATCCCGGAGTCCGGTCCAACCGGGGCCGCATAGCGGCACTGCTCGATCTCACCACTGCGCACAGCGAGGCTGCTCGACTGCTGAAACCGTTGGTGTTGGGCCTGACCGCTGACCAGCCCGCCGAGCGTTGGCCGTTGGCCAGGGTCGAGGCGTTCCTTACTCGCGGTGGTGCCCGGACCCCTGTTGCCGACACCCCCGGCTCGATGGACCGCCGGCACCGCGAGCCGGACACCGATCGCCTGATCGACGACGGGCTGGCCCATCTCGTGGCCACGATGGACGTTGACGGCGACTGGCTGTGGCCGGTGGGTTCCGCGACCGCCAGGCTCGACGCGTGCGCCGGGCAGTACGGTGCGGCCGGAGTGCTCGCTGTCCTCACCCGGGCAAGTGAGGTGTTCCACCGCGCCGACCTGCGAGCCGCGGTCGCCACGACCGCCTCGTGGATCGACGCCCGGCTGGACCGAATTCCCCGGCTGCTGCCGGGACTCCACTTCGGTCGCGCGGGAACCGCGTGGGCGCTGTACGACGCCGCCCGCCATCTCGGCGACGATGCGCTCGCCGAGCGGGCGCTCGGTCTTGCCCTTCGGTTGGACACCCGGTGGCCGAATCCTGATGTGTGTCACGGCGCGGCGGGTGCGGGCCTGGTCTTGCTGCGGATGTGGTACCTCAGCAGGCGGTCCGAGTTGCTCGACGCCGCGATCGACTGTGCCGACGGGCTTCTCGCGGTCGCGGCCTGGGTTGACGACGGTGTGTTCTGGCCGGTTCCCGAGGATTTCGACTCCGCGCTGGCCGGTGGCTGGCACTACGGTTTCGCCCATGGTGTGGCCGGTGTCGGTGCGTTCCTGCTGGCGGCCGCACAGGCGAGCGGCCGCACCGATTATGCGGACACCGCCGTTGCGGCGGGTGACACGCTGGTACGAGCCGCCGAACGCGGCGTGGCCGGTGGCGCGCGGTGGCGCTGCGATCGCAACCGGCCGCCGAGTCCGGCCGAGCCGCTCTACCACTGGTGTCACGGGTCGTCCGGGGTCGGTACCTTCCTCGTCCGCCTGGACGAGCACCTCGGCGGCGGCACCGGTTACCGCACCCTGGCGGAGGCGGCAGCCGTGGCCGTGCACCGCACGCGCGGGTTCAGCTCACCGGCGGCCTGCCACGGCCTGGCCGGCAACGGAGAGTTTCTGCTGGATCTCAGCCAACGCTCGTCGGCACCGTCCGCCGCCCGCTATCGCGAATGGGCGAACGACCTGGCGGACTGGATCTGCGTGCGCCACGCGGTGCTCGACGGGCGGCGGGTGACAGCCGACGAGACCCAGACGGGGGTCAGTCCGGGCTTCGGCACCGGCCTCGCAGGCGCACTCGGATTTCTGCTTCGGCTGCGGCATCACGGACCGCGCCAGTGGATGCCCGACGACCCAGCGGTCCCCTCGCTTGATTCGCGGATCACACCGTCACCCGGACGAGCTGACCTCCGTGAACAAGGGTCGCCGGTCGAAGCCGACCGGACCACGCGAACGGAACCTCCGCTCGCGCACACCGATTACGGAACAAGGAGCCGATGACAATGGAGTTCGAACTCGACACCCTGCAACAACTGCCGGCCATGCAGGACGACCCCACCCCGTGCGGTCCGGACACCTGCTTCATGATCACCGCAGGCCCCTGGAAGTAGCCACCCGGGACTCCACGGCCGTCGGCCGGAGAACGCGTTCCGGCGGCCGTGGAAGCCGATCGACTCGTTGCGGAACGGTACATCGAACGTTCCAGCTCGATTCCTTGACGTCCATAGGACCACAACAGGACGACGACTGCGCCGTCGCAGGGTAGCGAGTCAGCCAACGTCGACCTTGAACGGATCGTCGTTCGGCGCCAGTCGGGTCGACCGCGCTAGGGTGGACAAACTGCTCGCCGAACACCCATGGATCGACCGGTAGGGAAAGGCTCGTTCCGACGCTGGCCGGCGCCGACGACCCGACCGCGGCTGGGTCATCCTCAAGGCCCGACTGGACACCGGCTGCGGGCTGCCCGCACCAGCGCCGGCCCATGCCGCGAACTGCGCAGTCGAATACCGTGATGTGTTGTGCCGCGCCGCAACCGAGCGATTCGCGCCGAGCCCAGGTCGACGGCCGGCGGGATGAGTTCGCGCCGGTCGGAGTCCGCGGCCGACGGCGAGTGGATCGTGCAGCGGGTGCCGGGGGAGTGGGCGAGCAAGGTGTACCGCTGCCCGGGCTGTGACCACGAGATCCGGCCCGGAGTCGCGCATGTCGTGGTGTGGCCGGCCAACGAGACCGGAACGGTCGGCGACCGGCGGCACTGGCACCAGGGCTGCTGGTCCGCCCGCGACCGCCGCCACCCGACCGCGCGGCGGTAACCGGCGCATCCGGCAACCGACGCCGAGGTGGCCCACAGGCGGTGACCTTGGGGGCCGCTTCTGACTGTGCGGCGCCTGTCGTGCCATCCGATCGAGCGAAATCCTGGTGTTGGCCTGATGTGCCCGGCTCAGTGCACGGTGGCGCCGTCTTTGACGACCAGGGTGGGGGCGCGTAAGGCCGTGAGGTCGTCGTCGATGTCGTGTGGGAGGCCGACGAGGTCGGCAACGTCGCCGGGGGTGAGGGTGCCTCGTGCGAGGCCGATGAGGTCGGCGGCGTGCACGGTGGCGGCGCGGAGGGCTTCGCGTGGGGTCATGCCGAGCATGGTGTGCATGAGTTCGACCTCGCGCGCGTAGTTGCCGTGGCCGTTGAACGGGGTGCCGGCGTCCGACCCGCCGGCGAAGCGGGCTCCGGCGGCGCGGGCACGGCGCAGGTTGGTTGCGGAGTGTTCGGCGATTTCCCGGGCCTTGCGGGTGATCTCGATGGGCAGTGCGGCGTGCGGGCCGGCCTCGACGATGCCGGCGATGGCGGCGAGCGTGGGCACCAGATAGGTTCCGCGCTCGATGATCAGCTCGATGCCGGCGTCGTCGATCAGGTGGCCGTGCTCGATGGAGTCGACTCCGGCGCGCAGCGCGGCGATGATGCCGGCGGCACCGATGGCGTGCGCGGCGACCTTGAGGCCGAGCCGGTGCGCTTCCCGCACGCCGGCGGTGAGCTCCTCGTCGGTGAGCTCTTGAACTCCGGGCACCGCGGCGGGGGTCAGCACGCCGCCGGTGGCGATCAACTTGATCCAGTCGGCGCCGTCGCGGCGCTGCTTGCGGACGGCCTTGCCGATCTCGCGCGCACCGTCGGCCTGGTGCCCGACGAACGAGCCGTGGCCGCCGGTCATGCAGATGACGTTGCCCGCCGCCACGACATTCGGCCCGGGCAGCGTGCCGCGCCCGATCTCGTCCCGGACCTCGATCGCGATCCGGTTGCTGGCACCCAGATCCCGGATCGAGGTGACGCCGGCTTCCAGGGCGAGCCGCGCGCTGGTTGCCGCCGTGAGCGCGCGCCGGATCGGTGTCGTGCCGGCGAAATACCCCACGGTGTTCGCGCTCGCGTCGCATTCGAGGTGCGCGTGCGCGTTCACCAGGCCCGGCACCACGCACGCCGCCTCGACCAGCACGGCGCCATCCGGCACCGGCACGTCGACCCCGGCGACCCGACCGCCGTCGATCACCAGCACCCCGTCCCGCTTCGGCTCCTCGCCCGGCCGGTCATGCAGTGTGCCGAACCGGATCGCCATGGCGTCCATGCCGCCGAACGCTACCGGTGCTCCGCGAACACCAACCGAGCACGTCGACCTCGGACGGCGTCCGCCCCGGCCCGGTCACCACGAATGCCAGGCACATCCCGAACCTGGGACTCGCCGCGACGCTCAACAGCGGCGGCACCAACGACGAGCCAAACCGCACTATCCACTGTAGACAATCTGAGAACTCTCTTGCCACAGCCTAATCCCGAAACGGGCATCAGGGATTTTCCCGGATTCTCAGCGTTGCCCAACCGTGTAGCTTGGAAAACGTGACGAATCGGTGCCGGTGAGTGACAGGGTCCCGGCATCGTGCCAGGTTTCGTAGGGGTGGATCGAGGGGATGGAATGGGGATCAAGAAGTTCGTCGTTGCCGTGCCGGTACTGCTCGCCGCGGTGGCCTGTGGGTCCGCGGCTCCGCAGGCCGCGAACGGGAGTCAGCCGAGCAGCAGCCACGCCCACGGCGTGACACCGCCGCCGACGGCGCCGCTGCGCGACGGGGAGCGGTTTCAGGAGGTGGGCCTCCAACGGGCGTACCAGCCCGCACCACCCGAGGGTGGCACGGACGAGTACCGATGTTTCCTGATCGACCCGAAGCTCACCGAGCCCGCTTACCTGACCGGCAGCCAGTTCCTGCCGCAGAACAGCGAAATCGTGCACCATGGCATCTTCTACAGCGTCCCGGCATCCGCGGTGGACCACGCGAGGAACGTGGACGCCAAGACCGATGGTGACGGCTGGCAGTGCTTCGGCGGCAGTGGGCTCGACGACGACCAGGGCTCCCGAGCCGACGGCAAACAGTCGACATACGTCGGCGCCTGGGCCCCGGGCCGTGGCGAGACGCTGATCGGCGAGCGCACCGGCTACCGACTCGAGCCGGGTAGCCAGATCGTGCTCCAGGTGCACTACAACCTGTTGTCCACCAACGGGAAACCGGGCCCGAGCGACCAGTCCTCGATCCGCCTGCGCCTGCTGTCCGGGACGGCGGACGCGACGCCGCTGGTGGGCAACCTGCTGCCGGGTGCGATTGAACTGCCCTGCACGCAGCAGGAGTCCGGCCCGCTCTGCGACCGCGATGCGGCGATCGCGGACCTGGTCAAGCGCACCGGAGCCGGGTCGCGCGAGGAGGTCGACGGGCTCAACAAGCTCTGCAACCAGGGCAAGCCGCCGGTCCCTGGGGACACCCAGCACTGTGATCACAAGGTCCCCCAGCCTGCCCGGCTGTACGCGATCATGCCGCACATGCACCTGCTGGGCCGCTCGATCTCGGTCGAGCTCAACCCGGGCACGCCGAACGCGCGCATGCTCCTTGACCAGCCGGTGTACAACTTCGACGACCAGTCCGAACAGGTGCTGCGGCAACCGGTCGAGCTCAACGCGGGCGACAAGATCCGGGTCACCTGCACCCACGACGCCAGCCTGCGCTCCAAGATCCCGCAGCTCAAACAACTCAAGCCCCGCTACGTGGTGTGGGGCGACGGCACCAGCGACGAGATGTGCCTCGCCATTCTGACGCTGACCGCCAAGGTCTGACCCAGGCACTCCGAGACCCGGCGAGCGATCGCCGGGTCTCGGCCATCGTGCCGGCCGACCAGGCCGGCCGGGAGCCGCCGCCCGTCAGGCCGATACCGCGAAAGGTGACCTTCCGCGTCCAGACGCGGAAGGTGACATTCCGCTGTACCTCCGCGTTCGGCGCTGCTCACGCGGGTTCGCAGCCCCGTCGGCCGTAGAGCGTAGGTCACCTTCCGCTGAACCCCAACGGACCGCGCAACCGGAGCCGCCTGACTTGATCGCTTCAGTTATCGTCCGGTGCCGTCGGCGATGATCGTGCCCCAGGCGGCGGGGTTCGCCGGATCGGGTGGGGCGGACGCGCAGACGACGTAGTGGCGCGGGGTGAGGGCGGTGGGGTGATCGGAGAGGGCGGCCATGCAGCGGGCATGGGCCTGTTCGGGGGTGCGCACCGACCCGGTCGCGGTGAGATAGGCGACCAGCGGCCTGCCGTGCACCGATGCGAAGATCCGGGCTACCGCCGGGGCGAGCGCCTCGTCAAGGACCCGTTGTGCCGCCGCGAGGTCGACCCAGCAGTAGTCGACCAATGTCCACTCCGGACCCCGGAGGATCGGGTCGAGCCCAATGGCCCCGGTGATTCGCTCGGTGTCGAGGTCGCCGTCGGCGGCTGCGACGAGCAGCCGTTCGACGGCCAGCAGCAGGGACTCCATCTCGGCGTTGGGCACGTGGCCGGTGTCGGCGCTCCACAGGTCGAGCCGGACCCGGCCGTCGATCTGGGTGAGGCCGAACCGCATTGGCGTTCCATTGGTCGGCACCGGTCGCCAGGTCAGCTCCGTCTGCGCGAGCGCGGCGCTCACCTGCTCCGCGCCGTACCCGACGCCCGCGGTGAGTCCGGACCAGGACTCGGGCACCAGACTGTTGAACAGCGGGTCGTACATGAAGCGGAGACCCCGTTCGTGCTCGATCCGCTCATCCAGTGCGGCCCGCCTGGTCGCGTCGTACCTGGCATGCCGGCTCGCCTGCATGACCGTGATCCAGGTGTGTTTGACCAGCGCGTCGAAGCTCGCCGTGCCGACCTCGATGGTGGCGATGGCGCCCTGGGCAAGGGATCCGACGAAGTCGGCCAGATGGCGCTCGAAGCGGTTGTTCGACAGGAGCGGCACGGTCAGCTCGCGGTAGCCGGTGCGGTGCGCGAGCACCGCGCAGATCGCGGCGAGGACGATGCTGGACCGGCTGGACCGGGTGCGCGCCGCCACCCGCCGCACTGCCATCGCCGCCGCCACGGACGACAGCTCCACCGCGAGCGACTCGCCGGTGGCCTGTGCTCCCGGCAAGGCGAAGAGGCATCGGGGGATCCGCCACGCCTGTTCCTCCATGTAGCGCAGGGCCTGCTCAGCCTGGCGCCGCTCGGCTGGCGTGGCTTCCAGCTCCGCCTGGTCCAGCGGTTGGTGCCGCGGATGTCCGACCTGGCGCGCGGATGGGTCGCGGACCAGCCCGGCGAACTCGCGCCGGATGATCTCGAGCGCGCCGTGATCGACGGCCACGTGCGAGAAACCCGCGGCGCAGGCGACGACCCGGCCGTCGGCGCCGCCCACGGCCACCGCCACCCGCACCGGGAGCCCCGCCCCGCCGGCCAGTCGCTGGTCGCGCAGCCACCTGGTGAGCGCCTCGGCCACCGCGGGGCGGTCTCGAGGATCCCACTCGCCGTCGCCGAGCGAGTGGACGTCGACCATCAGCTCGCCGGCCGCGATGACCGTCTGCCGGGGATGTGTCCCGCCGGTGTAGTGGGTGCGCAGGCCCTCGTGCCGGGCGAGCAGCACGGCGACGGTTTCGGCCACGTCACCGACCGACACCCCGCCGGGCACCTCCAGTTCCACGCAGAGGACGTTGTAGAAATGTTCGGGCGTGCGGTTCAGCCACATCACGATGTTGAGCTGGCCGAGGGTGAGTGGGCCTTCGGCGTCCCGCAGCCCGGTGAAGGCGACCGGGAGTGGGGGCAGCGGGGTCAGCTGGACCCGCCGGCGCCGCGCGCTTGTCTCAGTGCTCATGCCACCACCTCGCAAGCTCGGTGCCGGCAACCCCGCCGTCTCGTCCCCCGGCGCCAGGACAGTGTTCGACGGTTCGGTCCGCGGCTTCGCTCATGGTCAACCGATCCGTTCGCGCAGCAGGTGCGCCAGCCGCCGGCCGTCGGCGCACTCGTGCACCCGGACTTCGGTCGCCGGCCAGTCCACGGCCGGCTGCCGGCTGACGAAGACGTCCAGGGTGCCTGAGTACTGCCGGGGCTCCCAGCCGACTACGGCCTTCCGGTTGGCCTTCCACACGCGCAGCGCTCGCTCGGCGAACTCCGGCTTCTCGCCCGGTAGCTGCGGGATCTCTGGCTCGGTCCGTTGCGGCTGCACCAGGTCAGGGTCGATGGCGGCGAGCAGCCGCACCTCGGCGGGATCCAGCCGGGTGGACAACTCGTAGGCGATCGCCGCACCGATCCCACATCCGCCGAGCAGGTAAGGGCCGGTCGGTTGAACCGCGCGGATCGCGTCGAGGTAGGTGCCGGCCATGGCCGGCACGGTGCGGGCGGGTTCGGTGTCGGTGTAGAGGCCCGCCGCCTGCAGCCCGAACACGGGGAGCTCCTCGCCGAGAGCCTGCACGAGGTGGCAGAAGGAGCCGATCTGCCCGTCGTCCGGGTGGATGAGGAACAGCGGAGTCCCATCGCCGTGCTGGATCTCGACCAGGGGACCGGACAGCCGCTCGTTGTGGTCGCGCAAGCGGGCGGCGAGGCCTTCCACGGTCGGGCTTTCCGTCATCACGTTCAACGGCAGTTGGACGCCGAACTCCTCCAGGACGGCGTTGATGATCCGCGCCGCGTCCAGGGAGTTTCCGCCTATTCCGAAGAAGTTCTCGGTGATCCCGACGCCGAACCCGAGAACCTGCTGCCACTGCCGGGCAAGCCACAGTTCCACCGGGTCCCTTGGCCGGGCGTAGCCGGTGTCGACCGGTTGCATCGCGGGGCTCACCACCTTGTCAGCTTGGTTCGAGTCGCCAGCGTTGAAGCTTTCCAGACGCCGACCGGGGGACCTGTTCGACGAACGTGATCTGCTTGGGGATCTTGTAGCCGGCCAGCCTGTTTCCGCAGTGCCGGGCCAGTTCCACCTTGCGAACCGTGGCCGAGGGGCGGAGGACGACGTGCACGCCAACCACCGATCCGAGGGTGCCGTGCGGAACGCCGAGGGCGACGGCGTCGATCACGTCGGGATGGTCGAGCAGGGCTGCCTCCACCTCGCTCGGGTCGACCTTCTCCCCGCCGACGTTGATGACGTCGTGGTCGCGGGGCGCCAGGTACAGGTAGCCGTCGTGGTCGAGCCGGCCCCGGTCGCCGACCGTGGCGAACCCGTCCGCCGTGGTCTGTATCACCGGGTCGCCAACGTACCCCGGCCGGGCGAGGTGTTGCGGCGTCCGCATGAACACGGTGCCCGTCGTGCCGGGCGGGGTGGGCCGGCGGTCCTCGTCGAGGATGCGGATCTGGGTGAGGACGCCGCGGCCGACGGTGCCCGGACGGGTCAGCCACTCGTCACCCCGCACCAGGGTGACGCCGATTCCTTCGGTGGCGCCGTACAGTTCGAAGACTCTGCGCGCGCCAAGCAGGTCTATCCAGCCGCGTTTGGTGTCCGCGTCGCAGGCGGCGGCGGTGTGCAGGAGGGCCCGCACGGTGCGGACCCGAGCCGGATCGGGGTCGGCGACGAGCAGGATCTCCCGCATGTGCGCCGGGGTCAGCTGCAGCCATTCGACGGCGTACCGCTCGATCAGCTCGATCGTCCACTCTGGAGCGAAGAACGGTTGCAGGACGACGGTGTTGCGGTCCAGCAGGGCGTCGACCAGCGAGGTGAACGGCGCGGCGTGGTAGAGCGGCCCAACGATGAGCTGCCGCTGCCCGGTTCGCCACCCGGCCTGTCTGATCACCAGGGACGGTGTCCTGGCGGGATCGTAGCGAAGCGGTCCGGGCCGCACGGAGATCTTCGGGATGCCGGTGCTGCCGCCGGTGGCGAGCAGGTAGGCCACCGGGTGATCATCATCCCGGGTGGACCGGGCCGGCAGGTCCACCGGGTGCGGCCGGTTGTCCTCGTCCAGCCGTGCGATCTCCCGGAACCGCCGGCCCAGCAGGCGAAGCAGGGCCTGTCGCTCGGCCGGCGGGATGGTCGGGTTCAGCGGGAAGACCGGGAGCTCGGCGGCGAGCACCGCCGCGATGCCGGTGGCCGCGGGCACGGTGTTGGCGGCGTCCACCACGACGCAGGCCGACCTGGGCAGCGCCCGCAGCGGGCCGGCCGCGTCCGCGACCAGACCGGCGAGCTCCCGCCAGGACAGCGCCCGCTCGGCCAGGTCGGTGTCGAAACCGACCAGGGCAGGCTGATCGGGCGCGGCACGAGCGGTGTCCGCGATCCGCTGTCCGATGGGGATGCTCATCGCAGGATGTCGGCCAGCCGCCGGACGCTCGATGCGCTCATGAACTCGTACACGTCCAGCGATCGGTCGAACTCGGTCTCGATGGCGGCGATGATCCCGAGTGCGGCCAATGAGTCGCCGCCGAGCTCGAGGAAGTCGTCGTTCGCGCCGATGGACTGCACGTCCATCTGTGCCGACCAGATCCGCGCCACCCGGCGTTCGACCTCATCCCGCGGATCCTCGAAGAGGATGCACCGGCCGTCGGCGACGGCGGACGCAAGGTACGCGGCATCGACCGAGCCGTTCACCATGGGCATGCGCTCCACGATCAGCACACCGGCCAACGCCTCGCCCAGTCGCTGCCGTACGTGGTTGCGCAGGATCGGCCCGCTCAGGTACTCGGTCGGCTCGACGACCGCGATGGTGACGTCCCGTCCGTTGTGGGGCACGATGACGGCCTCGGCCCGGCCAACGCCGGAATATGCCGACAACAGCTGGGAAATCTCGGACAGGCTCACCACGGCTGCTCTCCTCTCAGCAGGTCAGCGACGATCTTGTGCACCTGGGCGTCCCGCAGCAGGTCGGCGTGCCCGACCTCGCGGGAAATGTTTCGAACGCCGTCCACCGGTAGCTCATGGTCCTGCGAGGACAAGAAGACCGGGGTTGCGGCGCTGGTGTCGAACCCGCCCTGACTGGCCAGCAGCAGATAGTCCAGATACCCGGTGAAGCCCCTGGTGAGTTCTTTCCGAAAGAACTCGTTGAGGGACAACCGTTCGGCGACCGCGACCATCAGCCGGTCGTAGCGTTCGGTCAGCTCGGCGGCGATCCTCGGCAGGTCGTCCGGGTGCGCCTCGGCCAGGTTCTCCGCCAGCCGGCGGGCGCCGTCCAACTCGTCGGCGGTCAGATGCTCGGCGGAGGACTCGAGCGCGGTGGTGAACTGCGCGCCCAGCGAACCGGCGGTCGTCGTCACGGCGTCGAAGAGCACGACCACGGGCGCAGGACCCGCCGCAGCGACCGCGTCCGCGACGGCGGTGGCCAGCGTCGTTCCGGCGCAATACCCGAACACCGCGCGCACCGGCCGCCCGGTCGCCAGCGCCTGCGCCACCCAGCGGCCGGCGTGTACGCCGAGTGGCTCAACCCTACCGGAGCCCGTCTGTCCAATGTGGAGGAAGCAGGCGTCGATCGGCACACCGGCCGCAAGCTCAGCGAAGCCGGCCGCGGCGCGTCCACCGGGGAAGTCAAGGCACAGAACCAGATCGGGTCCCCGGTCGGATAGCTGTTGCCAGTTCGTCAGCTCCACCGTCCGACCTCCCGCGCGTTTCCGTCACCGCCGTCAAAGCCCGGTAGTCGACCTTTCCGCCCGGTGTCTGGGGGAGGCGGTCAACGGCCCGGAAGACCACGTGCCGGCTCGGCAGGCCGAGCGAGGAAGCCAGTTGCCGGCGCTGCTCCTCGTGCACGGCCGGATCTCCCGCGCCGACCAGGTACACGACGTCGTCGTCGCCGCAGATCACCGCGGCGGGCTGGCCTGGCCGCTCCACCATTCGCTCCAGGTCGTCGAGGCTCGTGCGCAGACCGAGAACCTTGGCGATGCGCTTGGTGCGTCCGGTCAGGTACAGGTATCCGTCGCGCAGGTAGCCGAGATCCCCGGTGTCCAAAACATCCACCTCGGCGCCGCGACCGAGGTCTGCCCGGCCGGTGGCGTAGCCCAGCATGATGCCGGGGCCGCGGTAGAGCACGGCACCCTCGCCGGGGCGGGCCCGGTCATGTTCCGGCGCCGGCCCGATCGTGATGGTCGCGCCCGGCACCGCGACCCCGACCGAGCCGAGCCACTGCGGCAGGTCGGCCGGGTCGAGGCAGGTCATTCGGGCGGTCGCCTCGGTTTGGCCGTACATCACGAAGAACCGGCCGCGCCGCGGTTCCAACATTCGAACCAGCCGCATGGTAAGTTCGTCGCCCAGCCGTGCGCCCGACTGGGTCATGGTGCGGATCTCGGTGCGGGCCAACAGGTCCAGGTGTGCGCGGTTGAACGCGGCGTAGGTCGTCGGCACCGCGGCGAGCGACGTGGCGCCGCCCCGGATCATCTGGTCCCACATCGCGAGCGACACCGGCGACCGGTCGCTGAGCATGATGCTGGCGCCCGCCAGCAGATGGGTGTTCAGCACGGACAGCCCGTAGGCGTGCGTGATCGGTAGGGTGGTCGCGGCGCGTTCGACCGGGGTGACACCGAGGGCGCGGATGATCGCGGCGGTGTTCTCGGCCAGACCGGAATACGTCAGCCGCACGGCTTTCGGGTTGCCGGTGGAACCCGACGTGGCCAGCAGCAACCCCGTGTGCGGGTTGATGTCGTGCGCCGGCTCCCTCGCGCGGCGCCGAAAAACCGGAATTTCGCCGTCCCCGGTGATGTCGTAGCCGGATTCCGAAAATTTCGGGCCAGGCGCCGGGACGACGAACTCCGGTTGATAGGCCGCGAGGATCTCCGCGGTGGCCGGAAGGAACGCGACCGTATGGCCCAACCGCAATGCGGCGAGATAGGCAAGCAGGGTTGGAAGATCACGATCTCCGGCGCACAGCACCAGCGCCTTGCCGTCGATGCGCAGCGACCGCTCGAAGCTGCCGACGAGTTCGGCCAGGTCAGCATAGGTGAGGATGCGAGCGCCGGCGATGTTGATGGCCGGCGACCGGTGTGACGCGTCGTCGTGCGTCACGAGATCAAGCATCGGCAGCGCCACGGGCACATTGTGCGGGTGATACGGATCGTGGTCTATAGGGGAGAGTGGTGCTTGACGATACTGATCCCGATGGCAAAGGATTTCCTGTGACCCCGTCGGGAAAGGAAGCTCAGCCATGACCGATGAGATCCGCCAGTTCCTCCTCGAGTCGCTGACCGAGATGAAGTACGCCACCGATGACGTCGACGACGACACGGTGCTGGGCCCGGCCGGAGTCGATCTGGAGTCGCTCGCCCTCGCCGAGCTCGCGATGCGGGTGGAGGACCAGTACGGGGTGCGGTTCGACGAGGACGAGGCCGAGACGTTCGCCGCCATGACGGTCGGCGAGTTCTGTGCCGCGGTGTCGCATCGGGCACAAGCCGCGTCCGCGACATGAGCAGAACCGCTGCGGTTACCGGGATAGGGCTGGTGAGCCCGGTCGGCAGGACGGTGACCGAGGTGTTTGACGCGGTCTGCGCCGGCCGGTCCGGGTTGAGCCGACCGCCGGAAAGCCATGCGTTGAACGGAGTTGTCGACGTTGCCGCGTTCGGCCCCGCCATCGACCCGGAAAGCGTGATCCCGCCGAAGGAGGCGCGGGTTGTGGACCGTTCGATCGTGATGGCCGCGCGCGCCGCCGAGGATGCCATGGCGGACGCGGGTATCGAGGTCGGGCGGGACGTCGACCCACACCGGGTCGCGGTCATCGTCTCCGGTGTCGGCGGCCTGGAAACCCTTGGTGATCAGGCGGTTCAGCGCTCGAAGCGGGGCCGGTTGGCGGTCAGTCCGTTCATGCTGCCGGGGGTGTTGCCGAACATGGCGGCCGCGCGGATCGCCATCCGATATGGAATCCGCGGGTACACCTCCTCGGTCGGCACGGCATGTGCGGCCGGCGGACAGTCGGTTGGCGAGGCCATGCGCATCCTGCGGGCCGGTGAGGCCGACGTCGTGCTGTGCGGCTGCACCGAGGCGCCGCTGTGGCCGACGTTCGCCGACGCGTTCGGCAACGCGCGCGCCCTGGCCAGGGGCTGGTCGGACCCGGAGGCCGCGAGCCGGCCGTTCGACCTGCGGCGCAACGGCCTGGTGCTCGGCGAGGGTGCCGGCGTGTTCGTGGTGGAGCGACCCGAGTTCGCCAGGGCGCGCGGTGCGGCGGCGTACGCCGAGGTGCTCGGCTGGGGCGCGACGAGCGACGCGTACCACCCCACCTCACCCCGGCCGGACGGCTCCAGCGCGGCCGAGAGCATGCGGATCGCCTTGCGGGACGCCGGTCTGTCCGCAGGCGACATCGGCTACCTCAACGCCCACGGCACCAGCACGAAGGCCGGTGACGTGGCCGAGTCGATCGCGATCAGGAACGTGTACGGCACGGGCATGCCACCGGTCAGCTCGACCAAGGGGGTGACCGGGCACCTGCTCGGCGTCTCCGGCATGGTCGAGGCCGCGATCGGGATCATGGCTCTGCGCACCGGGTTGCTCCCGCCGACGCACAACCTGGACGATCCGGACCCGGCATGCGATCTCCACCATGTCCGCAAGGGACCCTTGCTCGCCAAGGTGGACGCCGTCATGTCCAACGCGTTCGGCTTCGGTGGCCACAATGTCAGCCTCATCATAGGACGGTCATGACTGCGAACCCGACGATCGAGCGGATCCCCATCTCCTTCTCCGGGCCGGGAGCCGGGACAGCGCCGCTGACCTGGGGGCAGAAGGCCCTTCTGGAGTATCTGGAACTCACCGGTATCGCGGCGGACTCCTGCGGGGCGCACTTCCTGCCGGCGGGCACCACGGTCGAGACCCTGGTCGAACGGCTCCGGGAGACCATGAGCCGGCACTCCGCGCTGCGGATGACCTGGGCCAGGGGCGAGGATGGCCGACCGTATCAGGTGGTGTCGGAGTCGGGGGAGATCGACCTCGAGGTCGTCACGTTCGACGGCGAGACCGACCCCGACGACGCCATCGCTTACGGCAACGAGATCTGGCGTGGGTGGATGATCGCCCCGATCGACCAGTATCGCGACCTGTCACTGCGGATCACCATGATCCGGCATCCGAACATGGCGCCGTACGTGGCGATCTGCGTCGGCCACACGATAGCGGACGGCACCGCGGCGTTCCTGATCATGGCCGACCTCGGCCTCACGGATGCGATCGTCCGCCGCGGCGACCCGCGCACGGTGGGAATCCTGGAGTTGGCCAGGCGCGAGCAGACGCCGGAGGTGCGGCGGATCAACGACCGGGCCATGAGCTATCGGGAGGGGCTGCTGCGGGACATCGCGCCACTGACGTTCGGCGAGCCCGCTCACCCCGAGTTCCGGCTCGGCAAGCGCTACTGGCGCGGGTTCTTCCATTCGCCAGCGACCTACCTGGGCATGCTCGGCGTCGCCGCGCGGACCAGGACGGACACCACCCGGGCGCTGCTCGCGATCATCGCCATCGCCATCGGGCGCGCCACCGGTGTCAACCCGCTCACCACGGGCGTCATTTCGAGCAACCGGTTCCGGCCGGGCTTCGCCGAGATCATCTCCACGGTGGCCGGAGAGTCCATCGTCACCCTCGATCTCGACGGCACCGTCGGCGACGTGGTGGCGCGGGTACGCCGGCTCTCCGTCGCCGCCGGGCTGCACAGCTACTACGACCCGGACCAGCACAACGAGTTGATGGCGCGCCTGGACGTGGAGCGCGGGTATGAGGCCAGGGTCACCTGCCGGATCAACGACATGCGGTTCGGCACCAGACCGGCGAACGAGGCCGCGGCCCGAAGTGAAACCGTGACCATGGACCAGATCCGGGCCAAGCTACCGGAGACCTCCTTCGGGTGGGACGCGGAGATGGAGTACATCCCCGAGCAGCTGTTCGTGCTGATCGCGGACCGGGCGGAGAGCGTGGACCTGATGCTCATGGTCGACACCGCGCGGTTCAGCGAGGAGGACATCGAGGCGCTGCTGCGCGCCATCGAGGAGGTGGCCGTCGAGGCGGCTCTCGACCCGGACGTGCCGACCCAGGTCGCGCCCGGCCGGTTGGCCGTGCCGTAACGCATGGCCGGAACTCCAGCCGTGGACACGGCGGGTGGCCAAGCGGCTGGATGTTCCGCACGAGCAGGGCGTCACGTCCGCTCGATGCCGGCCACGCAGAGGTAGCGCAGATCTGGGTCGTAGTCGGCGGCCAGCACCAGGTCCGTCGAGTCAGGCAGTTCATCGGCGAGGTGCCACCAGACTCCGGTGGCCGGCTGCCCGGCGGGTACTTCGGTGTGATCCGGATGCCCGGGCCAGGCCGTCGCGAGCGCGTCGCCGAGCACGACCCGCACATTCCGGCGGCCAGCCGACAGCTCGGTGATGTCCCGGGAAACCAGCCCCGCCACGGTGTCCGGGGCCACGTCGGGGTGCTGGCGCAGCGCGGCGACCCGCGATCCGGCGTTGTCGTCGCCGTCGCCGTTGCCATAGAGCATGGCGACGCCGCGGTGCTCCGCCGGTGGCGTCGCCGAGGACTTGTAGGGCAGCGCCGCCTGCTCGACGCTGATCAACAGCGCCCGCGGCGGGCTGTAGTCGCGGATGACGCGCAGCCCGGTGAACGGCGCCGCGCTGCCCTGGTCGCAGATGGCGAACGACAGGGGAGTGCCGGGGCAGACGTGGCTGAGGTACGCCGCGGTGGCCCGGCCCGGCCACATGTCGTGGATCGAGAACGCCAGCACCAGCAGATCGACCGGCTCCGTCGCCAGCACGACCGCGGCCACCAACTCGCTGGCCATTTCGCCGTAGGAATGGCCGGACAGCTCGAGATCCGGTTCGGTGCCGAAGGGTCGGGTCAGGTCTGCCAGGTATTGCGCCACCTCGGCGCGGTGCTCGGCATCGGCGAGTGACCTGGCCGGCCCGGGGAAAACTCTGCGCTCGGTTCGGATCAGACGCATCCGGTCGTTACCAGGGTCGCGAGTTGCCGGCGATATAGGTGGCCAACTCGCCGACGGTCTGCAGCTCGTCCGGATCCATGGTCTCCACGTCGATCTGAATGCCGAGCTGCTCCTCAAGCTCCAGCAACAGTTCGAGCCCGAGCGACGAGCTGAGGCCGAGCTCGTCGGCCATGTTCGTGTCCTCGGTGACCTCGGTCGCATCGAGCTCGAGCAATCGCACCAGCAAGGCGGACGTGGCCTCGACCACGCGGGTCCGGAACTCGACGTCGACCTCGGTCTCGGGCGCGGTCATCGTGGCCTCCTGTGCGGTTGCTGGAACTCAGTGCTGAAACACCATGGCGGAGAACGTCGCCCCGGCACCGGCGCCGACGCCCGCGACGAGGTAGTGATCGCCCTCGCACAGTAGCCCGCCCTGTCGGGCAGTCTCGTAGTTGGCGAACGCGTCCACGCAGAACAGGTGGCCGTTGGTCGGCACGTTCGACAGCAACACGCGCTCCACCGGAAACTTGAGCAGCAGGCACAGACGCTGCCAGGTCACGACGTTCACATTGTGCGGCAGAACAAGGCGAATGTCGTCAAGTGTCAGGCCGGATTCCCGCACCGCCCGGCGGATCGCCTCGGCCAGCGACGGCCGGTACTCGCGCTGGAACCGTTCGGGCTGCTTGCCGAACTCGGCGTCGAACTCGCCGCGCTGGTCGCAGGCGTAGGCGAGCAGCCGGTCGCGCCGACCGGTGGCGCTCACCAGGCAGGCGGCCGAGCCCTCACCGAAGAGCGATGTCCCCGGCAACAATTGGGCGTCCCGGGTGAACGTCTTCTCGCCCGACAGCACCAATGCGAGTGCCCCATCGGTGGGATCGCCCGCGAGCAATCGGCCGGCCAGCTCGATCGCGAGCAACCCGCTGGCACAGCTTTGTTGCGTCACGGTGAATGTGAGGGCGTGCCCGAGCCCGAGCTCGCGGCAGACGTCGTGCAGCGGATTTCGCGGATAGGGCACGACGACGGGCATGGCCCGGCCGTAGATGACGTACCGGACCCGGTGCTCCTGGCCGCGGAGCGCGGTGAGCCCGGTGGCGGCGATGCGGAGCAGGTCTGGCAGCGACCGGTCGGGGTCGAACCGGATCTCACTCAGACCGTGGAACCGCCGGAACAACCGCACCTCGATGTCGGTCAGCCCGAGTGGGCCGGCCAGGCTCTCAATGGGCACGCGGAAATCCGGTGTGTACACCGACACCGCGTCCAGGGCGGTCACAACTCGCGATCTCACCACGCGCTTCCAGCGATCGTCAATGCGTGCCATGATTGCCGGGTGTCGCGGTTCCTGCTCGTGGTGTTGCCGCTGCCCGGTCACCTGTATCCGATGCTCGCGATCGGGCAAGAGCTTGTCCACAGTGGACACGAGGTGGTCTGGTGTGGCCCGGAAACCGTGCTTCGCCCGCTGGTCGGGCCGGACGCGACTGTCCACTCCACCGGCATGCGAGCCTTCCGCCGCTACACCGAGACCGGCATGGCCGGGGTACGGGCCCTCTGGGACGGATACCTGGTTCCGTTCACGCGCTTCACTCTGGATGCCGTCGACGCGGCGGTCGACGAGCACCAACCCGACGTCGTGCTGGCGGAGCAGTACGCACTGGCCGGTGGGCTGGTTGCGCACCGGCGCGGCGTGCCGTGGGCGACGCTGGCCACCGGCGCGCTGGAAATCGCGCCGCCGCCGGAACTTTCGGGATTCGCGGAGTTCGTGGCCGATCGGGTGGCCAGGGTGGTGGCGATGGCCGGCCTGCCGGCGGGTGAGCCGGTCGACCCCAGGTTCTCGCCGCGCCTGGTGATCGCGCTGACCAGCCGGGGGCTGATCGGTACGGCCGAACTGCCCGAGGCGTGCCTGCTCGCCGGCGCGGCCATGGGTCCTCGGCCGAATGCCCCCGATTTCCCTTGGCATGACTGGGATTATGCCCGCCGGCACGTGTTGGTGACGGTCGGCAGCCTGGTCGGGCACATGGTCGAGGACTTCTACGAGCGGATGGCGGCGGCGCTCGCGCCGATGGCGCGTGACGTGCAGGCGGTGTTCGTGACCACCGGGGTGGTCGGGAACTCGTTGCCGGACGACGTGATCGCTGTTGAGCTGGTGCCGATGCTTGACCTGATGCCCCGGTTGGACGCGGTGGTGTGTCACGCAGGAGGAGTGGTCAACGAGGCGCTCGCGTACGGCGTGCCGCTGGTCGTGGCCCCGGTCCGAGCCGAGCAGCTGGCCCTGGCACACCAGGTCGCCGCCTCGGGTGCCGGGATCGAGGTACCGATCCTCGAGGCGAGCGCGGAAGAGTTGGGTGCTGCCGTCCGGGCAGTGCTGGACGAGCCGGGCTACCGGCGGCAGGCCGGGCGGATCGCCGAGGAGTTCGCCGCCGGGGGAGCGGCCGTGGCCGCCGCCGCACTGGTCGCGCTCGCGTCCGCCACCGTGGGCAGGACCGGCTAATGGCACTACCAGCGGCCGACGAGTTCGCCTGGGCCCGGCAGCGTCGAGCCAACGTCCGGGCCGCCGGGGGAATCCTCGACCTGGTGCTACCGCTGCGCGAAAGTGGCGGCGGGCCGGCACTGTTCTGCCCGCCACCGCTGGTCGGCGTGAGCTGGTGCTATCTCGCGCTGTTGCCGGACATCGCACCCGAGTACCCGATCTACGCCCTGCAGTCGCGGGGACTGCGCCGGCCGGAGCCGCTGCCGCTCGACATGGCGGAACTGGCGCGGGACTTCGCCGACCAGATCAGAATCACCCAGCCGCACGGCCCGTACCACCTGTTCGGCTGGTCCCTCGGCGGGAACATGGCGCACGCCATCGCCGAGGAGTTCGAGCGGCGCGGTGACGAGGTGGGGCTGCTCGTCATCGGAGACGCGACGCCGATGCTGCCGTGGAGCCTCGACCCCGACGACACCTGGCTGCTCTGCAACTTCGTGCTCCGCGAGTTCGGCTACCAGCCGGCGATCGCGCCGGAGGCGCCGGACCCGGTGGCGAGCATGTTGCAACTGATCAGGGCGCGGCCGGGTCTCGGGCTCGACGAGTGGCCGGACCGCCGGGTGCTTGCCCTGCCACGGGTGATCAGGAACAACATCGCGGTCGCCCGGGACCACCGGCCGGGTCGCACCACATGCCCGGTGCTGTTCCTCGCCGCGACCGAAACCGAGGACACCACCGATGAGAAGCTGGCGTCCTGGCGAGACCACCTGGACGATCCAATCGACGTGGTCGAGGTGGACTGCAAGCACGAGCACATGCTGCTGCCCCGTCCGATCGTTCGGATCGGCGCCGCGATCACCGCCCGCCTCAGCCCGGTATAACGGGAAATCGCGCCGAACGCATCATTGTCACGAGGGACTCACCAAATTAGCCTCATCTGGTAGGCCCCGGTTCCTCGCCGAAACTTTCGGTACAGTCCGTTCAACCAGGAGGATTTGTGACTGTGGGCAATCTGCGCGCGGCACTGGCACAGGACATGCGGGTCGGTGCCGGCAACGTGCTGATCATGCTGGCCGAGCACGGCGCGGACCCGGACGTTCCTCGGGTGACCTTCGACGTCGACGTGGATGGAATCCCCGCCTGGACACCACTTTCGTTGCGCATCTTGACCGAGCGGGTCGCGGCCCGGGCGGAATGGTTCGCCCGCAAGGGCATCGGGCGGCGCGACCCGGTCGCGGTGTACGTGACCTCGGCGGCGGACGTCTTCCTCAGCTTCTTCGCGTTGACCTGGCTCGGCGCGATTCCCGCGTTGATGAACGGGAACATGCCGGTCGAGGTGGCCGCTGGGTTCGTCCGCCGGTTGCGGGGGGTTGGCGTGATCATCGACGCGGACCACGCGGCGCTGCGCGAGCACGAGCTCGGCGTGCCGATTCTTGGCGACGCGGCGGAGACCGGGTTCGGCGACGCCGGCCAGGCGCCGCCACACCACCGCCACCATGGCGAGGATCCCGTAGTGATCACGCATTCCTCCGGCACCACTCGAATGCCGACCGCGGTTGTCCATTCGCACCACAGTCTGTTCGCCGCCGTGCGGGCCGTCCGGCTCACCGAGGCTCGGCCGCGGGGCCAGGTGCGCGAGCTGTCGGCACTGCCCGCCGCGCACGCCGCCGGCATCATCGTGATCAACCAGGCGCTCTGCAACGGCTACGAGATCCTGCTGATGTCCGCGCAGGGCGGGCCGTTCGAACGCAGTGGCGAGGCGATCCTGGACGCCATCGAGCGCTGGCGCCCCACCGGGGTATACGGCTTCGCGGTGACCTGGTCCGAGTTGGCCAGATTCGATCTGTCCACGCGGGACCTGAGCTCGGTGCGCAACTGGTCGAGCACCGGGGACTGCGCGCACGAGACGCACGTCCGGCGGCTGGTCGCGGCCGGTAGCCACCTGACGTGGACCCGGGACGGCATGGTCAACGTCGCCGGCTCGAAGTTCATCGACATGCTCGGCTCGACCGAGATGGGTCACAGCGCGTTCTTCGTCACCCACCGGCTCGGCAGCAACCGATACGACCGCTGCGTCGGCAAGCCGTACCCGTTCGCCGAGGTGGCGTTGCTGGATGTGGCGACGGGAGAGGAGGTGCCGCCCGGCGAGGTCGGACAGTGCGGGCTCAAGTCGCCGACGCTCGCGCTCGGCTACTGGAACGACTCGGTCGCGACCTTCCGCACTCGACTCAACGGCTACTACCTGACCGGCGACCTGATGTACCGGGACGAGGAGGGCTACTACTATCAGGTCGACCGGGCCAGCGACGCGATCGACCTCGGCGACGGAAACTGGCTCTATACCGCGCTTTCCGAGGAGCGCATCCTGGTGCACAGCCCGGATGTCCGGGATTGCTCGGTGATCGCTTTCCGGGAGGAGGACGGCGTGGCGGTGACCGACGTGCTGCTGGTTCTCCGTGACGGCGCCGATCCCGAGCTCGACCGGAGCGAGGCGGTCCGCGCCGCGCTCGGTGAGCCGGCGGCGCGCACGCTGCGCCGGATCGAGGCCGTCCCGGACGACGGCGTGCTGGTGGGGCCGACCGGCAAGGTGCGCAAGTTCCTGATGCGCCAGCGGATGCTGGCTGGCTAGCGCGTGCGCTACCCGCTTTCGTTCGCGCAGCGAAGGCTACGGCTGCTCACCCGGCCCATGCCGGGCGAGGCCGTGTTGCCCTATGCGATCTGGCTCAACGGTCCGATCGACCCGGCAGCCTTGCAGCGCGCGATGGACACCATGGTCGCCCGGCACGCGGCACTGCGCACCAGCATCGGCACCGGGCCCGAGCAGGTCGTCGCGGAAACCGCGAGCGTGCCGATCTACCGGGTCGTCTTGCCGGGCGGTCCCGCCGGCAGCGCGCGGGCCGAGTCGATCGCGGCCGAGTTGGCCGGACGAGCGTTCGACCTGGCGCACGGGCCGCTCCTCCGGGCCGCACTGATCGAGGCCGGCCCCCAACGGTCGCTGTTCGTGCTGGTGCTGCACCGGATCATCGCCGACGAGACCGCGCTGGCGGTTCTCCTCGCCGAACTGTCCAGGGTGTACAGCGCAGGCGCACTGCCGCCGCTCTGGATGGACTACGGGGACTACGCCGTCTGGCAGCGGGACCGGCTGCGTGGCGAGGAACTGGCACGCCAGCTTGGCTTCTGGCGGGATCGGCTGCGCAACCTGTCCCGGACTCCGACGGCGGCTCGGGTGAGCGTGGCCATCGAGCATCGAGACGAAACGGCCGCGCTCGCCGCCTTCGCGGTCGTTCTCGCCCGGTATTTTCGGCGAACCGACGTCGTGATCGGCATCCCGGTGACCGGACGCATCCGCCCGGAGTTGGACCCGATCGTCGGCCCGTTCGCCGACACCGTGCCGCTGCGGGTGTCCCTGGCCGGCGACCCGACGTTCGCCGAACTGTGTGATCGGGTGCGGGACGCGGCGGCGCAGGCCCGCGCGCACGACGAGCTGCCGTTCCAGAAGCTCATCGAGGAGCTGGGTCCGCTGCCGGATGTCCGGTTCACCGGCTCCTGTCCGGTGCCGGTACTGGATCTTCCGGGGGTCACGGCGCAGGAACGGATCCTGTTCCCCACGACCGCGACGCACAACGAGTTCGGACGCGCCGTGGCGGCCGTGCTGAACCATGCGCCGGACACGCGCGTCCTGGACTTCCCAGTGCCGGACCTCGAAGCGCCGCCCGCCGAACTCGACGTGCTCACGGCACTGCGGGAGTCGACGGCGACGATCACCGACGCCGGCGAAACCGTGCCGATGTCGACACTGAGCGAGCGAGCCGCCCGGCTGGCGCGGGCGCTCGCCGAGCGCGGAATCGGGCCGGAAACGCGGGTCGGCCTGTGCCTGGAGCGGGGCGCCGGGATGCTGACCGCGGTGCTCGGCGTGTGGTGGGCGGGCGGCGCGGTGGTCCAACTTGAGCCCGGCCTTCCCCTGGCGCGGCTGGAGATCATGGCACGCGACGCCGGCCTTGGGCTGGTGGTGTCCGATGCCGAGCATGCCGGGTTGGCCGCGTCGGTCGGCGAGGTAGTCACGCTGGACCAGCCCGCTCTGCCCCTTGACCCCGTACCTGTGCCCGGCGAAGCGTTGGCGTACACCGTTTTCGTGTCCGGACCGACCGGGCCCGATGGGGTCGACATCGAGCACCGGTCGGTGGCGAACCGGCTCGCCGCCCTGCGCCGTGATCTGGGGCTCGGCGCCGGGGACCGCTTCGTGGCCGCCCCGGCCGCTTCACCTGACCTGGCCCTGCTCGAGCTGCTCCTGGCGCCGGTTTGCGGCGCGGACCTGGTAATCGCCACGGAGGATGCCGAAACGCCGCCGCACACCTGGCATCCCGAGATCGCGGCGTGGGCCGGTGAGCCTGCCGACCACACCCGCGTGTACGTCCTGGACGAGCGGCTGGCTCCGGTGCCCGCCGGCACGGTCGGCGAGATCCACATGGCCGGCGCGGCCCTGGCCCGCGGCTACCTCGGCCGGCCGGGTCGCACCGCCGCGGCGTTCCGGCCCGACCCGTGGGGGATCGAACCGGGGGCGCGGATGTACGCCACCGGCGACCTCGGCCGGTGGCGCGAGGACGGCGGCCTCGAGCTGGTCGACAGCGGACGGGTGACGATCCGCGGCGTCCGGGTACACCGCGGCGAGGTCGAGGCCGTGCTGCGGGCGCACCGCGCGGTGCGCGATGCGGCGGTGCTCGGCGGGTCGCGAGCCGGCGAGCCCGTGCTCGTCGCTTACGTCGTGCCCGACCCCGATGGGCCGGCCGCGCGATCCGGCGCCGACCTGGCGACGCTCTTCCGGCCTCAGCTGCGGGCCGCCTTGCCCGAACCGATGATCCCGGCGCTGTTCGTCGCACTGCCGATGTTCCCCTTGCGGGCCGATGGAACGGTGAACCGCGCCGCGCTCCCCGAACCCGAGTGGGCCGCGGCGTTCGAGGATCGGGTTGCGCCATGCGGTCCGGTCCAGGTGGCCATGGCGCGCATCTGGGCGGAGCTGCTCCGCACGGCGGCGCCGATCGGCGTGCACGACAATCTGTTCCGCATGGGCGGCGGGTCGCTGACCGCGATCCGGTTCGCCGCCAGGATCGCCGACACCTACGGCGTGAACCTGCCCATGCACCGGATCCTCGCCACCCCCACGATCGCGGAGCTCGCCGAGATCGTTGCCGCCGAACAGGATCCGGCGTGCGAGGTGATCCGGTGAGCCAGACGACATCTGGCGTTTCGTGGCTGCGACCGCTGCTCAGCGAGGAGGGCAGGCGCGACCCGAACCCGATCTATGCCCGCCTGCACGAGCTGGGCCCGGCCGTGGCGCTGCCGGAGGGCAGTCGGTACGCCGCGATCGTGCACGGCCACGACGCGGTCGGCCAGGTTCTGCGCGGTCACGACTTCCAGGTGCTGGACGCGGAGTACCTGGACCGGACCAGCACCCGATGGCGCGAGCACCCGGCCGTGCGCACCATGCAGAGCTCCGTCTTCCATGCCAGCGGGGAGAACCTGGCCCGCGCGCGCCGCCTGTTCGGCCAGGCGTTCAGCGCCACCCGGGCGGCCGCGGTGGAGCCGATGATCAGCCGAATCACGAACGGTTTGCTCGACCAGCTCGCCGCGTTGGGCGAGCGTGACACCCCGGTGGACTTCATGGCCGCCTTCGCCCTGCGCCTGCCCAGCGATGTGATCGGCGAGCTGCTCGGCGTACCCGAGCCGGACCGGGCCGACTTCCCCCGCCGGGTCAAGGCTTTCGACGCGATCTTGGAGTTGGGCCAGCGTTCCTTCCGCGAGCTGCGGGCCGCCGACACCGCGGCCGAGGAGCTGACCGCGTACTTCGCCGGCCTGCTCGCCGAGCGCCGCAAGGATCCGCGCGACGACCTCGTGTCCGTGCTCGCCGCGCACCGCCGGCTCCCCGAGTCCGAACTGCTGGCCAACCTGGTCGTCGTGTTCAACGCCGGGTTCCGCACCACGGCGAACCTGCTCGGCAACGGTCTGCGCCTGCTGCTCCAGCACCCCGACACACTGGCGCGCCTACGCGCGGATCCCGCGCTGGCCCCGTCCTACGTCGAGGAGATCCTCCGCGTCGATCCGCCGGTCCATTTCGCCACCCGCGCCGCCGCTGAGGACACCGAGGTCGCCGGAATCTCCGTGCCGCGAGGCCGATCCGTGCTCGTCCTCACCGCCGCCGCCAACCGGGACCCGCATCGGTTCCCCGACCCCGACCGGTTCGACCCCACCCGCACCGACACCCAGCACTACGCGTTCAGCGCCGGCCCGCACTACTGCCTGGGCGCCGCACTGGGCCGGGCGGAAGGAAAGGTGGCCCTGCCGCTCCTGCTGTCCCGTTTCCCGTCACTCGTTCTCGCCGCGGAACCCGGCTCGCGCCACCAGCTCATGCTCCGAGGCTACGACCGTCTTGTCATACGTCTTTAACCTGGCCGGGCGGGAGGCGGTGTACCGCAAGCTGCCGGCCGGAACGCGTTGATCCTGTTGGACGACGCTTCCGTTGGGTCGTCGTGCCCGGGAAGCGGAGGTTCTGCGCGATCCGCCGACCGAAGTAGACCAACTGCTACTCGCCTACGTTTCTCCCGCCCGGGTGGGAAGGCCCCTGGTGGGTCAATGGGCAAACGCGCGGCCTGCGGGATACCTTCGTCGTCGCCCGGTCGGCGGATTTACCTGCGGTTACGCGTGTGGCTGGATGGGGGCCGAGCCATGGTCGCAGCTCTCTGCTGCCGCCCCTGCCACCGAAGAAGGTGAATCGCACCATGCCGCTGCGTCCACGCATGATCAGGCGAGCCACGATCCTGTTGCCGCTCGCCGCCGCCGGCGTCCTGATCGCGGCTGCCGCGCCAGCGTCGGCGAATGTCGCGGTGACCCAGGTCAGCTCCGATCCATTCGCCGACGCCCAGGCCCAGCACCGCACCGAGGTCGAGCCGGACACGTTCACGTTCGGCAACACGATCGTCTCGGCGTTCCAGACCGGCCGGGTCTCTGGCGGCGGATCCTCCGACATCGGGTTCGCGACCTCCACCAACGGCGGCGCCACCTGGACCCAGGGCTTCCTGCCCGGGATCACCGGCAACGTCGGCGCCGGACCGTGCGGCCAGGCCAGTGACGCCGCGGTGGCCTTCGACGCCAGGCACAATGCCTGGCTCATCTCCAGCCTGGGCGTGAACTGCCCGAATACTCCGGTGTTCACCAGCCGCTCCACGGACGGCGGGTTGACATGGAGCCGCCCGATAACTACGGCCACCGGCTCCAACGACAAGAACTGGATCGTCTGCGACAACACCAACAGCAGCCCGTTCTTTGGCAACTGCTACACCGAGTACGACGTCACCAGCAACGGCAACGCGATGCGGATGACCACCTCCAGCGACGGCGGAGCCACCTGGGGACCCGCGCGGGCCACCGGCGACAACGCGTCGGGTCTGGGCGGTCAACCCGTCGTCCGTCCCAACGGGACGGTTCTGGTGCCATTTCAGACCGGCGGCCAGATCCGCTCGTTCCGCTCGATCGACGGCGGCGCGAGCTGGCGCTCCACCGTCCAGGTCGCAACCGTCAGCCACCACACCGAAGCCGGCAACCTGCGGTCCGAATTTCTGCCCACCGCTGAGATCGATGCCGCCGGCACCGCCTATGTGGCGTGGTCAGACTGCCGGTTCCGGTCCGGCTGCCCGGCCAATGACATCGTGATCAGCAAGTCCACCAGCGAGACCACCTGGGCCGCGCCGATCCGCGTACCGATCGACGCCACCACCAGCACGGTGGACCATTTCGTGCCGGGCATCGGCATCGATCGGAATACCTCGGGAGCAACCGCGCGAATCGGTTTGACCTACTACTTCTACCCCACGTCCAACTGCACAGCGACAACCTGCCAACTGAATGCCGGGTTCGTCTCCTCGACCAACGGCGGCGCCAGTTGGAGCACGGCAACCCAGATCGCCGGCCCGATGTCGCTGTCCTGGATTCCCAACACGAGCCAGGGCCGCATGTTCGGCGACTACATCTCCACCTCGGTCCGCCCGGGCGGTAACGCCTTCCCGGTCATCCCGATCGCGTCCGCCCCCACCGGAACGACGTTCAACATGGGCATGTTCGTACCCACCGGCGGCCTGGCCGTTACCGGCGGCGCCCTGCGGGCATCGACCACGCCGGTTGAGGCCCCGCTGAGCGGCCGGGCGATCGGCGCGGCCACGGCCTTCTGAGTCCGGCGCCGCGGGCAACCTCCTCGATGGTCAGTTCCGCCTTGGACTGACCATCGAGGAGAGTTGGTATCACGGATGACTCGCTGGCCGTCGAGGCTTGCGGTCCTCCTCGTCCTGCGGCTGTCAAGGTACGCCAAGCAGACAGCCGCGGAAGACTCCGCCGTTTTCGCCGGCCCGACGCCGTCGCAACCAACCTCCTCGTGCAACAAGAGCAGTTGCGCCGAGAGTACGGTGGCGGGGCGACCTAACGCGTTGGCTCGCCTGCGCCTGGTGTCGATGAGGTTCAGCGCGGCACCTACCCACCGTTGCCGGTGGCGCTGACCGGACTGGGGCAGATCAGGTCCATTGTGGACTTTTCGCTGGGGTTCCTGCGCATGGTGTCCCGCCTATCGTGGCCTGTGGAAGCATCGGTTTGAGCCCGCGAGAGCGGGGGAACTACCGTCCAGCAGGGTGCAGGGTCTGCGGCACTTGGGGGTTGAGATGGTCGTGGAACGGACAGAAAACGGCGTAGACCGCTATGTCACCGTTTTGCGGATACCTTCGGCCAAGGCCCTGCTTCTTGCCAACTTCATCGGACACGTACCGATCGGTATGGTGACCGTGATCTTGTTGTTGGGATTGGGGCAGGCAACCGGTTCCTATGCCACGGCCGGTTTGGTGATCGGTGTGTACGTGATCGCCAGTGGGGTGGCGGCGCCGTTCTGGGGTCGCTGCATCGACCGGTTCGGCGCATGGTGGGTGCTGACCGGCATGGCCCTGGCCTTCCTGCTCAGCTCTGCCGTGCTGACCGTCGCCTTGGCCACCAAGGGGTCGCGCTCCCTGATGGTCGCGGCCGTGATCGCCGCTGGCGCGAGTCGGCCGGTGCTGGCCGGGGTGGTGCAGACGCTGTGGTCCCGGATGACCCCCTCGGGCACCGATATCCAAAGGTCGGCCTATGCGCTGCACGCGATGCAGCTCAACTTCGTATGGATTCTCGGTCCGCTGGTGGTCACCGGCATCGTGGCCATCTTCGGACCGGTGGCCGGACCAGCGGCGGCCATGGCGGTCGCGGGCGCGTTCACCTGCGCCGGCGCGCTGATGGTGGCGGTGGTGTGGCGAGGCCGGGGTGAGCGGCCCGCGCGGAGCCTGCCGTCGGTGACCGACGGCGTCGGCGGCGCCTCCCTGTACACCCGCACCTATCTCGGCATGCTGGCCTCGGTGCTGCTGTTCGAGGCCGCTCTTGGATCGGGGTTCGTCACTGTCGGGGCGTTCGCCGGTGGCGCGGGCGCGGCCTCGGCCACCGGACTGCTGGTCGCCGTGTGGTTCACCGGAAGCATCATCGGCGGTGCCTGGTTCGGCATGGAACCGGGCGAGCGGCCATTGGGCCGGCAATACCGCTGGCTGCTGCTCGCGCTCGGCGGTGGATACCTGGTCTGCGCGGTCGCCGGGGCTCCGTGGCAACTCGGCATCGCCCTGTTCGCGGCGGGAATGGTGCTCTCACCCACGCACACCGTGCAGTACAGCGTGATCGCTTCCCTCGCCCCGAGCAGATCCCGCGCCGAGGGCTTCACCTGGCTGTCCACCACCAGCGGCGCCGGGGGAGCGCTCGGCTCCACACTCGCCGGCCCGGTCATCACCGCTGTGGAGCGACCGTTCGCCGGGTTCGTACTGGCTGCGTCGTGCGCCTTCGCCGCGGCCGGCCTGGCCGCGCTCGCCCTGGGCGGGCGCGATCCCCGAATGGCCGGGCTCAGACGAAGGCGGAGTGGCCGGTGATCGCCCGTTCGACAACCAGGGTGTTGATTTCCCGAGTGCCTTCATAGGAATAGAGGGCCTCGGCGTCGGCGACGAATCTTCCGATGTCGTGGTCGAGCACGATCCCATTGCCCGCCAACAACTCTCGGGCCCATCCGACGACTTCGCGCATCCGCGAGGTGCAGTACGCCTTGGCCAGCGCGGAGTGCTCGTCGCGGTAGGTGCCGGCATCCTGCAGCTGGGCGAGCCGCACCACCATGCCCAGGGAGGCGGTGGCGTTGCCGAGCATGCGCACCAGCAGGTCCTGGACGAGCTGGAAAGCGGCGATCGGCCGGCCGAACTGCTCGCGTTCGCGGGCGTAGCCCAGGGCGATCTCGTAGGCGGCGAGCATGACGCCAACCGCCTGCCAAGCCACGCCGCTGCGGGTGCGGCGCAGGATCGCCGCGGTGTCGCGGAAGGTGCGCGCGCCGGGCAGCCGGTTGGCCTCCGGCACCCGGCAGTCGTCGAGCACGATGTCGGCGTTCTGCACTGCCCGCAACGCGATCTTGTGTTCGATCTTGGTCGTGGTGAACCCCGGGGTGCCCCGCTCCACCACGAAGCCCTTGACCTTGTTGTCATTCTCGTCGCGGGCCCACACCACGACCAGGTCGGCGAAGGTTCCGTTGCCGATCCACCGCTTGGCTCCGTCGAGCACCCAGGTGTCACCCTCGCGCCTGGCCGTGGTGCGCATTCCACCCCCCACATCGGACCCGCCGTGCGGCTCGGTCAACGCGAAGGCGCCGATCAGCTCCATCCGGCCCATCGCCGGCAGCCAACGCGCCCGCTGCTCATCGGACCCGCAGGCGACGATGCTGCCCATGGCCAGACCGGTGTGCACGCCATAGAACGTGGCCATCGACGGGTCGGTGTGCGCCATCTCCAACGCCAGGAAACCGCTGAGCAAGCTGCTGGGCCGGTTCCCGGGCTCCTCCGGATAGGCCCGGCCGGCGATCCCGAGCTCGGCGTAGCCCTTCACCAGGTGCTCAGGAAACTCCGCCCGGGCCCAGTACTCGTTGGCCGTCGGGGCCAACTCGGCACGCAGGAAGTGGCGAACCCGGCCGAGGATCTCCCGTTCCTCGGCGGACAGCAGTTCCTCGAACGCGTAGAGGTCACCGGGCAGCAACTCGGCCATGAACGGCCCCCTTTGGCAAGCGGTGTGTCGCGCAGCGGGCTACCCCCCGACGCGACGACCAATCCGCGACGAGCTCGGGAAGCGCCTCCGGCACCGCGGGAAGCCCCACCAGCCCACCTGAAGCCGCTCGACCAGCGGTCGCCGGCCCCCGGTCGCCGAGTGGCCGGCGTCCGGTTTGCCCGTCGATCGCCCGGGTAGCCGTCGACCATGAGCCACGACAAGCTGCCCCTGCCCGACTACGACCAACTCCCGATCGGCAGCGTGCAACACCGCATCCGCTCGCTGGACGACACCCAGCTCCGTGCGCTCATCGAGCACGAACGGCAGCACGGCAACCGCACACCGATCTTGGAAATCCTGACCGCCAGACTCGACCAGCTCGCCAACGGCGCCCAACCGTCCGGAGGCGAACAGCGGCAAGCGCCCGAAGTCACCTCGACAGCCGGCGGGTCACCGGTCGACCCCGTGCATTCGCCCGACGACAACACTCCGCTGCGCCATGGGGTGTATGGGCAGACGCCGGCCCGCGGTCGCGACTGAGGGCACGGTCCAGCTAGATGTATGAGGCCATGACGTTGGTGACGCCGGTGTGGAGCCGGGACGCTGGTGGCTGATCTCCAGCGGCGGTGTGTGGCCGATGGTAGTTGTAGTGGATGTTCCAGATCGCCAGGGCCGTGGTGCGGTGTTGCTCGCTGGTCCAGATGTGGGCGTAGAGGAACTCTTCGGCCAGGATCCGGTTGTAGCGTTCGACTTTTCCGTTGTGGCGCGGGGTGTAGGGCGTGATCCGCTGATGGCGTGCCCCTCGCAGCACGG
>JBJMIG010000017.1:0-75364 GCA_045806965.1 Labedaea sp. | reverse complement strand
GGCGCGACACCCTCACCACCGCCGGAATCACGCACAAGCGCACCCGCCCCTACCGGCCCCAGACCAACGGCAAAGTCGAACGGTTCAACCGCACCCTGCTCGACGAATGGGCCTACGCCCGCCCCTACCGATCCGAGACCGAGCGACGCCAAGCACTGCCACAGTGGCTCCACACCTACAATCACCACCGCGGCCACACCGCACTCAACGGCAAACCACCCGCCAGCCGCGTCCCCAACCTCTCAGGTCAGTACACCTAGACTGCGGCGGTGACGACGGCACGTAGGGCAGGCCGCAGGCGTGGCGAGCTGACCGTCGCTGACCTGGCCCGGCTCGCCGGGGTGTCCGCGCCGACGGTATCCCGGGTGATCAACGGCCAGCCCGGGGTCGCGGTCGACACCCGCAGGCGGGTCGAGGAGGTCATCCGCGAGTACGGCTATCGCCGGCCGGAACACACCGAGCCCGCGGCCATTCTCGAGCTGGTCTTCCACGCCCTGGAAAGCCTGTGGGCTCTGGAGATCATCCGCGGGGTCGAGCAGGTCGCCAGGGATCACGAGCTCGCCGTCGTGCTCACCGAGATGCAGGGCCGGCTCACCCCGGGAAAGGCGTGGACCGAACAGGTTCTCACCCGCCGGCCGACCGGGGTGATCGCCGTCTTCTCCGACCTCACCACCGCCCAGCAGTCCCAGCTCGCGGCCCGGTCGATCCCGCTCGTGGTGCTCGACCCGACCGGCGAGCCGCTGCACGAGACCCCTTCGGTCGGCGCCACCAACTGGAACGGCGGGCTGGCCGCCACCCGGCACCTGCTCGACCTCGGCCACCGACGGATCGCCATGATCAGCGGGCCGCCCGAGTGGCCCTGTTGCCGGGCGCGACTGGACGGCTACCGGGCCGCGATGGACGCCGCCGGCATTCCGGTCGACCCCGACCTGGTCCGGATCAGCACCCTCTACGTCGAGGGCGGCCGGCGCGACGCGGAGGCGCTGTTCCGGCTGCCCGACCCGCCGACGGCCATCTTCACCGCCAACGACCTCCAGGCATTCGGCGTCTACGAGGCCGCCCGCCATGCCGGCCGGCACATCCCCGACGACCTCAGTGTGGTCGGCTTCGACGACCTGTCGTTCACCCAGTGGGCCGGACCGCCGATGACCACCATCCGCCAACCGCTCACCCGGATGGGTGCGGCCGCGGCCAACCTGATCATCGCCATCGCTCGCGGTGACGAGCCGGTCGACAACCGCGTCGAGCTCGCCACCGCGCTGGTCGTCAGGGAAAGTACGGCGCCGCCGCGGCTGCGCTGACCACTCAGGCGAAGAGCTGGTCGATGACCTCCCCGGCCGGCCGGCCGTCACCGGTGTTCAGCGCGCCGACCAGCATCAGCATGATGCCCTCGGCCAGGAACGGGATGTCGTCCTCGGTGCGGGTGAGGGCGTCTCTGCCGGTGTAGGCGGCCATCATGGCGAGCCCTTGGGCGAGTGCGGAGAACAGCCGGCGCAGCTTCTCGGCGGTGACGTTTCCGCGCAATGTGGCCGCGATCTTGCCAAGCGCCTCGTGGTAGGTGGCGGTCCAGCTTTCCAGAGAGCGCTGGTAGAACAGCTCGTGTGCCCGGTAGGCACGCTCGGCGTAGGCAGGGTCCATGGTCAGGCTGAACTGGAAGATGAGGTAGCGCGAAAAACGCAGCCGGAGCTGCATGTCCTTCGCGGCCACCGAGATGATCAGCTCGGAGAACTTCCGCTCGTGCCTGGCCACCTCGTCGAGACCCTCGAGCAACTCACGCCGGGTGAGCTCGAACGCCTGCTGCCAGCGCGGCGAGTACAACGCATAGGTGACGAGGTCCTGGCGATAGTGGGAGACCAGTTTCCAGCGCTGCGTGAACGCACCCATTCCCGAGTCCAGCTTGCCCCAGTCGAGATCCATCGAGTCGTTTCTCGCGGCATGCATGGCGCGCCGCACGATCCGGTCCCTGGTGACATTCCGCCGGCCGAATGTGGCGCCGCCGCCCGAGTCGACGAAACTATCGTCGAGCATTTTCAATCCCACATCAAGGAACAGGCGAGTGAGGCTGAACACCTTCTTGTTGGCGGGATTGGCCTGGGTCTTCGGGTTCTGCAACCCACTCAACAAGGTTGGCCAAGGTGTCTCGGCGTGGTGGACATCCATTGCCGTACCTCCGGGGCCGGACCTCCGGGCTCGGAGGTCCTGAATTGGAAGGCGCGCGACCGCTTACGAAGTTGGTATACCAGAAACAACGCGCTGGCGGACCAATCCCAGCATCCATCACGCCATGGAGGTCTACATGCGACGATCGAGACGCCGTTTGCTGCGCGCGCTGATTTCCTTCGCGTTGTTCCTGCTCGGAAACGGCCGGGATCTGCTGGATGCCTCAGGAAAGGGCGCGGTCTACCTGGCTGGCGAGCAGGCTGCCGATTTCCTGGCGCGCCGGGGCGGCCTCGGCGAGGTGGCGCAGCGAGTCCGGCAACTGCTCGCCTCGGTGCGCCAGCGCCGCCGCGTAAAGCCGCCCGGCCCGGTAGGAGGAGCGGACCAACGGCCCGGCCATGACCCCGGCGAAGCCGAGTGACTGGGCGGTTTCCTTGTGCCGCAGGAACTCCTCCGGCTTGACCCAGCGGTCCACCGGGTGGTGGCGCACGCTCGGCCGCAGATACTGGGTGATCGTGATCAGGTCGCAGCCGGCCTCGTGCAGGTCGGCAAGCGCGCTGGTGATCTCGTCCGGCTCCTCGCCCATGCCGAGGATCAGGTTGGACTTGGTGACCAGCCCGGCCCGCCGTGCCTCGGTCAGCACCGAAAGTGAGCGCTCGTACCGGAAGCCCGGCCGGATGGCCCGAAAGATCCTCGGCACGGTCTCCAGGTTGTGCGCCAGCACCTCGGGCCGGGCGCCGAACACCTCGGCCAGGAGATCCGGTGCGGCGTTGAAGTCGGGGATGAGCAGTTCGACGCCGGTGCCGGGGTTGTGCCGGTGGATCTCGCGCACGGTCTCGGCGTAGAGCCAGGCGCCGCCGTCCGGCAGGTCGTCGCGGGCGACCCCGGTGACGGTCGCGTAGCGCAGGCCCATGGCCTGGACCGATTCGGCGACCCGGCGCGGCTCGCCGCGGTCGAGCGCGGCCGGGCGGCCGGTGTCGATCTGGCAGAAGTCACAGCGCCGGGTGCACTGGTCGCCGCCGATCAGGAAGGTGGCCTCGCGGTCCTCCCAGCATTCGAAGATGTTCGGACAACCGGCCTCCTCGCACACCGTGTGCAGTCCTTCACGCCGGACCAGGGCCTTGAGCTCGCGGTACTCCGGACCCATCTTCGCCCTGGTCTTGATCCAAGGCGGCTTCTTCTCGATGGGTGTCTGGCTGTTGCGCACTTCAAGACGCAGCAGCTTCCGGCCCTCCGGCACGATCGTCACGAGCCCAACATTACGCCTGACCCCTAGGTGGGCGCGGTCACGCCGCACTATTGACGCCACGGTCCGTCACCGGTAAGGCACTATTCGTGCGTAAAATCGTCTGGCTTGTCGCGTTGATCGCCGCCCTGCTCACCACCGTGCTCACTCCGGCCGCCGGGGTGGCCGCGGCGGGCGCCGCGCCCGCCCCGCCGGGCCCGACCAAGGGCGAGGAGCCGGCCAACGGCCCGGACCGAAACGAGGTCGCGGCCGCCGACCCGCCCGCCCACACCGCACTCGTGGTGGCCGGCGAGAACAAGGCCGGCGCCCGGCAGGGCTATCCGAGGCACACCCAGCTGCGGGTGTTCCCGGAGGACCGCACCGACAAGTCCATCAAGCTGGGGTTGCTGCCCTACCACGCCATCGCGCCGCGCCTCAACGACCTGCAGCGACGCAGCGACCGGATCTCGGTCGACGTGGCCGGGACCACCAACCTCGGCCGCGATCTCTACCTGGTCACGCTGACCGCGCCGGAACATCCGGCCCAGACTCGCGAGCAGGACGCCTGGCGGGCCGAGATCGAGAACGACCCGGCACGCGCCGCCCGTGACCGCGGGCTCGAGCGCGGCTACAAGACGCCGCTCTGGATCAACAACAACATCCACGGCAACGAGTGGGAGGGCACCGACGCGGCCGTCGACCTGATCACCCAGTTGGCAACCAGCACCGATCCCGCGGTAGGCCGGCTGCTCGAGCGGCACCGGATCTACTTCAACGTGACCGCCAACCCGGACGGACGGGTGGCCGGAACCCGGGGCAACGCCAACGGATTCGACCTCAACCGGGACTTCATCACCTCCTCCCAGCCGGAGAACGTGGCCATGCGGGAGATCGTGCAGGCCACCCAACCGGTGATGATGCTCGACGAGCACGGTTACGTGGACGGCACACTGATCGAGCCGACCGGGCCGCCGCACGGCCAGAACTACGACTTCGACCTCTACATCCGGCACGGCCTGGCCAACGGGCTCGGCATGGAGCAGGCGGTCAAGGCGCTCGGCTTCCCGGAGGCGCAGGACACCGTGGTGCCGTTCCGCGACATCCCGCCGGGGCAGTGGGACGGCTGGGCGCCGATCTACACCGCGCAGTATTCGATGTTCCACGGCGCGGTCTCGTACACCATCGAGATTCCTTTGCAGGTCAACAACTCGCTCTACGACACGCTGCCGGAGGCCGAGCTGCGCAGGCGGGCGGCGATCAACGCCGCGGTGTCCGAGGCGACCATGAAGACCACGGTGGACTACGTGGCCGCACACTCGGTCCAGTTGGTGCACAACCAGATCGAGATCTTCCGCCGGGGCGCCGCCGGCGAGCCGCAGCGGTTCATCCCGGACGGCTTCGTGCCCGGCTTCGGCCCGGAAGACCGGTTCACCACCCAGTTCCCGCGGGCGTACGTGATCCCGACGGGCCCGGCGCAGCGCTCCGCGGTGGCCGCCGCCCGGCTGGTCGACCATCTGGTCGCGCACGATGTCCGGGTGCGCCGGGCGGACCGGGACTTTCGGCTTGGCGGCCGGCACTATCCGGCCGGCTCCTACCTGGTGGACCTGCACCAGCCGAAACGCGCGCTGGCCAACGTGATGCTCGAAGCGGGCCGCGACATCTCGCACGACGCGCCGGTCACCTTCGACATCGCCGGCTGGAGCCAGCGGCTGCTCTGGGGTGCGTCGGTGGACATCGTTGCCAGCACCGTGCCCAACACGCTGGCCAGCTCGGAGGCCGGAGCCGACCTTCGGGTGCCGAGCCACCCGGTGCTGGCAGCCGCGCCGACCGGCGGGGTGGACGCCGCACCTGGCCGGGATCTGGTCATCAGCGTGCGGGACGGCAAGGACGCGAGCGCGGTCAACGACCTGCTCGGCCGCGGGATCGAGCTGCGCCGCCGGGCCGACGCCACGGTGCAGGTGCCGGCCTCGGCCCGGGGTGCGGCGATCGAGGTCGCCGACCGCTACGGCGTGCGATTCACCGCGGCGCCGCCCGGCGCCGCCGCAGCCGTGCTGCGCCACGTCACGGTCGCCGCCGCGGTGGCCGGAGACGAGCTCTTCGCCTTGCGCGGCATGGGTTTTGACATCCGGCCGGTATCCACGGCGGTGCTCAACGCCGGCTTCGACCTGTCCCGGATCGACGTGCTGATCGTCGCCTCGGGGTTGCGTTTCGAGGCGCTCAACCCGACGGCCCTGGCGGGGCTGCAGGAGTTCCTCCGCCGAGGCGGCGTGATCACCCGGGGGAGCACCGGCTCGGCGTTCAACGCCGCCGCCGGCCTGCTCGACGTGCGCGCGGTGCCGGGCAGGGCCGACGCGAACGGGGTGGTGTCGGTGGTGAACAGCCCGGGTGTGCTCGGCGGGGACGGCCTGCCCAACTCGTTCGTGTTCGCCCCGCAGTGGTTCACCGGCCTCGGTGCCGGGGTGCGGGTCGAACAGCGCTTCGCCCCGGGTAACCCGCTGGTGGCCGGGCACTGGCTGGCCAACGACGACGGCACCGGTGGGCCGGAGGCGGCCGGCGGCGCGCCGGTCGTGGTGTCCGGCACCGACGAGCGCGGCGCGCGGGTGCTCATGTTCGGCAGCGAGCCGTTGTTCCGCGCGCATCCGAAGGGCCTCTACGCCCAGGTGGCCAACGCGGTGTACTGGGCCGCGTCAGGCGGAGGCGAGCCGGCGGCGCGGTAGTCCGGTACGCCGCGCCGGTCGGTGTGGCGCGGCGCGGCGCGCGGGCAGGCGCGTCAGGACTCCTGAAGCACGAACGTCACACCCGCGGCGCTGGGCTCAGGCCGCGGCAGCCGGCGCTCCTCGACGGGCAGGCTGCCCTCCAGCGCGGCCAGCACGCTGTCCCGGGCCAGCGGCAGCACCTCGGAGACCGGCACGTCGCGGCCGAGTTCCTCGGACAGCGAGGTGACGCCGGCATCCCGGATGCCGCACGGCACTATCCGGTCGAACGCGGCCAGGTCGGCGTCGCAGTTGATCTCGAAGCCGTGCATGGTCACGCCGCGCTGTACTCGAATGCCGATCGCGGCGATCTTGCGCTCGGGCTTTCCGCCGCCGGCCGCCAGCCAGACGCCGCTGCGCCCGTCGACCCGGCCGGTCGGCACACCCAGCTTGTCACACACCGTGATCAGCGCCTGCTCGATGCGCCGGACGTACTGCACCACGTCGACCGGATCGGCAAGCCGCACGATCGGGTAGCCGACGAGTTGTCCCGGCCCGTGCCAGGTGATCTTTCCGCCGCGGTCCACATCGATCACCGGCGTGCCGTCGACCGGCCGCTCGTCCGGCGTGGTGCGTTTGCCTGCGGTGTACACCGACGGATGTTCCAGCAACAGCAAGGTGTCCGGCCCGGTGTCGTCGGCCCGCGCGGCGAGGTGTGTGCGCTGCAGGTCCCAGGCGGCCAGGTAGTCGATCGTGCCGAGCTCACGGACGTCGACCGGCGCGTCACTCGCGCGGCAGGAGTGCGTCACGCAGCCGAGGCTACGCCAGGTCGGCCAGCGCCGCCTCGAGCCGTTCGAAGCGGAAGGTGAATCCGTTGTCCAATAAGACCCTCGGGGTTGGACGCTGGCTCATCAGCATCTCGTCGGCCAACTCGCCGACCACCGCCCGCAGCGCCAACCTCGGCGCCAGCCAGGGTGCCGGCCGGTGCAAGGAACGGGCCAGTGCCCGGGTGAACTCCGTGTTGGTCACCGGACTCGGGGTGCAGTAGTTCACCGGTCCGGACAGGTCCTCCCGCTCGACCGCGAGCCGGAGCGCGGCGACATGGTCGACCACATGGATCCACGGCAGGTACTGCGCGCCGTTGCCGAGCCGAGCGCCGAGGCCGAACCGGAACAGCGGGCGGAGCCGGCCGAGCAGCCCGCCGCGACCGAGCACGTGGCTGCTCCTGGCCAGCACCACCCGGGCGCCGGCGTCCGCGGCCCGCGCGGTCGCGGCCTCCCAGTCCCGGCAGAGCCCGGCCAGGAAGCCCTGCCCGCGCGGCGTGCGCTCGTCGACCACCCGGTCCCCGGTGTCGCCGTAGAAGTGCACACCGGACGCGTTGACCAGCACCGGGATCCGCCGCTCGGCGACCGCGGCGGCCAGCACCTCGGTCGGCTCGACCCGGCTGTCCTGCAACACCTGCTTGCGGGCGTGGGACCAGCGCCGGTCGCCGACCCCGGCGCCGCACAGGTTGACCACCGCGTCCACGCCGTCCAGCGCCCCCGCGTCGATCCGCCCGGCCGGCGGATCCCAGCCGCGCTCGTCCGCCGTGTCCGGACGGCGACGGACCAGCCGGATCACCTCGTGCCCGGCTCCGCGCAGCTCGGGGATCAGGGCGGACCCGACGAGGCCGGACGATCCGGCGACCGCTACCCGCACCTATAGACCCAGGTCCGCCTCGAAGTTGCCGTCCTCGAGCCGGCGCTTGACCGTGGTGAGGAACCGGCCGGCGTCCGCGCCGTCGACCAGCCGGTGGTCGTAGGTCAGCGCCAGGTAGACCATCGACCGCACCGCGATCGTGTCGTCCCCGTCGGCGTTGGTGACCACGACCGGGCGCTTCACCACCAGCCCGATGCCGAGGATGCCCACCTGCGGCTGCGGGATGATCGGCGTGTCGAACAGCGCGCCCTGGCTGCCCAGGTTTGTGATCGTGAAGGTGGCTCCGACCAGCTCGTCCGGGGTGACCTTGCTGGACCTGGTGCGCTCGGCGAGGTCGGCGATCTTGTGCGCCAGCCCGGTCAGGTTCAGGTTGCCCGCGTCGTGGATCGCCGGCGAGAGCAGCCCCCGTTCGGTGTCCACCGCGATGCCGAGGTGCTCGGTGCCGTGGTAGGTCACCTCCTTGGTGTCGTCGTTGATCGACGCGTTCAGCTTCGGGTGCTGCTTGAGCGCCTCGACCGTGGCCTTGGCGAAGAACGGCAGGAAGGTCAGCTTCACGCCCTCGCGCTGTTCGAACCCGGACTTGGCCCGGGACCTCAGCTTGGCGACGCGGGTGACGTCGACCTCGACCACCTGGGTGAGCTGCGCGGCGACCTGGAGTGACTCGACCATCCGGCGGGCCACGGTCTGCCGCAGCCGGGTCATCCGCTCGGTCTTGCCGCGCAGCGCGAGTGCCTGCGCCGACGGCTGAGCCGGTGCCGGCGCGGCGGCTCGCGCGGCCGCCGGGGCCGGCTCGGCGGCCTTGGCCGTCTCCGTTTCGGCGGCCTTCGTTTCGGCCGCCTTGGCTGCCTCCGCGGCGGCCAGCACGTCCTGCTTGCGGACCCGGCCACCGATCCCGGTGCCCCGGACGGTGCTCAGGTCGATGCCGTTCTCGGTGGCCAGCTTGCGCACCAGGGGGGTGACGTAGGGCGTGCCGGCGCCGTCCGTGCTCGACCGCGGCTCGGGTTGGGGCTCCGGCCTCGACCGCTGCGGCTGGCGTGCGGGCACCGGTTTGGGCTCGTCCTCCTTGACGCTGTGCCGGCCCTGCTCCCGCCGCTCCCGCTCCTCCTGGCGTTCCTGCTCCCGCCGGTCCCGCTCCGGCTCGGCACGGCTCTGCTCCCGCTGCTCCGGCTCGGGCTGGCGGGGCTGCTGTTCGACGGCCGCACCGGCCTCGCCGACCAGCGCGAGCTGGCCGCCGACCTCGACCGTCTGGTCCTCGGCCGCGGTGATCTGCAACAGGGTGCCGGCCACGGGAGAGGGGATCTCCGTGTCGACCTTGTCGGTGGACACCTCGAGCAGCGGCTCGTCGACCTCGACGCGGTCGCCGACCTGCTTGAGCCAGCGGGTGACGGTGCCCTCGGTGACGCTCTCGCCGAGCGCCGGCATGGTCACCGCGGTACCCGAGCGGTTGCCGCTGGCAAGGGAGTCGGGGTGCGGCTCCGGCCCCGCGGCCGGCTCACCGCGCTGCTCGGCCACGGGCTGCGGCTCGGACCGCGCTGCCTGCCGGGGCTCCGGCTCGGACTCCGCCGCCTGTGGTTCGGGTTCGGCCGGCTTCTCCTCGGCGGGCTTCTTCTCCTGGGCGGGTGCCGGCGAGCCGCCGCCCTCGCCGCCCGCGCTGTCCCCGATCACGGCTAGCTCGCCGCCGACCGCCACGGTCTCGTCCTCCTGCGCGACGATCTTCTGGAGCACGCCGGCCGCCGGCGACGGGATCTCGGTGTCGACCTTGTCGGTGGACACCTCGAGCAGCGGCTCGTCGACCTCGACGCGGTCGCCGACCTGCTTGAGCCAGCGGGTGACGGTGCCCTCGGTGACGCTCTCGCCGAGCGCCGGCATCTGGACGGAGGTCGCCATGTTCTCGTGGACTCCTCGTGGCTCAGGCGTGTACGTGCAGCGGCTTGCCGGCCAAGGCGAGGAACGCCTCGCCGAGCGCCTCGGTCTGGGTCGGGTGAGCGTGCACCAGGGAGGCGACGTCCTCCGGGTAGGCCTCCCAGTTGTAGATCAGCTGGGCCTCGCCGATCAGCTCGCCGACCCGGTCACCGACCATCGTGATGCCGACCACCGGGCCGTCCGGCGCCTTGACCAGCTTGACTCCGCCGGTGGTCTTGAGGATTTGGCTCTTCCCATTGCCGCCGAGGGAATACACGTAGGTCTCGGCGCTGCCGTACTTCTCCCGTGCCTGCGCCTCGGTGAGCCCGACCGAGGCCACCTCCGGCTTGCAGTAGGTGACCCGGGGGATGCCCGCTTCGTCGATCAGCGCCGGCTTGAGTCCGACGATCTCCTCGGCCACGAAGATGCCCTGCTGGAAGCCGCGGTGGGCGAGCTGAAGGCCGGGCACCAGGTCGCCGACCGCGTAGACGTCGGGCAGGTTGGTGTGCAGCCGCTCGTCGGTGATCACGAAGCCGCGCTCGATCGTGATGCCGGCCTCCTCGTAGCCGTGGCCGGCGCTGTTCGGCCCGCGCCCGACCGCGACCAGCAGCAGGTCGGCCTCAAAGGACTCACCGGACTCCAGCGACACGGTGACCGCGGTGTCGGACTGGGTGGCACCGGTGAACCGCACCCCGGTCTTGTAGGTGATGCCGCGCTTGCGGAACTGCCGCTCGAGCTGCTTGGAGGCCCACTCATCCTCGAGCGGGACCAGCCGGGGGAGCGCCTCGACGATGGTCACCTCCGCCCCGAACGAGCGCCACACGCTGGCGAACTCGACGCCGATCACGCCGCCGCCGAGCACGACCACGCGCTCCGGCACGTAGTCCAGGTTCACCGCCTGGTCGCTGGTGATGATCCGGCCGCCGATGTCCAGCCCGGGCAGGCTCTTGGCGTAGGAGCCGGTGGCGAGCACGACGTTCGCGCCGGTGTAGTTGTCGGCGCCGACCCGCACCGTGTCCGGCCCGACGAAGGTGCCCTCGCCGTCGACCACGGTGACCTTGTTCGCCTTGGCCAGGCCCTGCAGGCCCTTGTACATCTGGCCGACCACGCCGTCCTTGTAGGAGTTCACCCCGGCCATGTCGATGCCCTCGAGCGAGGACTTCACGCCGAACTGGTCACCCTCCCGCGCGAGATCCGCGACTTCGGCCGCGTGCAGCAGCGCCTTGGTCGGGATGCAGCCCCGGTGCAGGCAGGTGCCGCCAAGCTTGTCCTTCTCGATCAGCACAACGGAAAGGCCGAGCTCTGCGGCACGGAACGCGCAGGCGTAGCCCCCCGAACCGCCGCCCAGGATCACGAGGTCAGCGGAGGTGTCAGTCACGGGGTTCTCCTTGACGAGGAACATCGAGATGTCTGTTTCACACGCCATCTTGTCACTAGGTAGGGCACGCTTGCGAGGTGGCCACGGGCGGCCTGGATGATCGGGTACGGAGGTAGCTGAGGTGGGCGTATTCGACGCGTTACGTAGGAAGCGCAAGCCCGGGGTGGTCCGCGGGGCGAGCAGGCGGGACACGGAGCACCTGGACCAGTGGGCGGCGCAACGGCAGGGCGTGGAGGCTTACCTCGAGCCAAAGACCCACGTCACGGAGACCACGGTGGTGCTGGTCGCGCACGACGGCGAGTGGACTCGGCGCCGGGTCGCCGATCCGGACGCGGCGTTCGAGTTCGGCAAGAAGCGTTCCATCCCGGTCTACGAGGTGGAGCGGGTCGGCTATCCGAAGCGGATGCGCGACTACCAGGAACGCCAGAAGCGCTCCGGCGGATAGCCGGGCCCTACAGCGCAAGACCGTTACGGCGCGAGGCCTTTACAGCGCAAGGTGACATTCCGCTTGTAGAAGCCCAGGAATGTCACCTTACGCGCAACACCATCAGGCCGCGAGTCGCCGCTCGGGCTGCTCGCGAGCAGCCCGAGCGGGCGCGGCAGACTCAGCCGTTCTCGGCTATGTCGGCCAGCAGGGCGGCCAGGGTGCGGACCGGCACGCCGGTGCCGCCTTTGCCGGTGTAACCCCACGGCGCGCTGTTGTTGAACGCCGGGCCCGCCACGTCGATGTGCACCCAGGGCAGGTTCTCGGGCACGAACTCGCGCAGGAAGATCCCGGCGACCAGCATGGAGCCCCACCGTTGCCCGGCCACGTTGGCCAGGTCGGCCAGCTTGGAGTCGAGCTCGGCGCGCAGTTCGTCCGGCAGTGGCATGGCCCAGCCGCCCTCGCCGGTGGCCTTGGCGATCCGGGCGGTCCGGTCGCGGAACTCCTCGTCGCCCATGATCCCGGCGGTGCGCTTGCCGAGCGAGATCACCTGCGCCCCGGTCAGGGTGGACGTCTCCACCAGGTAGTCCGGCTCGTCCTGGGCGGCCCGCACGATCGCGTCGGCGAGGATCAGCCGGCCCTCGGCGTCGGTGTTGAGCACCTCGACGGTCTTCCCGCCGAACATGGTGAGCACGTCGCCGGGCCGGTAGGCGGCGCCGGAGGGCATGTTCTCCGCCATCGGCACGGTCGCCACGACCTCGAGCGGGAACTTGAGCTTCGCCGCGAGCACCACGGTGGCCACGACGGCCGCGGCGCCGGACATGTCGGCGGTCATCTCCTCCATGTGCGCCGCCGGTTTGATCGAGATGCCGCCGGTGTCGAAGGTGATCCCCTTGCCGATCAGCGCGACCTTCTTGCGCGGCCGGCTTCCCCGGTAGCCCAGCCGGACCAGGCGGGGCGGCCGGGTGGAGCCGCCGCCGACGCCGAGAATGCCGCCGTAGCCGGCCCGGCGCAGTGCCTTCTCGTCGAGCACTTCGACGTCGAGCCCGGCGGCCCGGCCGAGACTCGCGGCCCGCTCGGCGAACGAGGCCGGATACAGGTCGTTGGGCGGGGTGTTGATCAGATCCCGGGCCGTGGCCACGGCCTCGGCGATGGCACCGGCCGCCTTGAGCGTGGCCCGGTGCTCGCGCGCGCTTCCCTGCGCCGGGCTGATCAGTTCCACCCGGGCCAGCGGCTCGTCCTTGGCGTCGGACTTGTAGGCGTCGAAGCTGTACGCACCGAGCACCGTGCCCTCGACCGCGGCCTGGAGGTCCACAGTGGACAACGCGGTGACCGCCCGGCTGGTGCCGGAGAGGCTGCGGGCCGCGGCACCGGAGGCTCGGCGCACCTGCTCGGCGCTCAGCGCGCCGTCCGAACCGGGCTGGCCGAGACCGACCGCGACCACGACGGCGGCGGGCAACCGGCCGAGGGTCGGCAACTTGACCACCTCGTCGGCCTTCCCGGTCGCGCCGAGCGTGGCCAGCACCTCGACCAGACCACCGCCGAACGCGGCGTCGACCGGCTCACCGCCGGGGGCCAGCCGCACCCCGTCCCCGTTCTGCGTGGTACCGATGATCACGGCGTCGGTGGCGGCTTCGGCCAGTCCCGTCGTCGTCAGGGCCAGCTTGGGCAGGCTCACGGCGTCTCCTCGCAGGCTCGGTGTCGCCAAACCCCATCGCCTCGCAGGCTCGGCGTCGGGGCAGTGCCCAACGGTTCGCTCGCAAGCTCGCTCACGGCATCTCCTCGCAGGCTCGGTGTCGCCAAACCCCATCGCCTCGCAGGCTCGGCGTCGGGGCAGTGCCCAACGGTTCGCTCGCAAGCTCGCTCACGGCATCTCCTCGCAGTCGTGCGTCCCCCAGTAAGGGTGTTGACGCATGTTAACTACCGTGGTTCTGGTGATGAACCGGGTGCCGTACGGACTGGCCGCCATGCTCGGTGCCGGAATCCTGGGCGGGCTCGCCCCGGCGGCCGGCGCGGCCGGCAACTGGTCACTCCTGGCCCTGGGGCTGGCCGGACTGCTCGCTGTCGCGTGTGGACTGTCCCCGGTGGACTCGACCGGCCCGCCCGGCACCCTCGGCCGGCTGGTCGCGGCCGTGGCGATCACGTTGGTGTTCGGACGATATGTGCTGCCGGCGCACCCGGTGCCGGCCGCGCTCGGGTTGCTCGCCGTTGCCGTGGTGCTCACCATGGCCGGGTTCCGTCCAGGTAGGACGGTTGTCGTCCTCGCGGTCTGCTTCGTGCTCGCTGTGCTGGCCGTGGTGGTCGCCGCGTGCCTGGCCATCGCGCCGGCTCCGCCGGCCGTCGAACCGGCGTCCGGCAGCCCGGGCACCGACGACCCCGCCGGACTGCCGCTGGCCACATTGCTGCTGTTCTTCGCCTTCCTCGGGTTCGACCGGGCCGCCGGCCGGGCCCGGAGGTCGCCCCTGCTCCTGACCATCGGCGTGGCACTGGCCGGTTACCTCGCGGTGGCCGGCGCGGCGCTGCGCCAGTTGGGCGGGCCACGGCTGGCGGTGTCCCCGGCCCCGCTGCGCGACGCGCTCGCCGCCGCGGATGCGTCCGGCCTCACGCCGCTGCTCACCGCGGGCGTGCTGGTGGCGTCGCTGTTCGCCCTGCTCGACGTGCTGGCCGGCCTGCGAAGGGACGACCGGCCGCTGGTGTTGCCGCTGGCCGCGGCCGGGGCGGCCGGCGGAGTGCTGCTCTTCACCGTGCCGGTGGCCATGGGCCTCTCCGCGGGGCTGCTGCTGGTCCAGTACGCAAGCGCGACCGCGCGGCTACGTGGCAACCAGGATCAGCACGAGCGCCGCGACGGTCAGCAGGATGGAGATCACGAAGGCCGCCGTGTTGACGTCCCTCGGGAAGAACTTCCTGGCGTTGCGGCGGTACCACCAGACCGCCCACCCGACACCGGCGCCGAGCCCGAGCAGGACGCCGAACCCGCCGAGCCAGCCGTAGCCGAGCAGGACGAGCAGGCCGGGCAACAGCGGGGTCATGGCGGCCACCGCGGTCACCCTGAGGTCAGACCCCCAGCCGGCTGACACCGAGTTCGACTCTGTCACGGTTCAGCACTATAGGACGTCCGATCCTCGAGAAGGCGATTTTCCGGTGCCGAAACGAGCGATACCGTCTACCCATGACCACCACCCCGTTCACCAGAGCCCCGCACCCGAACCCGGTGACCCCGGAGCGGCTTGCGGAGGTACTGGCCAACCCGGGTTTCGGCCAGCACTTCACCGACCACATGGTGTCGATCCGCTGGAACCGTGCGCAGGGTTGGCACGACGCCGCCGTCGAGCCGTACCACCCGGTCACCCTCGATCCGGCGGCCATGGTTCTGCACTACGGCCAGGCGATCTTCGAGGGGCTCAAGGCCTACCGCCAGCCGGACGGCTCCATCGCGTCCTTCCGCCCCGAGGCCAACGCGGCCCGGTTCCGCCGCTCGTCGATCCGGCTGGCCATGCCGGAACTGCCCGACGAGCTGTTCCTGGCCTCGCTGCGTGAGCTCATCGCCGCCGACGAGCGGTGGGTGCCCGAGCAGGACGAGGAGTCGCTGTACCTGCGGCCGTTCATGTTCTCCACCGAGAAGGGCCTCGGCGTGCGGCCCGCGGGGGAGTACCTGTACCTGCTGATCGCCTCGCCCGCCGGGTCCTACTTCGCCAGCGGGATCAAGCCAGTGAGCGTCTGGCTCTCGAACGAGTACGTGCGGGCCGCTCCCGGCGGGACCGGCGCGGCCAAGTTCGCCGGCAACTACGCCGCTTCGCTCATCGCCCAGGCACAGGCCGCCGAGCAGGGCTGCGACCAGGTGGTCTGGCTCGATGCGGTGGAGCGGCGCTGGGTCGAGGAAATGGGCGGGATGAACTTGTTCTTCGTGTTCGGCTCCGGTGCCGACGCGCGGGTGGTCACCCCGGAGTTGTCCGGTTCGCTGCTGGCCGGCATCACCCGCGACTCGCTGCTGCGGCTCGCCGGTGAGCTGGGCTACGGCGTCGAGGAGCGGCGAATCTCGGTGGACGAGTGGGAGAAGAAGAACGAGTCGGGTGAACTGACCGAGGTGTTCGCCTGCGGTACCGCGGCCGTGATTACCCCGGTCGGCTCGGTGAAGTACGCCGACGGCGAGTTCGCCGTCAACGGCGGGCGCACCGGCGAGGTGACCAAGCGGCTGCGTGCCGCGCTGACCGCCATCCAGCGCGGCACCGCGCCGGATCCGCACCACTGGATGACCGCTCTCAGCTGAGTGTGCACAGCACCAGCACCACCGTGGTGGCGAGCTCGGCGGCGGCGCCGAGCACGTCGCCGGTGATGCCGCCGAAGCGTTTGCGGACGTGCGCGGTCATGGCCAGCACGGTCGCGGCGGCCAGTCCGACCGCGAGGATGCCGAGCCACCAGTGGCCGGGTACCGCGAACGCGGCGCCGACGGCCAGCGCCAGCCACCAGGCCACCGCGACGGCCAACGGCTGCGAGCCGGCGACGAGCGCCCCGAGCCCATCGAGCCGGGCCGCCGGTACCCCGGTTCGGCAGCACAGCGGGAATGCCGCGCGCCCGGCGACCAGCGCGAGCGGCACCACCTCCCACCGTCCACTTGGGACCAACGTGCCCAGCGCCACCGCTTGCGCGCCGAGCACGACGATGAGCGTCACCACGGCGAACGGACCGGCGCCGCCGTCCCGCATCAGGGCCAGTGCCCGCTCCGGCGGGCCGTAGCAGCCGAGCCCGTCCGCGGTGTCGGCCAGCCCGTCGAGGTGCATGCCCCTGGTGAGCAGCGCGAGCAGGCCGACCGTGAGCAGCCCTGCGAGCAGCGCCGGCATGCCGAGCGCGGCCGCGGCGGCCAGTGCGCCGAGCGCGACGCCCCCGAGCAGCAAGCCGACCAGCGGAGCCAGCGCGATGGCGGCACGTGCGGTCGTGGCGTCGACCGGCCCGGCGGGCACCGGCAGGACGGTCAGCCAGGACAGCGCCAGCCGCAGCCCGGCCACCGGCTCACTCCGCCGGACCGGATACCCCGGCGCCGGTGAACGTGGCCATCTCGCCGAGCACCCGCGCGGCCATCGCGAGCAGCGGGATCGCGGCTGCCGCGCCGGAGCCCTCGCCGAGGCGCATGTCCATCTCCAGCAACGGTTTCAGGTCGAGCTGGTCGAGCACGACGGTGTGCGCCGGCTCCGCGGAGCGGTGCCCGGCCACCCACCAGTCGCGAGCGCCCGGCGCCAACTCGGCGGCGACCATGGCGGCCGCACCGGCGATCAGCCCGTCCAGCACCACCGGTGTGCGGCGCACCGCGGCCTGCGCCAGGAACGCCGCCATCGCGGTCAGGTCCGCGCCGGCCACCGTGCGCAGCAGCGCGACCGGGTTCGCGCTGACCGGCCGGGCCCGGCGCAGCGCGTCCCGGACCGCGGCGGCCTTGCGCATCCAGGCATCGTCGTCGATCCCGCTGCCGCGGCCGATCACGGCCACCGGCTCCGTGCCGGTCAGCGCGGCGATCAGGACCGAGGCCGGCGTGGTGTTGCCGATCCCCATGTCCCCGGCCACCAACAGGTCGGCGCCGGCGTCGACCTCCTGGTCGGCCACCGCCCGGCCGGCCGCCAGTTCGGCGGCCACCAGGTCCTCGGTCAGCGCGTCCTCGACGTCGATCGAGCCGGACCCGCGCCGCACCTTGTACTTCGCGACCTCGTCCGGGGTGTCCGCGTCGACGGACATGTCGACCACCCGCACGGTCGCGCCGACGGTTTCGGCAAGCACGTTGATCGCCGCGCCGCCGGCCAGGAAGTTGGCCACCATTTGGGCGGTGACCTCGCTCGGGTAGGCGGACACGCCCTTGGCCGCGATGCCGTGGTCGCCGGCGAAGATCACGACCCGGGGCCGGGTGAACGGCGTCGGCGGGCACTGGCCCTGGCAGGCGGCGATCCAGACGCCTAAGTCTTCGAGCCGGCCGAGCGCGCCGGCCGGCTTGGTGAGCTGGCGGTGCCGGTCGAGCGCGGCCCGGCGGACCGACTCGTCCGGCGCCACCACGGTGGCGAAGCCCCCGTCGGCCCCGTCGGCCCCGTCAGCCTCGTCAGCCACGCGCTACCTCCCCGGTTTCAGGTGCACCGACAGTCCGGCGACCAGCAGCACGACGTTCGTGCAGTGTTCGGCGACAGCCGCGTTGAGTACACCGAGTTCGTCTCGAAAGAGCCTGCCAGAGTGGGTCGCCGGCACCACTCCCAGGCCGACCTCGGCCGAGACCAGCACCAGCTCGACCGGGCAGGCCTCGATCGCGTCCAGCAGCCGCGCGGCCGCCGCCCTGGCCCCGTCCGGCTCGCCGGCCCAGCCACCCGTGTCGTCCAACACGCCGGTCAGCCAGGTGGCCAGGTCGTCGACCAGAATCGGCGGATCGCCCAGTGTGGCCCCGCGCAGCACCTCGACCACGTCGGACTCGACGGTGCGCCAGGCGGGCGGACGGCGGGCCAGGTGCGCGGTGATCCGGGCCGACCACTCGGCGTCCGCCGGATCCCGCCGCCCGGTCGCCACGTAGGTGGCCGGGCCGGCGCCGAGCAGGCCCTCGGCGTGCGCGGACTTGCCGGACCGCGCGCCACCGAGCACCAGGGTCCGTCGCACAGCGGCACGTTACCGTGGTCCGCCATGGGCACAGGGGACACCGTGGACACCGGCGAGTTCCGGTGGCAGTACGCGGACGGCTTGGGCTGCGACGTGCCCGGCCCGGAGCTGACCTTCGCGGACCGGAACACGGCCGAGGAATGGCTCAGTGCGAACTGGCCGGACCTGCTCGACGGCGGCATCGAGGAGGTCACTCTGCTCCGCAGCGCCGAGGTGATCTACGGGCCGATGGGCCTGAACCCGACGAGCGGCTAACCCGACAACGCCGGGTTGTACTCGATGATGCCGTTGAGCACCTTGTCGATCTGGGTGAGCACCTCGGCGTCGAGCTTCACGCCGGCCGCCTTGACGTTCTCGACGACCTGCTTCGGCCGGGTGGCGCCGATGATCGCGGACGCGACGTTGGGATTCTGCAGCACCCAGGCCACCGCGAGCTGAGCCATGGTCAGCCCGCAGCTGTCCGCGAGCGGCTTGAGTTGCTGAACCTTCTCCAGTACCTCGTCCTTGAGGAACCGGGCGATGAAGTTCTTGCCGGACTCGTCGGTGGCCCGCGACCCGGCCGGGGGGGCCTGGCCGGGCAGGTACTTGCCGGTGAGCACGCCCTGCGCGATCGGTGACCAGACGATCTGGCTCATCCCCTCCTGCTCGCACGTCGGCACGACCTGCGCCTCGATCACCCGCCACAGCATCGAGTACTGCGGCTGGTTGGAGATGAACGGCACGTTGAGCTCCCTGGCCAGGGCCGCGCCCCGCACGATCTGCTCGGCGCTCCACTCGGAAACGCCGATGTAGAGCACCTTTCCGGCCCGGACCAGGTCGGCGAAGGCGAGCATGGTCTCCTCGAGCGGCGTGGTCCGGTCGAACCGGTGCGCCTGGTACAGGTCGACATAGTCGGTTTGCAGCCGCTTGAGCGAGGCGTTGGCCGACTCGATGATGTGCTTGCGCCCGAGCCCGCGGTCGTTGGGGCCGCCCGGCCCGGTCGGCCAGAACACCTTGGTGAAGATCTCCAGGCTCTCTCGGCGCTGGCCGGCGAGTGCCCGACCAAGTACCGACTCCGCCTTGGTGTTGGCGTAGACGTCGGCCGTGTCGAAGGTGGTGATGCCCGCTTCCAGCGCGGCCCGCACGCAGGCGTGCGCCTGCTCCTCCTCGACCTGGGATCCGTGGGTGATCCAGTTGCCGTACGAGATCTCACTGATGGACAGGCCGCTGCGGCCGAGTCGACGAAACTCCATGCGTCAAACGTTAGTCGGAGTTCATTCGCCAGACTAATTAGCCGAGATCAGGTGACCTTGTCGCCGGGTTGCACCCGCGGCTTCGGGATGCGCAGCCGGCGGATCTGCGAGGCGCGGATGAACGCGTACCACCCGACGGACAGCCCGGTGAAGCTCTCCTTGGGGAACTTCGCCCTGGCCAACCGGGTGTAGCGGCGACCGTTCAGCATGCCCTCGAGCACCATGGCGAGCAGCAGCACCAGGCAGAACAGCGTGGCGTAGCTCTGTAGGGCGCGGTTGGGTGCGAGCAGCGCGACGAACACCACGATGGCCAAGGGCATGAACAGGCCGAGCAGACTGCGCCGGGAGTCGACCAGGTTGCGCACGTAGCCCTTGACCGGGCCGCGGTCGCGCGCCGGCAGGTACTGCTCGTCGCCGGCCATCATCCGCTGCCGCTGGCTGGTCCGGATCTCCCTGCGCTTGGCCGCGAGCTCCTTGCGCTCCTCCTTGTTGCCCCGCGAGCGGCGCATGGCCTCGCGGGTGGTGCGCGGCGGGGCCGGCACGGGACCGCGCCTGCGGCCCTCGGCCTCGCGTCGCTTGGGGGTCGGCCGGCCCTTGCCCGGGGTGTGGCCCTTGACCGCGCCGGCGTCCTCGCCGCCGTCGGTGTCGTCGACGGCGGGGGAGCTCGCGGTGGCGGCGTTGCGGCGCAGGAACCTCACGTCGTCAAGGGTAGGACAACAGCCGTTACGCTCCTCTGGTGCGGGTCTTGATCGCCCCCGACTGCTTCGGCGGCACGCTCGGCGCCACCGAGGTGGCCGAGGCCATCGCGGCGGGATGGCGGTCCGGCGCGCCGGATGACGAGCTGGTGCTGCGCCCGCTCGCCGATGGCGGCCCGGGGTTCGTCGAGGTACTGCACAACGCGCTCGGCGGCGAGCTGCGGTCCGCCTCGGTCGCCGGTCCGCTCGGCCGGCCGGTGGACGCGGTCTGGCTGGATCACGACGGTGCCGGCTACGTCGAGTGCGCCCAGGCCTGCGGGTTGCACCTGGTACCCCCGGCCGAGCGCCGCCCGGTGGCGGCCGACACCACCGGGGTCGGTGAGCTCGTGGCGGCGGCCAGGGACGCGAGGAGCCGCACCATCGTGGTCGGACTGGGCGGGTCGGCCAGCACCGACGGCGGCGCCGGCCTGCTCAGGGCACTCGGCGCGGTCCCGCTGGACGCCGGGGGAGAGCCGCTGCCGCCGGGTGGCGGGCCGCTGGTCGACTGCGTGCGACTGTCCGCCCGGCCCGAGCTGGGCGCGGTCCGGCTGGTGGCCGCGTCCGACGTGGAGAACCCGCTGCTCGGCGAACACGGCGCGGCCCGCACCTTCGGCCCGCAGAAGGGCGCCGACGAGCTGACCGTGCGCCGGCTGGAGCGGAGCCTGACCCGATGGGCTGACGTGCTGGCCGAGGCCACCGGGCGGGACGTGCGCGACCAGCCCGGTGCCGGTGCGGCCGGCGGACTCGGCGCGGCGTTGCTCGCGCTCGGCGCCACCGTGGAGTCCGGCGCCGGCATCGTGCGCCGGCTGACCGGCCTGGACGCGGCGATGGCCGGGGTCGGGCTGGTGGTCACCGGCGAGGGCAGCTTCGACTGGCAGTCGCTGCGCGGCAAACTGGTGACCAGCGTGGCCGGCGCGGCGGCCGAGCGCGGGCTGCCCTGCGTGGTGCTGGCCGGGCAGGTCAGCGTCGGGCGGCGACAGGCCGCCGCGGCCGGGGTGGAGCGGGCCTACGCGGTCGCCGAGCACGCCGGCTCGGTGCACGCCTCGCTCGCCGACCCGGCCGGCACGCTCGCCGCGCTGGCCGAGAACGTGGCCCGGCAATGGGGCGGATGAGGCGGTAGCCGACGCCCCAGCGGCGTTGGACACCCGGCTCGCGCGGATGTGTCACCATGGAACAAACCGCCGGCAACCCCGGTTGTGTGGTTTGGGTAGCAGCTATGCAAGGGAGAGACATGACCGCCGCGCCAGAGCACACCGAGACGGCCACCCATGGTGTCGAGCTGACCGAAACGGCCGCCAGCAAGGCCAAGGCGCTGCTCGACCAGGAGGGCCGCGACGACATGCATCTGCGCATCGCCGTCCAGCCCGGTGGTTGCGCGGGCCTGCGCTACCAGCTCTTCTTCGACGAGCGCACGCTCGATGGCGACATGTTCCGGGACTTCAACGGTCTGCGGGTTGCGGTCGACCGGATGAGCGCGCCGTACGTGCAGGGCGCCACCATCGACTTCGTTGACTCGATCGAGAAGCAGGGCTTCACCATCGACAACCCCAACGCCGGTGGTTCGTGCGCCTGCGGGGACTCCTTCCACTGAGTCTTCCGCGCTCACTCGTCAGGGCATAGAGCGCAGCGCGTCCGGGTATAGAGCGCAATGTCACCTTTATGCGGTTCTCGACGCGCAAGGTGACATTCCGCTGTATCTTTCGCGCTCGCTCGCGCGGCGCGCGCCCGCTGAGCCGGCTCACCCGGCTTCGGAGCGCGTCGGCCCGTAGAGCGCAAGGTCACCTTCATGCGGTTCTCGACGCGGAAGGTGACATTCCGCTGTATCCCCCACCCTCGCCCGTTGCTTTGCACCGGGTAGTGTCGGCTCTCGTGCCTGTCGCAGTTACCGGGAGCATTGCCTCCGATCATCTGATGCACTTTCCCGGGCGGTTCGCCGACCAGCTCGTCGCCGAACAGCTGCACCGGGTCTCCCTCAGCTTCCTGGTCGATGACCTGGTCGTTCGCCGGGGTGGCAACGCCGCGAACATCGCCTTCGGCCTGGGGGTGCTCGGTTGCGGGCCCTATCTGGTGGGTGCGGTGGGTGACGACTTCGCCGACTACCGGTCCTGGCTGGAGCGGCACGGGGTGAACTGCTCGGGCGTACGGGTCTCCGACGTGGCGCACACCGCCCGGTTCGTCTGCACCACCGACGATGACATGTGTCAGATCGCCTCGTTCTATGCCGGCGCGATGGCCGAGGCCCGGCTGATCGAGCTCGAGCCGGTGGTGACCAAGGCGGGCCACTGTGAGCTGGTGCTGATCACTCCGGACGACCCGGCCGGCATGCTCAGGCACGCCGAGGAGTGCCGGCAGCGCGGCTACCCGTTCGCGGTGGACCCCTCGCAGCAGCTGGCCAGGCTGGACGGCGAGCAGATCAGGTCGTTCGTGACCGGCGCGACCTACCTGTTCTCCAACGACTACGAGTGGGAGCTGTTGCGCCGCAAGACCGGCTGGTCCGAGGCCGAGGTGATGAGCCGGATCAGCCTGCGGATCACCACCCTCGGCGACAAGGGCGCGGAGATCGTCTGGCCGGACGGGCACACCGTGCACGTCAGCGCCGTGCCCGAGCGAGTCAAGGCCGACCCGACCGGCGTCGGCGACGGCTTCCGCGCGGGCTTCCTGGCCGGCGTCACCAAGGGGCTGACCCTGGAGCGCTCCGCCCAGCTCGGCTCCTGCATCGCGGTCATCGTGCTGGAGACGATCGGCACCCAGGAATGGGTGTACGACCCGACCGAGATCATCACCCGGGTCGAGGGCGCCTACGGCCCGGCGGCCGCCGCCGAGATCGGCGCGATCGTCCCGGCGCTGGCCCGGTCGATCCCGGAATAACCGGGCCGCTCGGTCAGAGCTTCACCGGATAGTGCGGCGCGGGAATCTCCGGCTTGATGCTGCCCTCGACGAAGATGCCGTGCCAGAGCATGAACACGAGCAGCGCCCAGATCCGGCGGCTGTGGTCGAGCGCGCCGGCCTTGTGCTCGTCGAGCAGGCGAAGCACCGCGTCGCGGTCCAGCTCGGCGTCGGTCTGCGACTTGGTCACGATGTCGCGGGCCCAGTCGTACATCTCGTCGCGCAGCCAGAGCCGGATCGGCACCGGGAAGCCGAGCTTGCGCCGGTTGACCACATGGCCGGGGACGATCTCGCGTAACGCCTGGCGCAGCGCGTACTTCGTGGTCTCCTTGGTGATCTTCTGATCGAGCGGGATCCGCGCGGCGACCTTGAACACCTCCGGGTCGAGGAACGGCACCCGCAGCTCGAGCGAGTTGGCCATGGTCATCTTGTCGGCCTTGACCAGAATGTCGCCGCGCAGCCAGGTGAACAGGTCGACGTGCTGCATCCGGGTCACCGGATCCCAGTTCGCCGAGTCCCGGTACGGCCCGGCGGTCACGTCGGCGTGTCCGACGCCGGCATCGAACGTGTTCAGCACCGACCGCAGCTGATCGTCCCGGAAGATCCGGGCGTTGCCGTAGTAGCGCTCCTCGAGGGTCAGCGCGCCGCGGCGGAGCAGGTCCTTGCCCCTGGTGCCCTCCGGAATCCGGGTGGACACCTTGCCCATGGCCTTGCGCAACGCCCCGGGCACCCGCTCGAAGGGACGCAGCGACAGCGGCTCGCGGTAGATCGTGTAGCCGCCGAACAGCTCGTCCGCGCCCTCGCCGGAGAGCACCACCTTGACGTGCTTGCGCGCCTCGCGGGCGATGAACCAGAGCGGCACCAGCGCCGGGTCGGCCACCGGGTCGTCCAGGTACCAGACGATCAGCGGCAGCGCCGCCATCATCTCCTCGGCGTTCACCGTGCGCACCACGTGCCGCACGCCGAGCGCGGCGGCCGACTCGGCGGCCACGTCGACCTCGGAGTAGCCCTCCCGCTCGAACCCGGTGGTGAACGTGATCAGCTTCGGGTTGTGCTCCCTGGCCAGCGCGGCGATCGCGGTCGAGTCGATGCCGCCGGAGAGGAAGGAGCCCACCGTGACATCCGCCCGCATGTGCTTGGCCACCGAGTCGCGCAGGATGTCGGCGATGTCGTCGTAGAGCCGCTCGGCCTCGGCGGCGTCGCGCACCGGCCGCGGGTCGAACAGCGGCTTGAAGTACCGCTTGAACACCGGCTGCTCGCCGGGGGAGACGGTGAAGCAGGTGCCCGACTCGACCCGCCGGATGAGCGTGTGCAACGACTCGGGCTCCGGCACGTACTGCAACACCAGGTAGTGCTGCAGCGCGGTGCGGTCCAACTCGGTGCCGACACCCAGCATCGGCGCCAGCTCGAGCAGGGACTTCTTCTCGCTGGAGAACGCCACTCCGCCGGGGCCGCTCGCGTAGAACATCGGCTTGATGCCGAACGGGTCACGCGCGCCGAACAGCTCGCCGCGCTCGCTGTCCCAGATCAGGAACGCGAACATGCCGCGCAGCCGGCCGACCGCGGACGCGCCGAGGTAGTGGTACGCCGCCACGATGGCCTCGGCGTCCCCATCCGTGTGGAACTGGGCCATGTGCAGGTCGGCGAGCTCCTTGCGCAGCTCGAGGTAGTTGTAGATCTCCCCGTTGTGCAGGATCGCGTAGCGCTCCGGCGACTCCGGCGGCCCCCAGATCAGCGGCTGGTGGGACAGCTCGAGGTCGATGATGGACAGCCGGTTGAAGCCGAACACCGTCTCGCCGCCGGCCCAGGTGCCGGTCTCGTCCGGGCCCCGGTGCCGCTGGCAGCGGGCCGCCGCCCCGACCGCGGGCCGGGCGGAAACGGCGTCGAGCTCAGAGGGACACACCAACCCAAGCAGACCGCACACGCTGTCGTCGTACCTCTCGTCGAAGGACACACCGGTTTCACCCAGTATGCCGGCCCGCGTCGGCGTGCCCCTGGTCGGTGTGCCGGGCCCCGCTCCGTTAGGCTCCCGACTGGATCAACTCGGGACCTGAGGAGGAGCAGTCGTGCCCAAGGTGCGCATTCCGCGCCTAGCCAGAGTGGGTGGCCTCGTCGGGTTGGTCGCCCTCACCGCGACGGGTTGCTCCGGCGCCGAGGTGCTCAGGTTCGGCTGGCCGGAGGCGGTCACTCCACAGGCAGAGCGGATGTCCACGTTCTGGACGTGGGCGACGGTCGCCGCCCTGTCCGTCGGGGTGATCACCTGGTCGCTGATCCTCTGGCCGGTGATCGCGCACCGCAAGCGTGGCGACAAGTTGCCGAGGCAGTTCCAGTACAACCACTTCCTCGAGTTCTTCTACACCGGCATCCCGGCGATCATGGTCGTGGTGCTGTTCTACTTCACCGTCACCACGCAGAACTACGTGCTGGCCAAGGCGGACAAGGACCATGTCGACGTCTCCGTCGACGTGACCGCGTTCCAGTGGAACTGGCAGTTCGCCTACCAGGACCACAACGCGCCCGACGGCCAGCCGGTGATCACGCTGGGCACGTCGGCGGAGATCCCGGTGCTCGTGCTGCCCACCGGCAAGACCATCCAGTACAACCTGCGGTCCAAGGACGTTATCCACTCGTTCTTCGTGCCGGAGTTCAACTTCAAGCGGGACGTGTTTCCGTTCCCCGAGAAGAACAACCAGGACGGCGTGTTCCAGAACAGCATCGACCGCGAGGGTTCTTTCGTCGGGCGGTGCGCGGAACTGTGCGGCATCTACCACTCGGCGATGAACTTCGAGGTGCGGGCGCTCAACCCGGGCCGGTTCGACCGGTACATGTCGTTGCGCGAGCGGCAGAATCCGCAGACCGGCAGGCCGTACTCCACGGCCGAGGCGCTCGGCGAGTTGCAGCGCACCGACCCGAGCTGCGGCCAGCTCTGCTCGCCGCTGGCCACCACGACAACCCCGTTCGACACCAAGCGCAACGCCTCCCGGTGAGCGGTCCGGCAGCGGAAAGGGTGCAGGCAGCATGAAGGTCGAGGCCCGGCTCTTCGACATCACCACGGCGTTCTTCCTGGTCTCCGCGGTGGTCTACGGCGCGTGGGCGCGGGAGCCGGTCGGTCTGGTCGCGCTGATCCTCACCGGCGGCCTTTCGCTGATCATCGGCTCGTACTTCCACTTCGTGGCCCGGCGCACGGAGCAGCGCGCCGAGGACAACCCGGACGCGGAGATCAGCGACGGCGCCGGCGAGCTCGGCTTCTTCAGCCCAGGTAGCTACTGGCCGGTCGGGGTGGCCGGCGCGGCCGGGGTCACCGCACTGGCGCTGGCGTTCTGGCAGGTCTGGCTGCTGGTGATCGGCGTTGCGCTGCTCCTGATGACCGTCGGCGGACTGGTCTTCGAGTACCACACCCGGCCCAACAGCACCGAATAGCGCCGCGCTATCCGGCGAGCTCGACCGACCTGGCCACCCAGCGGTCCAGGAGGCGGGCCGCCGCGCCCGAGTCGACCGCCTGCACGGCCGCCGGGAGTGCCGCGCCGAGATCCGCGTGCAGGTCGTCGGAAAGGCCGCGGAAGGCCGCGATGGCCGCCGCCGCGTTCAGCAGCACGATGTCCCGCATCGGGCCGGGCACACCGGAAAGAACCCGGTGCACGGCGGCCGCGTTGGCCGCCGCGTCCCCGCCGATCAGGTCGTCCACAGTGGACGGCGCGATACCCAGCCTGGCCGGGTCGATCTTGTCCGGTCGCACCGAGCCGCCGGAGACCACCAGCGCGGTCGTGGTCGTCGTGGTGGTGATCTCGTCGAGCCCGTCGTCGCCGCGCACCACCAGCATGCTGAACCCGCGCCCGGCGAGCACCGCGGCCACGATCGGGGCCAGCCGCTCGTCGGCGCATCCCACCAGTCCGGCCGCCGGCTGGGCCGGGTTGGTCAGTGGGCCCAGCACGTTGAACACGGTCGGGATGCCGATCTCGCTCCTGGTCGGCCCGACGTGCCGCATCGCCGGGTGAAACGCCCTGGCGAAACAGAAGCCGATGCCTAATTCCTCGACGCAGCCGCGGACGGCGTCCGGGGCCAGTTCGATCGCCACGCCGAGCGCCTCGAGTACATCGGCCGAGCCGCACTGCGAGGAGGCCGCCCGGTTGCCGTGCTTGACCACCGGCACCCCGGCGGCCGCGGTGACCAGGGCGCTCATCGTGGAGATGTTGACCGTGCCGGACCGGTCTCCGCCGGTGCCGACCACGTCGGCGGCGGCGCCGTCGAGCGTGACCCGCACCGCGTGCGCCAGCATCGCCTCGGCGAACCCGGCAACCTCGGCGGTGGTTTCGCCCTTGGCCCGCAACGCGACCACGAACGCGCCGATCTGCGCGGAGGTGGCGGCTCCGGACATGATCTCGTTCATCGCCCACGCGGTGTCGCCGTGCGCGAGGTCCTGCCCGGTGACGACCTGGTTGAGCAGGGCCGGCCACGACCGGTTCTCGACCGCCATGGCGTCAGCCGCGCAGCACGGGCAGCCGCTTGGCGCGCAGCACGTCGGCGACGGTTTCGGCGGCGGCCAGCGGATCCAGTGGGTAGATGATCACCGCGTCCGCCTGGGACCAGGTGGCCAGCCAGCGATCGTCCTTGCGGCGCACCGCGATCACGATCGGCGGGCAGTCGTCGATCTCGTTCTTCAGTTGCCGGCACAGGCCGATCCCGCCGGTCGGCTGCGCCTCGCCGTCCAGGATCGCGAGGTCGGTCCCGCCCTCGTCCATCGTCATCAGCACCTCGGCGACGCTGCCGAGCTCGACGTAGTCCACCCGGCCGATGTCCGCCGCGGGCCGGCGGCCGACGGCTGTGACGATCGCCTCTCTGATCTCCGGTCGGTGGCTGTACACGACGATCTTCAGCGGCTTCGTGGTCATCGATGCGCGCCCTTCGGCAATCGAGCAGGTTGGAGGCTTCGAATGCTATCGAGAAGCCGGCGCGACGCGCCGTGGACCCGAACAGGCGGGTGGCCTGCCGGCACGACATAATGCCCGCGTGACCTCCGCAGCACCCTCCATCAGCCAGCGCGTGCACTCGCTGAACCGGCCGAACATGGTCAGCGTCGGCACGATCATCTGGTTGTCCAGCGAGCTGATGTTCTTCGCGGGTCTGTTCGCCATGTTCTTCACGGTGAAGGCGCAGAACGCGACCGGCCACTGGCCGCCGGAGCCGACCGAGCTGAACAAGCCCTATGCGCTGATTGTCACGATCGTCCTGGTCGCCTCGTCCTTCACCTGTCAGATGGGTGTATTCGCGGCGGAGAAGGGTGACGTGTTCGGGCTGCGCAGGTGGTACCTGTTGACCCTGGTGATGGGCACGATCTTCGTGCTCGGCCAGGCCAACGAGTACCGCAGCCTGATCGCCGAGGGCACCACGATCCCGTCCTCGGCCTACGGCACGGTCTTCTTCCTGACCACCGGGTTCCATGGGCTGCACGTGACCGGCGGGCTGGTGGCGTTCGTCTTCCTGCTGATCCGCACCCGGCTGAGCAAGTTCACGCCCGCCCAGGCCACGTCGGCCATCGTGGTCTCGTACTACTGGCACTTCGTGGACGTCGTGTGGATCGGCCTGTTCACCGTCATCTACTTCATCCCGTGACCATGAGGGTTGCCGCACAGATGATCAGCAAGAGGCTACGGAGCCGTTCGAAGCTGCACCGCCGGATGGCCGGCCTACTGGCGCTGGCGTTCGCGCTGGTCGGGACGGGCGCGCTGTACAGCCTGATGGTTCCGGCTCCGCAGACCGCGCACGCCCAGCAGGAGCCGGGTTCGGTGCGCGCGGGCGAGCAGACCTACAACACCACCTGCATCACCTGCCACGGGCCGAACCTGGAGGGCGTGGTGGGCCGCGGCCCCAGCCTGATCGGCATCGGCGAGGCCGCGGTGTACTTCCAGACCTCGACCGGCCGGATGCCGGCGGTCCAGCAGGGCGCGCAGATCGAGGAGAAGCCGCCGGTATTGACCGTCGAGCAGATCAAGGATCTGATGGCGTTCGTCCAGTCCCACGGCGGCGGGCCGGCCCTGCCCGATCAGCACGCCGAACAGCTGGTCGGTGACAACCCGGCCCGCGGCGGCGAGTTGTTCCGGCTCAACTGCGCCTCGTGCCACAACTTCACCGGCCGCGGCGGCGCGCTGTCCTCCGGCAAGTACGCGCCCTCCCTCGACGGGACGACGCCGGAGGTGATGTACGCCGCGATGCTCTCCGGGCCGCAGAGCATGCCGAGGTTCTCCGAGCGGCAGCTGTCCCCCGAGGAGAAGAAGGACATCATCGCCTACGTCAAGTCGGTGACCAACGGGAACAACAACCCGGGCGGCAACCCGATCGGTGGGCTCGGACCGCAGTCCGAGGGGCTGATCGCGTTCATCGTGGGGATGGCCGCCCTGCTCGGCATCACGTTGTGGATTGGAGCCAAGACGTGACCACGGACAAGCCCGAGCTGCCGAGCGAGGCCGAGCTGGCCGAGCTGAACCGGGACCAGCTGGTCGAGCTCGGCGGCAAGCTGGACGGCGTCGAGCTGATCGAGTACCCCGACCCGTGGCCGGTCAAGGGAACGAGGGCGGAGAAGCGCGCGGAACGCCAGGTCGCCTTCTGGTTCGGCGTGGCCGCGGTGGCCGGGCTCGCCTTCCTCGGCGTGTTCCTGTTCTGGCCGTCGGCGTACGAAGCCCCCAGGGACACTGGGTTCCAGGCCTACTACTGGTACACCCCGATGCTCGGGCTGACCCTCGGCCTGGCCATTCTCGGCGTCGGCGTCGGTGTGCTCCTGTACACCAGGAAGTTCATCCCGCACGAGCTCGCGGTGCAGGATCGCCACGACGGTGGATCGTCCGCCCTGGACAAGGCGACCATCCTGGCCAACCTGGCCGACGCGGGAAACCGCAGCACCATCGCCCGCCGCTCGCTGATCAAGCGCTCGGCGGGCGCCAGCCTCGGCGTGCTCGGCGCCGGTGTCGGCGTTTTCGCGCTCGGCGCCTTCCTGCGCAACCCGCACGCCCAGTCCACCGGGCCGGACGGGCTGTGGCACACCGGCTGGATGAACAAGCCCGGCGACGACCAGAAGATCTTCCTGCGCCGCGACACCGGCGACCCGGAGGAGGTCTCCCTGGTCCGCCCGGACGACCTGGACGCGGGCGCGATGGAGACGGTGTTCCCGTTCCGCGAGTCCGAGCGCGACGACCATCTCGCCCTGGTCGCGGCCCTGCACCGCCCGGACAACCCGGTCATGCTGATCCGGCTGCGTCCTGCGGACGCCAACCGGGTGATCAAGCACAAGGACCAGGAAGACTTCAACTACGGCGACTACTACGCCTACACCAAGATCTGTAGTCACCTCGGGTGTCCGACCTCGCTGTTCGAGCAGCGGACCAACCGCATCCTCTGCCCGTGCCACCAGTCGCAGTTCGACGCGCTCGAGTACGCCAAGCCCATCTTCGGTCCGGCCCCCCGCAAGCTCGCTCAGTTGCCGATCGAAGTCGACCCGCAGACTGGCTTCTTCTATGCGAGAAGTGATTTCATAGAACCGGTGGGACCGGCATTCTGGGAGCGCAAGTCATGAGTGGACTCACCACGCCCACCAAACCGACGAACCCGGCCGGGCGGCTCGTGGGCGGCGCGGCGAAGTGGGCGGACGACCGGTACCACCCCGCGGGCGGTCTTCGCCGGCAGCTCAACAAGGTCTTCCCGACGCACTGGTCGTTCCTGCTCGGCGAGATCGCCATGTACAGCTTCATCGTGTTGCTGCTCTCCGGTACCTACCTGGCGCTGTTCTTCGACCCGTCGATGACCGAGGTCACCTACAACGGCAGTTTCCAGAACCTGCGCGGCCTCGAGATGACCAGGGCCTACGAGTCCACCCTGTTCATCTCCTTCGACGTGCGCGGCGGCCTGTTCGTCCGGCAGGTGCACCATTGGTCGGCGCTGCTGTTCATGGCCGCGATCGTGGTGCACATGTTCCGGACGTTCTTCACCGGCGCGTTCCGGCGGCCGCGTGAGGTCAACTGGGTGATCGGCGTGGTGTTGTTCGCGCTTGGCGCCACCGAGGGGTTCGCCGGCTACTCGCTGCCGGACGACCTGCTCTCCGGTGCCGGGCTGCGGATCATGTCCGGGCTGATCCTGTCGATCCCGGTCATCGGCACCTGGACCCACTGGCTGCTGTTCGGCAGCGAGTTCCCGGGCACCGAGATCATCCCGCGGCTCTACACCACGCACATCCTGCTCATCCCGGGAATCCTGCTCGCCCTGATCGGCGTGCACGTCGGCCTGGTCTGGTACCAGAAGCACACTCAGTTCCCCGGCGTCCGGCGCAAGGAGACCAACGTGGTCGGGGTGCGCATCATGCCGGTGTTCGCCCTGAAGGCGGGTGGCTTCACCGCCGTGGTGATCGGGGTGACCGCGTTGCTCGGCGGGCTGTTCCAGATCAACCCGATCTGGAACTTCGGACCGTTCAGTCCGGCGCACATCTCCGCGGGCACCGTGCCCGACTGGTACATGGGTTGGACCGACGGGTTGATCCGGCTGTGGCCGCCATGGGAGGTCTACCTCGGCAACTACACCATCCCGGCGCCGTTCTTCCCATTCATGATGGGTCTGCCGCTGCTGGTGCCGATCGCCCTGGTCTATCCGTGGATCGAGCGCAGGTTCAGCAAGGACACCGCGCACCACAACTTGTTGCAGCGGCCGCGTGACGTGCCGGTGCGCACCAGCCTCGGCGTCATGGCCATTACGTTCTTCATGGTCACGCTGCTGTCCGCGGCCAACGACGTGCTGGCCGACAAGTTCCGCATCTCGCTGAACGCCACCATCTGGATGGGCCGGATCGGGCTGCTGATCCTGCCGCCGATCGCGTACTACATCACCTACCGGCTCTGCCTCGGCCTGCAACGTTCGGACCGGGCGGTGCTCGAGCACGGGGTGGAGACCGGCATCATCAAGCGCCTGCCGCACGGTGAGTTCATCGAGATCCACCAGCCGCTCGGTGCGGTGGACGGGCACGGGCACCCGCTCGCGCTCGAGTACCAGGGTGCTCCGGTGCCGAAGAAGATGAACAAGCTCGGCTCGGCCGGTGAACCCGTGGCCGGCTCACTACTGCGGCCGGACCCGGTCGACGAGACCGTGGCGCTGGCCCGGGCGCGGGCCGCCGAGCACGCGGGCATCGACCCGGCTACCGCGGCCAGTACGGAAGTCGCGACGAACGAGGATCCGAGCCGGAAGCCGCTGGGTTGAGGCGCGTCGCGGCGGTGGCCCTCTCGGCGGTGACGCTGCTGGGGGTGGCCGGCTGCGGGTCGTCGACCTCACGGGCCGACGCGCCGCCGTCCAGCCCCGCGCCGGCCGTGCTGTCGGTGGAGCCGCCGAGTTCCGTCCCGTCGGCTCCGGTGTCCTCGGCGACGTCGGTCCCGGCGCCGCCGCCGACCGCGCCCAAGGCCAAGGACTGCCCGCTGCCCAAGTCCGGCTTTGACTGCGACTTCCAGCGCCGGTTCGCCGGGGTGCAGGCGTACCTGGCGAAGCGGCCGGGCACGGTCGGCATCGTGGTGCGAGACCGGCAGACCGGTGCGGTCTGGCGCAATGAGCATGCCGGCGACCTCACCTGGACCGCGTCCACGATCAAGCTGGGCATGACCGTGGACCTGTTGCTGCGCGACCGTTCCGGCGCGATCACCCTGTCCACCGAGGACCGTTCGCTGATCAAGGCGATGCTGCACAGCTCGGACGACAAGGCCGCGGACACGCTCTGGTTCCGTTACGCGGGGGCTGACCACCTGGCGTTCAACAACGCCTTCCCCGGCTACGGTCTGACCTCGTTGCAGCCCCAGCGCGGCTTCAGCAACTTCTACCCGTACTGGGGCTTCCAGAAGTGCACCCCGGACGACCTCGACCGGTTGATCGGCTACGTGCTCACCACGCTCCCGCCGGATCTGCGCGACTACATCCTGGGTGAGCTGCGCACCGTCGCGGCGAACCAGCAGTGGGGCGTGTGGGGTGCCGGCCCGGCGGCGAAGCCGGGGAACAAGGACGGGTGGTCGGAGGAGCAGGGCGGCTGGGTGATGAACACGGTCGGCTTCGTCGGTCCCGGCGAGCGCTACACCCTGGCCGCCATGAACAACCTGCGCGGCAAGGGCGGCTACGACGCCGGCAAGGCCACCGTCACCGAAGTGGCCCGCCAACTCTTCGCCGGCCGCTTCTGACCCACCCACTCGCGAGTCTCGCGCCCAGGCACGCGAGTCTCGCGCCCAGGCAACTGAGTCTCGCGCTCAGGCAACTGAGTTCTGCGCTCGGGTCAACGGCGGGTGGTGCGTGCCCGGCGGCGGAGGGAGGCCTTGGTCTTCTCCGGAAGGGCGTCGGCGGCCGTCAGGCTGGGGAGCAGGTCGGGTTCGGTGGTCATGGCGCGGAAGGCGAGCGCCACCGTGACCTCGTGGGCGGGGCGGTGCTCGATCTCGATGGCGTCACCGGCCTGGATCTCACCTGGCTCGATCACCCGCAGGTACGCACCGGGCCGTGAGCGCCGGGTGAACCGCTTGATCCAGCCCGCCTCGGCCATCCAGCCCTGGAACGTGCCGCACGGAATCCGCGGGCTGGTCACCTCCAGCAGCACCCCGGCACCGATCCGCCAGCGCTCGCCGATCAGCGCGCCGTTGACGTCCAGGCCGGAGGTCGTCAGGTTCTCCCCGAACACGCCGGCCGGGAGCGCACGTCCGAGTTCCCCGGCCCACCAGTCGAGATCTTCCAGGGCGTAGGCGTAGATCGCCTGGTCCGGCCCGCCGTGGTGGCGCACATCGTGTACCCGGTCCCCGGCGAGACCGACCTCGCCAGTGCCCTTCGGACCAGGCACGGCGACCGCGACCCGCCCGGCGACGGCGCGCTTGTCGATCGCCGTGGTGCCGACGTCCTTCCACGGGTTGGTCCGGGCGACGCCCACGTTCACCGACTGGAGGATGGCCACGGTGAGCACGCTATCCCCCACGGAAGCGCGCGGCGATCCCATTTCTAGGTCCATTGTGGACAGTGAGATCGAACCGGATCGAGCCGGCGCTCGTAGTGTCCTGGGGGCGCAAGGCCCCCGTGACCGACGAGAGCGGAGGAATTCTCACCATGTTCCGTCGTCGTACCCTCCTGGCCGCCGGCCTCGCCGCCCCCGCGGCGGTGCTGGTGTCCCGCACCTCGGCCGGCGCCCAACCGGTCGACAGTGCGAGTGTGTTCCCCAGCGAGTTGGCGCTGCCCAACGGCTTCCAGCCGGAGGGCATCGAGATCGGCCCCGGCCCGTTCGCCTACTTCGGATCGCGTGCCGACGGCCGGATCTTCCGGGTGAACCTGATCACCGGCGCCGGGGCGGACTTCAGCCCGGCCACCGCAACCCCGTCGCTCGGCATGAAGACCGACGCACGCCGGCTCTACGTCGCGGGCGGCACCGGCGGCAACGGCAAGATCATCGACCTGCGCACCGGCACCCTGCTTGCCACGCTGGCGTTCGCCACCGCCCCGACGTTCATCAACGACGTCATCCTCACCCCGGGCGCGGCCTGGTTCACCGACTCCAACAACCCGTTCCTCTTCGGTGTCCGGCTCGACCGGCACGGCGTGCCCGGCCAGAACGACGTGATCAGGCTGCCGCTCTCCGGCGACTACGTGCACGTGCCCGGCTTCAACGCCAACGGCATCGCGCGCACCCCGGACGGCCGGGGCCTGCTCATCGTGCAGTCGGCCACCGGCAAGGTCTTCCGGGTCGATCCGCGCACCGGTGTGGCGCGCACCGTCGACCTCGGCGGCGAGTTGCTGACCGCGGGCGACGGTCTGCTGGTGATCGGCCGCACCCTGTTCGGCGTGCAGAACCAGCTCAACCAGATCGCCGTGTTCCGGCTGAACCACGCCGGCACCAGCGGCAGCCTGGTCGAGCACCTGACCGACCCACGCTTCGACATTCCGACCACGGTCGCCGCGTTCGGCAACCGCCTGTACCTGCCCAACGCCCGTTTCACCACCCCGCCAACCCCCACCACCACCTACAACGCCATCGCCGTCCGCAGATGAGCGCATAGCTGGCCGCCGCCGGGACGACGTGACCACTCGGCGGCGGTCGGCGGCGGATGGCCCGCTACACCCGGGCCGCCTCGGCGCGGTCCAGCCAGGGACGCCAACTGGCCGCGCACTGGGCCGGCTCGGTCCACGGCTGGGCGCAGCGGACCATCCGGGTGCCCGGGCGATCGAGCCAACGCAGCACGGTCGAGACCTCCTCGGCCGGGGAGCCGCGCAACGGTCCGGGGCCGGGCAGCACGGTCTCGGCGGCGGCGACCAGGGCGTCGACCACCGGCATCGGCGGCACCCCCCGGCGGGCCACCCCGGCCGAGGCCAGCCGGCCGTGCCGGACCACGGCGAACTCCCAGCCGCCGGACCCGTCCGGCCGGGCGGCGACCAGTTCGGGCACGGCGGCCAGCGCGGCGAGGCGCTGGCCCCGGTCGAGCACCCGGATCAACGTGCGCATCCGGTCCCGGCGCAACCCGGCCTCCTCGTAGCGGCCGGCCTCGGCGAGCTGGGCGAGCCGCTCCGCCAGGTGTCGCAACGGCTCCAGCCGCCGGCCGGCGACCAACAGCGTGATCGCCTCCACCGATGGCCGGTACTCGACGACGCTCTGCCGGCCGGCACACGGCGCCCCACACCGGCCGAGCTCGGCGAGCGCGCACGGCTGGCCCTGCGGCGCACGCGCGGGAATCCGTTGCGTGCACGGCCGAATCCCGGTCGCGTCCTGCAACGCGACACTGGCTTCGCCGGCCAGCCGCGGCGAGCGGAACGGGCCGAGCGCGCCGTCCCTCGGCACCCGCACCACCGACAGCCGGGGGAACGCCTCGTCGGTCAGCGTGATCCACCACGCCTGCCTGGCGTTCTTCGAGCGCCGGTTGTACGTCGGCTTGTGCGCGGTCAACAGCCGCTGCTCCCGCACCTCCGCCTCGAGCGGGTGCGCACAGCTCACCGAGTCGACCCGGACGGCGAGCCGCACCATCTCGCGCAGCCGCATGCGGGTCTCGCTCGCGGTGAAGTACTGCCGTACCCGGCGCCGCAGGTTGCTCGCGGTGCCGACGTAGAGCACCTCGTCGCCGGGCCCGCGGAACAGGTACACGCCGGGTCCGGAGGGCAGGTCCTCGGCCAGCGTGCGCTTGCGGCGCTGCTCCGGGGTGACGTCCGGGATGTAGTCCAGCAGCTCCTCGAGCGACTGCACGCCGATCGAGCCGACCCGTTCCAGTAGCGCGTGCAGCACGTCCACGGTGGCCTGCGCGTCCGGCAGCGCCCGGTGGACCGGCTTGACGGCGGCCTGGAACAGCTCGGCCAGCGCGGAGAGCCGGCAGGTCGGCGCCTCCTCCCGGCTCAGCACCCGGCGGGCCAGCCGGACCGTGCACACCACGGCCGGTCTCGGCCAGGGGTAGCCGAACCGCGAGCAGGCGGCGCGCAGAAATCCGATGTCGAAGCCCGAGTTGTGCGCGACCAGCACGGACCCGGCGGCGAACTCGAGGAACGCCGGCAGCACCTGCTCCATGCGGGGCGCGGCACAGACCATCGCGTTGGTGATCCCGGTGAGCTGCACGATCTCCGGCGGAATGCCGCGATCGGGGTCGACCAGGGTGGCGAACTCGCCGAGCACCTCACCGCCGCGCACCTTGACGGCGCCGATCTCGGTGACCGTGTCGGCCTCCGCGCTGCCGCCCGTGGTCTCCAGGTCGAACACCACGAACGTGGTGGTGCGCAGGGGCGTGCCGAGCTCGTCGAAGGTGAGTTGGGCCTCCCGCGATCCGGACACACGGGCGACGCTAGGCCAGCCCACCGACAGAACGACGCACGTCCGGAGGGAGCCGGTTAGCCTTGTGAGATGGCACCGTCATCCCAACCGGTCGAGCCGGTCCCCGGCGCCCCGGCCGGGCCGTCCACCGTGGACGGTCCCGATGACGTGGATGCCGCGGCTGACAACGGATCCAGAGTGGACTGGACCGGCCTGCCGGACGCCGTGCGGGGCAAGCTGGCCGAGCTGGGCGCCGAGGCGATCGGCGTGCTGCCCAGGGTCGACATTCCGCAACCGCTGCGTGCGGTGGCCCGGTTCGCGCCGGCCAAGCGGGCCAGGCTCGGCGCCGGCGCGATCATGGCCAGCCTGCGCGACTCGGTCGCCTTCCGCACCGCGGTGGTGGAGTGGTGCCGCGAGCACCGGCCCGCGGTGCTCGACCTCAGCGGTGGCGACCCGGTTTCGGTTGCCGCGGCCGCCGTGCTGCTCGGTGAGGACAGCGCCGAGCACTACCTCGAGCTGGTGTCCCGGCGCGCCTCGGACGCGAGCCTGCGCGCCGAACGGGACACCGCGCTGGCCAGGGCCGAACGGGTCCAGGCGGAGCTGCGCCGGGTGCAGGACGAGCTGGACGCGGCACAGGGGATGGCCGACCGGGTGCGGGCCGAGGGCGAGGCCGAGTTGGAGCGGCTGCGCAAGAAGCTGCGTGAGCAGGGTGTGCGGCTGCGCGAGGCCAAGGACGAGGCGGCAAGGGCGATCGGCGAGGCGGAGCGGATCCAGTCGCGGACCGCAGCCGAGGTGGCCGCGCTGACCGAGCAGCGGAACCGGGAGCGGGACCGGTCCGAGCACGAGCGGATCCGGGCCGAGCGGGCCGAGGCGGACGCCGAGATCGCCCGCCAGTCGGCCAGGGAGGCCAGGCAGGCCGACGAGGTGCGGCTGGCCCTGCTGGTGGACACCATGGACGGCGCGGTGACCGGGTTGCGTCGCGAGCTGGCCCTCGGCGGGACCGGTCCGCGGCCGGCCGACCTGGTCCGGGGCGCCACCGCGGCGCAGGGCGTGGTCGGCCGGGTGGAGGATCCGGCCGCGCTGGACCGGTTGCTCGCGTTGCCGACGGTGCACCTGGTCGTGGACGGCTACAACGTCACCAAGACCGGCTATGCGGAGCTCTCCCTGTCCGATCAGCGCGACCGCCTGGTGCGCCAGCTCGCGGCGCTCGCCGCCCGGACCTCCGCCGAGGTCACCCTGGTATTCGACGGCGCCGGGGTGATCGCCGTCCCGATCGCCGCTCCGCGCGGCGTACGGGTGCTGTTCAGCGATCCCGGCGTGTTGGCCGACGACGTGATCCGCGCGCTGGTCACGGCGGAGCCGGAGGGGCGCCCGGTGGTCGTGGTCACCTCCGACCGCGCGGTGGCCGACTCCGTGCGCAGGCGCGGTGCCCACCCGGTGCCCTCCGCCGTGCTGCTGGCCCGCCTGGGCCGGGTATAGGCCGTCACGAGATCCGACCCGCCGCGTTAGACAGACATGGAGGCAGGAGTGCAGGCACGGCTTCCGCGCGCCCGATTATGCGCCGCGACCGCCGCCGCGCTGGCGCTGTGCGCCGCACCGCTCTGCGCGCCGTCCGTCGCTTCCGCGCAGCCCACCCAGCCGAACGCGCCAATCACAGCCCCGGTCGAGGCCGGGGTGGCGCCGGGCGAGCCGCTGTCGGACACCCGGCCGGGGGAGGCGTTCGCCGACCCGAAGGTGGCCCGACTCCAGCGTACGGCCGCCGACGTGCAGCGCGAGCTCGGCGACCTGGCCGGCCGAATCCATACCGCCGAGGACGAGTCGCTCAAAGCGACTGAACAGCTCAACCGGGTCCGGGCCGAGCGCGAGCAGGCGGACCGGGCGGTCGCGGCGCAGCAGGGCGAGGTGGACGCGTACTCGGCGGCGGTGTACTCCGCCATGTCCCGGCCAAGCGAGCTGCGGGCGCTCGTCACCGCCACCGATCCGGCGGACTTCCTGGCCAAGTCCGAGCTGGTCGGCCGGCTGCGCGCGGACCAGGACGGCCGGCTGGCCGCGGCGCTGGCGCGGCAGCGGGCCGCGGTCGACGCCGAGCGGACCGCCACCGATGCCGAGCGGGCCGCCGTGGACCGCAAGGTCGAGCTGGACCGGCGCGACGACGACGCCAGCAACCGTGCCGCCGCGGTCTCCTCCGAGCTGCGCGGGTTCCTCGCCGACACCAACGCGGCCGTGGTCGCCCAGCAGCAGGGCCAGCAGCGCCGCAACGCCGACACCGCGGCGAACTGGCGGGCCTACACCGACAAGCTGGCCGCCGCCATCCGGCCGCCGCCGGCGGCCGCGCTGCGCGATCCGGCCCGCTTGCCCGCGGGGCTGCAACCGTTGCCCGGGTCGGCCGGGCCGCAGCCGGGCGTGGCGCAGGTGGGCCTGCCCTCCGGCGAGCGGCTGCTGGTGCTGCCCGAGGAGACGGTCGCCGCGGTGACCGCCGCGGTCGGCGCCCTCGGCAAGCCATACGTGCCGCAGACCGGCGGCATGGGCCCCTCGGCCTACTCCTGCGACGGGCTGGTGCACGCCGCCTACGCCGGTGCGGGCCTGCCGGTGCCGGCCACGGCCGCCGACCAGTTCGCCGCGCTGACCCCGGTCCCGCCGGCCGATGCCCAACCCGGCGACCTGGCCTTCCTCGGCCCGGCCCGGTACGGCGTGCAGAGCGTCGCGGTGCTCCTCGACCAGCACACGATGCTGGCCGCGGACGCTCGGCTGGCCGGCGTCGTGGTGACCGACCTGCCGGCCGGCGACAGCCTGCTCGGCATCGCCCGGCCGGCGCTGCCGGTGCGGGCCGCGCGGCCGGTGCCCCGGTCGAGCGCCGGCGGGCTGCCGTGGCGCTGCGGCGGAGTGGAGCTGCCGCCCCGGGCCTCGGGGGAGGCGGCCGGCGGCTGGGGCGGTTACCCCAACGGATTCATCCCACCTGCCGCGCTGTGCGGGACCGGGGTGGGCTCGCATGCGCTGCGCTGCGACGCGGCCGCCGCGTTCCAGGCGCTGAGCGCCGCGTTCAGCGCCACCTTCGGTCGCCAGCTGTGCGTCACCGACTCCTATCGCACCTTCGACGCTCAGCTGCGGCTCTACGCGCTCAAACCGGCGCTGGCCGCGGTGCCCGGCACCAGCAACCACGGCTGGGGTCTTGCGGTGGACCTGTGCGGCGGCGTGGAGGCCTTCGGCACGCCGGAGTACGCCTGGCTGGCCCGGTCGGCCCCGGCGTTCGGCTGGGCCAACCCGGCCTGGGCGTGGCCGGGCCGCGGCCGGGTCGAGCCGTGGCACTGGGAGTTCTTCGGTGCTGGCCGCTGACCTGCGGAGAGTGGCGCTGTTCGAACACCTGACCGAGAATTGTCGGTGCCCGGTCCTAACGTGCGTAGCAGAAGTTGGGCCGTGCGGAAGGAGCCGGACATGTCGACCTTGACCGTGGACTGCGACACCTGCGTTGTGCGGGGGCTCGCCTGCCAGGACTGTGTGATCAGTGTGCTGCTCGGCGCCCCGCCGAGCGTGGAGCTGGACGCGTTCGAGCGGCGGGCCATCAACGTGCTCGCCGAAGCCGGCCTGGTTCCGCGACTACAACTGATCCCCGTGGAGAAGTCGGCGTAGGTGTGGTTCGGCCGTTTCGTCCTCCGCTGAGCCGCGACATGCCCGACCGAAGGTGGCCGGTCGGCAAGCGGTCGTCTGCTGTCGACGAACGGCACACGACCAGGTGAACCGAGGTGTTAGCGCGGTCACACAACGCGATATCCACTGCTCCGTTGGTGTTTCGGCGCGCATTTACCGCGTTTTTCGTTGCGTCAGGTAGACGCGTTGCCTCACTTTTCGTAACCTGTCCGAGATCTCGCGGCCGACAGTCGTCCACCCCGAGGCGGCTACGCGGGATCGCCGTTGATTGCCCTTGTCGGGAGGGCGACCGATTCCCCCACGGTGGGGTGGTGCTCGCGTCATCCGCGAGCCACCCGGTCAACGGTTCGACGGACGAAGGAGACACCCGCGACGTGGCGTCGCATCACCTGAAGCGCGCAGTCCGTGGAGCCCTCAGCATTTCCGCCGTAGTACTGGCGGTGAGTCTCTCTCCCGTACCGGTTGCTGCGCAACCACCAGCCCCGCCCCCTGCCCCGGCGAACGCATCGGAGGCGCTCAAGCAGTTCCAGGACCTCTCCGCGCAGGCCACCAAGGTCAACGAGGACTTCCTCGCCGCGAAGAACGACCTGGCCACCAAGCAGGCCGAACTGGACAAGGCCTCGGCGGATCTGAACGCGGCCCACCAGACCGAGGCGACCGCGCACGCCCAGGAAGAGCAGTTCCGCGGCTCGGTCGACGCGCTGGCCAACGCCTCCTTCCAGGGCGCCCGGTTCAACAACCTCTCCGCTCTCCTCGGCGGCGGCTCGCAACAGGATTTCCTGGAGCGCGCGTCGGCACTGAACGTGCTGGCCACCGAGAACCAGAACGCCCTGCAGAAGTTCACCAGCGCGGTGGACACCGCGGCCGGCGCGCGGAACAAGGCGGCGGACGCCCAGAAGCGTTCGCAGGAAGCCAAGGCCACCGCCGAGCAGCTGACCAACCAGATCAGCCAGACCAAGGCCGACCTGGACGCCCGGATCGATCAGGCGGACAAGGCCTACAAGAAACTGTCCGGCAAGGACCAGGCGATTCTCGCCGGCCCGACCACGCACGTGGTGTACATGGCGCCGCCCGGCGCCGCGCACGCCGCGGTGCAGACGGCACTCGACCAGGTCGGCGACCGCTACGTGTACGGCGCGGCCGGCCCGGACCAGTTCGACTGCTCCGGCCTGACCATGTTCGCCTTCCGCGCGGCCGGCGTGAACCTGCCGCACTCCAGCCGGGCGCAGTACCAGCTCGGCGCGCCGGTGGCCTCCGGCCAGTGGCAGCCCGGTGACCTGCTGTTCTACGGCAGCAGCGCGGGCAGCATCCACCACGTCGCGATGTACATCGGCAACGGCAACATCGTGCACGCCTCCACCTCCGGTGTGCCGGTCAAGGTCGCCCCGGTCTCCGGCGGCGGCAGCGACTACTTCGGTTCACGGCGGCTCGTCGGCTGAGTCGCCAGCGTCTCCTCGGGCCCGGTGCGTGCGCACCGGGCCCGAGCCTTGTCCGGCGCCGTGGCCTAACATCGGCCCGTGAGTGGGAGGTCGGGGCTGCGCTCGTGGCTGGCCGCGGCGGTGGCCGCCGCCATCCTCTGCGGGTTGGCCGTGGTGTTCACCTCCCGCACCGAGCCGGCGCCGCAGGCGGTGCCGAGCAGCACCGCGCCGAGCCAGGGCCGGCCGCTTGGTGCGATCACGCCGGCTGTTCCGTCGGTCGACCGCGACGACCCGTTCAAGACCGACGCCGTCACCAAGCTGCTGCACGACCGGGCGGACGCGATCAACCGGCGCGACGAGCAGAGTTTTCTGGCCGGCCTCGACCCGACCGCGGACGCGGACTTCGTCACCAGGCAGCGGGCGCTGTTCACCAACCTGGCCGGCGTGCCACTGGACGAGTGGAGTTACCAACTGCATGCCGAGGACGCGCTGGACGTGTCCGGAGTCGCGGCGAGCCAGGGCACCGACGAGCTCTGGGCACCGTCGGTCGACCTGCGCTACGCCCTGCGCGGCGCGGACCTGGTATCAACCACCCACGCCATGGGCTACCTGTTCGCCCGCCGTGGCGAGCGCTGGTACCTGCGGTCGGACACCGCGCTGGACGGGCTCGGCCGGCGCACCTGGCGCGGTCCGTGGGACTTCGCGCCCTGCCTGGTGACGTCCACCGACAGCGGCATCGTGCTGGTCCACCCGGGCCGGGAGGCGATGGCGGAGCGGCTCACCGGCGAGCTGGACTCTTCGGTGGCCGCGGTCACCGCGGTCTGGGGCAACGGCTGGTCCCAACGAGTGGCGCTGGTGCTGCCGGACAACCCGGAGGAGATGCGGGCGCTGGTCGGCCCGAGCTTCCCCACCGACTCGGTGGTCGCGGTCGCGGTGGCCGACCGGGTGGACACCGACCGGCACCAGGTCAGCGGCCAGCGGGTGGTGCTCAACCCGGACGGGTCGCGGGCACTGTCGCCCGCCTCGCTTCGGGTGGTGCTGCGCCACGAGATCCTGCACGTGGCGGCCAGGGCGGAGACCGTGGATGGCGCGCCGATGTGGCTGCTCGAGGGCTTCGCGGACTACGTGGGGTACCGGGACAGCGGTATCACGGTGGCCCAGGGCGCCCCGGACCTGGCCGATGAGGTGCGCCGCTCCGGCGCCCCGCCGGACCTGCCGGAGGACAAGGAGTTCCGCTCCCGGGGCCGCGAACTCGACCTGGCCTACCAGCAGGCCTGGTCGGTCTCCCGGTTCGTGGCCGAGCGGTACGGGGAGAACGTCCTGCTCGCGCTGTACCGCAAGCTCGCCGCGGCCGGGCCGGTCTCCGCCACGATGACCGACGACCTGCTCCGCCAGGTGCTCGGCGTGGACCGGGCCGGCTTGATCGCCGGCTGGCGGCAGTACCTGGTCCAGGCGTTGCGCTGAGGGTCGCTCGATAGGGTGGCCGGGTGCCCCGAACCCTGGTAGTGACCAACGACTTCCCGCCCCGTCCGGGTGGGATCCAGTCCTACCTGCACGCGCTGGCCAGCCGGCTGCCGGCGCATGAACTGGTGGTCTATGCGCCGTCCTGGGAGTCGCATCCCCGGTTCGACGGCGACCAGCCCTATGACGTGGTGCGCCATTCCGGCACGTTGATGCTGCCGACCCCGGGCGTGGCCCGGCGGGCGCGGGAGATCATCCGTTCGGAGGGCTGTGAGTCGGTCTGGTTCGGCGCCGCCGCGCCGCTCGCCCTGCTGGCGCCGAGCCTGCGCGCGGCCGGTGCGAACCGGATCGTGGCCAGCACGCACGGACACGAGGTCGGCTGGTCGATGCTGCCGGTGGCCCGCCAGGCGCTGCGCCGGATCGGGTCGACGTGCGACGTGGTCACCTACGTCAGCCGCTACACCCGATCCCGGTTCGCCTCGGCGTTCGGCCCGATGGCCGCGCTCGAGCACCTTCCCTCCGGCGTGGACACCGACCAGTTTCGGCCAGACCCGCTGGCCCGCAAGGAGATCCGCGACCGCTACGAGCTCGGCGACCGGCCCGTGGTCGTCTGCGTCTCCCGGCTCTGGCCGCGCAAGGGCCAGGACATGCTGATCCGCGCGTTGCCGCGGCTTCGGCAGCGGGTGCCGGAGGCCGCGCTGCTGCTGGTCGGCGGCGGCCCGTACCACGCCCGGTTGACCGCACTGGCCGCGCAGCTCGACGTGGCCGGGCACGTGGTGTTCACCGGCCGGGTGCCGTGGGACGAGCTGCCCGCGCACTACGCGGCCGGCGATGTGTTCGCCATGCCGTGCCGCACCCACGGCCGCGGCCTGGACGTGGAGGGCCTCGGCATCGTCTACCTGGAGGCGTCCGCCTCCGGTCTGCCGGTGGTGGCCGGGGACTCCGGTGGCGCCCCGGAGACCGTGCTCCCCGGCGAGACCGGCCACGTGGTGGACGGCCGGGAGCTCGGCACCCTGGTGGACACCATCGGCGGCCTGCTCGCCGACCCGGAACGGGCCGCCGCGATGGGTGAGGCCGGCCGCCGCTGGGTCGCCGAGCACTGGCGCTGGGACGGGATTGCCGGCCGGCTGGCCGCGCTGCTCGCGGGTTAGGCCCGGCTCAGACGGCCCAGCTCCGCACCGCGGCGTAGTCCTCCTCCGCCGGGGCGGGCAGCGGGACCGCGACCGGCTCCGGCCCGCCGAGGTCGATCAGGGACATCAGGTCGTCGCCGGCGACCGGGGTCAGGATGGCGACTCCGGCCGCCAGGGCCGCGGCGGCCGCCTGGTGGGTCAGCCGGAAGATCTCCTCGGCAAGCGCGTCGGCTCCGAGGCGAAGCGCCTCGTGGGTCAGGTCGAGTCCAATGATCATGCCGTCCAGGTTCACCTCCACCTCCATGCCGGCCTCCCCGCGGGCCCGGGGGGTGATCCGGGCCAACTGGTCGAACACACCTACCCGATCGCCGAGCTCGGCGCCGGCCGCGATCAACTCGTCGATGCTCAGCTCGCCCGGTTTCATCTACATCCGCCAGGTCACGGGGGTGGTGGCTTCCACCCGTTCGGTAATGGCGGCGTCGCAGTCCAGGCCGAGCCCGGTGAGCGCGACGCCGAGCGCGTGCCGGGTCCGCTGGTTGGCCAGCGCGGTTGCCTCGGCGATGGCGTCCACGATGGTCATGGCCAGCGTGCGCGGGCAGTGTCCGATGGCCCGGTCGGACAGGCTGATCGAGGACAGCGCTCCGCCGGGCAACACCTCGACCCGTACGCCCGCGACCCGCACGGCGCCGGTGATCGGGTGGTCGGTCACCTTGTCGTCGGTCCCGTCGTCGTCCGGCACGTCGAAGTCGGTCACCGTGGATGCACCCCGCCGTAGAACGTCCCCGACGACAGGGTGTGGGCAACCCGCTGGACCCGGTCGCTCGAGTTGCCCTCGATCAGCGTGACCGTGTTGCCGTGCACGCTCTCCACGATCCCGATGTGCTTGCTGGTGCTGGTGCTCTGTGGGCCGCTGCCGAACAGCAGAACGTCGCCGGGCCGGGCCTGGTTCAGGTGGCGGCTGTCGTAGGCCAGGTGGTGCTGCTGGCCCCAGTTGTAGACCGCACCCGTGAACGCGAGGCTCGGGATCTTCACCCCGGACTTGCGCCAGACCCAGGTGGCGAACAACGCGCACCAGGCCTCGGCCGGCCCGTACTTGTTCTGGTTGTTGGGGCCCTCGTGGTAGCCGAGTTGGCCGCGGGCCACCTTCTTGATCTTGTTCGCGGTGCCGGACTTGGTCGTCGGCGTGTCGCCCGGGTGCCTGGGCTTGCGGTCCGGTCGCTTGCCGCCCTTGGGCGGTTTCCTCGGCTTGCCGTTCTGCCTGCCCTTCGGCCGCCTGGTTCGCTGCGGGTCCACGATGCCGTCGTGCTCGACCCTGCGCTCGAGCGACCTGAGCTCGGCGGCCGAATCCTTGAGGTGCTGCGCCGTGGTGGCCACCTGCTTGGCCGACTCGGCGGTGTAGCCGCGCACCAGGTCGACCACCTGGCCGACGGCGCGAAGCACCGCCGCCCGGGAGCCGGCGCCCTGCACGGCGAGACCGGCGTCCAGCGCCGTTGAGGCTTTGGTGGTGTACTCCTCGACCAGCCGGGCTACCGCCTGGTGCCCGCCGTCCAGCCAGGCCGCCGCCGACGAGACGACGGCCGCGCCGTGTCCGGCCGAGGTCGCGGTGACGTCGAGGGACCTGGTCAGCCGGGCGGCCTTGCGGTCGAACCCGGCGGCGTTGGAGCCGTCCCAGTGGCTGGTCGCGGTGGCCGCGCTGGTGTTGTGCCGGTCCCGGTGCTCGGCGATGGACCGGGCGGTCTCCTGGAGCGCCTGCTGCGCCCGGTGTGCGTCGTCGGCCTTGCCGGCCAACCGGTTGCGGTGCTCGATGAGTTGGTCGGCGACCTGCTGCGCGATGAGTCTGGTGTCCACGCGTGCGTCCTTAGGTGATCAGATCCAGGATGTCCTGGGCCAGCTCCTGGTCCTGGTGTTGATAGGTCTTCGCGGTCTTCGCGACGGATTCCCCCAGCGCGTCCGCGTTCTTGGCCACGCCGTTGACCTGGAGCTCGAGCGCGTCGGCGAAGTGGTTGAGTGCCGTGGCGAACCCGGTCTCCTTGCCGATCCTGCCGAAGCTGTCCTCGGCGATGGTCTGCACCGAGCTGACCGGGCGCCGGGCCAGGTCGTGCAGCTCGTCGGCCAGCCTGCGGGTCTGCCGCACATAGCCGTTGAGCTCGTCGGTGGCGACGCTGAAGCCGGCACCCTGTCCGGCCGGCCCGGCACCGGACGGGTCCGGCCTGCCGTGTCCGCCGCCCGCCGCGCCGGCCGGCGTCGCGCCCGCGGCGCCGCCGAGCCGCTGGTTGATCGCGTCGATGATCTCCTGTTGCTGAGCCACGGTTGTCACGATCGCCGCCGGCCGCCCCCTACCGCCAGTGGGGATGCACGGCTGGGCAGACCGGTTGCTCAGACGGAGTGAACCGCGATTCCGATGCCCCGGAAGAAGTGCCGCAGCCGCTCGTCGACCGGACCGCCGGCGCAGAGCACCGCGACGCACCGGCCGCCGAGCGCGGCGCGCACCTTGGGGTAGACGAACCGGCTCGCCGCAACGTGCTTTCCGCGCAGTGTCAGGCTCGGACCGAAGCCGTCGAGCGCTCTGGCATAGGCCACCGCGACCTTTTCCGCCGCGTCGAAGAGCCGGCCGCGATCCTCACGGAGTGCCTGCTGCCGAGCAAGGTCGTGCGCCTCGCGGAGCAGCTCCGGCCCGGCGACCACCGCGGTCGGCCGGAGCGCGCCGAGGTCGCCGGTGTCCCCGATGGCCACCGTGGTCCTGGAGTACAGGCAGCACAGCGCCAGCACCCTGGCCAGTTCATTGGGCACCGGCACGGCGATCAGCATCGAGTGACCGGGCCCGGCCAGCCGGGAGTAGGTGGCGACCGCCGCGCGCACCTCGGCCAGCAGCGTGCCGTGGCTGTGGGTTGCGGTTGCCGGGTGCCCCGAGTCGACCGCGAGCCGCCGGTCGTGTGCCGTCTCGTCGGGCACCGCCCGGCCGCGTTCGCGGAGTGCGGCCAGGTTCTGCGGCGCGACGGCGATGCGGGTGGCGGACCCGGCAGCCGCGGCGCTGCCGCCCGCGGTCCACACCGCGGACTCGGCGACCGCCCATTCGTAGCCGGCGCACGAGGACGCGACCGGCTCGCCGGCCGACAGCCGGCCCGCGATCAGTCCTTTCGCGACGCTCAGCACATCGGCGGCGAACTCCCGGGCGGTGACGTCCAGCCAGGTGTCGGCTTCCCAACGGCGGAAGCTGACCGCGTCGCCGAACCGTTCGGCGTTGGCGAACACCATGTCGGTGAGGTTCTCCGAAGCGGTGATCGAGGGGCTCGACACGCACCGAAACCTAGCGGTCGCACACATGAGAGGCTGCACAGGTGCCCGACCTCGACGTCGTCGACGAGACGTTTCTCGCCGTGCCACCGAAGCTGGTGGCCGCGGTGTTCGCCGAGCCGGCGGCCTGGCGCCGGTTCTGGCCGGATCTCGTCCTCCGCGTCTACGCCGACCGGGGGGACCAGGGGCTGCGCTGGACCGTCGACGGCGCGTTGGTCGGCACCATGGAGGTCTGGCTGGAGGCGGTGCTGGACGGCACGCTGCTGCACTTCTTTCTCCGTGTCGACCTGCCACCGGGCCGGCCGGGCACGCCGCGGGAGCGCAGGCGCGAGCTCACCCGTCGCCAGCTCGCCGCGAAGGCGATCGCCCTCGAGCTCAAGCGCGAGTTGGAGGACGGTAGAAGACCGGGCTGTCCGCCGGATCTCACGTAGGTTGGCACAGTGCGGGTTCACGTGGTCTCCGACGTGCACGGCAACGTCGATGCGTTGGCCCGGGCGGGCGACGGCGCGGACGCGCTCGTCGTGCTCGGCGACCTGATCGACTTCGTGGATTACCACGACCATTCCGGCGGCATTCTCGGCGCGGTGTTCGGCCCGGAGAAGGTGGCCACGTTCGCCCGGCTGCGCCGCGAACGGCGTCATGTGGAGATCGCCGAGTTCGCCGCGTCGCTGTGGTCCAGCCTGACCGACCCGGCCGGCGTGGTCGAGGCGGCGGTACGCGATCAGTACGGCAAGCTGTTCGGCGCGCTGACCGCGCCGACCTATGCCACCCCCGGCAACGTGGACACGCCCGCGCTCTGGCCGGAGTACGCCGGCGAGACGGTGCGCATCCTGGACGGGGAAACGGTTGAGCTGGACGGCCTGCGGTTCGGGTTCGTCGGCGGCGGGTTGCTGCCGCCCTCGGCCAACCGGCGCCGGCGGGGCGGTGCGTTCCGGCCCTACCTGCGTTCCGAGGAGGACTTCACCGCGGCGCTGCGCGGGTTGGGTCCGGTCGACGTCGTATGCAGCCACATCCCGCCGGACCTGCCCGAGCTGACCTTCGACGTGCTGGCGCGCCGGTTCGAGCACGGCTCCGCCGGGTTGCTCGAGCTGATCAGGGCCGGGGCGCCGCGCTGGTCGTTGTTCGGTCATGTGCACCAGCCGCTGGCCTCCCGAATGCGGGTGGGGCGGACCGAGTGCGTGAACGTCGGTCACTTCCAGCGAACCGAGCGGCCGTACGTGCTGCGGTGGTGATGGGTTGACCGGGTAGCCTGCCCCGCATGGCCGATGAGTCCACCCAGTCGATCGTCGTCGACGCCCCGCCCGAAGCGATCATGTCGGTCATCGCGGACTTCCCGGCGTATCCGGAGTGGGCGAACGCGGTCAAGAAGACCGAGGTGCTCGATGCCGGCGAGGACGGCAAGGCCAAGCAGGTCCGGTTCACCCTGGACGCCGGTCCGTTCAAGGACGTCTACACGCTGTCCTACGACTGGGCGGCCGACGGACTCACGGTGAACTGGAGCCTGGTCAAGGGGCAGATGCAGCGCGCGCAGAACGGCACCTACGCGCTCACCCCTGAAGGCGAGCAGACCCGGGTCACGTACACGCTCTCGGTCCAGCTCGTGGTGCCCATGATCGGCCTGTTCCGGCGCAAAGCCGAGAAGGTGATCATGGACACCGCGCTCAAGGAGCTCAAGCGCAGGGTCGAGAGCGGCTAGGGCGGACCCCGTTGCGCATCCTGCTGTTCACCGGGAAGGGCGGGGTGGGGAAGACCACCCTCGCCGCGGCCACCGCCGCCCGCCTCGCCGCGGGCGGGCGCAAGGCGCTGGTGGTCTCCACCGACCCGGCGCACTCGCTGGCCGACGCGTTCGGCGTCGCGCTGAACGGCGATCCGTCCGAAGTGGACCGTGGGTTGTACGCCGCGCATGTGGACAGCCGCCGGCTGGTCGACCGGTCCTGGGCCGACCTGCGCAGCCACCTGCGCGGTGTGCTGGCCGGCGCCGGGCTCGACGAGCTGGATGCCGAGGAGTTGACCGTGCTGCCCGGCGTCGACGAGCTGCTCGCGTTGACCGAGGTGGCCAGGTTCGCCGATGCCGGCCCGTGGGAGGCCGTGGTGGTCGACTGCGGTCCGACGGCGGAAACGTTGCGGCTGCTGGCTTTGCCCGAGGCGGTGGCCGGCTACCTGACCCGGCTACATCCGTCGGTCGGCGGTCCGGTCGGCCGGCTCGCCGAACACCTCGCGGCGCTGCGCCGGCTGCTGGTCGACCCGGCGACCACCGGCGTGCGGCTGGTACTCACCCCCGAGCGCATGGTGGTCGCGGAGACCCGGCGCATGCTCACCGCGCTGGCGCTGCGCGCCATTCCGGTCGAGGGCCTGGTGGCCAACCGGCTCGCACCGAAGGCCCGGCTCTGGCACGGACCGGCGGCGCGCTGGCTGCGCACCCGGCGGGCCGCGCAGGATGCCGTGCTCGCCGAGTTGGCCGCATCCACCCCGCTGCCGCTGCGCACCGTGGAGCACCGGGCGACCGAGCCGGTCGGCACCGCGGCGCTGCTCGAACTCGCCGCCGAGCTCTACGCCGGCGCGGACCCGCTCGAGCCGGCACCGGCGAGCGCGCCGCTGCTCGCGGTGCGGGAGGCCGGAGCGGCCTACGAGCTGACCGTCGCGCTGCCGCTGACCGACACGGCCGACCTCGAGCTGGCCCGGATCGGCGACGAGCTGGCGGTCACCGTGGACGGGGTGCGCCGGTTGATCGCGCTGCCGATGATGCTGCGCCGCTACACCGTCGTCGGTGCCGAGGCGGACGGGGCCGGTCTGGTGCTGCGCTTCGAGTCGGAGGGCGGAACCCGGTGAGCACCCGGACCGAGGGGCCGGGTTCCCGGCTGATCGAGGAGCTGCGGCTGTTGCTGGACGCGGTGGCCGAGCGTGCCGGGCCGTGGCTGGACCGGATCGCCGAGAGCGGCCATGGCGAGCACGGCGAGCACGGCGCCTTCGGCGCGCACGGGCACGGGCACAGGCCCGGTGAGCCGTTGCCGGACGACTGGTGCCCACTGTGCGCGGTGCTCGCGCTGATCAGCGGTGAGCCGTCCGAGGTGGTCGCGCGGAGCCTGGGCCGGGCCGCCGACCTGGTCGCCCTGCTGCGTGCGGTGTTGGCCGACCGGTGGGAGCCGGGAGTGCCGCACATGCCCGGCTTCCGGCCGGAGCCGCGTTCCGGACCGTCGCCGGGGGTTCAGCGGATTCCGGTGCGCCGCAAGGGAACCCCGGGTTGACCACGACGATCGGGGTGGACATCGGGGGGACCAGCGTGCGGGCCGGCGTGGTCGACCGCTACGGCACCGTGCTCGATACCGCGCGGGCGCCAACGCCGACGGGGGAGGCCGCGCTCGAGGCGGCGATCAGCTCGGTGGTCGGCACCCTGGTCGAGCGGCACCCGGTGGACGCGGTGGGCCTCGCCGTCGCCGGCTTCGTGACCAGGGACCGCCGCTCGGTGATGTTCGCCCCGCACTTGGCCTGGCGGGGTGCGCCGGTGGCGGACCGGATCGCCGAGCGGCTCGGCTTACCCGTGGTGCTCGAGCACGACGCGAACGCGGCGCTGCTGGCCGAGTACCGGTTCGGCGCGGCCCGCGGCGCCCGGGTGGCCGTGCTGGTCGCCATCGGCACCGGTATCGGCGGGGCCCTGCTGCTCGGCGGGGCGCCGTTTCGCGGCGCGCACGGCGTCGCCCCGGAGCTGGGCCACCTGTGCCTCGTGCCGGGCGGCCGGCCCTGCTCGTGCGGAAAGTCGGGCTGCTGGGAGCGCTACTGCAGCGGCACCGCGCTCAGTGCCACCGCGGTCGAGCTGCTGGCCAGGCATCCCGGGCGGTCCACGGTGCTGGACCGGGAGGCGGCCGGCGACTCGCGGGCGGTCACCGGGCGCAAGGTGGCCGCCGCGGCGCGCGACGGCGACCCGCTCGCCCAACTCGCGATGGCGGAGCTGGCCAGCTGGCTCGGCGAGGGCCTGGCCCTGGTCGCCGACGTGTACGACCCGGAGATCGTGGTGGTGGCCGGTGGTGTGTCCGAGTCCGCGCCGCTGTTCCTCGACGACGCACGGGACCACTACAAGTCCGCGGTCACCGGGGCCGGCTACCGGCCGCTGGCCAGGATTCGCACCGCGCAACTCGGCGATGACGCCGGCCTGGTCGGCGCCGCCGCGCTGGCGGCCGACCTGGCCGGGCCGGGTGCTCGGCGGCGCTGATCCCGTCAGCGGCTATACCTGGGCGCCGTTGCCGTGGTCGCCCGGGTCCGGCGGGGTGCGCCGCATCCTCAGGAACAGCAGGCCGAAGCCGCAGACAAGGGCGAGCAGCGAGATCGGGGTGGCGACCCGGGGGTCGAGCCCGATGATTCCGGGCGCGGCAAGCAGCAGCACGCCGGCCACCACCAGGACAAGGGCCAGCACGGTGATCGGGCGCAGCCGGGGCAGCGGCGGCGGCTCCGGCGGCACGTAGTGCTCCTCGTCGGAGCCCAAGGACCAGTCCCATTCGGCCTCGTGGCCCCGCCAGGCGGAGATCGGTGTGGTCGGCTCGCCGGTGGTCGGCTCCCCGGCCTCGCGCTGGCCGAAGGCCGTGAGCTCTTCGGTCGGCTCGGTGTCGGTCGGCACGTCAGCTCCGAAGCCTTCGCGCTCGAGATCAGCGACGATCGCGGCGAACGCGGCGTCGACATCCTCGGGTCGTTCCGACACCTCGACCCTCCTCAGCAACGACTAGGCCGCCCTGCTCGGTGATGGGGCCATCGTCGCACGAACCCCCGTCCGGGTGGACCGGCCAGCCGCGGCGATTTTTCTCCTTCGGCGCGGCGGACGCTCCGTGGCGGCGCTCACGGACAGCACCTCGCACGCTCGCTCGCTCAGGTGTTTCCGCGTTATGTACCGTGATGACATCGAAGTCTCCGTAACCACCGCCGGTGTTACGGTGGCCGCCGGGCGGGCGTCGTGGGATTGTGCCAGGCTGTGCGGCCTTCGTAGGCTCGATGACGGGCGGGGGCTGGTGAACGGGAGGCGCGGGTCGCGGTGGTGTACTGGTTGATGAAAAGGGTGTTCCTCGGCCCGCTGCTGCACCTGTTATTCCGGCCGGTCATCGAGGGGGCGGAGAACATCCCGGAGCACGGCGGCGTGCTGCTGGCCAGCAACCACCTCGCCGTGTCCGACTCGTTCTTCCTGCCGCTCAAGGTGCGTCGCCGGGTGACCTTCCCGGCCAAGCTGGAGTACTTCACGCAGAAGGGCGTCAAGGGCCGGCTGAAGAAGTGGTTCTTCACCGGGATGGGGCAGATTCCGATCGACCGGTCCAGCGGCAGCGCCGCGCAGGCCGCGCTGGACACCGGCATCCGGTTGCTGCGCGAGGGGCACCTGCTCGGCATCTACCCAGAGGGCACCCGGTCCCCGGACGGCCGGTTGTACAAGGGCAAGACCGGCATGGCCAGGATGGTGCTCGAGGCGAGGGTGCCGGTGGTTCCGGTGGCCATGTTCGGTACGGACAAGGCCAACCCGATCGGGTCCAAGATGTGGAAGCCGTACAAGATCCGGATCAAGGTCGGCGAGCCGCTCGACTTCTCCCGCTACTACGGCCTCGCCGGGGACCGGTTCGTGGAGCGGTCGATCACCGATGAGGTGATGTACGCGCTGATGGAGCTCTCCGGCCAGGAGTACGTGGACATCTACGCCGCCAAGGCCAAGGAGTTGCAGCTCGCGCAGGCCGCGGGCGAGCCGGTGGAGCTGCCGACGCAGCGCAGCGCGGCCGGCACCGAGGACCGGATCCCGGAGACGGAGGCTGGCTGAGCCGCCCGCGCGATTAGGCTTCGCCGATGCGTTTCTTCTACGACACCGAGTTCATCGAGGACGGGGTGACCATCGACCTGGTCTCGATCGGCGTCGTGGACGAGAACGGCCGCGAGTTCTACGCGGTTTCCACCGAGTTCGACCCGACCAGGGCCGGCCGTTGGGTGCGCGAGCACGTGCTGGCCCAGCTGCCGCCGCCGGCCGACCCGGTCTGGTGCGACCGGCGCACCATGCGCGAGCGGCTGATGAGGTTCATCAGCCCGCACGGCGAGAAGGTCGAGCTGTGGGCCTGGTTCGCCGCCTACGACCACGTGGCGCTGGCCCAGTTGTGGGGCGACATGCCGGCTCTGCCAAGGGCGCTGCCCAGGTTCACCAGGGAACTGCGCCAGCGCTGGGAGGACGTTGGCAAACCAACGCTCCCGGTGCCGCCGGACGACGCGCACGACGCGCTCGCCGACGCCCGGCACAACCTGGCGAGGTGGCGGGTGATCGAGGCGGAATGGGTTCGCCTGGGGTTGCCGGGCAATTAGCCCGGCCCGGTTGCTGCACCGATCCAGAAGGTGGCACCCTTGCACCCGTCACGGGGTTTCCGACCCGGTGGCCAAGCCCGACTCGAGCGACCTGATGGAGAATCGGCACATGCGCGTTGGCTTGCTTACCGGTGGCGGTGACTGTCCGGGTCTGAATGCCGTGATCAGAGCGGTGGTGCGGAAGGGGATCGAGGCCTACGGCTGGGACCTGGTCGGCTTCCGCAACGGCTGGCAGGGCCCGCTCGAGGGCAAGTCCCGGCCGCTCGGCCTGTCCGACGTCGAGGACATCCTGGCCAGGGGCGGCACCATCCTCGGCTCGTCGCGCACCAACCCGTACAAGCACGAGGGTGGCGTCGACAAGATCAAGGCGGTGCTGGCCGAGCAGGGCGTGGACGCGCTGGTGGCGATCGGCGGCGAGGACACGCTCGGGGTGGCCAAGCGGCTCACCGACGACGGGGTCGGCGTGGTCGGCGTGCCGAAGACGATCGACAACGACCTGGCCTCGACCGATTACACGTTCGGCTTCGACACCGCGGTGCACATCGCCACCGAGGCGATCGACCGGCTGCGCACCACGGCCGAGTCGCACCACCGCGCGCTCGTCGTCGAGGTGATGGGCCGACACGCCGGCTGGATCGCACTGCACTCCGGGCTCGCCGGCGGGGCCAACGTCATCCTGGTGCCGGAACGGCCGTTCAACGTGGAGACGGTGGTCTCCTGGGTGAAGCGCCGCTTCGAGCGGGAGTACGCCCCGATCATCGTGGTGGCCGAGGGCGCCATGCCCGAGGGCGGCCGCGAGTCGCTCGCCAGCGGCGAGAAGGACGCGTTCGGCCACGTCGTGCTCGGCGGCATCGGCGCCTGGCTGGCCGACGAGATCGCCAGGCACACCGGCGCCGAGTCCCGGGCCGTGGTGCTCGGCCACGTCCAGCGCGGCGGCACGCCGACCGCCTACGACCGGGTGCTGGCCACCCGCTTCGGTCTGCACGCGGTGGACGCGGTGCGAGACGGCGACTTCGGCGTGATGGTGGCGTTGCGCGGCACCGACATCATCCGGGTGAAGCTCGCGGAGGCCACGGCCGAGCTCAAGACCGTTCCGCTCGAGCGTTACGCCGAGGCCGAGGTCTTCTTCGGCTGATCGGCTTGTGGCAGGGTCTCGGCATGGACGTCGAGGAACTGCTGTGGGCCGGGGCGGACGCGCAGGCGGCCGCGTTGCGAGACGGCGCGGTTTCCGCGCCGGAGCTGACCGACGCGGTGCTGCGCCGAATCGAGACGGTCAACCCGGCGCTCAACGCGTTCCGGACCGTCTACGCCGACGCGGCCCGGCAGGCGGCGCAGGACGCGCAGCGCCGCATCGACGCCGGGGAGCGCACCCCGCTGCTCGGCGTGCCGGTCGCGGTGAAGGACGACCAGGACGTCGCGGGTGACGTGACCGCCAAGGGCGGGCGCCCGCAGTTCGGTCCGGCCGAACAGGACAGCCCGCCGGTGGCCCGGCTGCGCTCGGCCGGTGCGGTGATCGTCGGTCACACCCGGACGCCGGAGCGCTGCCTGTGGCCGTTCACCGAAACCCTCGCCCACGGCGCCACCCGCAACCCGTGGCATCTGGACCACACCCCGGGCGGCTCCTCGGGCGGCTCGGCCGCCGCGATCGCCGCCGGCATCGTGGGTGCCGCGACGGGTTCCGACGGCGGCGGCGCGCTCAGGATTCCGGCCGGGGCGTGCGGCATCTTCGGCATGAAGACCACCAGGGGGCTGGTGGCCGCCGGCGAGGAGGGCTGGCACGGCCTGTCCGTGGTCGGTCCGCTCGGCCGCCGGGTCGCCGACGTCGCCGCCATGCTGGACGTGCTCGCCGACGTGCGGGCCGCGCTCGGCGACGGCGACGCGGGCGGCTACCGGTCCGCCGCCGGCGGCGATCCGCCCCGGCTGCGGATCGCGCTGTCCTGGCGCACGCCGCTGGGCCGCCCGCCGATGGAGGGAGAGCGCAAGCGAGCGGTGCTGGACACGGCCGACCGGCTGCGCGCGCTCGGGCACGAGGTGACCGAGGCCGACCCGCCGCTCGGCGTTCGGCCATCGCCCCAGTTCCTGGTGCGCTACCTGCGCGGGGTGTCCGACGATGTGGCCGGGCTGCCGCACCCCGAGTGGCTGGAACCGCGCTCCCGCCGGATCGCCGCGGTTGGCCGGCGAATCCCGGACCGGGTGCTGGCCGGGGTGCGTGCCGCGGAGTCCGGTTTGGACAGTCTGATGCGTGGGTTCTTCGAGAATGTGGACGTGATCCTCCAGCCGGGGTGGACCAGCCGGCAGCTCCGGATCGGGCGCTACCACGGCAGCGGCGCGAGCAGCACGCTCGCCGGGGTGTCCATGGGGATCCCGTACTTCCCGACCTGGAACGTGCTCGGCTACCCGGTGGCCGCGCTGCCGGCCGGCCGCGACGAGCGCGGGCTGCCGATCGGGGTGCAGCTGATCGGACCGGCGTTCGCCGAGCGGCGGCTGCTCGGTCTTGCCGGACAGTTCGAGCGGGCGCACCCGTGGGCGGATGCTCGACCCGAGCCGGTCTACGGCTGATACGGGGGTAGCGTCCAGTCCCAGCTCGGCATCGGTGAGTCGGCCGGCGGCGGTTCGACGCCGGGTGCGGAGAGCATGACCGCCATCCGGGTGCCCCACTCGAGGTAGCCGACGAACGCGGCGCGGAACTCCGGATCGTCCGGCAGCCCAACCTCGTCCGCGGTGTCGATCAGCAGCTCGACCCAGCGCCGCCGGTGCCGCTCGGTGAGTGCCCGGCCGAGGTGCCGGCTGATCATGTGCGCGTGTCCGCCGCGCTGCGCCGAGTACTCCGCCGGGCCGCCGAACACCTCGCCGAGCCAGGCCGCGACGTGCTTCGGGTGCTCGGGCGACATGTTCGCGAACACCGGCGCCAGAGTCTCGTCCGCGCGCACGTACTCGTAGAACCGGTCGAACAGCTTGTGCAGGGCCGCCGCGCCACCGGCCCACTCGTAGAGCGTAGGTGTCACCCGGGTACGCAATCACCCCAGACCGTGGCGAGCAAGCGGTTACCTCTTACGCTTGCGGGGTGAACTGGACCGTGGATGTGCCGGTGGACACGCTGCCCGAGCTGCCGCCGCTGCCGCCGAACCTGCGCGCCGCCCTTGACGACGCGCTCGCCCGGCCGGCCGCGCAGCAGCCGGAGTGGCCGGATCCGCTTCAGGTGCGCCAGGTGCGCACGTTGCTGGAGAGCGTGCCGCCGGTGACCGTGCCGCCCGAGATCGACCGGATGCGCGAGCGACTGGCCGACGTGGCCCTCGGTAACGCGTTCATGCTCCAGGGCGGCGACTGCGCGGAGACCTTCGCCGACAACACCGAACCGCATATCCGCGGCAACATCCGCACGCTGCTGCAGATGGCGGTGGTGCTCACCTACGGCGCGAGCGTGCCGGTGCTCAAGGTCGCCCGGTTCGCCGGCCAGTACGCCAAGCCGCGGTCCAACGCCACCGATCACCTCGGCCTGCCGGTGTACCGCGGGGACATCATCAACTCGCTGGTGGCCACGCTCGAGACTCGGACGCCAGATCCCGGCCGGATGATTCGCGCCTACGCCAACGCCGGTGCCGCGATGAACCTGTTGCGCGCGCTGACCGCGGCCGGCATGGCCGACCTGACCAACCTGCACGACTGGAACAAGGACTTCGTGCGCACCTCGCCGGCCGGCGAGCGGTACGAGGCGCTGGCCACCGAGATCGACCGTGGGCTGCGCTTCATGGCGGCCTGCGGGGTGCAGGACAGCACCTTGCACACCACCGAGATCTTCGCCAGCCATGAGGCGTTGCTGCTCGACTACGAGCGGGCCATGTTGCGCATGGACACCAGCGGCGACGAGCCCCGGCTCTACGATCTTTCGTCGCACTTCCTCTGGGTCGGGGAGCGCACCAGGCAGTTGGACGGCGCGCACATCGCGTTCGCCGAGCTGCTGGCCAACCCGATCGGCGTCAAGATCGGCCCGACCACCACGCCGAGCCAGGCGGTCGAGTACGTCAAGCGGCTCGACCCGCACTGCGTGCCCGGTAGGCTCACGATGATCAGCCGGATGGGCAACGCGACGGTGCGTGACGTGCTGCCGCCGATCGTGCGTGAGGTGGAAGCCTCGGGGCACAAGGTGATCTGGCAGTGCGACCCGATGCACGGCAACACCCACGAGTCCTCAACGGGTTACAAGACCCGGCACTTCGACCGGATCGTGGACGAGGTGCAGGGCTTCTTCGAGGTGCACCGCCGGCTCGGCACCCATCCCGGCGGCATCCATATCGAGCTGACCGGCGAGGACGTCACGGAGTGCCTCGGCGGCGCGCAGGACATCTCGGAAGCCGACCTGCACGGCCGCTACGAGACCGCGTGCGACCCCAGGCTCAACACCCAGCAGTCGCTGGAGCTCGCGTTCCTCGTCGCGGAGATGCTCCGCTCCTGACCGGCTGCCGCCCGCGGCGCGAGTCCTGCACCCAGGCCCGCGAGTCCTGCACTCAGGCAACGGGGGTGCGCTCGAACTCGCGAGTCCTGCGTTCAGGCCCGCGAGTTCTGCGCTCGGGCCCGCGAGTTCTGCGTTCAGGCAACGGGGGTGCGCTCGGACTCGCGAGTTCTGCGCTCGGGCCCGCGAGTTCTGCGCTCGGGTGGGTGCGGCCGGGCGTTTTGGTTTGCTTCGGCGGGGTTACCGGGGTGGCGGCGGGGCGGATTTTGCGGTGCCGATTCTCATTGTCAAGGGCGCTCCTTCGTCGCGTCGCTTCGCGATCGCGGCCACCTTGTGCGTTGGGTGGTGTGCTGGGGCCGCGGCCCTGGACAACGAGCCTCTCTCGGCACCTTGGGCAGGAGATAAGGGCAGGCTGCGCCTGCCCTTTCCTTGCCCGCCCCGCCCCCAATAACCCATTAGTGCGCTTCGGTTTGGTCTCGAACAGGTGTTTGCATTCGCACTCGTTTCATCGAGCGAATGTCGGGCCTCTCTGCGAGAATATATGTATGAGTCAACCGGCTGTTGCTTCGTTTGGTGCCCTTCCTGGTGCCTTGCATGCGGCCGGATTTGTGGCGGCCATTGCGGATATGCGGCGGGCTTATGCTTCCGCGTTGTTGCACTTGGCGGAAATGCGGCACGCACAAACCGCCCAGTTCGCCGGGTACACCAGCTCGGCTGCGTTCGTTGCTGAACTCGTGCACGTCAACCGGCAGAAGGCGTCCCGGATGATCGCTCAGGCCGATCAGGTCTCGCTGTCCGTGACCCCGATTGGATACGCCGCGCCGGCCAAGCTGCCCACCTTGCGTCAAGCCCTGCTGGACGGGGTGGTTGATGGTGAGCACATCGATGCGGTGGCCGACGCGGTGACACAACTCCCCTCCTGGGCCACCCTGGAGCACCGGGAACTGGTGGAGACCACGCTCGGCGAGACCGCCCGCACCCACTCATCCTCGGTGGTGCGTGAGCACGGGCTGGTGCTGCTCAACCGGATCCTCCACGACGGCACCGACCCCCACCTGCTCGACCACGAAGCCGAACCCGCCGACACCTTCCGCTACAGGCTGCTGCCCACCGGACGGATCAAATACTCCGGTGAAGCCGACACCGAAACCGCCGAGGAACTCCTGGCGTTGTTCGGACCGTTGGCCGAGCCCACCCCTGCTGCTCCGGGTGTCCCGGACCCGCGGTCGATCGAGCACCGCCAAGGAGATGCCTTCACCGCTGTCGTGCACCTCGCCGTGACCGCTGGGAATGCTCCGGTGCACGGTGGGATCAAGCCGCACCTCAACGTCATTCTTGACCACGCCATGCTCGCGGAGGGAATGGGCACTGCCACCCTGGACTGCGGCACTGCCATCAACGCCCACGCCGTCCGCGAACTGGCGTGTGACGCGGACCTGATCCCGATGATTCTCAACACCGAAGGTGTTCCACTGGACGTGGGACGCGAACACCGATTGGTCACCAAGGACCAGCGCACCGCACTGGTCGCGCGGGATCGAGGATGCGCATTCCCAGGATGTCATCTATCCGCCCGCTGGACAGACGCACATCACATTCACCACTGGGCCGACGGCGGCAGGACCGACCTCGCGAACATGGTTCTACTCTGCCGGCGACATCACCGCATGGTCCACGGCACCGAATGGGAGATCCACGTCGTCAACGGCATTCCGTACTTCACACCGCCGAAATGGGTGGACTTCGAACAGAGAACTCCTGCGCAACGTGCTCCGACACTGAGCGGACAGGTCCACGGTGTCGAGCTACACCCTAGTCGCGATCATCACCACGATGGCCGCCCCAAACTACTGCGGTCCCGGGCCGCCCGGGTCACGACGCTCGGCCCGGCGAGCCGTCGGCGTGGCTCGAACCGCCGCGCTGCGGAAGCCAAGGCCGTGCTCTCCGGCCGGCTTGCCTTCCGGCGCGGGCGGGAGATCGTGCCAGATCTCCATTGCGTCGGCGGCCTTGGCCCGAAGCTCGGTGCCGTCCAGCTCGGTCCTGGTCTCCGCGATGCCCTGCTCGGACCAGTCGAGCACCAGGGTGAGCGGCCCGTCCGGCGGCAGCGGCCACAGGTGGAACGCCATGTGCTGGTAGAACTGGCCGCCGCTGCCACCGCGCTGGCTCAGGATCGGCCGCTCGTCGCCCCGCTCGGACCCCGGCATCGGTGCCGCCCGGCTGTTGCTGATCACCCGACGTCCGTCCGCGAACAGCACCCCGAGCCGGTACGTCTGCCGCAGCATCGGGAGCCGCATCGCGGCCGCCGCGCCGCGGTTGAACCGGCGCAGGAACATCACCACATCCAGGGTGCACGATTCCGGCCACACCAGCACGCCGCGCAGGGCGACGACCGCGTCCTCGCCGCGGCCCAGTTCCTGGGTCCACGGCAGCACCGCGGGCAGGTAGTACTGCTCGGGCTCGCTCGCCCACCCCGGCCCGCTCGGCGCGTACAACCGGTCCGGTACCTCGTACCGCGGCTCCGGCGGCTCCTCTGCGTCGTCGAAAAATCCCATGTCGAGACCCCTCGAGTCAGTCCAGCTTCTTGAGCTCGGTGCCGGTCAGCGCGGTGTCCGGGGCGTGGCCGTTTCCCTTGGGGTGCGTGGGTTCGGCCGGCTTCATGGTCTCCATCAGCTGGCGGGCCAGACCCAGTCCGGTGCCGCCGAGGGACAGTGCCTTGGTGAACATGTCCGACACGCCGTCGGCACCGTTGAGCACCACCATGTGATCGACGTTGCCGAACGCGGCCGCCCCGGCGGCGACGATCTCCGGCCAGCGCTCCGCCAACTGCTGGGCGATCACGGCCTCCTGGTTCTCGGCCAGCGCGGTTGCCCGTGCCTTGATCGCCTCGGCTTCGGCGAGACCCTTGGCCCGCGCGGCGTCCGCGTCGGCCAGCCCTCGGGCCTTGGCGGAGGCCGCCTCGGCCTCGCCGGTCGCCCTGGTCGCACTGGCGTTGGCCTCGCCTCGGGCCTTGGTGGACTGTGCCTCGGCCTCGGCCGCGATCTTCACCTTGGTCGCGTCGGCGGCCGCGCGCAGCTCGGTCTCCTTGGCCTGGGCCTGCGCCCTGGCGATCTGCGCGTCCCGGTCGGCGTCGGCGAGCGTCCTGGTCTCGTAGGCCTTGGCGTCGGCCGGCTTGCGCACCTGGGACTGGAGCCGCTGCTCGGCCAGGTCGGCCTCGAACTGCGCGGCGCGCGTCTCCTGGACCACGACCTCCTGGCGGGCGGTGGCCTGGGACAGCGGCCCGGCCTGGCTGGCCTTGGCCCGCGCCTCGTCCATCTCGGCCTGGTAGCCGGCCTGCTGGATCTCGCTGGCCCGCACCGCGGCCGCCTTCTTGGCCTTGGCCACCTGCTCGGCCTCGGTGGCCTCCTGGTCGCGTTGGGCCTCGGCGATCCGGGCCGACGCCGCGACCGCGGCGGCGTGCGGCTTGCCCAGGTTCAGGATGTAGCCGGACTCGTCCTCGATCTCCTGGATCTGAAGCGAGTCGACGACCAGGCCGAGCTTGATCATCTCGTTGGCGGATGAACTGCGCACCTCACCGGTGAGCGCGTCCCGGTTGTGGATCATCTCCTCGATGGTCAGCCCGCCGACGATGGACCGCAGATGCCCGGAGAACAGCTCGTGGATCGTCTCGTTCATGCCGTCCTGCTGGTCGAGGAAGCGGCGCGCGGCATTGGCGATCGAGACGAAGTCGTCGCCCACCTTGTAGATCACCACGGCCCGCACGGTGACCGGCAGGCCCTGCCTGGTCACACAGGTGACCTGAAGATTGGTGCCCCTGGTGTCCAGCGAGAGCCGGCGCGCGGTCTGGAAGCCGGGGACGAGCAGCGCCCCACGGCCGGTGATGATCTTGAAACCCATGCTGTCGGCCGTCTCGGTGCGGCTGACCCTGGCGCCCCAGCCGGAGATGATCAGTGCCTCGTTCGGCTCAGCGACCTTGTAGAGCGCCCGAAGTAACAGGAACAGAACGATGACCCCGACGACGGCCACCGTGATGATGATCAATGTGTCGGACAACGCGACTCCCCTTCTACACCAGCGGCTGCCACCGCTGGACGTACACCGTGCGCGGCTGCTCGAAGTCCACGACGAGCACCTGCGTCCCTGGCTCGATGCGCTCGTCCGGGTCGGCTGGATAGGCGTAGAAGGCCTCCACCCCACCGCGCACACTGAGGAGTACCTCACCGATCAGCCCGGGGCCGATCGTGCCGGTGACCCGCCCCCGCGTGCCGATCAATGAGCCTCCTCGCTGGCACACCGAGCCCGAACGCGCTGAGCATAGGACTCGGCGACGCGCCGAGGGGGGCCTTTGGCGCACCAGGGTCAGGGGAACGCGAAAAGCTGCACTTTCGCGCCGGGCTCGACCCGGCTGCCGGCTGCCGGCGCCTGGGCGAAGACCCGGCTGTCCGGGTTGCCGGAGAACTGCTGGATCTCCACCCGCAGGCCGAGCCCCTCCAATGTGGACTTGGCCTCGCCGGCCGGGTGCTGGCCAAGGTCCGGCAGGGTGACCGCGTTGGACAGGATCACCTTGACCTGCTTGCCGGCATCGGGGTTCGGTTGGCTGTTGGCCGGCGGGTCGGTGCGCACCACATGCCCGCCGTCCACATCCCCGGCGAACTCGGCCGGTCCCTCCACCGGCTCGAAGCCGTTGTCCCGCAACACCTGGAAGGCTTCGTCCCTGGACTTGCCGTGCAGGTCCGGCACCGGCTTCGGCTTCGGGCCCCGGCTGACCACGATGTTGACCGTGGTGCCGATGTTGAGCTGGCTGCCGGGCTTCGGGTCCAGCCCGACGACCGCGCCCGTGGGCACCGTGTCGTCGAACTGCTTCTTGCCGTCGTCGGTCTGCGGGGTGAGCTCGGCCGCCTGGATCGCCTGCTCGGCCTCCGCGACGGTGCTGCCCGGCCGCACGTTCGGCACGACCGGCCGGCCGAGCGAGACGATCAGCCTGACCGGGTCGCCGCGCAGCGCCCGGCGCCCGCCGGCCGGTTCGGTCCTGATCACGACGCCGGCCTGGATCTGGTTGTCCCGCACGGGTTGCACGTCGGGCTTGAGGTCCGCGTCGGTGAGCGAGCGTTCGGCGCCGGCCCGGTCCTTCCCGTCCAGCCGCGGCACCTCGGTCCACCGGCCCGCGGCGAACCACCAGGTGGCGGTGCCGGTGACGACCAGCAGCAACGCCCCGAGCAGGCTCCACAGCACGATCCGGTTGGACCGGCTCGGCGGGTGCGACCTGGGTAGCGACACCCCGCCGGTGTGCGGGGGCGCCATGCCGTACGGCGGGCTCGGTGGCGCGGACCTGGGCAGCGGGGGCGGCGCGGTCAGCACCGGCGGCGCGTACTCCGGCCTGGCCCGCTGGTCGAGATCGGTGCGCAGCATCGCCCTGGTGCCTTGCGGTCCGACCGCCTGGAAGCCGGGCGGGATCCGGCGCACCGTGGTGGCCGTGCCGACCGGCACGATGGTGGCCTCGGCATCGTCCCGGCCGAGTTCGCCGAACGCGTTGCCGGCGTCCGGCGGCGCATCGAGGCCGAGCGCCCTGGCCCGGTCCTCGGCCGACACCGGCACGGTCAGGTCGATCAGGTGGTGGTGCGGCACCGGGACGGGCACCCGCGGGATCGACGCCGCGGCGCGGGCCCGCTCCAGCTCGATCAGGAACGCGCCGCCGTCCAGCGGGCGGCTGGCCGGGTCGCGCCGGGTCGCGCGCAGCACCAGCGCCTCGAGGTCGGGCGGGATCGCCTCGACGGCCGGCCTCGGCGCCGGGACGTCGTCGTTGACATGCCGGTAGGCGATGGACAGCGCGTTGTCCCCGACGTAGGGCGGCTGGCCGGTGAGCATCTCGTAGACCAGGATGCCGGCCGAGTAGACGTCGCCGCGGGCGGTGGCGGTGCCGGTGGTGACCTGCTCCGGGGAGAGGTAGGCGACGGTGCCGAGGATGACGCTGCTGCTCGTGGTGCGCACGCTGGCCACGGCCCGGACCAGCCCGAAGTCGGCCACCTTGACCACGCCGTTCGTGCCGATCAGCACGTTCTCCGGCTTCACGTCGCGGTGTACCAACCCGGCCCGGTGCGCCGCGGCCAACGCGGCGAGCACCGGTTCCATGACGGACACGGCCAGCGGCACGCCGAGCGCGCCTCGCTCGGTGAGCAGGTCGCGCAGCGTGCCGCCGTCGACCAGCTCCATCACCAGGAACACGTGGTCACCGTCGAGTCCCTGGTCGTGCACCGCGACGACGTTCGGGTGGTGGATCTTCGCCGCGGACCGGGCCTCGCGTTCGAACCGCTCGACGAACTGCTGGTCGGCGGCGAACCTCGGGTCCATCACCTTGATCGCGACCGGCCGGTCGAGCCGGGTGTCCAGGCCCCGGTACACGGCGGACATGCCGCCGCGGGCGAGCAGCGCGTCAACCCGGTACCGCTGCTCGAGCAGGGCACCAACCAGATCGGGTCCGCTGTCCTCCACGACCGTCGATGGTACGGAGCGGGGAAGCCGCGCAGGGGGTGAACCCAAGGATTCTGTGATGCATGCGACGGGTGTGGCATGGTGTTCGGCGTGAGCCCGATCCCGTGCGCGGAGGACGTCCTCGACCCCGATGTCGAGGTGCTGCCCCTGCCAGATGTCGCGGCCCGGCTCGGCCTTCCGGTCACCCGGGTTCAGCAGGCGTTGCGTGACCGTCATCTGCTCGCCCTGCGGCGGGCCGGGGTGCTGGCCGTGCCGGCCGTCTTCGTCGCCGACGACGGCACCATCGTCAAGGGCCTGGCCGGCACGATCACCGTGCTGACCGACTCCGGCTTCACCCCGAACGACATCATGCGGTGGCTGTTCACCGCCGACGACTCGCTGCCCGGCACGCCGATCGAGGCGTTGCGCACCAACCGGGGCACCGAGGTCAAGCGGCGCGCCCAGGCGCTGGCCTTCTAGCCGGACCGACCAGGCCGCCGCGACCGGCGCGGCGAGGTCGGGCGGTCACCGCTTGCAGCTGACCCACTGTCCCGCCGGGCAGCTGCCCTGCTTCGCCTGGAAGGCGTCGACCAGGTTCTTCTCGAGCGCGTACGCCGAGCCCGCGTCGTCGGCCGCGGTGACCAGGTTGAACGTGCACACCGCGCGGCTGCTCGCCAGGCAGGTGCGCAGTTGCCGGCCGGCCTGGTCCTGCCAGTACTTGCTGCCGACCACGCCGTACTTCCACACCTTGCCGGCGGCCGAGATCGAGTAGACATAGTGGCTGCCGTCGGCCTTCTTGACCTTCGGGTCGGCGGCCTTGGCCGAGGCCTTGGTACTCACCCCGGAGATGTCCGGCGCGTCGGCGAGGACCAGCGAAGCCCAGGTGGCGCCGTACGGATGCTTGCCGACCACGGTGTGCGCCCGCTGCCAGAATGTGACCCACTGGGGTGAGGCCAGCGTGCAGACCGCCGAGCTCGGCTGGCCGGGCGGTACCGGACCGACCTCGACCTCGCACGCGCCGAGCGAGGCGTCGTCGCCGGTCCAGTCCGCCTTCACGTGTACCCGGACCGGCACCTTGGCGGTGTTGGTGAAGTCCACCACCAGCGAGCAGCTGCTCGCCCCGCACTGGTCGAACCGGTGCGGGCCCTGCTGAACGGTGGTCAGCGCGTCCACCGCGGTGTTCAGGCCGCCGGCCTGCGCGGCCAGGTCCTGGTAGAACTTGATCGTCTCGGCGGAGGTGTCCGCGACGTCCGCGACCAGATCCTTGACCCGGGTGTTGTCGGTGCTGCCGAACTGGGACAGCGCGATCCTGGTCACCCCGTACGGCGGCTTCGCGGCCAGGAACACCGACCCGGCCGCCACCCCGACCTTGATCACCTCGAGCCCGGACTCGGTGCTCCTCGGCTGGTCGGTGAGCGCGGCGCCGTTGGTCTTCGGATCCTTGGCGAGGTTCTGGCTGATCGCGTCCGGGCTGAGCATCTCGCCGAACTCGACGCCGAGCAGCACCGAGGGCAGCTTGACCCAGCGGTCCGCGATCGCGGTGCCCTTGCCCTCGCCGTCGCCCAGGCCGCGCAGGGACGCCCAGAACGCCGCGGCCGCCTTGACGTAGAGCGTCTTGTTGATCATCAGGATGGTGGCCGGCGAGTCGTTCACGGTGATCGTGCCGAGGACCTCACCCGAGGTCGACACGGTGAGATCGAAGGCGATCTTCTCGTCGGATGCCGAGGTGAGCGTGCCCCGGTAGTGCACGGTGCCGGCCTCGCCGAGGTTCAGCAGCGACTCGGTGACCGACTCGGTCGCGGACAACTGGGGGATCTCCACGGGCACCGCGGTGCCGCTGACCTCGTTGCTGCAGCCGGCCATCAGCAGCGCGAGCGTTGCCAGCAATGCGGCGAGCCTGGACCACCCCCGACGTCCCAGATCCATCCTCGCTCCCACCTCGGTGCCGGACCTTACTCAGTGTGCGGCATCGCGAACCCAACCGTTGCAGTATCGCGGTTACGCCCGGGCGACCACGAGCACCAATTGGTTTCAAATCTGGCCACTCAGCGGTCCCGGGTGGTCGCGGCGACCGCCAGGGCGGCGAGCCGGGTGGCCGCCGGATCGGCCAGCTCAGCACCATCGAGCGCCGCCATGGCGGCGCTGGTGAGCTGGTCGATCCGGTGCTCGACCGCGGCGACCGCGCCGACATCGACCAGCGCCGCGCGGATTCGCTCGATCGAGGCGGGTGCCAGCCGCTGGTCGCCGAGCCCGGCCCGCAGCGCCGCGGCGTCGGCGTGCCGGCCGGCCTGTTCGGCACGTTGCAGACCGAGCGCCACCAGCAGGGTGCGCTTGCCCTCGCGCAGGTCGTCGCCGGCGGGTTTGCCGGTCGCCCTGGTGTCCCCGAAGACCCCGAGCAGGTCGTCGCGGAGCTGGAAGGCGACCCCGATGTCCGCGCCGAACCGGCGCACCGCGGTCACCGTCGCGACGTCCGCGCCGGCGAGCGCCGCGCCGAGGTGCAGCGGCCGTTCCACGGTGTAAGCCGCGGTCTTCATCCGGGCGACGCGGAGCGCCGCCGTGACCGACTCGTCGCCGGTGGCCTGGGTGAGCACGTCGAGGTACTGCCCGGCGAGCACCTCGGAGCGCATGGCCTGCCACGGCTCGCGGGCGGCCGCCAGCAGGACGGCGGGCAGGCCGGAGTCGGCGAACATGTCCTCGGCCCAGCTCATCGCCAGGTCGCCGATGAGGATCGCGGCCGCGGCGCCGAACCGGTCCGGGTCGCCGAGCCAGCCCTCGGCCCGGTGCCGGCCGGCGAACGCCAGGTGCACGGTCGGCGCGCCGCGACGCACCGCGGAGGCGTCCATCAGGTCGTCGTGCACCAGCGCGCAGGCCTGGAGCAGCTCGAGCGCGCTCACCGCGTGCAGCACCGCGTCGGCCACGTCGCCGTCCGGCGCTCCGCCCGCTCCGCGCCAGCCCCACCAGGCGAACGTCGGTCGAATCCGCTTGCCGCCGCCGAGCACGAACCCGGTCAGCGCGTCGATCGCGACACCGAAGGCGGGCGCGCGTTCGGCCAGCGCGGCACCGCGGGCGGCGAGATAGCGGGACAACGCGTCCTCGACGTGAACCGCAACCTCGGCATCGATCGTGGACGACTCGGATGGCGCGGGCACTTGACCATGGTGCGCTGTGCCGGTGGTAACCGTAGCGCCGGGGCTCCACTACTGTGGGGGAATGACCGCGGTGGTGGAACGGCTGCGCCGCGACCGACCCGTGTTCTCCGTGGAGTTCATGCCGCCTCGCGACGATGAGGACGAACTCCGGCTGTGGAACGCGATTCGCTCGCTCGAGGGCCTGGATCCGGCGTTCGTATCGGTGACCTACGGAGCCGGCGGCTCCAGCCGGGACCGCACCATTCGCACCACCGGTCGGGTGGCCAGGGAGACCACGCTGGTGTCCATGGCGCACCTGACCGCGGTCGACCACTCGATCGCCGAGCTGCGCAACGTGATCGGCTGGTATGCCGCGCTCGGCGTGCGGAACATCCTTGCGCTGCGCGGGGATCCGCAGGGTGATCCGATGGGGGAGTGGGTCCGGCACCCGCAGGGCCTCGCCTATGCCGAGGAGCTGGTCCGGCTGGTCCGCGAGCTCGGCGACTTCTGCGTCGGGGTGGCCGCGTTCCCGTACGGACACCCGCGCTCGACCGACCTCGAGGCCGACGCCGATCATCTGGTGCGCAAGCTCAACGCGGGCGCGGACTTCGCCATCGCCCAGCTTTTCTTCCAGGCGGAGGACTTCCTGCGGCTGCGCGACCGGGTGGCCAAGCGCCGGTGCGAGGCGCTGCTTGTGCCCGGGATCATGCCGCTGACCACCGCGCGGGTGCTCAGTAAGAGCGTGGAGCTCTCCGGTGCCGAAGTGCCCGCGTCGATCGCGGAGCGGCTCGACCCGCTGGCCGGCAACCCCGCCGCGTTCCGCGCCGAGGGCCTCGACATCGTCACCGAACTCTGCCAGCGGTTGCTCGCCGAGGGCGTCCCGGCGCTGCACTTCTACACGTTCAACCGCTCCAAGGCCACGATCGAAGTGGTCGACCGGCTGAACCTGGTGCCGAGCCGGACCAGTTAGCCCAGCCGGACCCAGCCAGCCAGTGCGCCTCGGCCATCACCGTGGTGGCAGCCGGCCGGCCGCAGGTCGCTCGGGCGAGCAGCGTCGAGCGCCGAGATACCGCGGAATGTCACCGTGCGCGGCTAGTGCGCCTCGGCCTGGGCCTGCTCGGCCCGCAACTGGCGCAGCGAGCGCCGGTGCCCCCACAGGGCGAGGCCGAGCACCAGCACCGCGACGCCGATCGCGGCGCCCCCGACGATCAGGACCCACCTGAGCCAGGAGACCCCGGAGGTGTCGGTGTACTGCGCGGTCACGCCGAACTCGGTGACCGCGCCGGGCTTGGGCTTCCAGCTCACCGTGCCGTTGTCGTTGAGCCCGTTGGTCCGATTGATCGAGCCGGGGAAGGCCGTCTTGATCTGCACATCGGCCTTGTTCGGCGAGAGCTGGGTCAGGTCGATCGAGCCGGCCATCGAGACCAGGTCTCCGGAGCGGCGAATGCTCAGCCGGTACTGCTTCCCCTCGGTGATCGACTCGGCCAGGATGGTCATGTCGGAGAAGCGCAGGTCGGTGAAGGTCACGAGCTGCCCGACGTAGCCGTCCTGGGCGTACTTCTCCAGATGCACCCGGTCGCTGAGCTCGGGCACGACGGTGATCGCCGGGCCGGTGTCGCCGTCCTTTGTGGGCAGCGCGGCCACCACGATGCTGCCGGACACCAGGTCGTCCTGGGAGACGGCGAGCGCGGCGTTGATCCGCACGCATCCGCCGAGCGAGAAGGCGGCCAGCACGGCCAGCGTCGCCAGAGCGGCCAACCGGTACACGCGTCTTCCGAGCACGCGGCCATCCTGCCAGTCACGTCATCCGAAATCCGGTGCCGGGTCCAAGATCCGTCGCGGTAACGTGCCGCCATGGCGTCTGTTGAACACGGAGTGCACTCCATCAGCGACCGGTTCGTTGACGAGCTCGTGGCGCTCGACCCCATCACCGCGACCTTCCAGGGCATCACCGGCTACGACGACCGGCTGACCGACTTCTCGGTCGAGGGGCACGAGGCGCGCGCGGCGGTGGCCAGGGCCGCGCTGCGGGACATGGCCGCCGCGGAGCCGGCCGACGACGCCGAGCGGACGGCCAAGGCGGTGTTCCTGGAGCGGGTCGGGCTCGACGTCGAGTTGCACGAGGCGGGACTCACCGCGGCCGCGCTGAACGTGATCGAGAGTCCGGTGCAGGTGGTTCGGCAGGTGTTCGACCTGATGCCCACCCAGACCGCCGAACAGTGGCGGGTGATCGCGGCCCGGCTGGCCGCGGTGCCGGCCGCGCTGGCCGGATACCGCACCGCGCTGCTGCACAGCGCCGGGCGGGGCCTCGTCTCCGCGCAGCGGCAGGTGCGGCGCACCGCCGAACAGTGCGAGACCTGGGCCGGGCCCAACGGGTCCGGCTCGTTCTTCGCCAGGTTCGTCGCCGGCGCGGACGGGGTGTCCGGGGTCGACGCCGGGCTGCGGGCCGAACTGGACGCCGCCGCGACCGCCGCCGCCGAGGCCTACGGCGAGCTCGCCGGCTTCCTGCGCGGCACCGTCGGGCCGAAGGCGCTCGAGGAGGACGCGGTCGGCGTGGACGCCTACCGGCTCTGGTCGCGGCTCTACCTCGGTGCCGCCATCGACCTCACCGAGGCCTACGAGTGGGGCTGGACCGAGTTCGCCCGGTTGGAGACGGAGATGAAGGAGGTGTCCAACCGGATCGCGCCCGGCGCGGACATCGCCGGTGCGGCCGCCGCGCTGGACGCCGATGCGCGCTACCGCCTGGACAGCCGCGCCGCCCTGGTCGACTGGATGCAGTGCCTGTCCGACCAGGCCCTGTCCGACCTGCGCGACGTGCACTTCGAGATCCCGGACCCCCTGATGCGGCTGGACTGCCGGATCGCCCCGTCCGGCGGCAGTACCGGCGCCTACTACACCAGCCCGACCGACGACTTCTCCCGCCCGGGGCAGATGTGGTGGGCGGTGCCGGAAGACCGGGAGGAGTTCTCCACCTGGCGCGAGGTCAGCACGGTCTACCACGAGGGCGTGCCGGGCCATCACCTCCAGGTGGCCACCGCGGTGCACGAGGCGGCCCGGCTCAACCGCTTCCAGCGGCTGCTCGCCTGGGTGCCTGGGTACGGCGAGGGCTGGGCGCTCTACGCCGAGCGGCTGATGCGCGAGTTCGGCTACCTCGACGACGACGGCAACCTCCTGGGCATGCTCGACGCCCACCTGTTTCGGGCCGCCCGGGTGATCGTGGACATCGGCATGCACCTGAAGCTGCCGATCCCGGCCGGGCACGGCTTCCACGAGGGCGAGCGATGGACCCCCGAGCTGGGCCTCGAGTTCATGAGCACCAGGACGATCACCGACCCGGTGCACGTGCGGGACGAGATCGACCGCTACCTCGGCTGGCCCGGCCAGGCCCCGGCCTACAAGCTCGGCGAGCGGCTCTGGCTCTCCGCCCGCGACGAGATCCGGGCCCGGCGCGGCGCCGGGTTCGACCTCAAGAGGTTCCACATGGACGCGTTGCGGATGGGTCCGATGGGGCTGGACACACTGCGCCAGCGGCTGGCGACCTTCTGACCTTCTGACTGTCTAACTGTCTGTCTGACCGTCCAGCGGCAGCCGGCGGCCGAGCACACCGAACGGCCGCGGGTCGCCGGTGAAGCGGTAGTTGCGCAGCACGTCGACGAACCCGAGCCGGCCGTAGAGCTGCCAGGCCCGAGACGGCCCCTCCGGAGTGGACAGCAGCACCTTGCCGGCCGGCACCCCGGCCAGCAGCCGGCGCAGCAGTTCCGCGCCGATGCCGTGGCCTTGACTGTCCGGCCGCACGTGCACCTCGGTCAGCTCGAAGTAGTCGCCGAGCCACGCCGCCGCGGCGTCCGGCCCGGCCTGCTCGACGATGCCCCTGCGGACCTGCTCGTGCCACCACTGGCCGGGCGCACCCCGGTAGCCGTAGGCGATGCCGATCAGCCGCTCGGCCGCGTCCAGCGCGGCCACGCAGCGCCAGTCCGCGCGGAGCATGTGGGCCAGCCACATCGGGGCGCGCTGTTCGGCCGTGCCTTTGGGATAGCGCATCGCGTTGACGTACAGGGCAAGCGCCTCATGCAGCCGGGCACGCAACTCGTCCGCGGTCAGCTCGACGAACTTCTCGACGCGGGGCGGCACGGCGGTCACGGAAGCTCATCCTCCTCCTCGGCGCAAACATCCGTGGCCACGCCCCCGGTGAGGGCGAGGAGGTCGGCGACGGTGGTCGGAACACCGACCTGGCATGCCCGACCGGCGCCACCCCGCTGACGGACTGCCCGGTGTGCTCGCGAGCAAACGCCGATACAGCGCAAGGTGTCACCTTCCTCGGTAACCGGAGGGCGCCTCACGCTGAGTGAAGAGAGCGAATTTTCCGGGGCAGGGTTGAGCGGGTCTGTTCCGCGAGTTAAGCTCAATTCGTTCGAACATGTGTTCGAGCATATGTGAGAGCAAGTCCGGTGGTGGGGTGGGGGAAGCGCCTCGCCACCGGACGCCGCCGGCTTCCCACGGCGTCGTCGTCACTGCCTGTGACGAAGCTCCCGATCCGGAGGAGGCCCGTTGACCGCGACCGTGGACTTCCCGAGCCACCCCACCGCCCCGGCGTCCGCGCTGCGCCTGTTGATCGAGGCGGAGCAGGGGTTGACCGAGGCCGGGCAAGAGACCAACCCGGCACACCGGTTCGCCGCGGCGTACCTGTGTGCGCTGCGTGCCGCGGCGGCGATGCTGGCGTTGCGCGGCCGGCCGCATCGCGGCAAGGCCCGGCCGACCAGCGTGTGGACCCTGCTCGCCGCGGTCGCGCCGGAGCTGCGGGAGTGGGCCGCGTTCTTCGCCGCCGGCTCGGCGACCAGGGCGTCGGTGCAGGCCGGTATCACCAGGGCGGTGAGCCCGCGCGCGGCGGATGACCTGGTCCGGCAGGCCGGCCAGTTCGTCGGCCTGGCCGGGCGCGCGATCCGCGGCATTGCTCCGTGAGTGTGCGGACTCTGGTCGACCCCGGGCGCCTGCTGGCGACCATCGAGACCGAGGCCGGGCTGCTGGTCCGCTCGGCGGCTGGCGTCGACCCCGGCTTCGACGTGCCCGGTTGTCCCGGTCTCACGCTCGGCGAGACGGTGCGCCACGTCGGCAGCGTGCACCGGATGGTGCTCGCCTGGCTGCGGTCCGGCGAGCGGCCGACCACCTGGCCGCGGGAGCCGGACGAGGGTCAACCGGTCGAGGAGTACCTGCTGGCCGCGGTTCGCGCGGTGGTTGAGCATCTGTCCGCACACGACCCGAACGAGGAGTGTCCCACCTGGTGGCCGGAGTGCGAGCGTTACGAGTTCTGGTACCGCAGGCTGGCCCACGAGGCCACCATCCACCGGGTGGACGTCCAGCAGGCGGCCGGCCTGCAGGTGGACCCGGTCCCGGACGACATCGCGGAGGACGGCGTGGACGAGGCTCTCACGCTGTGGTTCACCCACCGGTTGGCCGTGCTCGGGGTGCGCGGCACCCGCAGCGCCAAGGTCAGGGTCGCCGCCGGCCGGCGGGCCTGGATCGCCAGGGCCACCCCGCACGGCACTTCGGCCTGGCCGGCGGAGAACGGGAACGAGCCGCTCGACGGCACCGCGACCGCCGCCCCGCAGGACATGTACCTGTGGCTGTGGGGCCGGATCGCGCCGCACACCCAGGCGTTGCAGCGGGTTGGCAGCGAGGACGCCATCGCCCAGCTGTGGGCCCTGTTGCGGCTGGCCACCCGGTGACGCCGCCGGGCGGGTGGCCGGCCGGGGAAGATAACGTCTGGCCATGCCCGTGCGGCTGACCAGCATCCTGTTCCAGGTCGAGGACGTCAACGCGATGGCCTACTTCTGGGGCGCCTTGGTCGAGAGCTGGCGCCCGGAGCCGGCCGGCGACGGTGCGCTGCGCTTCGTGCCGTCCGAGGAAGACGGCTCGCAAGTGGACCTGGTGTTGGTCCCCGGCGCGTCGGTCAAGACCGGCAAGAACCGGTTGCACCTCGACCTGAACACCTGGAACTACCCTGGCGACCGCGAAGCACTCCCGTTGAACGGCGCGCAGGCGCTCGACATCGGGCAGGGCGAGCTGGTCCCGTGGACCGTGTTCGCCGACCAGGAGGGCAACGAATTCTGCCTGCTCAAGCCCCGGGAGCGGTACCACAACTCGGGCGCGATCGCGGCCATCGTGGTGGACTGCGCCGATCCGGATTCGCTCGCCGGGTTCTGGTCCTCGGCAACCGGCTGGAAGCTGGTCGAGTCCGACGCCGGCTTCGCCTCCCTGCGTGTCCCCGGCGGGGTCGGGATACCCGCGCGGGGGCCGTTCCTCGAGTTCTGCCGGGTGGCACAGCGCAGCCGGAACACCGGCCGGGTGTCGCTGCGCCTCGAGTCCTTCTGGCCGCATCAGCACGAGGCCGACCTGGCCGCGCTGGTGGCGCGCGGCGCGCGGGTGCTGCGGCAGACCACGCGCGAGTCCGGCGAGGTGTCCTGCTCGATCTTGGCCGACCCGGAGGGCAACGAGTTCCGGGTGGCCGTGCCGGTCTGGCCACCGCCCGCCCCGCAACCGCGCGGACGTGCGGCGCACGGCCCGGCCCTGCGCTTGTAACCGGGCCCGCCACGCCCATCGCGATGTGGCACGATCGCGCAGGTGACCAGCCGACCTGCCACCGCACAGCAGCTGCGCGACCTCGCGCTGCTCCGCCGCGTCCGGGACCGGATGGACCGGGAGTACGCACAGCCCCTGGACGTCGAGGACCTCGCGCGCGGCGTGAACATGTCGGCCGGACACCTCAGCCGCACATTCCGGCTCGCCTACGGCGAGTCGCCATATTCCTATCTGATGACGCGGCGCATCGAGCGCGCGATGGCGTTGCTGCGTCGGGGCGACCTCAGCGTGACCGAAGTGTGTTTCGCGGTCGGCTGCGCGTCGCTCGGCACCTTCAGCACTCGCTTCACCGAGCTGGTCGGCGTGTCGCCAAGCAGCTACCGGCGTGATGCGCGTTCGACGACCGCGGGGATGCCGCCGTGCGTGGCAAAACAGGTGACCAGACCGATCAGGAATCGAGAAGCGCGGGCCCAAAGCCGCACCTAGGGTTGCCGCCATGGACATCACCATTCACTCGAGTTTCCTCCCGCAGGACGACCCGGACGCCGCCCTGGCCTTCTACCGCGACACCCTCGGCTTCGAAGTGCGCAACGACGTCGAGTACAACGGGATGCACTGGATCACGGTCGGCCCCGCCGGCCAGCCCGGCACATCGATCGTCCTGCACCCGCCGGGCGTCACTCCCGGCATCACCGACGACGAGCGCCGCACCATCACCGAGATGATGGCCAAGGGCACCTACGCCGGCATCAACCTGGCAACCAAGGATC
>JBJMIG010000016.1:0-54631 GCA_045806965.1 Labedaea sp. | reverse complement strand
TAGCGGTTGACCCACTTGGATGCGCATTGCCGCGAGATGCCCATCTCGGCGGCGACGTGCGCGATCGGACGAGTCTGGCAACGCGCGACAAGCCGGCGACGGCCCTCGACAGACAACGGAGCATTACGGTGATGCATGGACGGGTCTTCCTCTCGGCGGACGAGTTGATCGCACTTCTCATCCTGCCGCCGGAAGACCCGTCCCCATCCTCAGGCCCCACCAGCCGACACCAACGTCATGACCCGCAACAGCTAGCGGGATTCGGTGTGTTCGCCGTGATTGGGGTGCACGCCGTTGAGGAATCGGGCGATCTCGTCGACGGTTTGGGCGTAGGCGTACCAGAGCAGGACATGACCGGCCTCGATCCTCGCCAGGGTCAGCCGGTCGCCGAGCTCGGCCCGCAGCTGGTTGCGGCCAGCCTCGCTGACCGCGGCGCCCTGCCCGGCCTCCAGCAGCAGCATCCGCCCGGCGAAGCTGGCGAACGATACGGGCATCGCCTCACACAGGTCGTCGAGGACCGCTTCGACCTCGGACTCCAGCGCGCGAAACCGGAACCGGCCGGCGCCGGTGGGCTCGAGCCGGGTGATCAACTCCCGGCGCAGGTGCGGCCGGGCGTCGGCAGGCACCTCCTCGAGCAGCGGGTCGATCAACTCCCCCAGAGTGTCGAACTCCGGGCCGACACGCGTGCGGCGCAGTCGGGCGACCAGGGCCACGCATTCCTCGCGGGTGGTCAGGACGGGGTCGATGAGTACCACCGAACGGACCGGGATGAGCCGCACCAACTCGGCGGCAACGGCCCCGCTGAAAGAACTGCCGACGACGTCGACAGGGCCGGCAATACCGAGCGTATCGAGCGTGACGACGACATCACGGGCGCACTGAGCAATCGTCCACGGTGCCTGACCGGGAGACTCACCATGCCCGCGAAGGTCCGGGCATATCCACCGAGGGCCGGGCAGGCCCTCGGTGCCGACACGTTCCCACGCCTCCTTGGTGCAGTGCGAACCATGCAGCGCGACGACCACCTCGTCTGCTGAGCCGGTGCCATACTCCCGCACAGCCAGCACCAGATCCTCTGTCAAGATGAACCCCCATCCTCGCCCAGCCCAGCCACATCGATCGGTGTTCCGCAGGCTTTGCTTCTGACACTACTGCCCAGCCGCCGGGCGGGACTGTCAAATGAACATCGGCGTAACGATCCACAGTGGAGGTTGTACGTGATCCCGAATCGCTTCCAGGTCCGCATGGCTGCGCTTCCGCGTTTCCACCGTCAACCCGAGCAGGCTGGTCCCGCTGTTTCCGCGGTGTGACAGGCCCCGCACCAGGGCCTCTGCTCTCGCCAGGTCCGCCCGCTTCTCCGGAACGGTCAACACATAGCCGTTGTGGGACACGTCGAAGTAAATACCGCTGTAATCGCGGGGGTTCTTCTTCACCTCCATGACGATCTGGTCGACGTCATCTGCCGAGACCAGCGCGATCTCCCCGGAAGCCGCCGCTGTCTCAGCCGGAACAATTGCGACCGATGAGACTAACACGCAGCCGGCGGCAATGGAGCCCAAACGTTTCCACGCATGCCGAACGTGTACAGGCACAACCGCACCCCGATGTCGTCAGAAAAGAATGCTCGCCAAACCGGAATCGGCCGGTCCCGCAATTCCCTACTACCTACCCCAGTTCCACGCGGGCCGGCGATGAAACTCCAGACCGCCTAGCATTTAAGCCGCTGCACGAATGGCTGTCAACCGGCATGCATGGCCACGCTGCCCGCGCCACTCGTACCACATGGTGGCGATGGCCGCGAGGATCAGCACGACGCCAGCCACGAGCAGCAAGGGACGCAATCCGGCCTTGACGTAGCGCAGGAGGAGGTCGGTGAGGCTGGCGTGCAGCACTGCCGTGCCCAGCAGGAACAACACGATTGCTTGCGCCTGCCGGTTCACAGCAGCACCGCCCCGACCAGCACCGACATGACCACGGCCAATGCGAAGGTGGTCGATCATCGGCCCGACGACGAGGAAGGCCAGCCGGGTGGTGAGCGAGAACTCGGACAGCGACGCCGCCACGAACGCGTCAGCTTCGTCGAGGTCGGCTTCGTGGATGATCGCGGCGATGGGCCACAGGACTGGGTCGTCGAGGTGGTAGCGGCGCAGGATGGTTTCGAAGCTGCAGTCGCCGTTGTGGTGGGACAGTTCGACGCCGCGCATGTCGAACGGGGTGGCGTCGGTGGGCACGTGCGCGGGGTCGGTGACGAAGGTGAACTCGGCGTCGGGGTCGATGTGCCGGCGGATGAGCCAGGCGCAGGCGGCCCGGTCGATGTGGATGTTGGCGCGGGTAGCCCATTTCACGGCTGGCGCTGCCTGGGTGCGGCGGTGTTGATGAGCGTCTCGACGGCGCTGACGGCGTGGTCGCGTTCGGCGGGTGGGAAGTAGTCGCGCCGCTGGATCTGGCGCAGTTCGGTGCGGAGCCGGCGGCCCAGGGCTTGGCGGGCGGTCGCGTCGAGATGTGCTGCCGCACCGGTTTCGGTGATGATCTTGGCGTATTCGGTGGCGCGGGCGGCGGCCATGCTGGTGGCCAGGTCCCGTTCGGTGGCCGTGGTGTCGGGTCGGGCCAGCCAGATCGCGGCGGTGCCGCCGGCGTCGGTGATCTCCTCGGCGATCACTCGAGGTGCTCGCGGGTGCGGGCGCCGGCCGGTAGAGCGATCAGGCCGTCGGAGATCTGGGCGACACCGAGGCGTTTGAGTTTGCGCCAGATCGTGATCCGGGGTGTGGAGGGCTCGCGGGGGATCCGGTAGGACAGCAGCACCCAACTTCCCGGGTCGACCCGCGGGGTCGCTGGTGTCATCGGCGCCTCCGACCGTGTGCGGGCCAGGGCCCGCGGTGAGGACATCCGGATCTGGCCAACCAGCACTGTAACCTCGGTTACCCCGAGGAGGTGGGTGGTCGTGTCAGGACTCGATCCCGGCGCGCACTTGCGACGGCGTCGCTGGTGGTGGCTGGGCGGCGTGGCCGGCGTTGTCGTGGTGGCGCTGGTGGTGGTTCTGGTGGTGGCCGATCGACCATCGTCGTCCGGGCCGCCGTCGTCGCCGTTGCCGTTGCGGCCGGTTGCTGAGGTGGCGTTGCCGGGCGATAGTTCACGGTTCGACTACGCGAGCCTGGATTCGGACCTGGGCCTGCTGTTCATCGCCCACCTCGGCGCCAGCGAAATCATCGAAGTGGACATTCGCACCCACACCGTGGTGCGCACGATCCCGAACGTGTCGCAGGTGCACGGCGTGCTCGTGGTTGCGGCGCTGCATCGGGTGTTTGCCACCGCGACCGGCAGCAACCAAATGGTCAGCCTGGACGAGGGCACCGGCGCGGAGCTCGGCCGGTCGGCGACCGGGAACTTTCCCGACGGGTTGGCCTACGACCCGCGCCGCGGCACCATCTGGACCACCAACGAGACGGGTGGGACGGAGACGGTGATCGACGCCGCCACCGGCGCGGTGCGCGGCACGGTCGCGGTGGCCCCTGAGGTCGGCAACGTCGTCCACGACCCGACCGCCGATCAGATGCTGGTCGCCGCGCAGGGCCACAACGAACTGGCCGCGATCGACCCGACCACGCTGACGGTCACCCGGCGGTTGGCGTTGCCGCGCTGCCAGGCCGACCACGGTCTGGCCCTGGATCCGGTGGCCCGGCTGGCGTTTCTGGCCTGCGAGGGCAACGCCACCCTGCTCACCGTCGACCTCGGCTCCTGGCAGGTCACCGACACCGCCCCGGTCGGCCAGAACCCGGACGTGCTGGCCTACGACCAAGGCGCGCAACGGCTCTACGTGGCCGCCGAGAGCGGGACGGTCACCGTGTTGGACCTGCGGGATCGCCACCTGCGGCTGGCCGGGTCGGATCACCTCGCCGACGGCGCGCATGTGGTGGCCCTCAATCCCGCCACCCACCACAGCTACTTCCCGGTCCCCGCCGGCACCAACGGCCACCCCACCCTGCTGGAACGAGAACCCACCACCTGAGCGGCTAGCGCTGGTCCCGCTGGAGCCGAAACGGGGGCGGGCTCGACCAGCGGCCGGTACGTGAAATCTCACCGAATACGCGGGATCACACCAAGAGTGGTGTCCAAGGGGGATCGTGTACTACTGGAATCCCCGGGAATCCCGGAGATTCCATGGCCCCACAGTGCACGGAGCGTTGCGTCTCGGTCAAGTCTGACACGCCCACCGCTCCGGCACGAGGCGGGCCGCCGCTCACGCGTAGGAGCAGTGAAGCCGGGTCGGGTTATGGTGGGGTTGGCCGGTCATGGCGGCCAGGGCGGATCGATGGGGCTGCCAGCGCAGCGTGTTGCCCCTTCTTCCGCAGCCGGATGAGGCAGTGGTACTAACAGACGGCGTGGCAAGCCCTCCGTCTCGGGATCGTTCGTCATAACGATGAGGCGTATGTGCACATCGGAGTTTAGACATACGCGGTAGCGATAACGACTGCCATGCCCAACGCGACGAGCGCACACACCTGCAGGATGAGGCCTACGCTCACCCATCTAGCCTTGAAATCATTGGCGTTCCGCAAAGTGTCCACGGTCGTCCGGTAGACGGTGGACACGTTGTTGCGGGCCGTCACCTCGTCGTCCTTCCAATGCTCGGTCAGCATTCTCTTGAGCGTCGAGATCGTGGCCACGGCATGGTACCGGTTCCACCCGGCCGCGATACCGCACGCCGCTGCCCCCACGAACAGCACGAGCGCGGCCCCGAAAACGAACAGGCCCGCGGTCGGTGGTCTGGTGCCCGAGCCAGCCCGCACGAGCGCGGCGAACCCACCAATAAGCGTGACCAGGGCCCCCGAGGTCGTGACAAGTGCCTGTCCACGGGCATCGTAGGCGGTCCGCCGCTCCCGTTCGGCTTTCAGTTCCCCTTCGATGAAGGCGGCATAGGACTTGCCTTGATCACTCACCCGACCCGACCTGACCGGGCTCGCCACCTCGGATGTTCTCCATCTCGAGCCACGCCTGGTCGGAGGGCGGGTCCATGGGCTCCTCGGTCGAGGTGTCCGGAGTCGTGCCTTCGGGCATGTTATTGACCTCCAACTTGGGATTCCTGCTGATGTGCAGAAATTACCTAGTCTATCGCCTGCGTTTGGCACTCGTTTCAGCCCGCGGCCGTGGCGCCGAACGGCCCATTCGAATGTGTTCGACATCGCGGCCTCACCGCAGCGAGACCAGCCGGGACGAGATCTCGGATGACGGGGTAGCAAAGAGAGATGAAGCCCGCGCCAGTCGGACCCGGCGCCGGGCAACGGTCGAGCTGGTTTAGGGACCGAGGTGGATATAGGGAGCCCAGATCAGGGGCTTGTCCGGGCGGGTCTGGCGCAGATGCGTGACCGCGCGGTGCAGGGCGTAGGGGGCACGGTCCGCTTGCGGCTGGTCGGACGAGCTTGGGAAGCCCGGGTCGGGGTGCAGGAGGTGGGTATAGATGACGTCGGCCAGGCCAGGGGCCGCGGTGTCGGAGATGTTCCACAGGGTGGCTAGCACGTGACGGTAGCCGACCATTTGCAGGGCGCCAGCGAGGTGCAGAGCTTCGTCCAACAGGCTGAGGTCGCCGGTAGCGGTCTGGCAGGCGGCCAGGTACGCCAAGTCGACCTCCCGCACGTGACGGGTGGAGAGGTCGGCCAAGGTCAGCGGCTGGTCGTCCAGGAGGAAGGCGCTGCGGGAGGCATCGGCCGGGTGTTGGAAGCCGTGGCAGGACAGGTGCAGCCAGGAGTGGCTGGGGAGTGCTGCCAGGACGGCCTGCCGGGTGGCCGCGGAGCCGAGCAGGTGGGTAGCGCACTCGGGCTCGGGCAGGTGGGAGGCCAGGGCCTGGAGTTCGGCGGGAACGGCGGACAGTGGTCCGGCACCGGTGGCATAGGTGGGAGGGTGTGGCACGCCGACTGCCAATTGCCGTACCCGGCGGGGCGCTGGCCGAGCACGGGTCTGGGCCAGGGTGCCCAGGGTGGGGGTGTAGGAGGAGATCACCCGCCCGGCCACGGTGTCGGCCACGGCAGCGTTCTCACCGATCGCCTTGTACTGCGCCACGGTGCGGGGATGGCGGCCTGCGGCGTGCAACGGCAGTACCGTCGCGGGCCCGGTCGGGCACCACCACACCCGCGGCCAGTCTTCGATCTCTGCCTGGGGAGTGTGCGTGTAACTGAGGGCGGTCAGGACCGGCTCGGTGATCGCCTGCCAGCACCATTCCAGGACGCTGAATACGGCCTGCCGATCGGCTTCTCTGGTCTGCCAGTCAGCGGAGGGGTCACTCGTCCTGCGCTGAGCGGTGAGCAGGACATTGGCCTGGTCGGCTACGGCGCCGACGGGGGCGTCGGGCAGGTCCACGATTCTCACCCCAAGGCCGGAGTCTGGCCCTGACGAAGGAGTGACGATCAGGGCGTGGCTGCCGTGTCGACTGATGTTCACGATCACCACCGGGCCCCCATCGGCCGCCGTCCGCAGGTGGGTGAACGGAGTCGGGCGCAGGAAGTGCTCGAAGCCCTCGATCTGGCGGATGCGGTCCACGGCGGTGTCCCAGTCCCGGGCAGCCTGCCGCCGCTGTTCCAGCATCTGTTGCCCAGCGGCCTGGGACCGGCCGATATGGTCGCCTGCTTCCTGGCTGCGAGCCGAGGAGGAGTTGTTCAGAATGGCGCGGGATGCGTCCAACGCTGCGGCCAGATCGGGAGCTCGTTCCGTCAACTCAGTCAGGTCCTGCCGCAGATGCAAGGCCTGGGTCCACAACACCGACCGGCCAGCCTCCCCCAGTTCCACCGCCTGGTTCGGATGGCCAGCGGCCAGCGTTGCCGCTGCCGCTTCCGACGCCAACCCAGCCCGCTCCCGCAGGTGATGCTCTCGGCTCGCCTGATCCAGCCCATGCCAGGCCACCAGCGGCAGCAACTCGATCGCCGCTGCATATCCCTCCGCCGCGCTCTCCGGACGCGCGGCCAGCATCGCACAGCGGCCCCATTGCCAAGCCGCCGTCAGCCGGGAGCCAGGTGACGCGGTCAGCACCAACGCTCCCTGCCGGAACGCCGCGACCGCCTGGTCCAGGTCCGTGTGTTGTCCCGTAAGCTGGTAACGGTCCTGCAGAACGTTGCCGAGGTTGGAGAGGTAACCGGCTCGGTTGGGGTGCTCGGCCGGGGCGGACTCGATCGCCTCACGACGGCAGGCGATGGCCTGATCCAGATCAGCCTGCCGCCCCGTGTGCCCGTACCGGGTCCGCAGCACGCCCCCGAGGTTGGCCAGCCCCATGGGCCGGTCCGGGTGCCCGGGTGGGGCGGCGTCGACCGCCTCGCCGTGGCAGGCGATGGCCTCGTCCAGGTCAGCCTGCCGCCTGGTGTGCTCGTACCGGTTGTGCAGCGCGATCCCGAGATTGGACAGACATGCGGGCCGGTGCGGGTGCCCGGGTGGGACGGCGTCGACGGCCTCGCCGTGGCAGGCGATGGCCTGGTCCAGGTCAGGCTGCAGCCTGGTGCGCCGGTACCGAACCAACAGTGCGGTGCCCAGGTTGGACAGGTATGTGGGCCGGGTGGGGTGCTCGCGTGGGGTGGCGTCAACGGCCTCGCGGTGGCAGGCGATGGCCTGGTCCAGGTCAGCCTGTCCCCCCATGTGCTCGTACCGCGCCCGCAGTGCGCTCCCGAGATTGGACAGCCCTATGGGCCGGTCGGGATGGTCGGATGGGATGGCATCAACCGCCTGCTGCCCGACGATGATCGCCTGGTCCAGGTCAGCCCGCTCCCCGGTGCGCTCGTACCGGGCACGCAGAACGTTGGCGAGGTTGGACAGATAGGCGGCCCGACGGGCGTTGTCGGACGGAGTGGCGTTGACGGCCTCGCGGTGGCAGGTGATGGCCTGGTCCAGGTCAGCCTGCGCCCCCGTGTGCTCGTACCGGTCGTGCAGAGCGATCCCGAGATTGGACAGGCAATTGGGCCGGTGCGGGTGCCCAGATGGGGCAGTGTCGACCGCCTCATGGAGGCAGGTAATTGCGCGGTCCAGGTCAGCCAGCTGCCCCGCGCACCCGTACCGGGTCAACAGCGCGGCCCCGAGGTTCGACAGGAACATGGCCCGCTCGGGGTGGTCGGGTGGGATGGCGCCAACCGCCTGCTGCCCGGCGGTGATCGCCTGGTCGAGGTCGGCCTGCTCCCCGGTGCGCTCGTACCGGGCGCGCAGCGCGTTGCCGAGATAGGACAGAAACCCTGGCCGGTGGGGATGGTCGGGTGGGGCGGTGTCGACCGCCTCGCGGTGGCAGGCAATAGCCTCGTCCCGGTCAGCCTGCAGTCTGGTGCGTTCGTACCGGATCCACAGCGCGGCCCCGAGATTGGACAGACATGCGGGCCGGTTGGGGTTGTCGAGGGCGATAGTGGCGACCGCCTCGCGGTGGCAGGTGATGCCCTGATCAAGGTCAGTCTGCCGCCCCGTGTGCTCGTACCAGTCGTGCAGAGCATTGCCGAGGCCAAACAGGTATTCCGGCCTGCGGGGATTACTCGATGGGGTGGCGTCGACGGCCGTGCGGAAACAGGTGAGGGCAGCCCGAAGGAGCTGGATGTCCCCGCTCTTCCTGTAGTCCTCGTGCCGGGCAATCCCGAGCTGAGCAGCCTTACCGGGGTCGCCAGCGGTCGCGCTGAGCCCAGCCAGCGGTGCGCGGTCGTTGTCTCTGAGCCCGTACTGGTCGTCATAATCACCGGGCGCACGGCTCATGGCTGACAAGCATACGACCTAACCTCAAGCGCCTGGCCTGCACAAACCCGTGGCTGTCAACAAATGTGACACCAACCAGGGTGACCCTGCCCCAGGGGCGCGGACCGCGGCCGGGAGTCGTATTGCTCACCGCCGGGCCCTTCGACCGGGACCTGACCACCGGGCCGAACAAGCCGTTCAAGGACCTGGCATGGGGACTGGCCAGCCGAGGCGTGGCGGTGCTGCGCTTCGACAAGGTGAACCACGTCCACGGCGAGGTCACGGCCGAGCCTGGTTTCACGATGGTCGACGAATACGTGCCGCACGCGGTCGCCGCCGGTCGCCTGCTCCAGCAGCAGCCGGCCGTGGATCCCGCGCGGGTGTTCGTCCTCGGCCACAGCGGGGGCGGCAAGGCTGCACCACGGGTAGCGGCCGCCGAGCCATCCGTTGCCGGCCTGGTGATGCTCGCCGCTGACACCCTGCCGTTACCCCAAGCCGCCGTCCGGGTCGCCCGCTACCTGGCCGCGCTGGTGCCTGGCCCGGCCACGGCGGCGGCCGTCGAGTCGCTCAGACGACAAGCCACTCTGGCCGAGGACCCTGACCTGTCACCGGCGACCCCGGCCGCGGAGCTGCTTTCGGTTGGCCGGCGTCGTACTGGCTGGACCTGCGCGACTACGACCCGGTCGCGACCGCGGCGGGACTGGACAAGCCGATGCTCATCCTGCAGGGCGGCCGCGACTACCAGGTGACCGTCGCCGACGACCTCGCGCGCTGGCAGGCGGAACTCGCCCACCGGCCAGACGTCGCCATCCGCGTCTACGACGCCGACGACCACATGTTCTTCGCCGGCTCAGGCCCGTCCACGCCAGTGGACCACGAATCGCCCCAGCACCTCGACCCCGCTGTGGTGGTCGACATCGCCGACTGGCTGGCGCCCCGCCAGCGAAAGCTCGCCCGACTCGTCCACAGCCTCAAGCACTGACCCCACCGATCTCGAAAGGCACGGCAATGATCGGAGAACCCGCGGCCGACGCGACCCCGACGACCGCTGGTGAACAGCTGGTTGTCGACCACGTTGTGCGCGTCTGAAGAAACCGCCACATGCTTTGCGCCGTGTCGGGTACGAATGGTTCATGGAGCAGGTTGAGGTCTGGCGGGGAGCGCATGGCGATCCGGCGCCGTTGTTCGGACCGCTGCCCGGTATCCGCCTCGGTGACACACTCGCCTACGAGTTCCAACTGCCGGACAGCTTCGTTCCATGGCCTGGTCGTACGCTGCTGGAGCGCGTGTTCGTGTTGCTCGACCTCGGTGTGAGCTTGTCCATTCCCGCATGGCAGTCCACCGTCGGAACCGACCGCACCAAGGCCGGACCGACCACCTGGTACGTGGACCTCGTGCGCGTCTCGACCACACAGAACTCGATCACTGTCCGGGACCTCTACATCGATGTCCTGGTTCCCACCGACGGGCGCCATCAACGTTTGCTCGATCTCGACGAGTTCGCCGATGCGATCGAAGCCGGGCACCTCGATGTCGCCACCGCGGTCGACGGACTACGGCGCTGGCAACGCTTCCTCGACCGGCACCTGCACGCCGCCCGCGACCCCAGCGAGACGTGGGCCGACTTCCCGCCCCGGCGGCTGCGCGACCTGGCGGCGCTCCCCAGCCCGCTCGGGCCGATCCTCGCCGCACCAGGCTGAGCGTCACGCCACCCGTCACCCTGGTCTGCGCCATCCGCTCATCGGCATTATGCGGGTGATCTTTGTCAAGTGGGTCATGTGCCTCGATGGTGTCGATTCGCTCGAGGAGGCGTTCGAACAGTTGTCGCGTCCGGTCTGCTGTTCGGTTTTGGCGTCGTGTTGGTGTTGCAGTGCCGGCCGGAATTCGATGGTGGGCTAGCGCGGAGACTGCTAACGACCAGGAAGCCGGGCCGGCGCAGGGGTCGTGACGCGAGCGAACCCGGACCCAGGTCGAGGGATGGATCACCGCCGGGATCCCCCGAGTCAAGATCAAAATTGGGGAAAGCTGCGGCGGCAACGAACAGGGCGACATCCAGCGGGTCGGATTCGCCCGAGAGGTGATCGGCCCGGACGCTGAACTCTACGTCGACGCCAACGGCGGCTACGGCCGCGCCCAGGCCATCCGGTTCATGCGCCGGGTCGCCGAACACCGGGTGTCCTGGTTGGAGGAACCGGTGTCCAGTGAGGACACCGAGGGCCTGCGGCTGATCCGCGACACCGTGGACGCCGACGTCGCGGCCGGCGAATACGGCTCAACGCCGCGGGATTTCGCCCTACTCACCCCCGTGGTCGACGTGCTACAGGCGGACGTGACCCGCTGCGGCGGGATCACCGGCTGGCTGGGCGCCGCCGCCATCGCCCAGGCCGCCGGCCTGACGATCAGCGCCCACTGCGCCCCGCACGCCCACCTGGCCGCCGCTGACCGTGCCGACCTGCGCCACATCGAGTGGTTCAGCGACCACACCCGCATCGAGGCACGGTTCTTCGACGGCGTGCGCAGCCCGCACGACGGCGCGTTGCGCCCCGCCGAGACCCCGGTCACGGCCTGACCTGGAAGGGCGCCGACGCCGCCCGGTTCGTGGCGTGAGGAACGCGTGGTTCGGGCCCAGGTGGGTATCCGCACGCTGTCGCCGACGGGAAGGGCAGCGATGAGGTCGGGGCACACCGGGGTTTGCGGCACCGCGGGACGAATCCACGCCTGTGTTCACCTGTTTCTGAGCCAGCGGGGCCGCCGACCGTGCCCAGTCCCTTCGCGGAGGGCTGGGGCACCTCCATTTTGAGCTACAGCAGGCCGTTCGTCGCGAGTAGGGTCCGCGCCGCCAAGTGCGTTCCTGCCGTTGACCGCGCCGCGCACGTCGCCAGGCCGGACGTCTCCGGCGCCGGTGCTGTAGCGGACGGCAGCACCGGCCCGGGAAGGAGATCGGATCGAAGGCCCGGTAGGGCGCTACGCGCAGGGTGAGTGCCCTGCGGGCCGATCCGGTTCCACGCTGTCCGTGACCATGCCGTCGGCGATGTCGATGACGATGGCAGGGAACGAGTTCGGGTGCGCGGCGGCCCAGTCGTAGACCTGCGCGCCGACCAGCTCGATCGCGGTTCCGTGCGAACCTTACGTGTTGAGCCGGATCAGTTCGGGGGTTTCGGGGACTTCCTGGGCCAGGAGTTCGGCCGTCTGCTGGTCGTCGAGCACGTGGATGTCGTGAAGCATGGTGATCGCGGTGTGCCAGTGGCGGCGGGCGGCTGTGGGGTGGTCCAGTTGGTGCATGGCCTGGCCGAGTCCCCAGTGTTGCTCGGCCTCGTTGTAGCGGTCCTCCAGCTCACGGAAGATCTCCAGGCTCTGCCGGTGGTATCCGACCGCCGTACGCGGCAGCCCGGAGCGTTGCAGGGCCCACCCGTGGTTCGCGAGGGCGATGGCGACGCCGAGCTGGTTGCCTAGCTCGGTATAGATGGTGGCGCTGCGTTGCAGGTGCCGGGTGGCCTCGTCGAACTCGGCGGTGCCCTGGTAGGTGAGGCCGAGGAAGTTCCGCACGGACGCCTCGCCGAGCCTGTCCCCGGACTCGACGCTGATCGTGAGTGCCTGCTGGAGGTACTCGATGGCCTTGTCGTGATCGCCTTGCTGGCGGCAGCAGTTCCCGAGGTCGGTGAGGCAGCCGCGCTGACCACCGCGGTCGCCCAGTTCTGTCCAGATCGCTAGTGCGCGGTGACTGTGTACCACCGCCTCGCTGGCGCGGCCGACCTGGCTGCAGAGGGTGCCCAGGTCCTCCAGGAGCTGCGCCTCGGCGCGGCGGTCGCCGGTCCGGTGGGCGACGCGGGCGGCGAACTCGTTGAGGGTGATCCGGTCGGTGGAGTGGCCCCGGTTGGCGAGCGGGCGGTACAGGGCGGTGACCAGCTCAGTGGCCAGCGCGGGACCAGGATCCGGGGACTCGGCGATCCGGTGCACGGTCGCGAAGAGGTTGTCGTACTCGGTCTCCGCCCACGTCACGGCCTCGGCCGGGGTTTGCCACGGCACCGGATCGGACGGCGCGGTCACCCGGCGATGCTCCGTCGGGTGGACCAGCAGGGTCGCGTGTCGCGCGCGGTGGAGGTAGTGGCGGGCCAGACGTTCGAGCGCGGCACGGCGTTCGCCGGTGTCGTGGTGCCGGGCCAGGTGGTCGCGGACGAGGTCGTGCATCGCGTAGCGGGCGTCGGCGGTCAGGTGCAGCAGGTGCTCGTCGAGTAGGTCATCCAGGATCGCCTGGGCTTCCGGCGCCGGCATCGAGGCAAGGGCCGCGACGGACGGGGCGCCGAAATGCTGGCCGGGATGCGTTGCCAGCAGGCGCAAAAATCGCTGATGGTCGGCGGGCAGAGCCCGGTAGGACAGGTCGAAGACGGCCTGCACGGACCTGGCGTGCGGGGAGAGGTCGGCGAGGCGTTGCCGGTCGCCCGTCAGGCGGTCCGCCAGGTCGGACAAGGACAACGCCGGGTGGCTGCGCAGGTACCGGCCGGCCACCGCCACCGCGAGTGGCAGATGCCCGCACAAGTCAGTCAGCCGCCGCGCGGCGTCGGGCTCGGCACGCACGCGCTCGGCGCCGGCGTGGCGGCCGAGCAGGAGGAGGGACTCGGCGGGCTCGAAGGTCTCCAGCGGAAAGTCGTGGGTGCCGTCGAGACCGGTCAGGCCGCGCCTGCTGGTGATCAGGACCAGACATCCTGGTGTGCCGGGCAGCAGCGGGTAGATCTGGTCCTCGGACGCGGCGTCGTCGAGCACGATCAGCACCCGGCGGCCGTTCAGCCGGTCCCGGTACAGGGCGGCGCGTGCCTCGAGACCGGCCGGCAACTGGTGTGCGAGGACACCCAGCAGGAGCAGGAAGTTCTCCAGCATCGACAGGGGTGTGGCCGGTGGTTGTTCGGGGTGGAAGCCACGCAGGTCGGCCCACAGCTGAACCTCGTCGAACCGGTCGTGCGCGAGCAGGTGGGCGGCGCGGATGGCCAGGCGGGTCTTGCCGACGCCGGCCATGCCGGTGATGGTGACGACCAGTGGCGTCGGCGTGCTGCCGATGCTCTCGGTCAGCGTGCGAAGTCTGTCGAGTTCGAGCTGTCTGCCGGTGAACTCCGGAATGTCCATCGGTAGTTGATGCCTGGCCTCGACCGGACGCGGGCCGGTGTCCTCGTCCGCCGCGATCGCGTGCCAAGCCGTGCGCCACCGCTCGACGTGCCGCCGGATGTCCTCGGGCTCGCGGTGGCTCGCGGTGAGGCACGCGGTGACGAAGGCCTCAACGAAGGCCATTCGCGGCAGCCGGGGCAGTCCCTTGCCGTTCAGCACCCACGACACGGTCGTGGTGGGCAGCGCGTCCGTGGTCGCGCCGGTCGGGCTCGTGGTCGTGCCGGCGAGCCGGTTCAAGGTGCGTAGCGAAGGCTGGCCCGCCCAGAGCCGAAGCTCGGCCATGCGGTCGACGAGCTCGGCGGCTGTGTGTGTGCCGATGGGGTCCGGCGGTTCGGTTGAGGTCATGTACCTCCGTGCAATTTCGTGCAACGCCTTGCCGCACACGACGCACTGGTGATCCCGTAAGCATAGTTGCTCAACGACCGTAGGGGGATTGAGGCGAATGGGTCCGCAGCTTCGTGGTGGCAACCTCGAAGAGATGCACCAGATGGCGAAGAGCTACGCCAGCAACGCCAAGCAGTTGCACGGGATCATCACCGATCTGAACAGCCGCACCACCGGAAGCGACCAGATCTGGACCGGCCCGGCGGCCGAGCGTTTCCGCACCGCCTGGCACGAGGCGCGCAGCTCGTTCGAGAAGATGCGGCAGGCGCTCGAGGAGGCCAGCTCCGCGATCAACAAGCACGCCCAGAACATCGAGGCCGCGACCCGCTGACCCCCGGACCGGGAGGGGGTAGGAATGGGTGACGGCGACTACCAGGCCGTGCTGGCGGCGGTCAACCGCATCCAACGGCTCTCGGACGACCACTGGCACCTGCTGGACGATTCGTGCCGTGCGGTGGACGACGACGCCTGGGTAGGTCCGGAAGGCCGCCGGTTCACGGCAGAGGTGTACGCGCAGCGGCGTGAGCTGCAGACGCAGCTGGCGAAGGCCGTGCACGCCGCCCGTGCGAAGCTGCAGGCGACACCGAGGAACTGATGACCGACCCGACCAAGGACCCACAGTTCTCCGGGGTCAAACAACCGGTCTTCGACAACCTGGTCAGCAACCAGAGCAAGGCCGTCGGGCTGCTCGACCAGTTGGCGCACGACCTGTGGGCCCAGCTGAACGTCATCGGTGTGGACACGTCCCCGGCGCTGCGGATCCGTGCGCTCGCCGGTCGGATGGGTGAACGGCTGCTCGACCTGCGCGTGCGGCAAACCCGGGTGCACGCGATGGAGCGTGACAGCCGCAACGCCCGTCTCTCCACGCCCACGGGCACTTTCTGGAAGCTACCTGGCGCGCCACGGCATCGACCTGAGCAGGGGATGGCCGATCTGTCGGTCGAGTTGGACGACGCGGAGCTGCTCACGCCTCCCGCCGAGGATCCCGACGGAACGCGCTTCTCGCGCGACGAGGACGCGGTCCTGAGCTGGATCGAGCTCCACCGGGACGAGATCCTGCGGGAAGCGAAGAAGTGGAACATCCCGCCGACCGCCATCGCCTCCGCCATCGCGTGGGAGGCGTTGAAGAACAAGTGGAGCTTCTTCAACCCGGTTCCTCCCGGCTGGCCGCACGGGAAGCGGTGGTTCGGTCCCGGCAAGGTCCACACGACCAGCCCGCTCGCGACGCAGGTCGAGAATCGCGGGTACCTGCCCAAGGTGAGCGTGGAGCAACGTGGCCACATACTCAGCACAGCCGACGGCTCCATCAGGTACATCGCGGCGGAGATGGCCGCCTTCGCCGACGTGACGGAGCAGGACGGGCGGTTTCCGAGCATCCGCAACAACATCGCGATGCTGACCTGGCTGTACAACGGGCACGATCTCGACGACTGGAAGAAGAAGCTCGACGCGAAGGACCCGTCGACGCCGTTCGCTCCGGAGGGCGACATGTCCGGGTGGATACAGAAGCATCCGGAATTCGTGAGCGCCATGGACCATTCCCTGCACGGAACACACACGCCGAAGGAGATCGAGATCCCGGATCCACCCATGGACCCGTACTGATCACGAAACCGCGACCTGGACGGGTTTGGTGGTTCCGTTCCGGAGCAACAGAGCGCGGCCGGTGGGGCCGCCGCCGGCGTTGTTGCGGGGTAGGCGGACGCCGAACAGGTCGCCGTCGTCCGGGCTCTGGATCGCCAGCAGCAGACCCGTTCGGGCACGTAGCGCGTCGGTGGTGAAGCCGCGGAACGTGGACTTCAGGTCCTCCGTCGTGGCAGCGATGACGAGGGCGTGCTCGCCGTCGCGGGCCGAGCGCAGGAGGTCGGCCAGAACGTCGTCCAGCGGAGTGTCACGCAGGAGTTCGGCGTCGTCGACCACGACGACGTAACGCGAGTGGTCGCCAACGGCGGAGAGCACGGCCTCCTGGTCGGCGTCCGCGTCGAGGACGGCCAGCGGGCCGGTGAGATCGCGCAGGGGCGACCGGCGCGGCGTGATCAGCAGGATCGGGATGTCCTTGTCCAGCAACGACTGCGTCATGGTGGCAAGCGTCGTGGACCGGCCGGAACGCGGTGGGCCCGCGATCACGAAGCCCGGCCCGTCCGCCTGCAGGTCGACGCCGACGGGCGCCAGGTCGTCGCCCCCCGCGCCGATCAGTGCCCACAGCGGCGACGGTGGGGTGAACCCCGGTTCGAGTGCTCGAGCTTCGGCGGCGGTGACGCGCATGGGCAGGGGATCCACGCGCATCGGCCGCGAGTCGCGGGGCCGTTCGGTCGTCCTGGCGAGGCGTTGCAGCGCGGCGACTTGGGCGGTGCCGGCGGGATCGGGGTCAAGGAGCGCGATCTGGCTTTCCCGCACGGTGTTCCCGGTTTGTTCGAGCACCCGGCCGTTGGGCATGTGGGTCGGGACGTGGCGTTCGTTGATGCCCGTGTAGCTGTAGTCGCCCGGATCGGCCATCCGCAGCGTGAGACGCTGGTCGAAGACCGTCGAGATGGGACCGGTCAGCGCGGTGCGGTCGCCGGTGACGACGGCACGCAGGCCCACGGCCGGTCCCTCCCGCAGGAGCCGGATCATCGTGTCGACCAGGCGCCCGTAGTCGTAGTTCTCATATGCGGCGACGAAGCCCTCCCACCGGTCCAGCAGCAGCACCAGGTACGGCAGGCGTTCCTCTGCGTGCGCGCGATGCTCGGTCAGGCTCGAGAAGCCAGCAGCGGCAAGCAGTTGCTGCCGCCGTGCGACCTCCTCGTGCACCCGGTCGAGCAGGCGTTCCATCCGGTCGATCTGGTCGCGGGTAACCACGGCGCCGCAGTGCGGCAACGCGGCGAGCGGCAGCAGAGCGTTGGCGCCGCAGTCGATCGCGTACACGTGGACGTCGGTGGGTGCGGTGCGGGCGGCGATGGCGCCGGCGATCGTGCGCAGCGCGGTGGAACGCCCGGACTGCGCCGATCCCGCGATGACGAGGTGCCCGCCGTTCGCGAGGTCCAGCGAGAGGTTCGCGCGCCCCTGGATGGCCGGCAGGTCGATCAGTCCGAAGGGGACGGTGAGGGGCTCCTCCTCGGCAAGCGAATCGAGCGCCACCACGTCCGGAAGTGGCGGCAGCCATGGGCTTTGCTGTGCGGGGATGTCCTGTGCTGCCGCACGGATGGCGTCGACGAACACGGCCAGGTCCGTGACGGTCGTGTCGTCCTCGGGCTCCTCCCGCGCGGGTAGCCCCCACCCCAGCTGGCTCCACGTCATCGGCACGATCCGAGGATCCGGCGCCGGTGCACCGGCCCGGTGCGGCCGGGCGCCGCCGATCCGGGCCGCCTGGACGGCCTGTACGGGTGCGGCGCCCGAACGCACGAAGCAGCGGCCCGGTGTGGACTGCGGGATGCGTGCGGCGTCCGGTGCGTCGATGATGTCCGCGGACTCGGCCGGATCCGTGACGCGCAGCGCGATGCGCAGGTTGGTGTTCGCGCGGATGTCGGCGGTCACCACGCCCGCCGGGCGCTGGGTGGCCAGCAGCAGGTGCACGCCGAGGGAGCGGCCGCGCCGCGCGATGTCGACGAGACCCGCGACGAAGTCCGGCAGTTCGGCGACCAGAGACGCGAACTCGTCGATCACGATGAGCAGCCGCGGCAGGGCAGGCATGGCGCGGTCCGCCGCACGCCGGGTCGCGTAGTCCGCCACGTCCTTGGCGCCGGCCCGAAGCAGCAGCCGTTCGCGCCTACGGAGTTCCGCGGCCAGCGACTGCAGTGCCCGCTGTGTGAGGTGTCCGTCCAGATCGGTGACCAGGCCGACGGTGTGGGGCAGCGCGGCGCACTCGGAGAAGGCCGACCCGCCCTTGTAGTCGACGAGCACGAAGGTCATCTCGTCCGGCCGGTTCACCACGGCGAGCGAGGCGATGAGCGTCTGCAGCAGCTCGGACTTCCCGGCGCCGGTCGTGCCGGCGACGAGCCCGTGCGGCCCGTCGTGCCGTGCGTCCAGGTCGACGGCGAACGGACCGGACAGACCCACGCCGATGACCGCTTGGGTGGATCGCCCCGACACCCGCCAGCGCGCCGCCACGTTCTCCGCGACCGGCGGCTCCAGGCCCAGCACGTCCAGCAGCCGGATGGCGTGCGGCAGCCGCGCGTCCTCGCCACGGTCGCTGATGTCCCGCAGCGGCGCGAGCGCGCGTGCCAGCCGCTCGCACCAGGCCGACCGGACATGGTCGGGCCGCACCCCGGTCACCGTGCCGGCCTCCGCCTGCTGGACACGCACGGCGAGGCCGTCCTCGACGACGACCGCGGAACACTCGCCGGGCAGCAGCATCTCCTCGCTGTCCAGGCACACCGCGTGGATGCCGACCGAGGGGCCTTCGCTCAGTAGTCGCACCACGCCGGGCACGTCACGCAGGCGCCGGGCGCCGTCGATGACGACCACGACGGCCGGCTGGTTCACGGCGATCTGCTGGTCGGCGGCCTTCTGCCGGGCGGACAGCAGCGTGGTCAGCTCGTCGATCCTGCGCGTCACCGAGCTCTCGTCGTTGCCGACCCACACCGGGGCGGCGCCCGCGACCGGCGACCTGGCGTGCGGCAGCCACCGCACCCAGTCCCACGCGACCAGCCTCGACTCGTCCGTCAGCAGGCACACACGCACGTCCACCGGGCTGTGCAGGGCCGCGATCTGCGCCACGATCCACTGTCCCAACGAGACGCCACTGGCGACCCCGAGCACGCCGGACTGACGCAGCGGAACCGTGACGGGTGCGTCCTCCAGGCACCACACCGTCTCCCGCCGGTGGTCGGCCTGGTCCGGATCCTCGACACGCACCTCGGAGTCCACCGCGCCCGTGCCCACCCGCACGACGAGGAAGTCCGGGTCGAGCCGGCGCTTGCACCACAGCCCGGCACGCGGGCGCAACGCCAGGTCCAGCACGTGCGCGGGGTCGGGGAAGTCCCGGCGACGGGCGGCCCGCTCCTCGGCCAGCGCGGCGCGCGCGTCGGCCTCGATCCGCTCCCGCTGCTCCTCGTACTCCCGCATCCGCCTGCGCGCGGACTTGCGCCCCTGACGTTTCTCGACGAAGTACTGGACGAGCCAGCCCACCGGCGTCAGCAGGGACACCAGCAGGTAGGCCCACTGCCGAGTCACCAGCGCCATCGCGACCCCGGCGACGAGCGGGGTGATCGCCAGCATCAGCGGGAATGCCCGGCTGAGGTCGTCCTTCGGCGTCGTGGGCAGGCGGAACAGGGTGCTCACATGCCGGGACCGCACGCGCGGCGGGCGGTTGAAGTCCCGACCGGCGCCGTCCTGGGACGGTCGCAACGCCTGCTCGACACCGGACGGTGGCACCCACTCGAACAGGCTCGCACCCACCGCCAGGTGCGTGCCCGCCGGCCAGGATGCCTTGCCCACCAACGGTTCGCCGTCGAGCCGGGCAGGCACGTCCGCTGCCAGCTCCACGCGGCAGTCGCCGTTCAGCCGAAGCGTCAACGTCTCGTCGGACAGGTACGGATCGGCGACCCGCACGTCCGCGGTGCCGCCGCGGCCCACGACGACCGTTCCGGACCCGAGGGGGTGTGTGGCGCCGGCGTCCGGCCCGCCAACGACCCGCAGTTCTGGCGTCCTCGCCGGCGCGGCGGCAAGTGATCCGGTGGGGTCACCCAGGCTGACGACGGCGCCGTCGCGGATCGGCGACTCCGCCAGGGTGTGCCGCGGATCCACGACCTCGCCGTCGACGTAGAGCACGGGGGCGTCCGCGGGCGCACGGACGACCTGGCCGAACTGCCATGCGAGGGCCGCCACCGAGGCCTGCGGATCGGCCTCGACGAGCACGTCCGCCCGCCTGCCCCCGGCAAGGTCGATGACGGTGACCATCAGTTGGATCTGCTCGTCCGGCAACGTAGGCCCCCTAGCCGGTCCTCGTGATCGTGCCACCGCACACGAGGTACTTGCGGGTCTTGTAGTCCCCGGTGCACACCTTGAACGTGATCGTGGTGCCTTCCGGCATGTTCATGTTGTGGTCGACGCAGGTACCGGCGCCGTTGGTGTCCCACGCCTCGTTGTTCTGCCCAGGGACGTCCGATCGCTGGTACCACGCCACCGCGGAGTGCCCGTCGGCCTTGTTGTCGCAGACATAGAGGTGTTCGCCGTACGCGGTGAAGCTCGCGCGGGCCGCGCAGTCGCCCGGCGTGCATACGGAAGTCGGTTGTTGCGGCGTGCCGGGGGGTTTCGGCTCACCCTGTTCCGGCGGAGGTTGTGCCGGCGGTTGCGTGACCGTCTGGGTGTCCGGCGGTTGCTGGGGTGGGGGCGGTTGCTGGGGCGGCGGCGGGGCCGGGGCCGTGGTCTCGGGCGGTGTCGTCGTCGCCGCCGGGCGAGCGGTCGTCGAGGTGGGGACCGGCGTGTGCGTTGCCGCACTTCGGGTCGGCGCCGGTGAGTGCTGGGTGACGGCGAGGCTGATGCCCACCGCGGCCAGAATGATCGATGCGGTCGTGGTGGCCACGACGAGCACGCGACCACGCCTGCTCGCCCGTGTGGGCGCCGGCACTGGTGGTGGGCCGGGCACGTACTCGGGCACGCCGTGGCGCGGCATCGTCGGGTCGGGTCGCGGCGATTCGTGTCCCAGCAACAGATCGCGAGCACAGCGGCGGAGACGGTCGGCCACCTGCGCGGCCGCCGGTTGCTTCGCGAGGCAGTCGCTGACCACGGCCCATAGGGCGTCCGGCGCGGCCGCGGGGCGCGCCAGGTCGGGTCCGGCGCCCAGGAGCTCCGCGAGCAACCGCCCCACCGCGTCCACCCCGGCCGGCAGTGTGCCAGCCGGGGCATGCAGCACCGGACGTGGGCGCCGTCCACGCGTGTCGACGGTGACGGTCTCGAGGGCGAGCGGCAGACCCCGAGCCTGACGGGTGGCGAGCTGGTCGGCCACGTCCGCGACGAACAGAGCCGCCTGAGCCGGCGGCAGCGGACCACGCCCGCGCAGCATCGCGCGGCCGTGGTCCGCACCGGCCAACTGTCGCACGCTGTTTCCCCCGTTCACCGCAATCATCCGAACAGGCACCCGGGGTGTGCGGCAAGGCGTTGCACGGAATTGCACGGGCTAGCTGGCGAGATTGAAGCGCTGGTCTCCGCACGTGTCCCAGAAGACGCGCCGGGCGCCGTCGGCGGACAATCCTGTTGCGCCGTAACAAAATGGGTCGGTGCTGACCTCACATCGGCGGTGTTGACGGCGGCCGTTATCGTGCTCGGTCTCACGAACATTTCGTGCCAGGTCAGCTACAAAAAGTTACACCCGGGCGAGGGATGCATAGTGTTACTCAGCGTGCTTATCCTGGAGCCGCAGATCCAAGTTGATAGTTGGGGATGATAGTTGGGGACCTGACTTGGCTCACGATCAGCGCTTGAGGCCGACCGCGCGGGTGGCCGGCGGCTTCTTTGTTCGGGTCGCGCTGATCCGCCCGATTGGTGACGCTGACGGTCCGGCGTGTTTAGCACCCGGAGTCGGTGCCCAGATCGTCGCAGCGGGCCTTCGCCGTGGACACCACGTGGCCGCCAGTTCGAGGTGCCGTCGCTAACGGCCGACCTCAAGTGCTGCTGCCGCACGCCGGGAATGAGATGGGGAACCAGGGCCGGTCTTTAACTGTGCAACTAGGTCATGCCCGAACCACGCCCGAGGGGAGTTCTCGTGAAACGCAAGACACTGACCGTGATGCTGGCCGCCATGCTCGGCATCGTCGCAGCCGGCATCGTGGTATCCACGGTCTCCGCGAGTTCCGTCGGAACCGGCACCGTGGAGTCCGCCGAACCCGGAGACGAGGACGCCGTCCTCGCCCTCGCCAACGATGGAAAGGGTGACCCGGCGTGTAACACCGGACCCGGCACGCATGGAAACCTACGGACCAACCCGGACGGCAGCTACACCTGGGTGGGCGCCGAGGCAACGGGCCGGTTGTGGTACCCGCAGGGCATTGGGGAGGCTACTTATCAGAGCCAGCCGGTGAAGGTGATCTCCTGGTATCACCGGACGACGCCCAATGATGAGAACTCAGTGGACCGATCCAGGGTGACCATCATCTACGAAAGCGGGAGCAAGAAGGGGACATACGAACACGTCGAGCTGCGCGACCAGAACGGTGGCTTCGTGAAATCCCACGCCGGCGGGGTTGCCGTCCGTAACAACGTGCTCTACGTCGCGAGCACCAATGTGTTGCGGGCCTTCGACTTCAGCCGGCCGCACGACTTCGGCAACGCGAAGGGCACGGGCTTTCAGGAGCTCAGGAGCTTCACACCGCCATACCGTGAGACACAGCACGACGTGCGCTTCTCCAGCGTCTCGTTCGATCGGCAGAACCGGTTGCTCGTCGCGGAGTTCAATCGCGATGCGAAGGGCGAGATCAACCGATACACCATCGACCGAAACGGGTTCCTGATCTATGACGGCAAGCCGCTCGGGGTCGGAGAGAAGCGCGTTCAGGGCATCGCCGAAGGAAGTGACGGCAATCTCTACCTCACCCAGAGCAACGGCGCTTCCAGTCCTGGCAAGCTCTTCCGGTCCACGTACGGCGGCACCCTGAACTTCACGGAGGTCAACGGCAAGAAGCTGCCCTCCGGCCCTGAAGATCTGGCCCGCGGTTCGGATGGACTATGGACCCTGACCGAGTACCCCTGCCACCGCCACATCCTGCGGGTGTTGTAACCCAACTCCGCGCGTGAGCCCGTACAACTGACCGCTCCATGTCCTTTCGCACCACCGCTGATCCGCTACCCGACGACGTTCGCGCGCACTCGACGCTGGCCTCGCGCTGATCGACCTCGACGACACCCCGCCGCCGGTGCCGACGGGTTCGCGCCGACCTCCACCAGGCACGGTAACCAATGTGTCCATTGGGGATGGCAGGGTGATCGTGCGGGTGGCCGCCTGCCTGTCTCTGTCCGGCAGGTGGGCTCGATTCGGTGCCCAAGCCGGACGAGCATTGTGGCTCTGGCAAGACCTGACAGCCGACGAGGTAGCGGTGACCGTGGAAGACGACCGCAACGACGCACAGACGTTGTGGAAGGTCTTGCCCGGGTCGCGGCCCGCTGCGACCCTGCTGTTGGCCCTCGCTTCGACCGAGGCAGCGACCCGGCTGGCCGACTGCCCGAACCTCGGTCGCCGGCGAGATCTGGGACGCGGCGGCAGATCGCTTCGACGGAAAGCAGAAATCCGTCTACAACGCGACAAGGAGAAACTCATGCACATCGCCCTGTGGATCGTTGCCGGACTGATGGCCGCTGTCTTCCTCGTCGCCGGCTTCAACAAGTTGTTCATTCCTAGGGAGAAACTGGCCAAGGCTCCTGGCGGGGGATGGGTTTTGGACTTCAGCGCCGGCTTCGTCAAGGCCCTCGGAGCAGTCGAGATCCTGGGCGCCGTTGGCCTGATCCTGCCCGCCGTGCTCGACATCGCGCCGGTTCTGGTACCGCTGGCTGCCCTCGGTCTGGGTCTGATCATGATCGGTGCGGTGGTCGTGGAGTTCCGCCGTCGGGAGTTCAAGCACGTGGTGTTGGACCTGACCTATCTCGCCCTGATCGCCTTCGTGGCTTGGGGGCGCTTCGGCCCCGAGCCCATCACCGGTTGACCGTTGGTCGCGTCCACGCCGGCCTTCACCGAAATCCCTTGCTGGCGACGACCCCGGACTTCAGACGGTTTGCAGATCACCGGCGCGGATCCGATCTGGTCGGCGCGGAGTCTGCGTCCCGCTCCGCGTGCCCACTCTTGCGGCGGGTTATGCACCGGATGCCTATCCGATCACGCGGTCGTCGCGGTGTGTTCGGTAGAAAGCGGACTGTCGCGCCATGATCTGGCGCATCGGCGTCGAGCGTTCGACGCCGTAGACGGTGCCCGGAAAGTCCAGGTCCTGTTGCACCGCCCAGAGTTCGTCGTGCCGGTCGGGTGAGAACAACTGGGCCGGGTCGCCGGCGGCGATCCACCCGATCGGCACCACGGAATCCGGCGGCAGGGTGGAGTTGACGTGCAGGACGCTGTTGATGCGCAGTTCGCTGCCGGTGCCGGCGACGGCGCCGGGGAACAGCGATGCGCCGGTGGCGATGAAGACCTCGTCCTCCACGATGGCGCCGTTCACGTGCGCGTGCGGCCCGACCAGGACGGCGTTGCCCAGCACGGCGGGGTGAGCGGCTCTGCCGCGTACCAGCGCTTGCTCCATCACGACGACGTCTTCGCCGATCCGCACGGTCCCGTTCTCCGCGGTGACCACGGCGCCGGCCAACACACAGGCACGCTCACCGAGAACCACTGCGCCGCACACGACGGCTGAGGGCGCCACATAAGCCGATTCCGGCACCGCCGGCCGCGCGCCGCGATGTTCCATCAACATTTCGTCGACAGTAGGGACGACCGCTGGCTACCGCACCTGGCCCAGGCAGTGGGTGCCCTGTCCTCCTCGTGACCCTCCGGATACCCCGTGCGAGGGCGGGTACTCCAGGTGCCGACGAGCTGCCACAGCTGCCCAGCCACCAGGCCGACGCAGTCGGCCTGGTGGCTCACGACGGAGTTGGCCAGTTCGGTTTGCCGTGGCGACGGGGGTGGTGGCGAACTCGACCGGCAGCGCGGCGGTGACGCTCGGGGTGGCGGTGACGGCCCGGAGCACGGCGGCCGGGTCGGCGCCCGCGGCGACCTGAACCTGCCAGTCGACCGACACCGCGCGCAGGGCGTGGGCGGTCATCGCGGCCTGGGCGCCGAGCAGGAACTGGCCCAGCGCGGTCAGCAAGGCCACGGCCGTGGCGATCCCGGTGGCGGTGGCGACCAGCCGGCCCCAGCGCCACCGCATCAGGCCGCACCACCAGGTGATCACCGCACCGGCTCCCGCTCGGTGGCCAGCGCGCCGTCGTGCATCACCCACCGGGTGAGCATCCAGGCGGCCACGGTCTCGTCGTGGGTGGCGATGACCAGTGCGGCGCCCACGGTGTCGGCGAGATCGTCCAGCACCGAGATCACGGTCTGCGCGGTGTCGTGATCCAGTTGCCCGGTCGGCTCGTCGGCCACGATCAGCCGGGGCAGCGCGACAACCGCGCGGGCGATCGCCACCCGGTGCGCCTGCCCGCCGGAGAGCTCCTCCGGCAGCGCGTCCGCCAGCCCGTCGATCCCGAGCGACGCCAAGGTGTGCCGGGTCCGGCCGGCCGCCCGCGCGACTGGCACCCCGGACAGCAGCAGCGGCAGCGCGACGTTCTCGGTGACGTCCAGGTCCACCAGCAGGTTCGGGGTCTGGAACACCAGCCCGACCTGGATGGGGTCCGGCGGCGCGGCGGACAGCCCCGGCCACTCGACGGTGCCGGTGGTGGGCGTCTCCACGCCGGCCATCAGGTGCAGCAGGGTCGACTTGCCGCACCCGGACGGGCCGGTCACCGCGATCCGCGCGCCTTCGGCGATCGTGCGGCTGATCCCGTGCACCGCCACCACCGCGGTCGGTCCGCGGCCGTAGGCGCGGGCGATGCCGTAGCCGAAGTGGCGCTCCACCCAGGTCAGGGTGGTGTGCCGCAGCCAGTGCGTGGAGATGCCCTGCGTGGCGACCCAGGGCAGGTGTTGGCCGAGGCGGTGCCACAGGTGGTCGTAGCGAGGCGTGCCGCTGCTCTTGTGTAGGAGCAGTGAAGCCGGGTCGGGTCACGGGTTGGCCGGGGGCGGGGTTGGCCGGTCATGGCGGCGAGGGCGGTGGCGCTCGAGGCGGTGACCCGATGGGGTGATCCGGCGGGCAGCCCGGAGATGGCGCGCCTACGTTGGGGCCGGTCCGGTACCTCTGGAGGTTCGCGAGCCTCGCGGACCAGCCCGGTGGAAGTGTGTCAATGTTGCGACGTTGGTTTTCTGTCACGCTCATAGCTGCGCTGGTCGGCCTGAGCGGGGTCGGTTACAGCTCGGCCGACACCTCGACCACCTTCCCGAAGGTCATCACGGTGGGGTCGACGTTCTCGCTTGATCTGGGCGAGTCGGCGATCGTGAAGGGCCGTGGCGTCAGGGTGACCTTCCAGGCCGTCACCGACGACTCGCGGTGCCGGCCGGGTCAGCTGTGTTTCTGGGAAGGCGACGCGACCGTGCACCTGAGCTTGACCAAGCGGCACAGGACGATCCCGATCACGCTGCACACCTCGACACGGTTCAACACCACGGCCGACGCCCTGGGACTGCGGGTGCGGCTCATCGCCGTAAACACCTCGGGGGACGTGCTCACGGCCCGGGTGGACGACCACTGACGGGGCGCTGGTCGCCTTGTAATGACGGGACGTCCCTCCTCGGACAAGGCCTGATGCCGGCCGTGAACGCCCTGTTGCTGGGTTCCCTGATGTAGCAGTCGCGCCTGGTGCCGCGTGTTCTTCCGGTGCTCGCATTCATCGGAGCGCCATTGCTTGTGGCTGCCACCACCGCCACCATGTTCGGCATCAACGAACGAGTCTCCGCGTGGTCGGCGCTCGCCGCACTACCGATCGCACTCTGGGAACTGTCCCTGGGCGTCTGGCTTGTCGCCAAAGGCTTCAAGCCCGCACCCAACACCGCTGTCAGCACCCCGCGCGCCTACCAGGACGCCGTCTAACTGTAGACGACACCCGGCCGGGCCGCCAAGGCCCGGCCGTTTTGTCAGCTATTTGTCGTTAGCGGTTCGAGTTTGAGCTTGCGACGTAATGGGGCGCGGTTGACCCGCTGGTAGTGGGCCTGGTCTTCGTATTCGGTCTCCTACGCGTCGTGTAGGGGTTGTTTCTGGGACATCTATACCGTCCGGGTGTGATGGAGGTTCCGCCGGATCGGTGGCGGTTCGGTATTGCCGAGGTGCTGACTTGAGACGGCGTGAAGCCGATCATCCGCACCGTCGCCTGCCGCTCTTGAACGTTAGGCAGGTGCCTCAACTCGCCAACACTCATGGCATAGCCGCTGTTCGACGTTCGGTGCGGGTCTGAGCGGCGGTTAATATACCGGCCACTGGGTGCAGCGTTCTGCTACCGCAGTCCGTGTTTCATCAGCCGGGCCGATTGGTGGGGATGAGTGGCTGACGATCAAGGCGTTCCGGGAGGCGGGTAAAAGCCGACCAGTATCGCCTTCGAGAGCATACATTTGAGTACCGCTCAGGCGGCGGGTTGAGCAGCACATCAGACCTGATAGGGATACACATCGGTGCGTCTTTGGCTTCTCGGCGCAGGCCAGCGGATACCCCCCACGCGGGGGACTGGGGTGTCTGTTACCCCTTCTGCGGGGTAGGCTTCAGATTGTTACCCTGGACCCCGGTGGCGTGACATGTCCGCGTGATGATCGCGGACATCGACCACGAACCGAGGTCATTTTACGTGGGTGAAAGCCGTCACGGTCGTTTCCGAGCAAACAAAACTGCGGTCTCAGCGGTGGCGGCATCGACAACGGCGCGCGGGCACGTTGACCACCACCGGCCCGCCGATGCTCATCCCCGGCGATACCGCGCTCATTATTAGTGGCGGTATTGCCGCGGTCGTAGGCGGCTTCCCCGGCGGTGCCGAACTGCAGCGGCTGACCATCGCGCCGGTGAAAGCGCACCCGTGCGCACAACCCACAACAATGTTCCATCCACTATTAAGGAGCACCTCATGGGCATCGTCATCATCGGCGGCCTGATCGACTCTGTCATCGGCATCGTTACCGGCACCGTGTTCGGCATTGTCGGTGCCGTCAGCGCCCTCCTCCCCTAGGAGCAGAGCCCGACCGACACGACCCCCGCCCGGCCGGCGGGGGTCGTGCCCCACCACCGCCGGCGGGGTGCCCATACAGACGAGAGAGGAGCCCGTGGAGCTACGCCAGTTGCGCTATTTCCTGACCGTCGCCGAGGAGCTTCACTTCGGACGAGCCGCGGAACGTGAGCACATCGCCCAGCCGGCGTTGAGCCAGCAGATCAGGCGACTCGAGCACGAGTTGGGGGTAGAGGTCTTCGACCGCACCAGCCGCCGCGTGCGGCTGACCGAGCCAGGCCGCCTGCTGGTGGACCTGGCCCGCGGCATCCTCGAGCAGGCCGACGACGCCATCGCCCTGATCCGCCAGGCGGGCCACGGAAAGCAGGGCCGGCTGCGACTGGCCTACGCCAACGGATCCGACCGCGGCGCGCCCGCCGCCGTGGTGGATCGGTTCCGTGCCGAGCGTCCCCGCGTTGAGCTGACCCTGTCGACACAGTACGACGAGGCGTGCCGGGTCCAGCTGCGGGACGGGGTCATCGACGCAGCGTTCTTCTGGATGCCGCTGGGCGACTTCGACGATCTGGCCTGGCTACGGGTCGCCTCTGAGCCACTGGTCGTCGCCGCGGCCGAACGCAACCGCCTGGCCGCGCTTGCCGCGGTCACGGCCGAGCAGGTCGCCGCCGAACCGCTGGTGTGGTTCGCCCGGCACTGGTCGCCTGGTTCCTGGGACACCATCATCGCCTCGGTGTTCGACCGGCACGGCTACCGCCCGAACGTGGTCGCCGAGGAGGTGAGCCAGGAGGGCATGGTTCGCGGCGTCCTGGCCGCCGCCGGCGTCACCATCGTCACCGCCAGCACCGCAGGTCAGCTCAGCGTGCCGGGAGTCGTCTACCGCCCCTTCGTCGAGCCGACCCCCATGCTCGACGTCGGACTGGCGTGGCGAGCCGACGACAGCTCCCCGGTGCTCAAGGCGCTGGTGCAGATCGCCGATCAGCTCGCGCGGACCTCGCCCGGATAAGGCATCGATCGAGGCGGCATTGGCCATTGTCGCCTGCCCCAGCCAGTCCCATGCTGAGCGGGAGGGGCGGGGAGCTGTTGCACATGGGCGAATCGAGGAACATCCTGCAGGCGGCGGGGGGAGACGTCGCCTTCTGCGAGGAGTGTCTGGCCTGCGGGGCCGACGGCGTGATCCTGCGGATCTGTGCCAGCTGCGGTCACGTCGGCTGCGCCGAAGGCTCGCCCAGCGATCATGCGTCTGAGCACTATGCCGAGACCGACCATCCGATCGCCGCCGTGATCGGGTCCGAGCGTGTGTCGTGTTGGTCCTACCCGGACGGACGGGCGGTCTGGCCGCCGCGACGGTGAGTGGGAAATCCGTCTCGATCGAGACATGGTTGACCATCGTCACCGCCGCACGTGACGTGGTCTGCTCCGTAGTGGACGCACCCATCGGACTTTCCGAGAAATTCGGTGTGATCCCCAGAGGAGAAGGCATCGTGAGGATTCATCAGAAACAGACCCGCCGGGGGATCATCGTCACCCTGGCCGCAACCCTTGCGGTCCCCCTCATGTGGACACTCACCCCGCTGACCGCCAACGCCGCCGTCAACTGCGTCGTCGGCCCCGGCGTGACCCAGACCGACACGGTCGTGACCGGAAGCCCCGGCAACGACACGATCGACTGCGGCGGCACCAACCCCGCCAAGACGATCAACGGCAACGGCGGAAACGACACGATCACCGGCACAGACTTCGACGACACCATCAACGGCGGCGACGGCAACGACACCCTCACCGGTGGCACCGGCGCCGACACCCTCACCGGCGGCCTGGGCATCGACACCCTCTCCGGCAGCGCCGGCAACGACACCCTCGTCGGCGCTTCCAACGACGGCAGCCAGGACACCCTCAACGGCGGCGACGGCATCGACACCTGCCAGGGACCCGCACCGGACCCCGACATCCACGCCAGCTGCGAGAACACCAGCACACCACCAGTGACGGGACCGGGCTCGGGCACGGCGAACGCAACCGACCTGTGCCGGGCAACCGGCGGCGTACTCTCCCTCACCGTCAACCCGGTGGGCTACGTCTGCGTGTTCAACATCCTCAACCCCGCCAACCGCCGCGTCGGCGAAGCCCGCCGCATCTGCACCGGCAGCGGCGGAACATTCGTCAACCTGCTCCCAGTGAGCTACGCCTGCCTCCTCCCAGCCACGCCGTAGCCCACCCGCACCACCAGCTGATCTAGGTACCTACCCGAACACACGGGTCGACGAGAACGGCCGCGCCTCGGATGCCGAGCGCGGCCGTTCGGCGTTCGGGGTGCTGTCCGGATGAGTGGACCCGAACGGAGTGATGGTCCCCGGCGTGCGCTTTGCCGAAACTCATCCCCGCTGGTCAGATCCTGTTGCCGAGCCGGTGCGTCCGGCCGCTCTCACCGATGGGTGGACAGAACGGCAGGATGATCGGTCGTGCTACTGCGACTGGCCTACCTCGGCCGGGCAAACACCTTCGCCATGCCCGGGAGCACACGCGTGCGGTTCCGTCCGGCAGACCGAGCGCTGCTGCATCGACTCCCGCACCAGACCGTGCGCCGGCCGCGTCTGCTGGTGCGGGCGGTGGTGGAGCACACGCCATCATTACCGCCCCGTTGCCGGCGGCGCCAAGGAGAAACGGCGGCGACCTGGCTGCGGTTATGCCCGCCGGCTCGGGTCATTCACGGGAACTTCCCGGGAGATGCCAATTCCGCGTTCGTGCATCGCGGCGATGGCGGCAGGGGTGACCTCGTGGACGCGGGCCAGGGCCTGGAGTCGTTGGCGGGCGAAGCGTTCGGCCATCAGGAGCCGGGTGATGGCGCTGTCGGCACCGCACTGGTCATGGCTGGCGCGCAGGACGTTGCTCGATTCTCGGAGTCGAAGGCGCCCTGGAGCTCGCGTTGCGACCAGGCCACCGCGCAACGAAGGATTGACGCGGCCGCGGACGGTGTATCCCATAGGTGTCACCTATGACGCGGAGGAGGTGCATGTGCCTGACCTTCCACCTGTTCGAAGGTTCGGGCCGGCGGGCTCAGAGGTGCGCACGCCAGCTGGCGGATCCGGAAGGCCGAGGACCGGTTCGTGCCCGCCGACCGCCAACCCAGCTACCTGTGCGCGTGAGTTGAGGTGGACGTCGACCAAAGCCGACCAAAGCCTCGGTCAGGCCGGCTGCCTGCTCGCCGAGGACGGCGAGCAGGCGTTGGGCGCCGCCGCGACCACAGGGCTGATGGCGACTCTGCTGCCGGATTGGGAGGAGTACTGGCTGATGGTGGAGCGAGAACGGGTGCGCCAGGCCCTCATGGCCCAGGTGCGATCACCGGCTGGCACGGACGGGGGATCACGATGAGGGTGGGGATTCTCGACCTTCTCGGTCCGCCGGCGCGACGTCCGGTGGACCTCGGTTACCAGCTGTTGATCACCAAGCAGTACGCCAGCATCACCCCGCAGGCCATCTCGGTATGGTGCCGCCGTCAGGGGCACGAGACGTTCTACGCCACCTACTACGGGCTCGGCCAGCCGCACCGGCTGCTGCCCGCCGACCTGGACGTGGTCTTCATCTCCTGCTACACGCAGGTCAGCCACCTCGCGTACGCGGTGGCCAAGCTCTACCGCGGGGCCGGGGTCCGCACGGTGATCGGCGGCCCGCACGCCAAGGCGTTCCCGGTGGACTGCCTACGTTTCTTCGACCTGGTCGTGCGCGAGTGCGACCCGGAACTGATCGCCGACATCCTGGCCAACCAGTTCGATCCGGGCACCATGATCTCGGCCGACCGCCCGTTCGACGACGTGCCGACCGTCGAGGAGCGGATGCCCGAAATCCGCAGGTCGGCGTTCTTCTGGCGCCGCACACCGCTGCGGCTCTCGGCGGTGCCCATGCTCGCGAGCATGGGATGCCCCTACCGGTGCGACTTCTGCATCGACTGGAGCAGCACCTACCGGCCACTGCCCGCCGAGCGGCTCGCGACCGACCTGCGCTACCTCTCGCGGCACCTGCCGGGCACGCTCATCGTGTTCCACGACCCGAACTTCGCGGTCAAGTTCGACCAGGTCTTCGAGACGTTGGAGGCCCAGCCACCGGCCGCGCGGCCGCCCTACATCATCGAGAGCTCGCTCACCGTGCTGCGCGGGGACCGGCCGCAGCGGCTCAGGCAGACCAACTGTGTGATGGTCGCGCCCGGCGTGGAGTCGTGGACGGACTACTCGAACAAGGCCGGCGTGGGGCGCCAGCGTGGCGAGGCCAAGGTCGACCGGGTGGCCGCGCACTTCGCGCAGCTCGCCGAGAACGTGCCCTACCTGCAGGCCAACTTCATCTTCGGACTCGACACCGACCAGGGCGACGAGCCGGTCGAGCTCACCAAGCGGTTCATGGACCGAGCCCCGTTCGTGTGGCCGACAATCAACATCCCGGTCCCGTTCGGCGGAACCCCGCTGCACGACCAGCTCGCCGCGGGCGGGCGCATCCTGACGGCGATGCCGTTCAACTTCTACTACGCGCCCTACCTCGTGACCACCCTCGAGCACTACGACCCGATCACCTACTACGAGAAGCTCGCGGAGCTCTACACGCACGCCGCCTCGCCGCAGATGCTGCGCCGGCGGATGCGGACCACCTCCCGCCGCGCCATCCGGTACGTGCACCTAGCCCGCACCGCGAGCTTCCGCGCCGACCTCGCCAGCTTCCGCAGGCTCCTGGGCATGCTGCGGTCCGACCCGGATTTCCTGGCCTTCCACGAGGGCCGCAGCACCGCCCTGCCGCAGTTCTACCGGCGCACCAGTGAACGCATGCTCGGCCGCTACGCCGAACTGCTCTCCGACGCCGACCGGACCCCCGACCTGTCACCGGCCGACCCGCGGCCGCACCACCTCACTGTCGAGAAGCGATAACACGCGCTGGCAGGTCGGTTGCGACGCAGGTGGGGACGGCCGTCAGGTGAGTGACGGCGGAGCCGGGCGCGGATATCGGTGTTACCGGCGTGCGCGCGGCCACGGCTCATCCATGGTGGATTCTGTAAATCGATCGAAACACATCTGAGATCACGCTGGATTCGAGGAATCTCACCAAGACTGGTCGAGGTTTTGATCTATCGGGCTGTGGAGATTCGGCTGGGCTTGCCGGGACGGCGCCGCTTGTCCCGGGCGTAGACGATTCCGGGTTTGCCGTCGCCGGGACTGCGGCGGTCCAGTTCGAATAGCGTGGTCGCCGCTATCAGGTCGCTGAGCTTGGCGTATCCGTAGTTGCGGGAGTCGAAGTCGGGTTGCTGGTTGGTGATGATGTGGCCGACCGAGCCGAGCGGGGCCCAACCGTCGTCGTCCGATGCCGCTTCGATCGCGTTGCTCAACTGGTTGAGCAACGCGCTGTCCCGTTTGAGCTGCGCCGACGACGCAGCCGGTTTCGACCTCGGCACCTCGAGCATCGTCGCTGTCGCCGTGTGGGTTCTCGTCGCCGTCGCCCTCGACAGCGGTCGGCGCCAACCCCCTACATGCTCGTCTGCCGCGTGCACGACGGGCGCGGTCAGGTATTTCTCCAGCTTGGGTCGTAGCGTGGCCTCGCGAAGTGCCGCGCCAGTTCCGGTGTCAGACCGGCCACGACGTTACCTTTGTTGTCCGCGCCGACGACGGTCTAGCCACCGTCCGGATTCGACTGCATCGCCGCGACATCCCTGGCAAGCTCAATCAGATCAGCGGGATGCCCTTGCCGAGGTTGAGCGTTTCCATGTAGTCCAGCGCCGCTCGCTCGCACTGCTCGGCCGAGCAGGGTGAGCAGCTTCTCCTCGGAGACGATCGGCTCGACCATGACCACTCATCGGCCCGATCTCGGTACGGAAAACCCCTGAAATCCCCGGGAATCCCGGAGATTTCACGGCTCCAAAGTGTACAACAGTCATGGCGGCCATCGTCGCGGAGGCGGGTTTGCGTTGGGTTGTTTCTCTGTTTCTCGGTGCCGCGGATCACCAGCAGGTGGTGTCAACCGATGCGGTGTCGGGGAGAGCAGTTGCCCACCGGCACCGCATGCTCGTGCCATGGTTGACATTGAGTTCATTCAGTGATTGCGATGACTCCGATCGAGATCCGCACATTCGAGAGACGATCGGGCAGCGGCAGCATCGCGCCGTGCCGTGCTGGCGGATTGGCGGCAAACCACCGAGCCCATTCCTCGTTGAAACCGTCGAAGTCGTCGGGGTTTCTCAATGACCAGATCGCCCAGACGATATTGGCCATCGCGCTGCCGGCTGCCTCGAGCACCGCCCGCACATTGCGCAGACATTGTGCGGTTTGTTCTTGGATGGTGTCGCCGACGATGGCGCCGCTGGCGGCGTCGACCGGTGGCATGCCGGAGACGTAGACCATGCCGGCCGCCCGCACCGCCTGGCTGTAGCCGCCCAGGCCGATGGGGGCGTTCGGCGTGCTCGTGATCGTCTTGTCCATGGCCCGGGGCTATGCGGTTGGCGGGATGTTCTGGTTGAGGCGGAAAAGATTGTCGGGGTCGTACTGGTCTTTGACGCGGACCAGCCGTTGGTAGGTCGCGGGTGGGTAGGACGCTTGGACTCGGTCGGCCGTGGCCTCACCGGTGAAGTTGACGTAGGTGGCGGCGCCGGAGCCCAGGGAGTCGGTGGCGGCGCGGGCCCAGTCGCGGGCTTCGTCGAAGCCCGAAGCGGTTGGTGTGCGGGCTATCGCGTTGACGATGAAATCCAGGTCGCGGGTGGCGAAGGCGGTGGCGTCAGAGGAGATTGCGCCCATCGCGCCGCCGAGGTGGTGGACGTGCAGCTCGGTCACCGGGTTGGGCAGCGTGCGGTATGAGTTGGTCAGTGCCGTGAGCACGCCGTCGTCGAGCGCGGGCACGAACGCCGAGCGAAAGTAGTTGTGCATGCCTTTGGGGTAGAGCGCGTCGAGGAGCGACTGCATGGCGACGTATGGCATCGGTCCGAACAGGTCCGCGATGGGCTCGGCAAGCCCGCGGAACGGCCGCGTGGCGGCGTCGCCCTCGTCGATGGGACCGGACCACATGCCGGCGACGGCGACGATGGGCGTGCCGTGGACCGCCTCGGGCAGGAACGGTGCCGGCGGCGCGGTGGCGAGGTTGAGCAGCGTGGTCAGCTCGTCCGGGGCGCCAGCGCAGGCTTGGCGGTACCCGCGAAGGATGTCGTCGACCGCGTCGCCGGGGTAGAAGGCGACGCCGGCGAAGACGGTGGGGCCGACCTCGTGCAGGGCGTACTCGAAGGCGGTCACCACACCGAAGTTGCCGCCGCCGCCGCGCAGCGCCCAGAACAGGTCGGGGTGCTCGTCGGCGCTGGCGTGCACCAACTGGCCGTCGGCGGTGACGACGTCGGCGCCGACCAGGTTGTCGCTGGTCAAACCGTGCTTGCGGACCAGCCAACCCAGACCGCCGCCGAGGGTGAAGCCAGCGATGCCGGTGGTGGACACCAGGCCCCCGGTCAGCGCGAGCCCGAAGGCCTGCGTTTCGTGGTCGAGGTCGCTCCACAGGCATCCGGCCTCGGCGATGACACGCCCCGACCGCGGGTCGACGCGGATGCCTTTCATCGGTGCGAGGTCCAGGACGACTCCACCCTCGGTGGTGGAGAAGCCGGGGATGCTGTGGCCGCCGCCGCGCAGTGCGAGCGGAATTCCCTGGCTGCGAGCGAACTCCACCCCGCGCAGCACGTCGGCCACCCCGGCGCAGCGGATGATGGCCGCCGGATGGGCGTCGTGTGCGGCATTCCAGATCTGTCTGGCGTCGTCGTACCGCTCGGCGGCGGACGTCACCAACTCCCCGCGCAGGCCCTCCGCCAGCTCAGCCAGCGTGGCCTCGCCGATCGCATCGGCGCGCGTGCTCATCAGGGTCATTGCGTTCTCCTCATCGGTTGTCACGTGATCCGATCAAGGACGCTAGCCACGGCGGCTGAGCATCGCCTTAGCGCGGCTTAGCGGGAGCGGCGAGCACGGCGGCCGCGCGCTCCTCGCCGGGTCGGCACCCGAAACCGGCGAACAGCTCGCCAGCTTCGTTGGCGTACCGGCGCGCCGCATCATGATCGCCTTCCCGGCCGGCCAACAGTGCGGCGAGCGTCCGGGTGAGGGCGTCGAGTCGGCGGAATCCCTGCGGCCGGTATAGCTCAACCGCATTGTCGGCGAGCACTCGAGCGGCGTGTGTCTCGCCGGCCACGAGTTCCACCGCGGCGAGGTTGGCGATGACGCCGGCGGCGCCGGCACTGTCGTTGATCGCCTCAAGCTGTACCAGGGCCGCTCGGACCGACCTCCGTCCGCGGTCATGGTCGCCGACGGCGGCCTCAGCCAGCCCACGACAAGCCAACGTCACCGTGGCGGCGCGACGATCACCCAGCTGTTCCCGCAGCCGCAGCGCCTGGGTCAGATGCGGAACCGCATCCGGGTCACCGATATCGCGCTCTACGCATCCGAGGTGATTCAGCGCCATAGCGAGCCCGGCAGGGTCGTGTAGAGATCGGAAAGTCTGTACCGCGGACCGCACCGGCTCGGCAGCCGCGGCAGGCCGCATGGCAAAGCGGTGTACCGAGCCGAGGAGGCTTTGCACGTAGCCGACCGCCTGCCTGGCGCCAACCCGGCGACCCTGGAACATGGTCTCCTCGAAGACAGGGATCCATCCTCGCCCGGCCGCCGCCATTGGCGACATCGCCGCGGAGACGCAGGGAAAGAACGGCCGCAGGTCGGTTGCCACCTTCGTCAGTCGGTCCTGACACTCGGCAAGTTCCCGCTCGGCTCGGTCGAGATCCTCCCGGGCCAGTGCGGTCAGGCCGGCCAGCCAATGGGAGGTGGCCGCGATCTCTGGGCGGTGCAACCGGTTCGCCGCGATCGCCGACTCCTCGGCCACCTGGGTGGCGGTGCCCAGGTCGCACCGGCACCACCAGAGGAAGCCGGTGAGGAGCCGGCCGATGACCACGTCGGGTTCGGGGGCGGTGAGTACCTCGGGGAGAGCCAAGGCTCGCTTGCCCAGTTCGGCGGCACCTGCGCCGTTACCGAGTCTGAGCTCCAGCACCGCGAGCCCGCGCAGCGCGTCCGCCCGCGTCGGACACTCTTCCGGGGCGGCGTCGAGGGCGCGGCGTAGCCAGTCGGCTCCTTCCAGGTAGTGGCCGCGGGCCATCCAGAACCGCCACAGGCTCACCGCGAGGTCGAGCGCGTCGCCGGGTCTGGTCTGCAGCGAGTGCAGCAGGGCGGCGCGCAAGTTGTCGTGCTCGATGTCGAGTAGTTGGGGCTGCTCGACGACCACGCCCGTCGCCCGGTCGGGATCCTGCCGCTGGGCCAGATCCAGGAAATAGGCGGCGTGGGCGTCCCGCACCCGCCGGGTTTCGCCGGCGCGATCGAGCCGTTCGGCCGCCAGCTGCCGGATCGTCTCCAGCAGGCGGTAGCGCGACCGGTCGCCATCGCGGTCCACCTGGACCAGTGACTTGTCGACGAGCCGACCGAGCGCATCCAGCACTTGGGCCCGGGGCAACGGGTTCCCGTCGACGATCTGTTCCGTGGCGTCCAGACTGGTCCCGCCCTGGAACACCGCGAGCCGCCGCAGTAGGCATTGCTCCACCGGTGCCAGCAGGTCATGGCTCCATTCCAGGGTGGCGCGCAGGGTGGCGTGCCGGTTCGCCGAGCCGGGCCGGCCGAGGACCGACATCGCGTCACCCAGCCGGCTGGCGATCTCCGCGGGCTCCAGGTGGGCCATCCGGGCCGCGGCGAGCTCGATCGCCAGCGGCATTCCGTCGAGCCGGCGACAGATGTCCACGACGGCCGCCGAGTTGCTTGAGTTCAGGCTGAAATCCGGCCTGATGTCCCGCGTCCGGTCTATGAAAAGCCGTATCGAGGCATGGTCGACCAACGCCTGGTGATCGAATTCGACGCCCTGCGCGGGAAGCGCCAACGAGGGAACCCGCAACACGACCTCGCCGTCGACGTGCAACGCCTCCCGGCTGGTAGCCAGCACAGACACTCCCGGACAGGTCGCCCGAAGCCCGACCGCGACCCGCGCGCACTCGGTCAACAGATGCTCGCAGTTGTCCAGAACCACCAGCAGCCGGCGGCGACCGAGTTGCGACGCGAGGGCGTGCAGCGGGTCCCCACCGGCCGCCGGTGGCAACCCCAACGCGACGGCGATGGTGTCCGCTACGAGATGCCGGTCCGTGATTGGGATCAGGTCGACGTGCCACGCGCCGGCCGGGAGCGCAGCGGCTTCGACCCGAGCGACTTCCTGCGCCAGCCGGGTTTTGCCGGCTCCGCCCGGGCCGGTCAGCGTCAGCAGCCTGGTGCGCCGCAGCAGCCGGCGCACCTCCGTGATCTCCCGCTCCCGCCCGACGAAACTGGTCACCCTGGCCGGGATGTTGTGCCGAATTTCTACCGAGGCGTCGGCCGCCCCGTCGGTGTCGGCGCTGCCGACCAGGAGTTCGCGGTACAGCCGCCGAGTCTCCGGATCGAGGTCGGAACCGTACGCCGAGCGCATGTCCGTGCGCGCACGCTCGAACCGCATCAGCGCCGCCGACCGGCGCCCGCTGTCAGCCAGCACGCGCAGCAACAGCCGCAACGCCGACTCGTGCAACGGATCTCGCTCCAGCGCCCGTTCCAACGCCGCCTCCGCCTGCGTGAGGAGACCTTCGACCCGCAACCGTTGCCCCAGGCCGACAAGGACATCCCGGTGCAGGCCGTGCAGCTCGTCGCGGGGGCCGCTGGCCCACGGCTCGAACGGGTCCTCTGGCAGCAACTCACCCCGGTAGGCGGCGTCCGCCTCCCGCAGCGCCGCTAGGTCCCCACCCTCCAGGGCCGCGACGGCCATCGTTCTGAACCGGTCCGCGTCGACCTCGACCAGCCCGTCCGCCCGAAGGACGACAAGGTGATCTCTCAGCTCCAGCAGGCCATCGGTTCCCTCAGCCGCGAGCGCCCGCCGGGCCACATGTAAGGCTTGGTGCAAGTTGTTCGACGCGGCCGCCGGCGCAAGGTTGGGCCACAGCAGATGGAGCAGGAATTCCCGATGCAGCCGCTGGCCGCGCTCCAGGCACAGCAGCTTCACCACCGTCCGCGCCTTGCGCAGCCGCCACCGAGCCGGGTCGACGCTCTCGCCGCCGACCTCGACGTCAAAACCCCCGAGCAGTTGTACTCGCACTCCGTGACCTCGCAGGGCGGCCGGAAGTTCCGCGGGAGCGGGGATGCTCGGCGGACCCACACGAAGCACCGGGCCGGCCCCAGCCGCTGGGCTGCCGACCTCCCGCAAGTAGATCGCTAACGCGTCGCCGCCGACCAGCACGGATTGCTCGATCTGCCGGGGCAACGCGCTTGGCTCGATCCCGAGTTGTTCGACGAGGTCGGCCCGCAGTGCGCGGAACGCCGCGAGCGCATCCGCCTGCCGGCCCGCCCCGTAGAGCGCCAGCATCAGCTGCGCCCACAGCAACTCGCGCAGCGGATGCTCTCGCACCACCACCGCAAGCTCGACGCCGAGATCGGCGAAACGCCCCAACCGCAGGTCGAGATCGACCCGCCGCTCCAACACCGCCATCCGACGTTCATCCAACCGGGTCGCGGCGTTGCGGCAGGCGTCCAGCGGCAGGTCGTGCAGAGCCGGTCCACGCCACAGTTCCAGTGCTGCCCGCAGCGCGGCGGCGCTCTCGTGGTCGGAGGGCCGGTGCGGTGCCGATCCAGCCGCATGATCCTCCTCGCTCGAAGCGGCCAACTCCTCGAACCGATCCACGTCCAACTCCCCAGGGCGACCCGCAACAGATACCCGGTGGCCGAGTCAGCAGCCGTAGCCCGTCCGGACCGTCCGGCAACACCCGTCGCAGCCCCGCGACACATCCGTGTAACAGGCTCCGCGCTGTGGCCGTCGGATCCTGCCCCCACAGCTCGGAGACCAACCGTTCCCGCGACACCACCCGGTTGGCCGCAAGCAACAACAACGCGAGCAGCACCCGCTGCTGCGGCCCACCCAACGCGATCGGCCGACCATCCGCGAGCACCTCGAGGGGTCCAAGGACCCCAAACCTGGTTACGGTCCGGACAACAGCCACGACGGATCTCCCCCGGGACGAACAGTCCCTATGAGGAAGAGCCGCCGCGCCCGCCGCCGATACATGTGTCTTAGACAGATGGAACGGTTCGGTGTGGGTCACCACCGCGGTCGGAACCAGGCCGACGCCGGTGGTCAGCGGCGCTACCCGGGCCGCGATCAGCACCGCGTCCAGCCGCCCACGCACCCGGTCTGCCCGCAACGGTGGACCGTCCACAAGGGAGTCCTCGATGGTGACGAAGTCCAGCAGTCCCGATTCCGCCTCCCGTACCAGATCCACCCAGTACCGGGCGTGAACAACTCGGCCGGACGGGCATCCGGCGCACGCCACGCCGCCGGATGCCACCCCGCACCTTCCAACCCGACGGCGAGATGCACCCCTGCGACGCTAATCGCGCACTCCGAACCAGCAAAGACCGTCCATGACGTGAGACGAACGGGCCGACCGACCTTTCCCACGCACTGGGCGGATGTTGACCCGTTGCGTGGCCGCGTGTAACGAGAAGTCGTGCCGCCGGCCACGGAAGCGTTGCGGAAGTTGGGATTTCTGACCATCGGGTTGTTCGATGGGGATGATCCACGGCAGGGGCACCAGTCGACCCTGGAGATGATCGAACTGGGGGAGCGGCTGGGGTTCGACAGCGCGTGGGTGCGGCACCGGCACCTGCAGTTCGGCATCTCCTCGCCGGTAGCGGTTCTGGCGGCGGCCTCCCAGCGGACCAGCCGCATCGAGTTGGGCACCGCGGTCATCCCGTTGGGGTGGGAGAACCCGTTGCGGTTGGCCGAGGACCTGGCCACGGTCGACATCCTGTCCGGCGGCCGGCTCAATCCCGGGGTCAGCGCCGGTCCGCCGCTGCACTACGAGCGGGTCAAGGGCGCGCTGTATCCCGATACCGCGGATGTCGAGAACTTCAGCTACCGCCGAGTCGAGCGGCTGCTGGACTTCGTGCGCGGTGAGAAGGCCACCGACTTCCACGGCACCGAGGGCTTCGAGGTCTTCGCCGACCGGGTCCAGCCCCACTCACCCGGCCTGGGCGGGCGCATCTGGTACGGCGGCGGCAGCCTGGCCTCGGCCCGGCGGGCCGGCGAACACGGGATGAATTTCCTGACCAGCAGCGTCGTCAAGGCCGAGGAATCCGACGAACCCTGGAACTTCGCCGAGATCCAACTCTCGCACATCCGCGCGTTCCGGGCCTGCCATCCCGACGACGAGGCCGCCCGCGTCTGTCAAGGCCTGGTCGTCATCCCCACCGACAGCGCCACGCCGCGGCAACGCGCCAAATACGCCGACTACGCTCGCGCGCGCACCCCGCGGACCGCCACCCCGCAAGGCCCGGCCCGGCTGCTGTTCGCACCCGACTTCGTCGGCACCTCCGACGAGATCGCCGACCGGCTCCATGCGCACGCCGCGTTCCGGGAAATCGACGAGGTGGCCTTCGCCTTGCCGTTCACCTTCGACCACGACGACTACGTCCAGATCCTCACCGACATGGCCACCGCGCTCGGCCCGGCCCTCGGTTGGAAGCCTCAGTAGTCGGGCTCACCACCGATCGAGGTGCGACATCTCGTCGAGCGGCTGGCGTGCGGCCGGGCGGAAGTCGAGACCAACCGTGTCCGCGGTAGGGATCAGTGCGGCCTGCGCACATCGTCGGGCAGGCCCGAGGAGTCCGGCGACCTCCTGCTCATCATTGGAATGCAGTCGACCGGATCCTGCTGGCCATCCTGCTGCTGGCCGTGCTCGGCAAACTCGCCGACGCCGCCATCGGCTTCCTGGAGCGGCGCCCGCTGGCGTCCTGGACATGAGGCGACCATTCACCCCGGCGGCACGCGGTCCCGCCGATGTGGCTACTGAAGTCCGGCGCGGACCGAGGTGATGCGTTGGGTGTTGAAGCCGAGCCAGTGCATGCGGCCGATGTAGCGGGCATGCTCGACCTTGATGCAGCGGTCCACGATGACCGTGATGCCGGCGTCCTCGGCGATCTGGGAGCCGGTGGGGTTGATGACGCCGAACTGGCACCACAGGGCGCCGGCGCCGATCTGGACCGTCTGCCGGGCGATGTCGGGCAGCGCGTCGGGTGCGCGGAACACGTTGACGATGTGCACCGGTTCGGGCACCTCAAGCAGGCTCGGGTAACTGGGCTCGTCGAGGATCTCAGTCGCGCGCGGGTTCACCGGGATCACCCGGTAGCCGTGCCGTTTGAGGTAGTAGCCGACGAAGTAGCTGGCCCGCAACTCGTTGTCGGACAGGCCCACGACCGCGATCGTTCGCGCGGTGTGCAGCACCCGCTGGATCGCGAGCGGGTCCTGGTAGCGCTGCGGCACGGTCATGCCGTCACTTCTTCCCGCACCGACACGTCCACAGTGGCGGCGACGTGGGCGAAAGCCTGTTCGAGGTCCCAGATCAGGTCGGCGGCCGACTCGGTGCCGACCGACAGTCGCACCGTGCCGGGGCCGACACCGGCCGCCCGCAGTTCCTCGTCGGACAGTTGGCGGTGGGTGGTGCTGGCGGGGTGGATGATCAGACTCTTCGCGTCGCCGACGTTGGCCAGGTGGGACCAGAGGGTCACGCCGCGGATGAGCGCCTGCCCGCCGGCCCGGCCACCGGCGACGTCGAAGGAGAACACCGCGCCAGCGCCGCGCGGCAGGTACTTCTCGACCAGCCGCCGGTACGGGCTGGCCGGCAGGTCGGGATAGGTCACCCTGGACGCCAGCTTGTGCGCGGCGAGGAACCCGGCGGACGCTGGTGAGGTCGGCGCCGCGGTCGCGGTAGGCGACGTGCCCGTCCGGCCGGACCAGGTAGACCACCGGTGTGCGGGAGTCGGTGCCGAGCAGGCGCAGCGCGATGCCGTCACGGTCGTGCAGCACCCCGTCGGCAACCTCGGCGCTGAGTCGGTGCGTGGTGATCAAACCTGGCAACGTGATGTCCAGATGGTCGGTGGCGTCTGGGCGCCAGGCTGTGCCGGACCGCAGAGCCGTTGCGCGGCGATGCCCGATCAGATCACCAATGCGGCCAACAGCAGGCTGCCGAGTAACTCCGCGGTCAGCCTGCGGGTCACCTGCGGCCCCATGCACTCTCCTTATGGTCGACATCGACCATCACGCACGCGGGGGCACTTCGGTCGGCCCGCGGCCGGAGTGCTGCCGAGACACGGATCAACTCATCAGGTCAAAGGGGTGACGATCACCCGAGGCCGGTCGGAGTGCCCGGCCCGGGATTCGTAGCGGCGGATCGCGAGCCCGAGGCGGATGATTAACGCATGACGCACTCGTATTGGGTGTATCCGGGCCATCGTGGGGTAGCCGCCGGACAGTTGCATCACGCAAGAGTTGCTAGGTGCCATGTTTAGTCACGATCCGGAGGGAGGAGACGCGCGATGGCGGTGGGAAGGTTGTTGTGGTGACCGGGGCCAGCGGCGGGATCGGCCGGGCGGCGGCGCGGGCGTTCGCGGCGCGGGGTGATCGGGTGGCGTTGCTGGCCCGCGGTGAGCAGGGCCTGGCCGGGGCGGCCGAGGATGTGGTGGCTGCCGGTGGGCAGGCATTGGTGGTTCCGGTTGACACGGCTGACTACCTGGCGGTGCGGCGGGCGGCCGATCGGGTCGAGGAGGAGCTTGGTCCGATTGAGGTGTGGGTGAATGACGCGTTCACCTCGGTGTTCGCGCCGTTCACTCAGATCGAGCCGGAGGAGTTCGCGCGGGTTACGGAGGTCACCTACCTCGGCTACGTTTACGGCACCCGGGTGGCGTTGGACCGAATGTTGCCCCGGGGTCGGGGGGCGATCGTGCAGGTGGGGTCGGCGCTGGCGTATCGGGGCATCCCGCTGCAGTCGGCGTATTGCGGGGCCAAGCACGCCATTCAGGGCTTCCATGATTCGTTGCGTTGCGAACTGTTGCATGACAAGGCTGGGGTGCACGTGACGATGGTGCAGATGCCCGCGGTGAACACCCCGCAGTTTGACTGGGTGTTGTCCCGGTTGCCGCACCAGGCGCAGCCTGTCCCGCCGATCTATCAACCGGAGATCGCGGCGAAGGCGATCGTCTACGCCGCCGACCACCCGCGCCGCCGCGAGTATTGGGTGGGCGCGACCACGGTGGGCACGTTGTTGGCCAACAAGATCGCGCCCGGGTTGCTGGATCGCTACCTGGCTCGCACTGGCTACCGCTCCCAACAGACCGGGCGGCCCCGCGACCCGGACCAGCCGGCCAACCTGTGGGCGCCGGCCGACGATAGCGGCGGCGAGGATTTCGGCGCGCACGGCCGGTTCGACCGGCGCGCCACCGCCCGCAGCCCACAGTTGTGGGCCTCCCAGCATCACGGCCTGCTCGCCGGGTTCGGCGCCGCCACATTGGCAGCGCTGGGCTTCGCCGTGTCACGCCGCACGGGCCAGTGATGATCGACCATCGTGGTGATCGCGACCACGTGCACCACAACCGTTCTGACTTGGCGGCCAGGGAGGACGACAGCCCGTCGGCGTGGACGCGTCGGGTGCCGGTGGCCGCGTTGGCGGTGGCCGGCTGCCTGGTCTCGGTGTATCTGGCGTTGTACCAGTATCAGGAGCTGGACCGGGTGTGGGATCCGGTGTTCGGTGCCGGCAGTGAACGGGTGCTGACCTCGCCGCTGTCGCGGGCGCTGCCGATCTCCGACGCGGCGCTGGGCGCCGTGGCCTACCTCGCGGAGGCCGTGCTGGAAGTGGCTGGCGGGCGGCGCCGGTGGCGGGAGCGCAGCTGGGTGGTGCTCCTGCTCGGGATCACCGCGGCCGCGCTGGCCGTGGTCGGTGTCGGTTTGGTGATCTCCCAGCCGGTGCTGGCCCACGGGTTCTGCACCCTGTGCCTGACCTCGGCGGCGATCTCGATGGTGGTGGCCGCGCTGGTGCGGACCGAGGTGCTCGCCGCGTGGCGGGTCGTACGGCAACGCCGCCGCGACGGCCAGACCCTGCCACAGGCCCTGTGCGTCACGAATCACCCCACCACCACGCGACCACGGGCGGGCGATGCCCGCCGAGCTCGGTGAGGAGGAATCATGCTGTGTTACGACTGCGCCCGCGATGGCCGTGAGGAACCGGCGGTGGGCGTGTGCGCCGCCGGCAGCGCGGGAGTGTGCCTGGCCTGCGCGCGGGTGGGTTCGCGGAGCATCCACCGGATGGAGGGGTTCGTCTCCGCCGAGGTGTCCACGAATGACACCCGGGTGATCAACTGCCCGCAGTGCGCCGACGCGATACACGCCCACCACCCGGCCGAACAGGGCCCTCGCACCCTGGTTCCGTTCACCGCGAAGGGCGCGGGCCACCCCGCCGACCGGCGGGGTGGCCGGTGGCGGCGCGGCGGTGGATGGGGCCGTGGGAGCTGGCGAGGTTCTGCGCGGTGTTGATCAATGCGACGTGCGAGAAGGCCTGCGGGAGGTTGCCGACAAGCCGGTCGGCGTGGGGGTCGTATTCCTCGGTGAGCAGCCCGACGTCGTTGCGCAGTTTGAGGAGCCGCTCGAACAGCGCCCGGCCCTCCTCGACGCGGCCTTGCAAAATGTAGTTGTCGGCCAACCAGAACGTGCACGCCAGAAACGCCCCTTCACCCGGCGGCAGACCATCGACGTCCTCGGTGTGTTTGGTCATGGTGTAACGCTGGACGAATCCGTCCTGGCAGAGATGTTTCTCGATGGCCGCGACCGTGCCCTTCATGCGCTTGTCGTCGGCGGGTAGGAACCCAACGGCGGGGATCAGCAGCAGCGCGGCATCCAAAGTGGACGATCCGTAGTACTGGGTGAACGTGTGCCGTCGAGTGTTGTAGGCCTGCTCGCAGATCTCGTCGAAGATCTCCTGCCGCACCTGCTTCCACCGATCGGCGGACCCGTCGAGTCCGAAGTGGTCGACGGCCTGGATCGCGCGGTCGAGGCCGACCCAGGCCATCAGTTTGGAGTGGGTGAAGTGCCGGCGCGGGCCACGCATCTCCCACAGGCCGTTGTCCGCATCGCGCCAATGCGATTCGAGAAAATCCATCAGGGATCGTTGGATCTGCCAGGCCTCCGGGTCGGGTGGGATGCCGTGCGTGCGGGCCTGGTGCAGAGCGTCCATCAGCTCGCCGTAGACGTCGAGTTGGAACTGATCGGAGGCGGCGTTGCCGATGCGCACCGGCGCCGAGTGGGCGTAGCCGGGCAACCACGGCAGCTCGGTCTCGGTCAGGCGGCGTTCACCGTCCACCCCGTACATGATCTGCATCTGCTGGGGTTGGCCGGCCAACGCGCGCAGCAGCCATTCCCGCCACGCCACGGCCTCCTGCTCATAGCCGGCGTCCAACAACGCCATGAGGGTGAACGTGGCGTCGCGGATCCAGCAGTAGCGGTAGTCCCAGTTGCGCACCCCGCCGAGCTGTTCGGGCAGCGAGGTGGTCGCCGCGGCGGCGATGCCGCCGCTGGGGGCGTAGCTCAGCGCCTTGAGCGCAATCAATGACCGCACCACCGCATCCCGGTAGTCCCCGGTGTAGCGGCACTGCGCGACCCAGTTCTGCCACCAGGTCTGCGTCGCCCGGATGTCCGCCGCCGCGTCCAACCCGCCCGGGTCGGGTTGGCGGAGTCCGGTCCAGCTCAACCGAAACCCGGCCCGGTCACCGGCGCCGACGCTGAACTCGGCGACGCAGCGCTCGTCGCGCACCGCGTGCTCGACGTCCCCGTCGATGATCACCTGGTCCGGGCCGGCCGCGGCCCGCACCCGCCGCCCGGCACGCCGCAGCCACGGCCGGATGTGGCCGTAGTCGAACCGCAGCACCACCTCGCTGCGCAACCGCACCCGCCCCTGCACACCCTCGACCATCCGCACCACCTGTGGATGCTCGGCCCGGATCGGCATGCAGTCCACCAGCCGCACCACCCCGTCCTCGTTGGCGACCTCGGTCTCCAACACCAACGTGTCGCCCCGGTAGCCGCGGCGCAGCGTGCGGCGCCCGCCAACGGGTCCGATGGTCCAGTGGCCGTGCTCCGGTCCGCCCAACAGTGCCGCGAAACACGCCCCGGAATCGATCCGCGGCAGGCACAGCCAGTCCATCGACCCGTCAAAGCCGACCAGACCCGCGCTGTGCGTGTCCCCGATCAGCGCGTAGTCCTCGATCCGCAGCGACACCCGCCACTCCTCTCCGCACGCACCGGGATATACCCGGCTTCGGGAAACGCAACCCAGGTCGGTCCGCGCAGGCCTCCTTCGCCGTGGGCCTGGGCCAGTGTTCTGGCTGGCTGATGATCTCCGAGAGCTACCCGCTGACGATGCGCAGTCTGGCGATGTCCGCGACGACCGCGGTGAACTGGGCCGCCACCTCCCTGGTGTCGGTGACGTTCCTGTCGCTGGTCGAGGCGGTCTCCCGGCCTGGCACGTTCTCTGCCTCTACTCCGGGATCAGCGTGCTCGCCCTGCTCTTGTTCTGGCGTACCGTCCCGGAAACCCGGACGCAGCCTGGAGGACATTCAGCACGCCCTGGCCCATCGTTGACCGTTGGTCCACACACCGTGGATGCGTCCGCGGCAATCGTTGCGATGGGCAACACTTGCTTGGTGCAATCAGGCGGTTACGGTACAAATACCCCATGACCCCAGTGCCAGCGGCCCGTGCGACGGCGGGCCCCGATGTTGACGCGGTCACCGACGCCGTGCTCACTGCGTCCCGCCTGCTCATCGCGGTCTCCGCCCGCTCCATCGCCGCAGTCGACGACACCATCACCATCCCACAGTTCCGGCTGCTGGTGGTCCTGCACGCCCGCGGACCGGTCAAGCTCACCGCGATCGCCGAGGCGCTAGCGGTCAACCCGTCGACCGCGACCCGCATGGTGGACCGGCTGGTCACCACCGGCCTGATCAGCCGGGAAGCCAACCCCGCGTCACGGCGAGAACTGGTCGTCGACCTCACCGACACCGGCCACACCGTCGTGCGCGACGTCATGCGCCGCCGCCGAGCCCAGATCAGCCGCATCGTGACCCGGATGGCGCCCGTCGCCCGCCGCCACCTCGTCCGCGCCCTGACCGCGTTCACCACCGCCGGCGGCGACCTCGCCGACGGCGACACCCCCGAGACACTCTGGCTCTAACCCTCCAGACCTTTCGACATCCAGCAATAGCTGCCCTGAGCAAGTATTGTCAAGGGCAACAGTTCTGCTGTGTCGACGGCTCCGGAGGGACGTGATGAGCACAGCCGTGGCCGGACCCGGGCTTCCCCCGGTGAACATCTCCGCTCTGCAGGCCGCATTGCGCGAGCAGGTGGACGGCGAGGTGCGCTTCGATGCGGGGTCACGAGCGGCCTACTCCACCGACGCGTCGAACTACCGGCAGGTACCGATCGGCGTGGTCGTGCCTCGCACGGTGGACGCGGCGGCCACGGCGGTACGGGTGTGCTGCGAGCACGACGCGCCGATCACCTCTCGCGGTGGCGGCACCAGCCTCGCGGGGCAGGCCACCAACGTCGCGGTGGTCATCGACTGGACCAAGTACTGTCACCGGCTGATCTCGGTCGACCCGCAGGCGCGCAGGTGTGTGGTGGAACCGGGGATCGTGCTCGACGACCTCAACCGGCAGCTCGCGGAGTATGGGTTGGAGTTCGGTCCGCGCCCGTCCACCCACAGCCATTGCGCGCTCGGCGGCATGATCGGCAACAACTCCTGCGGAGCGAGCGCCCAACGGGCCGGCAAGACCGCCGACAACGTGCGGCGCCTGGAGATCCTCACCTACGGCGGGTTGCGCTGCTGGGTCGGTCCCGGCGAGGAGGTCACCGAGGCCCTCGCCGAGGACGGTCCGCGCGGTGCGCTCTACCGCGACCTGCGCGGCCTCCGGGACCGCTGTGCCCACGCGGTGCGGGAACACTTCCCGGACATCCCGCGGCGGGTGTCCGGCTACAACCTCGACGCCCTGCTGCCCGAACAGGGTTTCAACGTGGCGAAACTCCTGGTGGGCAGCGAAGGCACGCTGGTCACTGTGCTCCGCGCCGAACTTGAGCTGGTGCCGGTGGTGGAACACACCGCCATGCTGGTCCTCGGTTACCGCGATATCGCCGCCGCTGGCGACGCCGTACCGTTCATTCTGGACAACTCGGAGCCGATCCAGCTCGAGGCGATGGATGATCGGCTGATTCAGTTCATGAAGCAGGAGCACCTGCAGGAACGGTCGGCTGACCTGCTCCCCGTGGGCGGGGCGTGGCTGCTGGTGCAGTTCGGTGGGGACAGCGTCGAGGACGCCACCGAGCAGGGCCGGCGTCTGCTTGCCGCCCTGGGTCTGGGTGAGGACGACGAGCAGGTGCTGCTGACCGGTTCCACCGAGAAGCAGCGGGCCCTGCTCAAGGCCCGGGAGTCCGGGCTCGGTGCGACCGCTCGGGCGCCCGGGCTGCCGGATGCGTGGCCCGGCTGGGAGGACTCCGCGGTCGCGCCCGAGCGGCTCGGCGACTACCTGCGCGACCTGCAGCGCCTGTACGGGGAGTTCGGGTTGGACCGCCCGTCGCTCTACGGCCATTTCGGGCAGGGCTGCGTGCATGTCCGGACCCCGTTCGACCTGACCTCCGCCCCCGGGATTCGCACGTTTCGCCGATTCGTCGAGCGCGCTGCGGATCTGGTGACCTCCTATGGTGGGTCGCTGTCCGGTGAGCACGGCGACGGTCAGGCCCGCGGCGAGTTGCTGGTGCGCATGTTCGGGCCCGAGGTGGTGCGGGCCTTCGGTGAGCTCAAGGCGTTGTTCGACCCGACCAACAGGATGAACCCCGGCAAGGTGGTCGCGCCGTCCGCGGTGGACGAGCACCTGCGGCTCGGAGCCGGCTGGCGACCCGACGAGCACGCCACGCACTTCCATTATCCCGAGGATGATCACAGCTTCAGCCGGGCGGTGCTGCGCTGCGTCGGGGTTGGCAACTGTCGCCGGGCGGCACCGGAAGGCGGGGTGATGTGCCCGTCCTATCAGGTCACTCGTGAGGAGGAGCACTCCACGAGAGGCCGGGCCCGGCTGCTGTTCGAGATGTTGCAGGGCCACCCTGACACTCCCTTGGAGGAGGGCTGGCGGTCTTCTGCGGTGCGTGACGCGTTGGATTTGTGCCTGGCCTGCAAGGGATGTAGGTCCGACTGCCCGGTCGGGGTGGACATGGCCACCTACAAGGCCGAGTTCCTCGCCCACCACTACCAGGGCCGGCTGCGGCCGATGGCCCACTACACGCTCGGGTGGCTCCCGGTGCTCGCCCGCATCGCCGCCCACGTCCCGCGCACGGTCAACACGCTGCTGCACATGCCCGGGTTGGCCGCGCTCGGGAAACGGCTGGCCGGGATCGCCGCCGAACGCGACGCCCCGCCCTTCGCCACCGAAACCTTCCAACACTGGTGGCAGCGCACCCACCCCGGCCGGCCCGACCCGGGTGATCCGCGCACGGTTCTGCTGTGGCCGGACACCTTCACCAACCACTTCCATCCGCACGTCGCCCATGCCGCCGTCGACGTCCTCGAAGCAGTCGGGTTTCAGGTCGCGGTGCCCACCGGGCCGCTGTGTTGTGGGCTGACCTGGATCTCCACCGGGCAACTCGACACCGCGAAGACAGTGTTGCGGCGCACCGTGGACACGCTGCGGCCGTGGATTGAGGCCGGTACCCTCGTCGTCGGGCTGGAACCGTCCTGTACGGCGGTGTTCCGTTCCGACGCCACCGAACTGCTGCCGGAAATCCTGGACCTGCAACGGTTGCGGTCTCGGTTCGTCACCTTGGCCGAGGCGTTGCTGCACCACGCTCCCGACGACTGGCAGCCATCCACTGTGGATCGTGCGGCGATCGTGCAGAAACATTGCCACCACCACGCGATCATGGGTTTTCAGACCGACATCCAAGTGCTGCGCCGGGCCGGCATCCAGCCCACCGTGCTCGACTCCGGCTGCTGCGGGCTGGCCGGGAACTTCGGGTTCGAACGGGGCCACTACGAGGTGTCGATGGCCTGCGCGGAGCAGGCGCTGCTGCCCGCGGTGCGCGCGGCCGACCCGGAGACGTTGGTGCTGGCCGACGGGTTCAGCTGCCGCACCCAGATCGAGCAGGCCGGCACCGGTCGCCGGGCCCTGCACCTGGCCGAGGCCCTCCAACTCGTCACCGGCCCCCTTCCGGCGGGCGAGGAACACGCGGCCGGGCCGCGCGATCCCCGATCCGCGACGACGGGTGGCCGGGTGCTGGCCTCGGCCGCCGCGGTGCTGGGGCTCGTTCTGGCCGGCTGGACGACCCGCCGGTGGTTGCGCCGGCGCGGATGAGGCGTCAGGCATGGCGGTGACCGATCGCAAACCCACCGGCCTGCTGCGGGGTCCTGGTGCGGGCGCCGATCTGGTCCTACCGTGCCCGGTTGGGGTGGCCGTTCGGGCGGCGGCTGCTCTACCTCGTCCACCGCGGCCGGCGCACCGGGGCCCGCCGGGAGGTGGTGGTCGAAATCGTCGGCGACGACCCGGCCGTTCCCGAAGTGGTTGTGGTGGCGACGTGGGGCCGCGACCCGGACCGGTATCAGAACCTGCGTGCCGACTCGGCAATCGAGGTGCGTGTCGGCACCCAGCGCTGGGCCCACCCGGCGCACCGCTTCCTGGATGCGGCCGGCACGGTGCGGGCGCTGAGGCCCTGCTGGTGGGCGCATCCGCACGTGGAAGCACATCGCGCCGCTGCTGGGGTTTCCCGCCGATCCCGCTGACCGAGGTGGCCACCTCGGTGCGGGCCGTCGCGTTCACACCGGCACATGACCGGTGAACTGGCGACCAGGTGGGTCAGCTGGTGAGGTTCTGCGGGGAGATGACTTTGAGCATGGCACTGGCCCGGCGCAGCCGCCGCAGGGTCTGCGGGTAGCACCGTTGGGTCAGGGCGAGCAGGTCGGTGTCCATAGCGGCTTGGGCGGCTTGGCCGAGCAGTTCCCAGTCCCGCGACACCCCGGCCGCGGCCCGGCGCAGGTCGGCCAGGAGGAGCAACGCGGGTTCGGGTCGGCGACCGAACCACTCGCTGAGCGTCTCCCGCGCCGCGCTCACCAGCCCGCAGTCCTCGTTAGGTTGCTCGTCGAGGTCCAGGCCGACTACCCCGGCCGCCGATCGGAAACGCTCCGGGAGCGGATCGGCTAACGGTGGGGGAGGGCTTCCTGCAGCTTGGTTTTGGCACCCTGCATGATCAGGTGCCAGGCGCCTGGGTCGCCCTTGAGTACCGCTTCGGTGGTGGCTTTGATCTGCTCGAACGTGGCGTGCGGCGGGATCGGCGGCACCTCCGGGTCACAGTGCACGTCCAGCAGCGCCGGCCGCCCGGCGGCCAAGGCCCGGTCCCACGCCGGGCCAAGGTCGTCGGGATCGTCCACGGTGATCGCGTCGAACCCGAGGCCGCGGGCGAGGTCGGCGTAGGACACATCGGGCAGGGTTTGGGACTGTTCGAACTTCGGGACGCCGCCCATCGCCCGCAGCTCCCAGGTGACCTGGTTGAGGTCGTTGTTGTGCAGGACGCACACGGTGATCCGCGGATCCGGCCACAGCTCGTGGTACTTGGCGATGGTGATCAGTTCGGCCAGGCCGTTCATCTGCATCGCCCCATCGCCGACCAGCGCGACAACCGGCCGGTCCGGGCAGGCGAACTTCGCGCCGATCGCATACGGCACCCCCGGGCCCGTGGTGGCCAGTGTCCCGGACAGCGACCCGCGCATGGTGCCGCGCATCTTCAGGTCGCGGGCATACCAGTTGGCCGCCGACCCCGAGTCGGCGGTGACGATCGCGTTGTCCGGGATCCGTTCGGAGAGCTCCCACACGATCCGCATCGGGTTCACCGGGTTCGCGTCGAGCATGGCCTGCATCCGCATGGTCTCCCACCAGCGCGCCACTGTGGCCTCGATTGTCTCCCGCCACGACCGGTCAGAATGGTGACGCAGCCGCGGCAGCAACGCGGTCAGCGTCGACCGCGCGTCACCCACCAGGGCGACCTCGACGGGGTAGCGCATGCCGATCAGGCTGGCGTCCAGGTCGATCTGCACCGCGCGGGCCTGACCGAATTCCGGGTAGAACTGGGTGTAGGGGAAGCTGGAGCCGACGATCAACAGGGTGTCGCAGTCGCGCATCAACTCCCAACTGGGCCGGGTGCCCAACAATCCAATCGAACCGGTCACATACGGAAGATCATCGGCGAGAACATCCTTACCCAACAGCGCTTTGGCCACCCCTGCCCCGGTCATCTCGGCGACCTGCCGCACCTGCTCGGCGGCCGTCCGAGCGCCCTGGCCGATCAGAATCGCCACCCGCTCGCCAGCGTTGAGCACCTCCGCGGCACGCGCGATCTCCGCCTCGGGCGCCGTCACTGTGGCCGGGACGAGGCCGGGCGGGCTCGATGGCACCTGTTTGAACGCGTGCCCCGGCGGGGTGTACTCCTCCTCCTGCAGGTCAGCGGGGATGATCACCGCAGTGGGGGCGCGGCGGGCCAGCGCGGTGCGGATCGCCCGGTCGATCGCGTTCGGCAACTGCTCGGCGACGTTCACCTCAACCAGATAGTCGCTGGCCACATCCTTGTACAGGGATTGCAGGTCCACCTCCTGCTGATAGGCGCCACCCATCGCGCTGCGGGCGGTCTGCCCCACGATCGCCACCACCGGCACATGATCGAGTTTGGCGTCATACAGACCGTTGAGCAGATGGATCGTGAGCCTGGCCCCGTAGCACGGACACCTGACCTGAGGTGACCGTCGGTCACCAGGAAGGATGTCCCGGTGCCTGCACCACACCCGCCTGAGTTCCGTAAGCGTGCCGTCGAGCTGGCTCGTCAGGGCGACAAACGCGTTGCTGAAGTGGCCAAGCAGTTGCAGATCAGCGAGTCGTGTCTGCGGAATTGGCTGGCCCAGGCGAATGCTGACGAGAATGGCAGCGGTTCGCGGTTGACGACGGCGGAGAAGCGTGAGCTGGCCCAGTTGCGGCGGGAGAAGCGGCGACTGGAGATGGAGAATGAGATCCTGAAGCGGGCGGCGGCGTTCTTCGCCCGGGAGAACATCCTCCCAAACTAAAGTACCGGCTGGTCGACGAACTCGACAACAACGGGATCGACGTCGCGGTGGCCTGCCGAATATTAGAGGTATCCCGGTCGGGCTATTACGACTGGCGCGGCCGGCCACCGTCGACCCGTGATGAGGACAACGGGTTGCTGCTCAAACACATTCGTGAGATTCACGAACATTCCCGCGGCACCTACGGCTGGCCGCGCGTTCACGCCGAGCTGGTGCTCGGGATAGGCCTGGACGTCAACGCCAAGCGGGTCCGCCGGCTCATGCGCCAGGCCGGTATCCAGGGCCTCTACCGGCGCCGACGCCGCGGATGCACGATCCGTAACCCCGCCGACCAGCCAGCCACTGACCTGGTCAACCGCCAGTTCACCGCCGACGGGCCGAACCGGCTGTGGCTCACCGACATCACCGAACACCCCACCGACGAAGGGAAGTTGTACTGTGCCGCCGTGATGGACGCCCATTCCCGGCGGATCATCGGCTGGTCCATCGCGAACCACATGCGCACCGACCTGGTCATCGACGCACTCGGCATGGCCACCCTCCGCCGGAAACCCAACGCCGGTAACACCGTGCTGCATTCCGACCATCGATCACAACCCAGGTTCAACTGGTCGTCGCAACACCGACTTATTGATGTGACAATAGCAGCTCGTTCAGTGCTTCGGCTGGCGTTCTCCAAGTGAGTGTCTTGCGTGGACGGTTGTTGAGAGTGGTGGC
>JBJMIG010000015.1:0-140586 GCA_045806965.1 Labedaea sp. | reverse complement strand
TAGCGGTTGACCCACTTGGATGCGCATTGCCGCGAGATGCCCATCTCGGCGGCGACGTGCGCGATCGGACGAGTCTGGCAACGCGCGACAAGCCGGCGACGGCCCTCGACAGACAACGGAGCATTACGGTGATGCATGGACGGGTCTTCCTCTCGGCGGACGAGTTGATCGCACTTCTCATCCTGCCGCCGGAAGACCCGTCCCCATCCTCAGGCCCCACCAGCCGACACCAACGTCATGACCCGCAACAGCTAGGTGTAACTAGCGGAGTTTGAATACTACCGGGAGACCTGCGACCGGTACCTGCGCACCGCGAGGAACCAGGACACGCCGGTCAGCACCGTGATCCAGATGAGCGCCGCCGCGATCGGGTGCTCCAGCGGCAGTGCGCCGTGCGCCGGCGGGTTCGGATTGCCGAACAGGGTGCGCGTGGCGGCCACGACCGCGCTGATCGGGTTGTAGTCGGCGATCGCCCGGATCGCGGCCGGCATGTCGCCGGTTGCCACGAACGTGTTGGCGATGAACGTGACCGGGAACATGATGGACATCGCGATGGGCGGGATGGCCTCGGCGTCGCGGACCAGGATCCCGAACAGCGAGCCCACCCAGTTCATCGTGAATGCCCAGAGCAGCAGGATCCCGAACGCCGCAACGGTGTCACCGACGGAACCACGCAGCCGCCAGCCGACCAGCAGCCCGCACAGCGACATCACGGACAGCTGGATCATGGACTCGGCGAGGTTGCCGCCGGCGCGTCCGAGCAGCATGGCCGACCGCGACATCGGCAGCGAACGGAACCGGTCCACCATGCCCAGCTTCATGTCGTTGGACAGGCCGACCGCGGTGTTCATGATGTTCCAGGTCAGCAGTTGCACGAAGATCCCCGGCACCAGGAACTCCGCGTAGTTCCCCCCGCCGGGCACCTCGATCGCGCTGCCGAACACCATGGTGAACAACAGCAGCAGGGTCAATGGGCCGACGGTGCTGGCGGCGAGCTTCGACGGGGTCCGCGGGATCAGCCGCACGTTGCGGCCTACCATGACCACCGCGTCGGACACCAGCCAGCGCAGCCGGGCGGCCCAGTTGGAAGGGATCATGCTCTGCGTGGTCATGCCGCCTCCGCCCGGTCGGACCGGCTCACCTGGTCGGAACCGGTGAGCCGCAGGAACGCCTCGTCAAGGCTCGGTCGCCGGATCGATGCGTCGAGCACGCCGATCCCGTTCTCCCGCAGGGCGAGCAGCGCGTCGGTCAGGGTGTCCACCCCGGCCGCGGGCGCCTGCAGCCGGGTCCCGTCCGTGACGCCGATCTCGCCGGCGAGCACCCGGCGCAGCGCCGTACACGCCTTGTCCACAGTGGACTCGTCGGATAGGTCGATGAGCAGCTCGGCCTGTCCCACCCGGGCCTTCAGCTCGGCGGGCGTGCCCTCGGCGATCACCGCGCCGCGGTCGACGACCACGATCCGGTCGGCCAAGTGGTCGGCCTCCTCCAGGTACTGCGTGGTGAGTAGCACCGTCACGCCGTCGGCGACCAGATCGGCGATGGTCCGCCACAGGTCCAGCCGGCTGCGTGGATCCAGCCCGGTGGTCGGCTCGTCGAGGATCAGGATCGGCGGGGCCACCATGAGGCTGGCCGCCAGGTCCAACCTGCGCCGCATGCCGCCGGAGTACCCGCGCACCAACCGGCCGGCCACCTCGGCCAGATCGAACGACGCCAGCAGCTCCTCCGCTCTTCGCTTCGCCGCCCGCCTGGTCAGCCGGGACAGCCGGCCGACCATCACCAGGTTCTCGTACCCGGTCTGCAACTGGTCGACAGCCGCGTACTGGCCGGTCAGCCCGATTCGCTCGCGCACCTGCTGGGGCCGGCGCACCACGTCGAAGCCGGCGACCTCGGCCCGGCCGGAATCCGGCACGAGCAGCGTGGTCAGCACCCGCACGGTCGTCGTCTTGCCGGCGCCGTTCGGGCCGAGCAGCCCGAGCACCGTGCCCTGCTCGACCCGCAGGTTCAGGTCGTCCAGCGCTTTCTTGCCACCAAAGGATTTCCGTAGGCCCTCAACCAGCACGGCGGGCATACCGCTCCCCTCATCGAAGTCTCGTGCGGTCATCAGCGCAGGACCGGCTCCCGGGTGGCGATCAGCCGCTCCAGCAGGTCGGCCGCCAGGACGGGCCCGTCGTACCGGGCGAACTCGTCGGCAATGCGCCGGGCGCCCTGCCGGTACGCCTGGTCGGACAGCACCTTGCGCACCGCGGCGCCGACCTCCTCCTGCGAGGGACGCTGGGTGCGCAGGTCGATTCCCGCGCCGCACCAGTCGACCCGGGCGTTGGTCTCCGGCTTGTCGTCCGAGATCGAGCCGAGCACCAGCGGCACACCGTGCGAGAGGGCCTGCTGCACCGCGCCGTAGCCGCCGTTGGTCACCATCACGGAGAGCTTCGGCAGCAGCTCGCCATAGGGCAGGAACCCGGCGACCCGGACGTTCTCCGGCAGCGGGTGCACGCCGATGTCGGCGCCCTCGCGGCCGGTGGTCACCACGACCAGGACGTCGTCCTCGGCCAGTGCCCGCACGGTCGGGGCGATCAGGTCGTCGTACACCTTGGCCAGCGTGCCCTGGGTCACCAGCACGACCGGCCGGTCCCCGTCCAGCTCCGCCCACCAGGACGGGAACGAGTCCGACGGCAACGGCTTGGGCAGCAGCGGGCCGACGAAATGCACCTGGGGCGGCAGGTCTCGCCGCGGGTACTCGAAGGAGGGCGTGGTGGCCTGCATGAACAGGAACGGCGACGGCGGCTCACCCTCGCTCTGCGGCAGGCCGAGCCCGGTCCGGATCCGGTTCATCCGCTCGCGGGCGGCGGCGAAGATCCCTGCCGTCCGGCCCTGCCTGGCGTTGTTCTCCCGGATCCGGGCGATCAGCGGATCCCCTGGCTGCAGGCCGAGACCGAACGGGCCGAGATCTGGGTCGGGCAGCGACATCGCGGTCTGGCACACCGTGGCCCATGGCGTGCCGAGCTTGTCGTGCAACAGGTTCACCGCCCAGAAGCCGTTGTCGGCCACCACCGCGTCGGCCTTGGTCCCGGTGACTATCTCCACCAGGTCGTGGTACTGCCCCTCGCTGGGCAACGCGCGGGCCTGATCCATGTACCAGCTCGCCCGCTCGACCGGGGTCATTCCGGTGATCTCTGGATGGTCCTCTTCCATGGTGTCGTAGTTGGTCAGCTTGCCCGACCGCGGGCCGGCGAACCTGGCGCCGGAGCGCTCCACGTGCCGCCGGTAGGGCTCGCCCGTGTACCAGGTCACGTCGTGGCCGCGAGCGGTGAGCTCGCTCGCGACGGTGATGAGCGGCACCACATGCCCTCGGGCCGTGTGCGTGGCAAAGACAAGGTGTGCCATCGGTCGTGCCTTTCGGTTCCGCTGTGCTGACCTGGTGGCGCGCGGGGCGGCGTTGCGGCTGGGCCACCGCGCACGGCGGAAGCGTCGCAACGCCGGCTCGACGTCAGATCCATGCCGGCTCGACGTGCTGGCACTGGCGCGATCCTCGATCCCGCCTAGACACCGCGCGCACACCATGTCCAGCATGAAGATCCTCGTCACCGGCGGCGCCGGGTTCATCGGCTCGCACTTCGTGCGCCAGGTGCTCGCCGGGGCCTACCCGGACTCCGCCGGCACCGACATCACGGTGCTGGACCGGTTCACCTACGCCGGCAACGTGGACAACCTGCCGGTGGACCACCCGCGGCTGACCGTCATCGCCGGTGACGTGTGCGACGCCGAACTGCTCGTCGACCTGCTGCCGGGCCATGACGGTGTGCTGCACTTCGCCGCCGAGTCGCATGTGGACCGTTCAATAGACGGGGCGACGGAGTTCGTCCGTACCAATGTCCTCGGTACTCAGAACCTGCTGGACTGCTGCCTGCGCACCGGTGTGCGCCGGGTCGTGCACGTGTCCACCGACGAGGTCTACGGCACCATCGAGCGCGGCTCCTGGAAGGAGGACCACATCCTCGAGCCCAACTCTCCTTACGCCGCCTCGAAAGCGGCCAGCGACCTGATCGCAAGGTCCTACTGGCGCACGCACGGGCTGGCGGTGTCCGTCACCCGGTGCTCCAACAACTACGGTCCACACCAATATCCGGAGAAGGTCATCCCGCTGTTCGTGACCAACCTGATCGATGGTCACACCGTCCCGCTCTACGGCGACGGTCTCAACGTCCGGGACTGGCTGCACGTCGACGACCACTGCCGGGCGCTACATCTGGTGCTGCGCAACGGAAGAGCCGGCGAGATCTACAACATCGGCGGCGGCACCGAGCTCAACAACCGCGAGCTCACCGGCCGCCTGCTGGAGCTGTGCGGCGCCGGCTGGGACCGGGTCGTTCCGGTCGGGGACCGCAAGGCGCACGACCGCCGCTACTCGGTGGACCACGGCAAACTTGCCGACGAGCTGGGCTTCACCCCCCAGGTCCCGTTCGAGCAGGGCCTTGCCGATGTCGTCCGGTGGTACCGCGACAACCGCTGGTGGTGGGAGCCGCTCAAGAACCGTCCCGCGCAGGCCGCCTAGCAGCGCAAGGTTCCAACAGCCGGGCAGCGAACGACCCGTTCACCGCGTCCGCGGCGAACGGGTCGTTCGCACTTCTTCCCGGGAGGGGTCAGCGAATGCTCACCTTGTAGGTGCGCAGCCAGTCGTCGACGGAGATCAGGTAGGCCATGCCGGTCATCCACGGGCCTGGGATCTTCGCTCCGCTCCTCAGCAATGTCCGCACCTTCTCGCGGTCGACCAGATCGAACACCGGCGCGGACCGGTCATCCAACAGCACCTCGAGACGCGCCTTGAGGTGCCGGTCGTACAGCGAGTCCTGGAACGTCGGGTAGGCGCTCTTGGGGCGGTAGACCACGTCGTGCGGCAGCAGGTCCGCCACCGCCTCGCGGAGCAGGCCCTTGACCGCGCCGCCGGCGTTCTTCATCTCCCACGGCACGTTCCACAGGTACTCGGCCAGCCGGTGGTCGCAGTACGGCACCCGCACCTCGATGCCCACCGCCATGCTCATCCGATCCTTGCGGTCCAGCAAAGCCGGCAGCCAGCGGGTCAGCGCCAGGTAGAACACCTCGCGCAGGTGCTTGGGCTGGCCCTCCTCGCCGGCCAGCCATGGCACCTCGGCGACGGCCTCGGCGTAGCGGTCGGCGATGTACTCGTGCGGCCGAACCCGTTGGTGCACCTCGGGAAGCAGCAGGTCGGCCGGGATCTTCGAGCCGATCCACGGGAACGTGCCGGTCGGCGGGACGCGGAAGTACGGGTAGCCGCCGAACAGCTCGTCGGCGATCTCACCGGACAGCGCCACGGTGGAGTGCCGCACGATCCCGCGGCACAGCAGGTACAGCGAGAGGTCCATCTCGCCCCAGCTGGGCAGGTCGCGGGCACGCAGCGACACGCCCTCCTCGCGGATCAGGTCCTCCTTGTCCACCAGCACCGGCTCGTGCACCGAGCCGACGTGGTCGGCGACCATCCGCACGTACGGCGAATCCAGCGACGGGTGCAGCATGTCCGGTTGCCAGGACGACTCGTCCTCCTGGAAGTCCACCGAGAAGGTGCGAACCTTCCCGTGGCCCTGCCGCTGCAGCACCTTCGCGGCGATCGCGGTGAGCGCGCTGGAGTCCACGCCTCCGGAGAGCAGCACGCACAGCGGCACGTCGCTGATCAGCTGCCGCTCCACGGTGTCCTCGAGCAGCTCGCGCACGGTGCGCACGGTGGTGGCCAGGTCGTCGGTGTGCTCCCGGCTCTCGAACTGCCAGTAGCGCCACTCCCGCACGCCGCTGCGGCTGGCCCGGACGAGGGTGCCCGGCCGGACCTGTCGCAGCCCGGCATACGTGCCGTGCCAAGGAGTTGGCGCTCCAGGCACGGCGAACACCTCGGCCAGGCCCTCGTCGTCGAGCTCGGGGCGGAACTCCGGGTTGGCCAGCACCGCCTTGGGTTCCGAGCCGAACAGCAGTCCGGTCGGACGCTGCGCGTAGTAGAGCGGTTTGACGCCAAGCCGGTCCCGCCCGAGGATCAGCTCCTCGGAGCGGGTGTCCCAGATGCCGAACGAGAACATCCCGTTCAGGCGCTTGACGAACTCGGGGCCCCACTGCAGGTAGGAGCGCAGCAGCACCTCGGTGTCCGAGCGGGTGCGGAACCGGTGGCCGGCGGACTCGAGCTCGGCGCGCAGCTCCTGAAAGTTGTAGATCTCCCCGGCGAACGTCAGTACCGCCGCCGGGTGCTCCGGATCCGGCGCCAGCATGGGCTGCCGGCCACCCTCGAGGTCGATGATGGCGAGGCGGCGGTGCCCGAGCGCCGCGTGCGGCGACAGCCACAACCCCTCGTCATCAGGACCACGGCAGGCCATTGTGTCGGTCATCGCCATGGCGACCGCGCGCTCCTCGCGCAGGTCCCGCTCCCAGTCGACCCATCCGGTGATACCGCACATTCCCCGCTCCCGATTTTACTTGGACACCAACGGTTTCACTGAGATCAGCTGGCCAGGGGCTGGGCCGCCGCGCGCTCCACCTTCGCCTTGATCAGCTGCATCTGGATCGGGGTGTTGGTGTTGAGCCGTTCGGTCATGCCGGCGTCGTCCAGCGGGGCGCCTGGCTTCATCTCGAAGTCCTGCACCCACCGCATCCGCACGGCGCCACCTTCCTCGACGTACTCCCAGAACAGCGACATGTACTTGAATGGGCCGGTCTCCACCCGATACGCGCGCACGGTCCTGGTCTGCGGGTCCGGCGTGCGCTCGGACGCCCAGGCCCACACCTTGCCGTTCTCGTCCGGGTGCAAGGCCAGCCGGAACCGGACGGTCGCGCCGCGCCGCTCGATGATCTCCGCCACCGAGTACTCGCTGAACAGCGACGTCCAGGACTCGACGTCGTTGGTCATGTCCCAGACCAGGTCGATCGGGGCGTTGATGAGAACGGAGTTGTCGGTGTGTCCGGACACGGTTCACACACCCGCCTTCTCGAACTGTTCGAGGATGAAGTTGACCGCCTCACTGGGCGTGTGCATGTGCTCGACGCACTCGTCCGGCATCGGCACGCCGTACTGGCGTTGCACCTGGGCGGCGATCTCGAGCACCGCGAGGGAGTCGTAGCCCAGCTCCTCGAACTCGACGTCGGCCTTGCTCGCGTCGATCTCCACGCCGTCCTCGACGCCGGCACAGGAGCGCATGACCTCGAGTAGCTGACTCAAGGTGAATGTCTTGCTCATCAGGTTGAATCCCTTCTGCCTGTTCACTCGCACGCGGCCTCGCGGTCGAGAGTGCTCGGGGGTCGTCGAACGCGGCTCGAAGCCGCATGGACGGGCGCGGTCAGGCCGGCAGGCACGGGCGGCAGCGCAGCACCACCGGGGCGTCGGCGAACATCGCCACGTCCAGCGACAGCGGCCGGCCGACGGCCGCCGCGGCCTCCCTGGCGAGCCCGGCAAGCTGGCGAACCGTGTTGCGGGACAACGAGTACCGGTAACGCCAGCTGACCGGCAGACGCACCGTCCTGGTGCCACCCGGCGCGGTCAGGCTCGCCGTCGGCTTCCACGCCAAGCGTTCCTGCATCCCCGCGGTGGCGTCCGCTGGCACCAGGAACGTGTCCGAGGCGGCGTCAGTCGGGTTGGCCTCGGTGAGTCCCCACCGTCCGTCGATCCGGACCGGCCGGGTGCGGTCGGGGCTGGCATACACCACGGCCGACGCGGTCGGTGGCGCGAAGCGTTGCATGAGCAGGACGCAGGCGCCCGCGTCGGTGGTCACCCCGCAGCGCCGGGCGACGGCGATCGACTCGAGCACCGCCTCCGGCAGTGCGTCCAGGTGCTGGTTGTACATCGACGTTCCGCCGGCGCTGCCCGGCGGAACGGGGTGCGGGCAGGCCACCCCGACGGTGAGCGTGGCGGTCGGACCGGCGTCCGGGCCGAGCATCCGGCAGGCCGCGTTGACGACCTCGCCGACCAGCGGGTCGATGGCGACCACGGGGGAGACCACGATCACCACGGTCGGACCGACCGGCAGGATGTCGAGCAGCCGGGCGGTCATCGCCACCTCGGCGCCAACCGTTGCGCCGCGCCGGGCCGCCCGCCGGTCCAGCGGGAAGATCACCGCGCCGGTGCGCAGCGCGGCCGGCTGCTCCTCGTTGCGGCCGGTCAGCACGGTGACCTCGGACGTGGCGGGCGGCGGCAGTCTTCGGGGAACCGGGGACCAGGACTTCCCTGAGCTGTCCGGCATCATGCCTCCTCAGCCCTTCCGAGTGCGTCCCGGCCTTGGAGAAAGTCGGAACCGGCACCGATGCCCGGTACGCGAGGCGGTTTCACGATCTCCGCCAACCGAACGTAAGCGGATCGCGACGAAGAATGCTCGAGCCCGGCTGGTGCTCCGGCCCCGGTGTCCAGCGCCGAAATCCGCGATCCGATTCCGGCGCGGGACACTACCCGGGCGGGCTCTCCCCGCTCGTCTTCCACCAGGTGTCGCCGACCGCGCCGGACAGCGCCACCAGCCGGATCAGCGGCGGTACCCGGTGCCGCGGTTCCGAGGTCTCCAGCTCCTCGACGAGGTCCGCGTCGACGAGCTCGTCCAGTACATTTTGGACGGCCGCCGGCCGCATGCTCACCAGCTCCGCCAGCTCCCGAACGGTCAGCGGTTGCGTGGTCGCCGCGGCGAGCCGGCGGAAGACCCACCGTTGCCCCGCGTTGAGCGACTGGTAGGCGTCGACCAGCCGGCCGGACACGTCGAAGCCGCCGTAGCCCAACTCGTCCAACCTGGTGCGCTCGTCGGTCAGCCGGTCGACCATCCGGCGCAGCGGCCAGGCCGGCCGGGACGCGAGCTTGGCCGCGACCGCGCGCAGCGCGAGCGGCAGCCGGTCGGCGAGCCCGACCAGCTCGGCGGCCGCGTCCCGCTCACGGGCCACCCGGGCGGCGCCGAGCACCGCGGTCAGCAGCTCGATCGACTCGTCGGAGGTGAGCACCGGCAGCTTGAGGTAGGCGGCGCCCGGTAGGCCACCCATCGGTACCCGGCTGGTGACCACGACCGCGCAGCCCGACCCGCCGGGCAGCACGTGCTGCAGCATGTCCGGTGAGCTCGCGCCGTCCAGCAGCAGGAGTAGCCGCCGGTCGGCGGTCCAGCTGCGGAACATCAGCGTCGCCTCGGCCGTGCTCGCCGGCACGTCCGACTCGTTGGCGCCGAGCGACTTCAGCATCGACACCAGTACCTGCCGGACGGACCCCGCCGGCCCGCCGAGGTCCACGTAGACCTGCCCGTCGGCGAACCGGGAGCGCACCGCGCGCGCGGCGCACACGGCGAACGCGGTCTTGCCGACGCCGGGCCGGCCGGTCACGTCGAGTACCCGCAGGCCCTGACCGTTGCCGTCGGCGAGCAGCCGCTCGAACTGCTCGAGCTGGGCGCCGCGGCCGACGAGATCCGGAATCTCCGGAGGAAGCTGGGCCGGCGTGACGGCGGCGGCGCGGGTGGTGCCGCCGTGCGTCGTGACCACCCGCTCGGCCAGGTCCAGCTCGGGGTCCGCTTCCAGCATCAGCTGGTGCAACCGCTGCAGTTCGGCGGCCGGGTCGAGGCCGAGCTCCTCGACGAGCACCGACCGGATTCGTTGGTACACCTGCAGGGCGTCCGCCCGGCGACCGCTGCGGTACAGGGCGATCATCAGCTTGGCGGAGAAGTCCTCGCGAGTCGGCTCGGAGCTGACCAGGCTGGTCAGCTCACCGGTGATCTCCTGATGGCGGCCGAGCCGCAGGTCCGACTCGAGCCGCAGGCCCAGAACGGTCCGCCGGCGCTCCTCCAGCCGGGTGGCGTACGCGTAGAGCAACGGCCCGGTGGTCACCCCCTCGAGCACTCCACCCCGCCACAGCCCCAACGCGACGCGGAACGTGTCGGCCGCGACGTCGACCTGTCCGCTCAGCAGCTCCTGCCGACCGCGCTCGGCGAGCTGCTCGAACAGATTGGAGTCGAGGTCGGTCAGTGCGCGCACCTGCAGGATGTATCCACCGGGATGGCTGCGCAACACCGGGCTGCCGTCATTCTGCTCATCATCCAATCCCGAATCCGGCACCGTGTCGGTGAGCCGCAACAGCTTGCGCAGCTGGTAAATGTAAGTTTGGACGGTGGTCATCGCACTCGACGGCGGGTGCTCTTCCCACAACTCCTCGACCAGCTGATCGACGCGGGTGACCGAGTTAGCCTGGATGGCGAGCAGCGAGAGGACCTGCCTGAGCTTGGGGGCCGATGGCGTGAGGGACTGCCCGCGGCGTCGCAGCGACAGCGGTCCCAGGATACCCAGCTGTATTGATCGATCTCCCCCGGCAGGATTGCTCGCTTCCCCGCTTGACATCGTTTCCTCGGTGAAACTCGTCGCATCAGGTATGTGCAACGATAACCGAGACTTGGACGCGTCGGTCAGGTGACGATGCGTCATGGATCCTCCCAATAACGGTCATTTGTCTGCGATCTCGGGACGGGCATCGCCTCCGCACCACACCGATTGGAAACAATCTTTACCGTGCCTCGGCGACCGCTCAACGTTGACCGCTACATCCTTTTCTGGCGAGCGACGGCTAGTTCCGGACAACACATGGTCGCACCGCAGCGGACCGACGGTCGGGGAATATCAGCGATTTTCGAGTCCAGCTTGACTCAAGCTGCTGTTGTGCACTTCTTCAGCGCACGTCTACCGGCCGTTAACCGCGCCCGAAAGCGCCGCCAGGTTCGCCCGTGCCATAAATGGGACACATCACGGCCGGGGCTTGACGCCGGTCACCAGGGTTTCGTGGTCGACCAGCGGGCACGCGCCGACCTCCACCAGCCCGGCCCGGGTCAGCCAGCTCTGGCAGTCCTTGGTGCGGTAGCCGGTTCCACCGGGCGAGACGAGCTGCAGGTTCAACATCAGCAACCAGTTGCGCCAGGTCTGCGGCCGGTCGGGGTCGATCATCGCGTCGTAGACCAGCAGCGTGCCACCCGGCGGCAGGGCGTCCGCGACCCGGGCGACGAGCTGCTCGCACCGCTCGTCGTCCAGGTCGGCCAGCAGGTGCCCGAGCAGGTAGACGTCGGCCGGGGGGAGCTCGTCACGGAAGAAGTCGCCGGCGTGGAAGCGCATTCGGTCGGCGAGGCCGAGCCTGGTCACGTGCTCGTCGAACAGCGGCCGCAGGTCCGGCAGATCGAAGCTGGCGCCTCGCAGGTGCGGGTGCGCGCCGAGCACCGTGGCCACCACGTTGCCCCGGCCGCCGCCGAGATCGACCAACGTCGTCCGGCCGGACCAGTCGAACGTGGCCGCCAGTGCCGCCCCGCACGGCGCGCTCAGCACGTCCATCGACTCGACGAACCGGCGCAGCGCCGCCTCGTCGGAGTACCCGTCCAGCTCGGTATGACCGCCCGTCTGCGGCTGACCGGTCACCAGCAGTGTGTTCAGCCGGCTCCACAGCGGGAACTGCGAGCCGGCCAGGGTGGACAGACTGCCGAGGTAGGCAGGTTGCGCGCGGTCCAGCCAGGTCGCCGCGGCCGCGCCGTTGCGGTAGTGGTCGCCGGCGAGCTCCAGAACGCCCAGCGCGGCCAGCCCGTTCAGCAGGGCCTCGGCCGGCCGGGGGTGCAGGCCGAGTACCTGGCACAGCTCCGGCAGGGTTGCCGGCGCCTTGGCCAGCACGGTGAAGAGGTCGAGCTCGACGGCCACCGCCAAGGCCCGGGCGTCCCAGAAGCCGGTGGCCAGCCGGAGCAGATCGGCGGAGCTCGAAGGCGCTGTTGTCGACAGGGTTCCCACGGCCCAGCCTCCTCTCGAAGGTCATTTTGCGCGAGCCTCCCGCCGCCGGCTCGAGACCCGCTCGACAACCCGCGGAAAGCCGCTCGACTGTCCCCGGCCGAATGATCCGATTTTTCTCCCGGGAGGGCGGGGTGGCACCTGGCGGGCGTTCAACCGGCCTTCGAGCGGCCCTCGAGCACCAGACAACAGCCTTTGTCGGGTATCTAGCCGTAATCGGCTAGCGAGCCTTTATAGCCGACCAATCCGTCAGGCGTCGCACGGTGATGTCCCAACCCTTGAGGAGAATTGTGAACTCCCGACTGTTTACCTCGGAGTCGGTGACCGAGGGTCATCCGGACAAGATCTGCGACGCGATCAGCGACTCGATTCTGGATGCGTTGCTGGCCAAGGATCCGCGTTCGCGGGTGGCGGTGGAGACGCTGGTCACGACCGGGCAGGTGCACGTGGCCGGTGAGGTGACCACCGAGGCGTGGGCGAACATTCCCGACATCGTCCGGAATGTGATCCTCGATATCGGGTACGACTCCTCAGCGAAGGGTTTCGACGGCAACTCCTGTGGCGTGAACGTGGCGATCGGTGCGCAGTCCGCGGATATCGCGCAGGGCGTCGACACCGCCTACGAGTCGCGGGTGGAACACACCGAGGACGAGATCGCCCGCCAGGGCGCGGGGGACCAGGGCCTGATGTTCGGCTACGCCTGCACCGAGACCCCGGAGCTGATGCCGTTGCCGATCGCGCTGGCGCAGCGGTTGGCCAAGCGGCTCACCGCCGTGCGCAAGAACGGCACACTGCCCTACCTGCGGCCGGACGGCAAGACCCAGGTCACCATCGAGTACGCCGGCGACCAGGCGGTTCGGTTGGACACGGTGGTGGTGTCCAGTCAGCACGCCGAGGGCATCGACTTGGAGCGGCTGCTCAGGGTGGACATCCGCGAGCAGGTCATGGCGGCCGAGCTGGCCGGGTTGGCCGTCGACACGTCAAACGTACGGTTGCTGGTGAACCCCACCGGGCGGTTCGTCATCGGCGGCCCGATGGGGGATGCCGGGCTGACCGGCCGGAAGATCATCGTGGACACCTACGGCGGGATGGCCCGGCACGGTGGCGGTGCCTTCTCCGGCAAGGATCCGTCCAAGGTGGACCGGAGTGCCGCGTACGCGATGCGCTGGGTGGCGAAGAACGCGGTTGCCGCCGGGCTGGCGTCCCGGGTCGAGGTGCAGGTGGCCTACGCGATCGGCAAGGCCGCACCGGTCGGCCTGTTCGTGGAGACGTTCGGCACCGAGACGGTGGATCCGACCAAGATCCAGCAGGCCATCACCGAGGTGTTCGACCTGCGCCCGGCGGCGATCATCCGGGACCTGGACCTGCTGCGCCCGATCTACGCGCAGACCGCGGCGTACGGCCATTTCGGCCGGCCCGACCTGGATCTGCCGTGGGAGCGCACGGACCGGGCGGACGCGCTGCGGGAGATCGTCTACTGAGCGTCCATATGCGACTCGCCGAGATTGCGGAAGGAGCGGGCGCCATGCGCATCGCGGTAACGGGTTCGGTTGCGACCGACCATCTGATGGTGTTTCCCGGCAGGTTCACCGACCAGCTCCTGGCGGACTCGCTGGACAAGGTGTCCCTGTCGTTCCTGGTTGACACGCTGGATATTCGCCGGGGCGGGGTGGCCGCGAACATCGCGCTCGGTCTCGGCCGGCTCGGCGGTAGCCCGCTGCTGGTCGGCGCCGTGGGCGCGGACTTCCGCGAGTACCGGTGCTGGCTCGAGGCGCACGGCGTGGACACCCGGTGGATACACGTGTCCGAGACCAGGCACACCGCCCGGTTCCTGTGCACGACCGACGACCACGGCAACCAGATAGCGTCGTTCTACCCGGGCGCGATGTCGGAGGCACGTGCGATCCGGCTGCGCCCGGTCGCCGAGGCCGCCGGTGGCCTGGACCTCGTGCTGATCTCGCCCAACGACCCCGAGGCGATGCTGCGCCACACCGAGGAGTGCCGCGCGAACGGCTACCCGTTCGCCGCCGATCCCTCGCAGCAGCTCGCGACGCTCGAGGGGGACGCCATCCGGTCACTGGTCAACGGCGCGGCCTACCTGTTCACCAACGAGTACGAGCGCGACCTGCTGCTGTCCAAGGCGGGTTGGACGTCCGCGGAGGTACTCGGGCGGGTGGGTTCGTGGATCACCACACTCGGCGTGAACGGGGTGCGCATCGAGTCGGCCGGGCAGCCGGCCATCACCGTCGATGCGGTGCCGGACCGCGGCAGTGTGGACCCGACCGGGGTCGGCGACGGATTCCGCGCCGGTTTCCTGTCCGGCCTGGCGTGGCGACTGCCCACGGTCCGCGCGGCGCAGGTCGGCTGCCTGCTGGCCACCGTGGTGCTCGAGGCCCGCGGTGCCCAGGAGTACGAGCTGGATCCGGACACCTTCGTCAAGCGGATGGACGAGGCGTACGGGCCGGAGGCGGCGGTCGATGTCGAACCGATGATCAACGTGGTCCGCGATCACACCGAGGCGCTCCACGTCCTGGGATACAACTGAGGCGGAAGGTACCTTCATGTTGCAACAACGTGCCCGCAAGACCGGGCTCGGGTGGATCTGTTGGACCTGCGTGTCCATGATGCTGGCCGGAATGGCCTGGCCGGTCTGGGGAAGCCGGCCGTACGGCTGGCCACAGGCCCGGCGTTGCCGGGCGTGCTCCGGCTCCACCTGAGCGGCGGGTAGCCGCCTCGCCGATCGCGTGCATTTGTTTGACATCGTTCTGGAAGAAGTCTCAAAGGATCTCAACCGGCGATGTGATATGGAATGGCGCTCTCTTGGCACGAAAAGCGTTTGCCGGCGCCGCTGGCAGAAGGTAGCCCGCCCAGAATGCGGCTAACCTGACTGCGTCGTTAACTGCGACCTTCGCTGACGGCGCTGCGACGACTGATTCCCCTGTAGCTTTTCATGAAAGCTTACAAGTTCCTGTGATGAGGATCGACTACAGGTAGTAGGGCGTCGGGCGGTGGGTCAGGCCGTGGGTGATGCGTAGGCGGATGGTGGGGTGGATGGTGAGGTCGTCGAGCTGGCTGGGGACGATCCAGAGGACTTCGCTGGATTCGGTGCTGGTGCGGAGGGTGCCTGCGACTGGACGGGCGCGGAAGCAGATGGAGAATTCTTGGCGGACTTCACCGTTGGTGAAGGCGATGACGTGGGCGGGGTCGGAGTAGATGCCGACCAGGCCTGTTACCTCGACGGTTAGGCCGGTTTCTTCGGCTACCTCGCGGACGACGGTCTGGGTGAGGGTTTCGCCGATTTCTTGGGCACCGCCGGGGATGGCGTAGAGGTCGTTGTCGGTGCGGCGGATGAGTAGCACGCGGCCGGTGTCGTCTTGGACGAAGGCGGTGACGGCGACGACGATGCTGTTGGCCTGGGGGGCGCGGGGGTCGTTGTAGTAGTCGACGCGGGCCATGACCTGTGCCTACCACTTGGGGGGCTTGGCTGCGGATGATCCCGGCCAGGCACCGGAGCAGTGGGAGTTGCACGCCTCCGCGCAGGCGCATTCCTTCCACGCGAACTCGTGTCGGGTGCGGGTGGTCAACCCGGTGTGCTGGAGCTGGATTTCATCCACCATGACCCGCTGGCCGGCGCATCCCCGGCGGGCGATCGACGCCTTCCTGGCTGAGGGCGAGCAGCCGGCCTGATGACGAGCCTGGCGGGGTGGGGAAGGCATAAACCGCGGCTACGGGTACATGGCCAGCCAGATCGCGATGTAGTGGGACAGCGCGGCGAGGACCGTGGCGGCGTGGAAGAACTCGTGGTGGCCGAAGACGCGCGGCCACGGGTTGGGCCAGCGGGTGGCGTAGAACACGGCGCCGAGGGTGTAGAAGAAGCCGCCGACCATGAGCAGTACCAGCGCGGCCACGCCGGCGTGGTGCAGCAGGTCGGGGAACACGAAGACGGCGACCCAGCCGAGGGCGATGTAGATCGGCGTGCCGAGCCAGCGGGGGGCGTGCGGCCAGAACAGTTTTAACCCCACGCCGGCAATGGCGCCCGACCAGACCACGGCCAGCACCACGTAGCCGGTGCTGAGAGGCATGGCGAGCAACATGAACGGGGTGTACGTGCCGGCGATGAACAGGAAGATCATCGAGTGGTCGAGGCGCTTCATCCAGGCGCGCACCCGCAGACTCACCCACCACCGGCGGTGATACAGCGCGCTCACCCCGAACATGCCGAGCACGGTGGCGCCGTAGATCGACGTGGCCAGCGCCGCCTTGGCGGACACCGTGGCGGCGGCGCACGCGATCAGCGTCGCGCCGGTGGCCACCGACACCAGGAATGACCAGTAGTGGATCACCCCCCGCATCCGGGGCTTGACGTGCGGTGTTGGCTGCGGGTTCAAGGTCGCGGCAGGCACATCTACCAGGTTACGGGACCGTAGGTTTCGCGCGAGTTTTCGTGGTGGTCGGCACAGTTAACTCCCGTCAACTCCAGCCGACCACCTCGCGGTGCTCCACCGCGAGGCACCGATCCATCACCACGGCCAGCCCGCCGGCCTCGGCGATCCGGGCCGCCTCCTGGCTGAGCACGCCGAGTTGCAACCACAGCGCGCCGGCTCCGATCGCCACCGCCTGCTCGGCGATCTCGGGGGCGAACCGTGGCCGGCGGAACACGTCCACGATGTCCGGCACGACGGGCAGCGCGTCCAGCGACGGGTACGCGGTGAGCCCGGCCCAGCCGGACAGCTCCGGGTTCACCGGCAGGATCTCGAGGCCGCTGGCCCGCAGGTACTTCGCCACGCCGTGGCTCGGCCGCCGCGGGTCGGCGGAGAGTCCAACCACGGCAACGGTCCTGGACTCCCGCACCAACCGCTCGATGACCTCGATGTCCTGCCACCGCGGATCTATCTCGGTGCGTTGCATGCCTTCCAGTGTGCCCGTTCGAGCCCGATCGGCGTACCGTGCGGGAAGTGAGTCTGCGCAGACGAGCCGCCGACCTGGTCTACGGCCTCTACGACAAGCGGTTGATCCAGCAGGCCGCCGGCAACCGGCCGCGACACGTCGGGGTGGTGCTGGACGGCAACCGCCGCTGGGCGCGCGAGGCGGGCTTCACCGACGTCAACGACGGGCACCGGGCCGGCGCCCGGCGGGTCGTGGACCTGCTCGGCTGGTGCCGCGAGGCCGGCGTCGAGATCGTCACCTTGTGGCTGTTGTCCACCGACAACGTGAACCGCCCGGAGCACGAGCTTGGGCCGCTGCTGGAGATCATCAACGACGTGGTCGACGAGCTGGCCCAGCCGGAGAACCCCTGGCAGGTGCGCATTATCGGAGCGCTGGACGTGCTGCCCCAGGACACCGCGGCCCGGCTCGTGGCGGCCGCCAAGCGGACCGAGGGCAAGACCGGCATCGAGGTCAACATCGCGGTGGGTTACGGCGGGCGCCGGGAGATCGCCGACGCCGTGCGCAAGCTGCTCCAGCAGCACGCCGAGGCCGGCACGTCGATCGAGGAGTTGGCCGAGGTGCTCGACGTCGACCACATCGCCGAGCACCTCTACACCTTCGGTCAGCCGGACCCCGACCTGGTCATCCGCACCTCAGGTGAGCAGCGGCTGTCCGGGTTCCTGCTCTGGCAGTCGGCGCACTCCGAGTTCTGGTTCTGCGAGGCCTACTGGCCCGAGTTCCGGCGCACCGACTTCCTGCGCGCGCTGCGCGACTACGCGATCAGGCACCGCCGCTTCGGTTCGTGACGGGTGCCGGCCGGCGCGAGGCGGAGTTGTCCGGAGTCGGTAGCGGAACGTCACCGCCCCTGGGGAAGAACAAAATCACCTGTGTGGCTGCCTTTTCGAGGACGGCACGCACAGGTAGCGTCCGCAGTGGTGGGTCGTGCCAGCGCGGCTCATCCGGGAGGCCCTGGTCGTGACGGTAGCGATCGCGAGAGGGCCGGCACCCGGCCCTCGTGGGCGGCTCGCCTGACACCGCACCGGCGGTGCAGGCGGACTGGCCAGCCAGGGCGGGTGCCCGGCCCTTCGAGGAGCGGACGTGGGTGTCGCGTTCGCACGGGAGTTGCCGTGACTGCTTCTCGTTCGTCCAGGCGCACCGCCTCATCAGCCGACTCGGCCGCCGACCGGCGTACCTACGTCCTCGACACGTCGGTGCTGCTCTCCGACCCGTGGGCGGTTACCCGTTTCGCCGAGCACGCGGTGGTCCTGCCGCTGGTCGTGATCGGTGAGCTGGAAGGCAAGCGGCATCATCCCGAGCTCGGCTGGTTCGCCAGAGAGGCACTGCGCCTGCTGGACGACCTACGGCTGCAGCACGGCCGGCTGGACCGGCCCATCGCCATCGGTGCCGAGGGCGGCAGCGTGCGGGTCGAGCTGAACCATTCCGACCCCGAGGTCCTCCCGCCCGGCTTTCGGGCCGACTCCAACGACGCCCGGATCCTCGCCTGCGCGCTGAACCTGGCCGCGCACGTACCGTCGGTGGTGCTGGTCACCAAGGACATCCCGCTGCGGGTCAAGGCCGCGGCCGTCGGGCTCGAGGCCGACGAGTACCGCGCGCAGGAGGTCACCCCGTCCGGCTGGACCGGGATGGCCGACCTGGAGGTGCCGCAGGACGCGCTGGACGCGCTCTACCGGGACGGCCACGTCGATCTGGCCGGGTTCGGCATCGAGTCGGTCGGCGAGTTCCCCTGCCACACCGGGCTGCGGCTGCTTGGCGGCTCGTCCAGCGCGCTCGGCCGGGTCAACCGGGACAAGCAGGTGCGGCTGGTCCGCGGCGACCGGGAGGCGTTCGGCCTGCACGGCCGGTCCGCCGAGCAGCGAGTGGCGCTCGACCTGCTGCTCGATCCCGAGGTGGGGATCGTCTCGCTGGGCGGCCGGGCCGGCACCGGCAAGTCGGCGCTGGCCCTGTGCGCCGGGCTCGAGGCGGTCATGGAGCGCAACCAGCACCGCCGGGTGGTGGTGTTTCGCCCGGTCTACCCGGTCGGCGGCCAGGATCTCGGCTACCTGCCCGGCTCGGAGTCGGAGAAGATGCAGCCCTGGGCGCAGGCGGTGTTCGACACGCTCGGTGCGCTGGTCACCCAGGCGGTGATCGACGAGGTGCTGGACCGCGGGATGCTCGAGGTCCTGCCGCTGACACACATCCGCGGCCGCTCCCTGCACGACGCGTTCGTCATCGTCGACGAGGCGCAGTCGCTCGAACGCAACGTCCTGCTGACCGTGCTGTCCCGGCTGGGCGCCGGTTCCCGGGTGGTGCTCACCCACGACGTGGCGCAGCGGGACAACCTGCGGGTCGGCCGGTACGACGGTGTCGCCGCGGTCATCGAGAAGCTCAAGGGCCACCCGCTCTTCGCGCACGTCACACTGACCCGCTCGGAGCGCTCCCCGATCGCGGCCCTGGTCACCGAGTTGCTCGAGGACCACAACTGACAACGCGCTGGACCCGGGCGCGGCGGCCGCGCCCGGGTCAGTCCAGGGCACGCCGCAGGAACCCCTTGACCCCGATCACCCCGAACACCCCGATGGTCACCGCCATCACGAGCACGTCGATCCACATCGGAATGTGCGGCACCGCGGGCACCAACTCCGCGCGCATGGCCTCGCTGACGTAGGTCAGCGGGTTCAGCGCGCACACCACCTGGAACCAGCGCACCTGCGACAGGCCCATCCACGGGAACTGGGTCGAGCCGGTGAACATCAGCGGCATCAGGATCACCGCGAACAGGATGTTGATCCGGCGCGGCGTTACCGAGGTGCCGATGGTCATCCCGATCGCGGCGCCGACCACCGAGCCGAGGATCACGATGCCGGTCACCGGCAGCCAACTCGACGCGGGCCAGGAGACGTCGTCCAGGATCAGGAAGCCGACCGGAACCATGATCAGCGCGGCCACGATGCCCCGCATGGCGCCGAACAGCATCTTTTCCACGGCCACCAGCGGGATCGGCAGCGGCGCGAGCAGCCGGTCCTCGATCTCCCTGGTCCACGAGAAATCCATGATCAGCGGCATGGTCGTGTTCTGGAGCGCGCCGAGAAAGCCGTTCAGCGCAACGATTCCGGGCAGCAGGATCGCGGTGTAGCCGTTGCCGACGTAGCCAAGGCCGGTCAGCACCTTGCCGAAGATGAACAGGGTGAAGAACGGCTGAACCACGACCTGCAGCAGGAACGGCACCAGCTCCCGCCAGGTGACGAAGATGTCGCGCCAGAGCACGGAGCCGAAGGTGCGCAGCGAGATCCGCATGGTGTCGTGGCCTGCGGCGGCCGGCGCCGTGGTCGCGGTCATCGCAACTCCCGTCCCGTCAGGTGGATGAACACGTCCTCGAGGCTGGGCGCGCCGATCGCCAGGTCGGTGACGTCGGAGCCAACGTCGCCGAGCACCTTGAGCACGGTCGGCAGCACTGTGGCGGCCTCGTCCGCGGTGTAGAGGCGGAACTGGTTGCCGGCGCCCGCCGATCCGCCGGATGGCGCGCCGCCGGGCGGCATGGCCATGCCGCCCGGCCCTCCCGGCGGCCCTCCCGGCGGCATCGCCGGACCGCCGCCGGCCGAGCCGGTGATCTGCTCGACCCGTTGCACGCCGGTCACATCGGCCAAGGCGGCGGCGACCTGCTCGCCGTCTCGGCCGTTGAGGTTGACCGTCACGTTGAGCGTGGTGCTGCCGGGCAGCCCGCGCATGAGGCCGGCCGGGGTGTCCATGGCGAGCAGCTTGCCGTGGTCGATGATGCCGACCCGATCGGCAAGTTTGGCCGCCTCGTCCATGTCGTGCGTGGTGAGCACGATGGTCACACCCTGGTCCCGTAACTCGGTGATCCGGTCGTGCACGAACAGCCGGGACTGCGGATCGAGTCCGGTGGACGGTTCGTCGAGGAACATCACCCGGGGCCGGTGCATGAGCGCACGGGCGATCATCACCCGTTGCGCCTGGCCGCCGGAGACGTAGTCGATGCGGTCGTTCGCCCGGTCGGCGAGGCCCATCCGCTCCAGGATGTCGTCCGCCAGTGTGGTTCGCTCAGCCCGGCCGATCCCGTGATAAGCGGCGTGGAACAACAGGTTCTGCCGGATGTTGAGCGACCGGTCCAGGTTGTTGCGCTGCGGGACCACGGCCAGCAACTGGCGGGCCACGGTCGGGTCGGCGAGTACGTCGACACCCTCCACCACGGCCCGTCCCGAGGTGGGCAGCACTCTGGTGGTGAGCACGCCGACGGTGGTGGTCTTGCCGGCCCCGTTCGGCCCGAGCAGGCCGAAGATCTCGCCGGTCTCGACCGCGAAGCTCAACCCGTCGACGGCCGGCTTGGGATTCTTCTTGTACTGCTTGACAAGGTCAGTGACTTCAACGGCGCCCACAAGGTCACCTTATGATGGGTGTCAACCCATTAACCACTTGCCGTGATACCTACCAGCCGCGTGGCAGCGGCCGACCTTCGGCGAACCCGGCGGAGGACTGGACTCCGATGATCGCCCTGGCGTGGAACTCCTCGAGGGTGCGGCCACCCGCATAGGTGCAGGCCGAGCGAACCCCGTAGCAGATCGAGTCCAGCAGATCCTCCACGCTCGGCGCGGCCGGGTCGAGCCGCATCCGGGAGGTCGAGATGCCCTCCTCGAACAACGCCTTGCGGGCGCGGTCGAACGCGCTGTCGCCGCGGGTCCGCGCGGTCACCGCCCGTTTCGACGCCATCCCGAAGGACTCTTTGAACGGCTGCCCGGTCTCGTCGCGCTGTAGATCGCCCGGCGACTCGAAGGTGCCGGCGAACCAGGACCCGACCATCACGTTCGACGCGCCCGCGGCCAGGGCGAGCGCCACGTCACGCGGATGCCGCACGCCGCCGTCCGCCCAGACGTGCGCACCAAGCTCCCTGGCCGCCTGCGCGCATTCGGCCACCGCGGAGAACTGCGGGCGCCCGACCCCGGTCATCATCCGGGTGGTGCACATGGCGCCCGGGCCGACGCCGACCTTGACCACGTCGGCGCCAACCGCCACCAGATCGCGTACGCCGGCGGCGGTGACCACGTTTCCGGCCACCACCGGCACGCCGGGCGACGTGGAGCGCACCGCCTTCAACGCCGAGATCATCTTCTCCTGGTGACCGTGGGCGGTGTCCACCACGAGCGTGTCGATCTCGGCGTCGAGCAGTTGCGACGCCTTGGCCGCCACGTCGCCGTTGACCCCGATGGCCGCGGCGACCCGGAGCCGGCCCCGGTCGTCGACCGCGGGCGCGTAGAGCTTCGAGCGCAGCGCCCCGACCTCGGTGAGGACGCCGGCCAGCCGGCCCTGCTCGTCCACGCCGATGGCGATCCGCGCGGTGCGCCCGTGCAGCCGGTCGAACACGTCGCGGGCCGGCATCGTCGTCGGCACCACGAGCACCTCCGTGTCGGCCACCTCGCCGATCCGGGTGAACCGGTCGACGCCCAGGCAGGCCGCCTCGTCCACCACGCCGACCGGCCGTCCGTCCGCGTCCACCACCACGACGGACCCATGGGCGCGCTTGGGAAGCAGGTTGAGCGCGTCCGCGACGGCATCGCCCGCGGTGAGCACGAGTGGCGTGTCCCAGACGGTGTGCCGGGACTTCACCCAGGACACGATCTCCGCCACGACCACCGGGTCGACGTCCTGCGGCAGCACCACGAGACCGCCGCGCCGCGCCACCGTCTCAGCCATCCGCTTGCCGGCCACCGCCGTCATGTTCGCCACCACCAACGGAATGGTCGCACCGGTACCGTCCGAAGTGGAGAGATCAACATCGAACCGGGACTCGACGGCCGAGCGGTTGGGCACCAGGAAGACGTCGTCGTAGGTCAGGTCGAAACCGGGCCGTGTGTCGTTGATGAACCGCACGGTCGCCCAGCCTAGGCCGTGCGTCGTGGACGGTGGCGGGTACGGCTGCCGAGGATCCACGAGATACGGCCTGGTGACGGCGTGCCGAACCGGTCGGGAACGAATCAGGCCAGGTCGACCACCCGCCCGCCGGCTGCCGGGAGCATGGCCCGCACGGCGCCGATCGTGTCGGCGTCGGCGGGCTCCTTGTCCGGCCGGTAGCGGACCACCCGGGCGAACCGCAGTGCCACGCCACCCGGATAGCGGGTGCTGACCTGCACTCCGTCCAGCGCGATCTCCACGACCAGCTCCGGTTTGAGGAACACCGCCCACTCCGTGCGATGGTCCTCGTGCCTCGGGAACTCGCTGGTCTGCCAGGCGAGCAGCTCGTCGGTGAGTCCTTTGAACGTCTTGCCGACCATCACCGGCGGCCCGCCGTCCGGATCCCGCGCACCCAGGTGCAGGTTGGACAGATAGCCGGTGCGCCGCCCGTGCCCCCACTCGGCGGCCAGCACCACCAGATCCAGCGTGTGCACCGGCTTGACCTTCTGCCACGCCTTGCCGCGCCGCCCCGCCTGGTAGGGCGAGTCGAGCGTCTTGACCACGACGCCCTCGTGTCCGGCGGCCAGCGCGCCGGCGAGCACCGCGTCGGCCCGCTCGGCGCCCGGCTCGAGTTCGCCCGGAATGACCAGCTCGCCGACCGCCCGCCGAAGCGCCGCGTTGCGCTCCCGCAGCGGTGCGTCGACCAGGTCCGTGCCGTCCAGGTGCAGGCAGTCGAAGAAGTACGGGTGCAGCAGCAGCTCGCGCTCGCTGCTCGCGCCGAACCGGCTCATCGTCTCCTGGAACGGGCGCGGCCGGCCGTCGTCGTTGAGGGCGAGCGTTTCGCCGTCGAGCACCACCGAACGGCAGGGCAGCGCGCGCACCAGCTCGACCAGCTCCGGCACGCTGGCGGTGATCTCGCGCAGCGTCCTGGTGTAGATGTGCACCTCGTCGCCCTGCCGGTGTACCTGGATCCGGGCGCCGTCCAGCTTGTACTCCACCGCGCAGGCGCCCAGCTCGGCCAGCGCTTCGGCCAGGGACTCGGCCGGCGAGGCGAGCATGGGCCGGAGCGGCCGGCCGAGCTCGAGGCCGAAGCCGGCCAGCGCGGCCAGGCCGCCGCCGAGCGCCGCGGCCGCCGTGGCGGCCAGCCGGCCGGAGAGCATGAACGCGCGGCGCACCGCCGCACCCGGCACTGCGCCGGCCGAGGCGATCGCGTCGAGCATGACGCCCTCGAGTGCGCCCTGGCGCAGCTCGCCGGTCAGCAGGTGGTGCAGGAAGCGCTGCTCGACCGTGGTCGCGGCGCCGAACAGCGCGCCGAGGAGCTGGGTGCGTCGCCCGCCGGAGCCCTTGCCGCTGGTCCGGGACACCGCGTCCAGCGCGTCGTCGACCTGCCGCACGGTGAGGTTGGCCGCGGCCGCGGGCGGGATGTCCAGCTCGCTGAGCGTGCGCCAGCCGGCGCCGATCCGGCCCTGCCTCGGCGCGCCGGCCAGCAGCGCGACCACGGTCTCGATCTCCGACGGATCCTCCGCGCGGCGGAGCAGGCCGGCCAGGGCCTCGACCTTGGTCAGCCGGGATCGGGTCGCCGCCACGGCGGCGGACGTGGCGACCACTTCGGCGAACAGCACGGGCCCATCCTGCCCCGGGCCACCGACAGTATCTTTTGCCCTCGCTCGCAAGCTCGCTCGGGCGGCTCGCGGCCGCTGAGCCGGCGTCTTCCCTCCTGCGCTGCTCACTCGCTCGTTCCTCGCTCGCTGCGCTGCTCGTCAGTCCAGACACCGGCGGCCGACTCGCACGGCTTCGGATCGCCGTTAGCGCCATGAGCGCCGTGAGCCCGTACAGCGGAAGGTCACCTTCATGCGGTTCTAGACGCGGAAGGTGACATTCCGCTGTATCTTCGGCGCTCGCTGTGTCTTCGGCGCTCGCTCGCAGGCTCGTTCGCGCGGCTCGCGGCCGTTGAGCCGGTGTCTTCCCTCCTGCGCTGCTCACTCGCTCGTTCCTCGCTCGCTGCGCTGCTCGTCAGTCCAGACACCGGCGGCCGACTCGCACGGCTGCGGAGCGCGTCAGCGCGTACAGCGGAAGGTCACCTTCATGCGGTTCTAGACGCGGAAGGTGACATTCCGCTGTACCTGCTGCGCTCGCTGTGCCTTCGGCGCTCGCTCGCAGGCTCGTTCGCGCGGCTCGCGGCCGTTGAGCCGGTGTCTTCCCTCCTGCGCTGCTCACTCGCTCGTTCCTCGCTCGCCGCGCTGCTCGTCAGTCCAGACATCGGCGGCTGGCTCGCACGGCTGCGGAGCGCCTTGGGTCAGCCGCGCGTATTAGCGTGATCGGCATGACGGAGCCAGAGTCGGCCGCCCTCTTACCGCTCGGCGACGGGGTGTTGGCCTGGGTGCAGCCGGACGGATCGTGGTGGATCAACAATGCCGGCGTTGTGCTTGGCGACGGCGGTCCGCTGCTCATCGACACCTGCGCGACCGAGCGGCGCACCCGCCGGTTCCTCGCCGCGGTCGACGACGTGTCCGGCGGTGCGACGGTGCGGGTCGCGGTCAACACCCACTTGCACGGCGACCATACCTACGGCAACAGCCTGCTGCCGGAGTCGACCGTGATCATGGCGCACGAGGCGACCAGGGACGGGCTGCTCGCCGACACGCTGCTCGCCGCGACACCGCCGATCTGGGCACCGACGCCACAATGGGCCGCGGTGACGGTGCGGCCGCCGACGGTGGCGCTGCGCGACCGGCTCACCGTCTACGTCGGGGGCCGGCCGGTGGAGTTGCACCATCCCGGGTACGCCGCGCACACGCCCGGCGATGTGGTCGCCTGGCTGCCGGACAGCGGCGTGCTGTTCACCGGTGACCTGATCTTCCACCGGGTCACCCCGCTGGTGTTCATGGGTTCGGTGGACGGTGCGGTGCGCAGCCTCGACTGGCTCGCGGCGTTCCGTGTGACGACCGTCGTGCCGGGGCACGGCGACCTGATCGGCGGCGCCGAGTTCGCGGACGTGCTCGACGTGCACGCCCGCTACTACCGGTTCGTGCTGCGCACGGCGGCCGCCGGGCTGGCGGACGAGATCAGTCCGCTGGCCGCCGCGCGCCGGGCTGAGCTCGGCGAGTTCGCGGTCTGGCCGGACGCCGAACGCCTGGTGCTCAACCTGCATCGCGCCTACGCCGAGCGCACCGGCGCGACGATGGACCTGCTGGCCGCGTTCGACGATGCGGTCGCGTTCAACGGCGGCCCGTTGCACTGCGCGGTCTGATCCATTGCGCCGAGCGGCCGTCGCCTCGGCAGGCGGACTGTTTTGCAACCGGCAAACGCATTCCCCCTATCGGGCGACTTTCGGTCGGCGTCGACAGTTCCGATGGTCTGGGTATGCCTGGAAACTCGCACACCTCCGTCCGGTCCCGCACCGTTGCCGCCGAGCTGCGCAGCATGCGCGAGACGCGCGGCCTGAGCATGGCCGATGTGGCCGGCATGCTCGGCGTGTCCACCAGCAAGATCAGCCGGATCGAGACCGGCAACAGCGGGCTGCAATCCGAGGATGTGGCCGCACTGCTCGGGTACTACCAGGTGCCGGTGCCGAAACGGCAGCAACTCATGGACCGGCTGCGCCGCAGCGACCAGAAGGGTTGGTGGGAGCGGCAGGCCGGCCTGCCGCCACTCTGGCGCGCTCTGATCGACTTCGAGAGCAAGGCCGTCGCCATCCAGCACTACGCCCCCATGATCATCCCCGGTCTGGTGCAGACCGCCGAGTACGCCGAGGCGATGCTGCGGGCCACCGACGACTCCCTCGCCGACGCCGAGGTCGACAACCTGGTCGCCGCCCGGATGGCCCGGCAGGCGGTGCTGACCCGGACCACCGCACCCCGCTACGTCGCGGTGCTCCACGAGGTGTCGTTGCGCATGCCGGTCGGCGGCCCAGGTGTGTCGAGACGCCAACTGCGCCAGCTGTTGACGGTTGCCGAACGCCCGAACGTCACGGTGCGCGTGGTGCCGATCTCGCGCGGCGCGCATGTGGGTTGCCGCGGCATGTTCATGATTCTGGAGTTCGCGGAGGAACCGGACGTGGTGCACGTGGAGAACCAGGTCTCCGGCCTGTTTCTCGAGGGCGAGCCGACACTGGCCGGGTACCGCCTGGCAATGCGGAACATCCTCGACGTCGCCCTGCGGCCGGAGGCGAGCGCGGAACTCATCGCCGCGATCGACGCGGAAAACTGAGAATCGAGTGGGAATGCCCGCACCGAACCCGTTTGCGCACTGGCGTAAAAGCAGCCGCAGCAGCGACAGCAACACCTGTGTGGAAGTCGCGTTCGCCGACTCCTCGGTTGCGGTTCGCGACTCCAAGGACCCCGGCGGTCCGAACCTGGCCGTCCCGGCCGGCTCGTTCACAAATCTGATTCGGGCCGCGAGACCCACGGGGTGACCCGGCGGCAAACCTGACGGGTGGTCGAATACCCGAACGGCGGTGTTGGTCGGGTGAAGTGGTCGCCGTTGTGTGTCGCACAGCGACAGCTTCGCCCGTTCGTGTAGTTGTTCGATGGCCCCGCGGTTCGACAGGATGCGCACATGCCCGGCAATCCGCACACGTCGATGCACTCGCGAACAGTAGCGGCGGAGCTCCGGGGTTTACGGGAGAAACGGGGTCTGAGCTGCGCCGAGGTGGCCAAGACTCTCGGCGTGTCAGCGAGCAAGATCAGCCGGATCGAAACTGGGAACAGCGGGCTCCAGGTCGGGGATGTGACCGCGCTCCTCGAGTTCTATCAGGTGCCGGCCGCAAAGCGGAACAAACTACTCGAACTGCTCCGTCGTGGAGATCACAAAGGGTGGTGGGAACGTCAGGCCGGGCTGCCGCATCTGTGGCGGACGCTGATCAACTTCGAGAACAAGGCGACGCGCATCGAGAACTACGAGGCGCTGGTGATTCCCGGGCTGTTGCAGACATCGGAGTACACCGCGGCGATGATACGAGGCACCGAGCCGGCGTTGCCCAACGCCGAGTTGGACAATCTGGTCGCTTCCAGAATGGCTCGGCAGACGCTGCTCACCCGGGCCACCGCGCCCCGCTTCCTTGCGGTGATCTACGAAGTCGCGTTGCGCACGCCGGTCGCCGATCCTGGCGTGATGAAACGACAGCTGCGGAATCTTCTGGTGAACGCGGAGCGGCCCAACGTGGATATCCGGGTGCTGCCGATCAAAGCCGGATCACACGCGGGCCTGCGCGGGCCGTTCATGATCCTCGAGTTCGAATCCGAACCCGGCCTCGCCTTCGTCGAGAATCACGAAACCGGCATTTTCCTCGACGACGAAGCCGATCTTGACGGCTACCGGGTCGCCATGCGCAATATCCTGAACCTTGCACTTGCCGCGGACGCGACGAACGAGATGATCTTCTCCGTGTCCGCGGAATCAGGGTAAGGGGAGGAACAGCATGGCGAGCACGTCCGAGCTCGGAACCGGCCACTGGCGAAAGAGCTCACGCAGCACCAACGCCAACTGCCTCGAGGTCGCCTTCGCCGGCCGGGCGGTCGGGCTGCGCGACTCGAAGTGTGTGGTCGGCTCCGTGCTGGTGCTCCCGGCCCGCTCGTTCGCCGACCTGGTGGCCCGCGTCAGATAGCCGGTCAGCGCATCGCCTCGGCGATCTCCGTCACCGCCGCCCGCAACCGGTCGGCGGAGAGCTGGGCGTAGCCGACCACGAGTCCGGGATAGGGCGCACCGCGCTCACCCCTGGCGTATTCCGACAGTGCGGGCGCATGCACGCCGCGCTCGGCGATCCGCCGCCGCACCGCGGCGTCGTCCATGCCGTCGGGTAGCCGCAGCAGGACGTGCAGGCCGGCGGCGATCCCGACCGGCCGCCAGTCGGGGAGCTGCTCGGCGACCGCGGCCAGCAGCGCGTCTCGCCGGCGCCGGTACATCAGCCGGGTTCGGCGCAGGTGCCGGTCGTAGCCCCCGCCGCGCAGCATCCGGGCGAATGCCGCCTGCGGCAGCGGCGAGCAGCCGAGGTCGGTCAACCGCTTGCGGGCCACGACCTCCCCGTGCAACGACGGCGGCAGGACCATCCAGCCGAGCCGCAGCGCCGGCGCGAGCGTCTTGCTCACGCTGCCCAGGTACACCACCCGGGACGGCTCCATGGCCTGCATCGCGCGCAGGGCCGGGCGGTCGTAGCGATGCTCGGCGTCGTAGTCGTCCTCGATCACCAGGCCGTCCCGTTCGCGGGCCCAGGCGAGCAGCGCGTGCCGGCGGTCCGGGTGCAGCGCGACGCCGAGCGGGAACTGATGTGCCGCGGTGGTCACGACCGCGCGGCACTCGCTCGCCGCCAGCTCGTCGACCCGCAGCCCGGCGCAGTCCGCCGGCACCGGCACGGGGAGCAACCCGTTGGCGCGCAGCAGGTCCATCTGGCCATCGTGTCCCGGGTCCTCCATCGCGACCGCGCGGTGCCCCCGCTCGGCGAGCACGGCGCTGAGCAGGAACAAGCCCTCGGCGGCGCCGTGCGTGATCACGATGTCGGCCGGCTCGACGGTAACCGCTCGCACCCGGCCGAGATAGCCGGCCAGCTCGGTTCGCAGCTCGGCGAGCCCGGCCGGGTCGGGGTAGCCGAGCGCCTCGTCTGGCAGCTCGGTCAGGGCGCTTCTGGTGGCCGCGACCCATTCGGCGCGCGGGAAGGCGCTCAGCGCGGGCAGTCCGGGGCGCAGGTCGAACCGCCACCGCGGGGCGGCCGGTCCGATGTTGCGCGGCCCGGCCTCGGCGCAACCGAGGGTGGCAGCGACCGCGGTGCCGGAGCCGCGCCGGGTGGTCAGATACCCCTCGGCGACCAGCTGACCGTACGCGGCGGTCACCGTGCCGCGGGCGACGCCGAGCTGTCCGGCGAGATCCCGGCTGGACGGCAGGCGGGTGCCCGGCGCCAGCTGGCCGTCGCGGATCGCTTGGCGCAGCTCGGACTCCACGCTCCGACCGGGTCGTCCGCGCCCGGCCGGCGCGTTCGGGCCGATCACCGGGAGCAGCAGCTCGCGAAAAGTGGTCCATTCTTGACGCATCGATGTGGAACATACGCCTGGACCACCCTGCCCAGCAGAATCGGTGCATGCCCGGTGTGCCCGCCACCTATGCCCTGCCCGCTGCCTCCGGCGCGCTCGCCTGCCTGCTCGTCGGCGGCTCGGTGCCGGTCACCGGCACGCTGGACGACTACCCGGTGTTCGCCGCTCTCGCCATGCGCTACGCGCTCGGCGGCCTGCTCCTGCTGGCCCTGGCGGGACTGCGGGGCCGCCGGCTGCCCCGGCCCGGGCCGGCCGACCTGATCCCGCTGGCCGGCCTGGCCGTGAGCGGCATGCTCGGGTTCAACGCCTGCCTGCTCTACGCCCAGCGCTATGCCGACCCCGGGTTCGTCGCGGCCATGCTCGGCGGTACCCCGCTGGTGCTCGCGCTGGTCGCGCCCCTGCTCACCCGGCGCCGGCCGGCCCCGCTGGTCGTCGCGGGCGCGACCGTCGTGGTCGCCGGCATTCTGGTGCTCGGCGGAGTGTTCACCGGCGGCGGTTCCTGGCACGGCCCCGGCCTGGCGCTGGCCGCCCTCACGATGGGCTGTGAGGCCTCGTTCACCCTGCTCGCCGTCGGCGTCGTGACCCGGCTGGGCGCGTACGCCGTCTCCACCTGGTGCTGCCTCATCGCCGCCGGGATCGGCGCGGTGCTCGGCCCGCTCCTCGACGCACCATGGCGGATCCCCGACCCGCGGCAGGCCGGCGCGTTGGTGTTCCTCGGCGTGATCGTCACGGCGGTGGGCTTCTGCTGCTGGTACCGCGCGGTCTCCGGGCTCGGCGCGGACCGGGCCGGGGTGCTCGTCGGGCTGATGCCGGTGTCCGGCCTGGCCACCTCGGTGCTCCTCGGCGCCCAACCGTTCACCGTCACCGCCGGTGCCGGCGCCGTGCTGGTCACCGCCGGCGCCGTGCTCGGACTCGGTGGCGGCGCGCCGTCAGTGCCCGCCCCTGGCCATCCGCAACACGTCGAGGGCCTCGTGTAGCTGGGCCAGGGTGAGCTTGCCCCGGTCGACGTGGCCGCGTTCGAGGACGATGTCGCGGATCGTCCGGTGCTGTGCCAGGGCCTGCTTGGCGATCGATGCGGCCTCCTCGTAGCCGAGGTAGCGGTTGAGCGGGGTGACGATCGAGGGCGAGGACTCGGCGAACTCGCGCTGCCGCTCCACATTGGCCGTCGTGCCGGCGATCACCTTGTCCGCGAGCAGGTTCGCCACCGCCGCCAACAGCCGCACCGACTCGAGGAAGTTGCGGGCGATGACCGGGAGCATCACGTTGAGCTGGAAGTTGCCCTGACTGCCGGCGAACGCGACGGCCGCGTCGTTCCCGATGACCTGGGCCACCACCATCATCGTGGCCTCGGGGATCACCGGGTTGACCTTGCCGGGCATGATCGACGAGCCGGGCTGCAGGTCGGGCAGGGCCAGTTCGGCCAGCCCGGTGCGTGGGCCGGAACCAAGCCAGCGTATGTCGTTGGCGATCTTGAACAGGGACACCGCGACCGTGCGCACCTGACCGGAGGCCTCGACCACGCCGTCCTGCGTGGCCTGCGCCTCGAAGTGGTCGCGGGCCTCGGTCAGCGGCAGGCCGGTCACCCCGGCGAGCTCCTCCGCGACGGCGGCGCCGAAGCCGGCCGGGGCGTTGAGGCCGCTGCCCACCGCCGTGCCGCCGATCGGCAGCTCACCGAGCCTCGGCAGGCAACCGGTCAGCCGGTCGATGCCGTAGCGCACCTGGCTGGCCCAGGCGCGGGCCTCCTGGCCGAGGGTGATCGGCACCGCGTCCATGAGGTGGGTGCGGCCGGACTTCACCACGTCCGCCCACTCCCCGGCGCGCTTGTCGATGGTGTTCGCCAGGTGCTCGAGCGCCGGAATCAGCTCGGTCACCACCGCCTCGGTGCCGGCGATGTGGATCGTGGTCGGGAACGTGTCGTTGGACGACTGCGACGCGTTGACGTGGTCGTTCGGGTGCACCTCCCGGCCGGTGCGGCGGCTGGCCAGGGTGGCGATCACCTCGTTGGCGTTCATGTTCGACGAGGTACCCGACCCGGTTTGGAACACGTCGATCGGGAAGTGTTCGTCGTGCCGGCCGTCGGCCACCTCCTCGGCGGCGCTCGCGATGGCCGCCGCGGTCTCCGCGTCCAGCACGCCGAGACGCCGGTTCACCCGGGCCGCGGCCGCCTTGAGCAGTCCGAGTGCCCTGATCTGGGCGCGCTCCAGCCCGCGTCCGGAGATGGGAAAGTTCGCTACCGCACGCTGGGTCTGCGCTCGCCACAGCGCGTCGGCGGGAACCCGCACCTCACCCATGGTGTCGTGTTCGATCCGGTACTCGCCGTCAGTCATGTCCACTAGTGTGCCGCGAGGGATATCCGTGGGCACCGTGGCCCGGGGCACTAGGCTCGAACCGGTTCTCCACCACTGCTGTGAGGCGGTAGGTATGACGAATGCGACACCGGCGGAAGTTGACCTCCTGATCGTCGGCGCCGGGCCAACCGGGCTGTTCGCGGCTTACTACGCCGGATTCCGAGAGCTCTCCGTGGCCGTGGTCGACTCACTGCCCGAGCCGGGCGGCCAGGTCACCGCGATGTACCCGGAGAAGATGATCTTCGACGTGGCCGGGTTCCCCGCGGTGCGCGGGCGTGACCTGGTTACCGCGCTGGTACAGCAGACCGACCAGTGGAAGCCGAACTACCTGCTCGGCCGGCAGGCACTCACCCTGTCCGAAGTGGACGGTGGGTTCGATGTCGGGCTGGACGGCGGCACCGTGATCAGGGCCGGCGCCGTGCTGATCACCGCCGGGATGGGCGAGTTCTCCCCGCGTCCGCTGCCCGCCGGGGACGGCTGGCTTGGCCGGGGCATGGTGCACTTCGTGCCCGCTCCCGAGGTGCACCGCGGGCAGGACGTGGTCGTGGTCGGCGGCGGAGACTCGGCCTTCGACTGGGTGCTTTCCCTGCATCCGATCGCCCGCAGCGTCACGCTTGTCCACCGCAGGGCCAAGTTCCGGGCGTTCGCCGCCACCGTGCGGCAGGTGCGGGAGCTCGGCGTGCCGATCGTCACCGACGCCCAGGTGGTCGAGCTGCGCGGCGACGGCAACGGGCTTGCCGAGGTCGAGGTGTCCGTGACCGGCGCGAACGGCCAGGAGACCCGCGTGCTGCCGGCGCAGACCGTGGTCGCGGCGCTGGGCTTCACGGCCGACCTCGGCCCCATCGAGTCCTGGGGCCTCGAGATCGAGCGGCGGGCGATCGCCGTGGACAGCACGATGCGCACCGCACGCGACCACATCTACGCCGCCGGCGACATCGCCGCCTATCCCGGCAAGGTCAAGCTCATCGCCACCGGCTTCGGCGAGGCCGCGACCGCGGTCAACAACATCGCGGTCGCCCTCGATCCCGAGGCGCACCTGTTCCCGGGCCACTCCAGCGACGTCAGCTGACCGGTTGGGACATCCCGTCGGGCACGCCGGTCAGGGCACCACCTGGACGGCGGCGCCGACGCCGAGCGCGTTGAAGTACGTCTTCGCCGCGGCGCTGGACAGGTGAATGCAGCCGTGGGACTGGACGGCCAGGCTGCCGGAGTGAAACGCCATGCCGCCGTTGAAGAACACGGAGTACGGCATCGGGGCGTTGTTGAACTCCTTGCTCAAGTGGTCGATGTCCTTCCACTGCACGTGGAACATGCCCGGCGGGGTACGGAAACCGGGGCGGCCACTGGTGATGCCGACCGGGCCGTAGGTCACCTTCCCGCCGGACAGCAGCCAGGAGCGGTTCGCCGACAAGTCGATGCAGGCGCCATCGCTGATCGTGCAGGGGGTGCCGCCGGCGGCAGCTGGCGGCGGAGGCGGCTTTGGCTTGGTGGTGCTCGGCTTCGGCTTGCTCGTGGTCGACTTCGGCGCGGCCGTGGTCGTCGTTGTCGTGACGGGCGGTGCCGGCGGCGTCGTGGTCGTCGGCTCGGTGGTCGAGCTGGCGGTGCTGCTCGGCAGGTCGATGACGGGCGTGCCGGGCGCCGCGGTGGACTTGCCGGTGGCGCACGCCGACACCAGCGCGGTCCCGGCCACGGCCGTAGCGACGATCAGCTTCCGCACCCGCATATCCGCTCCTTCTGCCAACCCGTTCTGCTGCCAACGATGATGACGTGGCGGGCCCGGTCGAGGTTGCCCGTCACACCTTCCGAGGACAAAACGTGACATGCCCCGCGGATGTTGCACCGAAGGCCGAACTGATGTTCATGGCAGCGGCGGGAGGATGTGCTCGGCTCCGTTGCGGTCGAAGTCGACCGAGGCGTACTCGCGCAGCTTGGTCAGCCGGTGGAAGCCGTCGATCATGCGCACCGTGCCGGACTTGGAGCGCATCACGATCGACTGGGTGGTGCACCCGCCGGCCCGGTAGTGCACGCCGCGCAGCAGGTCGCCGTCGGTGACGCCGGTGGCGCAGAAGAACACGTTGTCGCCGCGCACCAGGTCGTCGGTCTCCAGCACCCGGCCGAGGTCGTGACCGGCGTCGATCGCCTTCTGCCGCTCCTCGTCGTCCTTGGGCCACAGGCGCGCCTGGATCGCGCCGCCCATGCACTTGAGCGCGCACGCGGCGATGATCCCCTCCGGCGTGCCGCCGATACCGATCAGCAGGTCGACGCCGGTGTTCGGCCGGGCCGCGGAGATAGCGCCGGCCACGTCGCCGTCGCTGATGAAGTGAATGCGGGCGCCCGCCTCGCGCACCTCCCGCACCAGGTCGTGGTGCCGTTCCCGGTCCAGGATGCACACGTTGACGTCGGTGACATCGCTGTGTTTCGCCTTGGCCACCCGCCGGATGTTCTCGTAGACCGGAGCGGTGATGTCGATCACGTCCGCGGCCTCCGGCCCGACCGCCAGCTTCTCCATGTAGAACACCGCGGACGGGTCGAACATGGCGCCCTTCTCGGTCACCGCGAGCACCGCGATCGCGTTGGGCATCCCCTTGGCCATCAAGGTGGTTCCATCGATCGGGTCCACCGCGACGTCGCAGTCCGGGCCGTTGCCGTCGCCAACCTGCTCGCCGTTGTAGAGCATCGGCGCCTGGTCCTTCTCGCCCTCGCCGATCACCACCACGCCACGCATGGACACGGTACCGATCAGCTTGCGCATGGCGTCCACGGCCGCGCCATCGCCGCCGTTCTTGTCGCCCCTGCCGACCCAGCGGCCGGCCGCCATCGCGGCCGCCTCGGTGACCCGGACCAGTTCGAGGGCCAGGTTGCGGTCCGGTGCCTCCCGCCGTCGCTGAGCGGGAACGCTGCCGGTGCCGGGGGTAGTCATGGTTCCTCCGTGTCGACGCGGTGAACTGGGGCTACGCGTCGATCCTCTCAGATCCCGGGCAAATGCGATAACGATGTGTCACCGCTCCGGCGGATCCCGCGTGCTGACACCATGTTCGGGTGGCCGACACGGAACAGACCCAACCCCGGGAGCCCCAGGCGCCGCCGTCGCGCCGGGCGGCGACCAGAATGCGCGACCTGATCGGCTCGCTCGCCGTGCTCCTGCTGGTGATCGTGGCGGTGCTCGGATTCGGCCGCGGTTGCTCGTTTCGTCCAGGCGGCCCGAGCATCGACCCCAACTCCGCGCCGAGCGTGGACGCCTCCCGCGAGCTCGGCGCGGCGGCGGCCCGGGTGGACTTCGCGGTGCGCCGCCCGCAACTGCCGGCCGGCTGGCGGGCCAACTCCGCGTCCACCTCGGCGGTGGGCAGCGGGGCCAGCGTGATCGTCCGGGTGGGCTGGCTCACCCCGCTTGGCGGGTTCGCGCAGCTCAGCCAGTCCGCCGGGGATCCGGCCGACGTGCTCGCCGCCGAGACCGGGCGGGACGATGCGGCGGCCGGCGGCGAGGTGGATGTGGCCGGGACCCGGTGGACGACCTATCCGGGCCGGCGCGACGAGCGGGCCTGGGTCGGCCGGCTCGGCGGGGTGACCACCCTGATCACCGGCTCGGCCGGCGCGGACGAGTTCCGGGTACTGGCCGGCGCCGTGCAGGCGGCGCAGCCGCTGCCCCGGCGCACACGCTAGCCCTGCTCCCGTTCCACCGCGGCCAGCGCGGTCTCGACCCGCTCCCGGGCGCCGGCCAGATGGCGGTCGCACAGCCGGGCCAGCCTCTCGCCACGTTCCCAGAGCGCCAGCGAGTCCTCCAACGACAGACCACCGGCCTCCAGCTTGGCGACCACCGCGGTCAGCTCGTCGCGGGCCTGCTCGTAGTCCAGCTCGGGCTCAGTCACCGGGTCGAGCTCTCCAATCTGCTGTGTGCGCGGGCCAGCGCCGTGGCCACCGCCTGGTCGTAGCCGACGAACGCCTCGGCGAAGTCCTCGCCGTCCCGCTCGGTGATGGCCTCCTCGATGCGCAGCTGGGCCCGGCCGACCCGGTTGCGGTGCGGCGAGCCGTCGCCGTGCCACCACCGGCCGCCGGCGAACATCGAGGTGGCCTCGGACAGCTCGCGCAACCGCCAGGGCAGCATCCTGGTGCCGGGACCGTCGCAGCCGGCCAGCAGCGCCGTCCAGCACTCCGCGGCGGCCGAGTTCGCCGCGGTCGCCCTGCGCCACACCATGTCCGCGCCGGCCCGGACGGCCGGAGACGAGCGCACCGCCACCGAGACGGTATGCACCGTGGCGAGGGTGAGCGGCAGGAAGCTCGGGTCATGCTCCAGTCTCGCCACGGTTACCTCCACTCGCCGGCAGGTCATGCTCCCCGGACACGACCGCGGGCAGCGCGCCGTCCATGACCCGAACCCGAAGGCGAGTGCCCGCCGGCGCCTCGTCGATCGACCGAAGCACCACCGGGTTGCCGGCCGGTTCGACTCGCTGCACAACGGCATACCCGCGGGCTAGCGTGGCCGCTGGTCCGAGCGTCGTCAAGCGGGCATTGGTGGCATCTAGCGTGGATCGCTCGGCGTCGAGGCGGGCGAGCACCGCGCGCCGGGTTCGCCGCACCAGCGTGCCGACCTGTTCGGCGCGGCGATCCAGCGGCGTGAGCGGGTCGGCGAGCACCGGCCGGGTGCGCAGCGAGTCGAGCAGACGGCGCTCCCGATCCACCCAGCCGTGCAGCGCGCGCCGGGCCCGGTCACGCAGCTGTCGGACCCGGGTGGTCTCCTCGGCCACGTCCGGTACCACCCGCTTGCCCGCGTCGGTCGGGGTCGAGCAGCGCACGTCGGCGACGTGGTCGAGCAGTGGGGTGTCCTGCTCGTGGCCGATCGCGCTGATCACCGGGGTGCGGCAGTCGGCGACCGCGCGGCAGAGCGTCTCGTCGGAGAACGGCAGCAGGTCCTCGACGCTGCCGCCGCCCCGGGCGATCACGATCACCTCGACCGCCGGATCCCGGTCCAACGCGGAGAGTGCCTCGAGGATCTGCGGTACGGCGAGGGCACCCTGCACCGCGACGTTCTCGATCCGGAACTCGACGCCCGCCCAGCGCGCCTTGGCGTTGACCAGCACGTCGCGCTCGGCGGCTGAGGCCCGTCCGGTGACCAGCCCGACGGTGCGCGGCAGAAACGGTGGCTTTCGCTTGCGTGCCTTGTCGAACAGGCCTTCCGCCGAGAGCGCCCGCCGCAGCCGCTCGATCCGGGCCAGCAGCTCGCCGACCCCGACCGCCCTGATCTCGTCCGCGCGCAGGCTGAGCGTGCCCCGGCTGACGTAGAAGGTGGGCCGGGCGTGCAGCACCACCCGGGTGCCGTCGGCGAGCGGCGGCTGGTGTGCGCGCAGCAGGTCGGTCGGGCAGGTGATCGTGATGGACAGGTCGGCGGCCGGATCGCGCAGCGTGAGGAACGCGGTCCCGGTGCCGGGGCGGGCGGAGATCTGGGTGACCTGACCCTCAACCCAGACCGCGCCGAGCCGGCCGATCCACTCGGAGATCTTGCGCGCGACCGTGCGGACCGGCCAGGGCTCTTCCGGGCTGGTGGGGTCCGTCACCGGTGATCGCGGACCGTGGCGATCCTGCGGGTCAGCATGCCGACGAACGCCGGCCGGTTCGCGTGCGCGCGCTCATAGGAGAGCAGTGCTTCCAGCTCGACCACGGAGAACCTGCGCAGCCGGGCGCGGAGCTGGGGCAGGGACAGCTCGTCGTAGTTGTCAATTCCGGAGCTGTTTGGATCGGTGCTGCCTGCCTCGAGGCTGTCCAGCCCGATGCCGCTCAGCTCTGCCGGGCCGTCCGGTTCGACGCTGTCCAGTCCGGTGCTGTCGAGTCCGGTGCTCTCGAGTCCGGTCCTGTCCAGTTCGATGGCGGCCGGCTCGGCGGGCTCGGTCAGGCGTTCCCTGTGGTGCGCGGGCTCCTCGGCGAGTGCGCGCTCCTCGAGCGCCCACGGGTCGGTCTGATCGTCCAGGTCGTACCCGTTCGGGGACTGCTCCGAGTAGTCGGTGGCCACCCGGTCGAACGGGGCGGGCTGGCTCGCGTCGTAGCGCTTGTCGTCGAGATCCTCGTCGAACGTCGCCCACTCCGGCGTCTGCTCGACCGGGCGGAACCCGGAGAGCACCTCGTCACCCTTGATAGCCAGCTCGGTGATGTGCTGCTGCACCCGCATGGACAACTGAAGCGCCTGGCTGGCCACGGTCACCGGCAGCCCGGCGATCCTGGCGGGCAGCTCGCGCGCTTGCTCGAAAGCGGTGGCGGCGAGACCGGCCGCCACTCTCAACGGCAGCTGGAGTGACCTCATGTCGGGTAAGCCTGCCAGATCCGCCCATTGATGCGGAGCAGCGGTGCGTCCGTACCCTTGGTGACATGAAACGTGTCCTCCTGGCCAAGCCGCGGGGCTACTGCGCGGGCGTGGACCGGGCCGTGGTGACCGTCGAGAAGGCGCTGGAGACCTACGGGCCGCCGGTGTACGTGCGCAAGGAAATCGTGCACAACCGACATGTCGTGGACACTCTGCGTGAGCGGGGGGCAATCTTCGTCGAGGAGCTGGACGAGGTGCCGCCGGGCTCGCTGGTGGTGTTCTCCGCACACGGGATCGCGCCCGCCGTGCACGCCCAGGCGGCGGCACGGGAGCTGCGCACGATCGACGCCACCTGCCCGCTGGTGACCAAGGTGCACCAGGAGGTTCGCCGCTACGCCAGGGACGACTACGACATCCTGCTTATCGGGCACGAGGGGCACGAAGAGGTCGAGGGCACCGCGGGCGAGGCGCCGTCGCATGTGCAGCTGGTCGACGGGCCGGCCGACGTGGACAAGGTCGAGGTGCGCGATCCGGCCAGGGTGATCTGGTTGTCGCAGACCACGCTGTCGGTCGACGAGACCATGGAGCGGGTCGACCAGCTTCGGACCCGGTTCCCGAACCTGTCCGACCCGCCGAGCGACGATATTTGCTACGCCACGCAGAACCGCCAGGTCGCGGTGAAGGCGATGGCCCCGGAGTGCGACCTGGTACTGGTGGTCGGCTCGGTGAACTCCTCCAACTCCAAGCGGCTGGTCGAGGTCGCGCTCCAGGCCGGCGCGCGGTCCGCGCACCTGATCGACTTCGCGCACCAGGTCGACGAGTCGTGGCTGACCGGGGTGGAGACGGTCGGCGTCACCAGCGGTGCCTCGGTGCCCGACTCCCTGGTCATGGATCTGCTCGCCTGGCTGGCCGAGCGCGGCTGGGCCGGGGTGGAGGAGGTCACCACGGCGAACGAGAAGATCACCTTCGCGCTGCCACGAGAGCTCCGCAAACTGTAAGACTTTGCGATGCCGACACCGCGCCGATGCCGATGCCGATGCTGAACCCGAACGGCGGCGGACTCGCCGCCTGAGCGCGCTTGCCAGCCAGGGCCGAAGCTCAGTAGTCGTCGTCCTGGCGGCGCGGGCGGCGGGGTGGGGTGTCGGAGTGAGGCTGGTCCATCCGGCGCTGGTCCGGGGGTTGGCGGCGCCGGTTGGGATCGGCGGACTGGCCACCGACCCGGGGCCGTTGGCGCTCGCCAGACGGTGGATCGGTCCGACCCCGGTCACCGGGCGGCACGTCGGTGCGGCCGCGGCGAACGCGCGGCGGCGGATCGCGAGGTTCGTCACGACCCGGGCGCCGGGGGCGGTCCCCATCCCGGCCGAACCGGGTGCCGGGCGACGGCTCGTCCAATTCGGGTCGGGCCGCCCGGCGGGACCGGCTTGGAGCGCCGTCGCGGGCGCTTCGGCGCATGGCCGCGTCGCCGCGCTCGTCGGAGTCGAACGGAGCCCGGTCGAACGGATCGCGCTCACGCGTCTGGCGGCTTGACCGGACGGGTGGATTGGGGTCGCGCTGCAACCACAGCCGAAGCAGCCCGATCGCCACGGTGACGCCGGTGGTGATCGCCATCGTGGGAAAGTTGCTGGTCAGCGGCAAGGCGACCGACAGGAGCAGCTGCTTGGCGCCGCCGCTGAACAGCGGGCCGGGCTGTGCCATGGCCACCGCGCCGATCGCGGTGACCGCGAACACCAGCGGCGGCTGCACCATCGGACCGAACAGGTTGCGGCGACGCACCCAACACACCGCGGCCAGGCAGCCCAGGATGTAGGCACCCTGGTAGATCCGGCCCAGGGAGTCCTGTCGGTGCATGTCCACCCAGGCCGCGGCCGCGGCCAACCCGAAGGCCAGGAGTACGGCGGCCCACCAGGGCAGACCCCGCATCCTGCCGACGATCGCGCGCTCGTCCCACGCCGGTTCGGCGGAGGGTTGATCGAGATCGCTCTGGCGATCGCGGGTTGCGGTCACACGTCACAGGTTAGCCCGTCGGCGGGCCGGCCTATTGGCGCCGCATCAAGACGCCCACCTCACCCGACCCGTGCCCGCCCGTCAGGGCACCGGTGCACAGGGCGTTAATCCCCGCCGAGTCTGCCGATAGTCACCTCCGTCACCTCGATCGCCGCCGCCCCCATCGAGTCGAGATCCGGGACGTTCCGCGCGGCGTTGCCGGCCGCCGGAGCCAGCTCGTCGGTACGCCACGCCGCGACGCCGTTGACCGGCAACTCGTCCGGATCCCGCACCGCGGCGACCGGGCTGGGACTGGCCGCGGCCGCCTGGAGCGGCTCGGCGGCCGTGCGGAACTGGCTCAACGCGTCCAGCTCCCGCCGCCTGGCCTGGAGAAACCGTTGCAGATGGGTGCTGGACACGTTGACCGCCTCCACGGCCGCGCCGGCCGCCCGGTGCGCGGCCGCGGCCTGCGAGCGGACCGCCTCCACGTCCGCGGCCAACGCCCGCTCGGTCGCCGCGAACAGCGCCGCCGAGGCCACGATCGCGAACCCGGTCGGCCCGCACAGGAAGATCCGCCGGTCGAGCAGCCAGCGGAGCAGGTCGGGGTCGGTGTCCAAGGCGGCGGCGACGGCGGCGTCGGAGGGTACGAACATGATCGTTCCGTAGATCGCGTCGGCCCAGCGCTGGTAGCCCTTGCCGGCCAGTTCGGCGGCCCGGGAGCGGAGGTTGCGGACGTGTACCCGTAGCGCGTCGGTCCGCTCCTCGGCGTCGTCCGTCTCCACCGCCTCGGTCCAGCAGGCCAGGCTGGTCTTGGCGTCGACCGGCACCAGCCGGCCGTCGCCGACGACCAGCAGCAGGTCGGGCCGGGCGGACCCGCCGCCCGCGACATCGGTCTGGACGGTGAAGTGCAGTCCCTCGCGCAGCCCGAGCGCGCGGGCGGTGTCCACCAGGACCTGCTCGCCGAGCTCGCCCCGGCCGGTGATCGACGCGAAGGTGATCTCGTAGCGGCGCAACGCGGCCTGGTGCCGGTCGGACCGCTGCCGCTCCTGCGCCAGCGCGTCCATGGCGCCGTCCACCCGGCGGGCGCCGTCGCTGTAGAGCCGCCAGAACAGGGCCGCGCCGGCCGCGAGCAGAAGCAGCAGGACGGCCACGATCGTGCCAAGCACCGCGGTCACCGCTGGTTCCCTTCGGTAGTCGAATCGGGACTCGGCGACATCATGAACCGGGGGTCCGACAAAAACCCAAACACGCGTTCGACCGGCGTGGCGCGCCCGGATCGGCCCGGTACCGGCCCTAACTTGAGTGGCATGCGGGTCCTGCACACGTCGGATTGGCACGTGGGGCGCATGTTCCACGGCCGGGACCTGCTCGCTGACCAGGAGGCGGTGCTCGGCGGTCTGGCCGACCTGGTCACAGACGAGCGGGTGGACGTCGTCGTCGTCTCCGGTGACCTCTACGACCGCGCGGTGCCCTCGGGCGAGGCGGTCTCGGCCTGCGCCCGGGTGCTCGGCGCGATCCGGGCGGCCGGCGCGCAGCTCGTGGTCACCCCCGGCAACCACGACTCGGCGCCGCGGCTCGGCGCGTTCGGCGAGTTCGCCGCGCACGGCGGGCTGCATCTGCGTACCCGGGTGGCCGAGCTGGACCGCCCGGTGCTGCTCGACGACCGGCACGGGCCGGTGGCGCTCTACGGCATTCCCTACCTGGAGCCGGAACCGGCCAGGCAAGCGCTCGGCACGCCGGACGCGAAGGGGCACGCCGGGGTGCTCACCGAGGCGATGCGGCGGATTCGGGCCGACCTCGCGGCGCGCCCGTCCGGAACCCGATCGGTCGTGCTGGCGCACGCCTTCGTCACCGGCGGGCAGGCGAGCGCGTCGGAGCGGACGATCGCGGTCGGCGGAGTCGAGCAGGTGCCGGCCGCGGTGTTCGACGGCGTGGACTACGTCGCGCTCGGGCACCTGCACGGGCCGCAGCGCGTCGCGGAGCACCTGCGCTACTCGGGCAGCCCGCTGGCCTACTCGTTCTCCGAGGCGCGGCAGCACAAGTCCGTCTGGCTGGTCGACCTGGACGCGCGCGGCCTCGCCGAGATCCGGCGCCGGGAGCTGCCGGTGCCCCGGCCGCTCGGCACGCTCACCGGCCGGCTCGACGAACTGCTTGCCGAGCCGGCCCACGAGCGGCTCGCCGAGCACTTTCTGTCCGTCGAGCTGACCGACCAGGTTCGGCCGACCGACGCCCTGCGCCGGCTGCAACAGCGTTTCCCGCACGCGGTGCATCTGGAATGGCGCCCGAAGGGTGGAGCCGCGGCCGGGTCGCTGCGCTACACCAACGCCGCGTGTGGGCGCTCCGACCTCGAGGTGGCCTGCTGTTTCGTCGCGGACTGCCGGGGCGAGGAACCCAACGCCCGGGAGCGGGAGCTGCTTGGCGCGGCCCTGGTCGCCGCGGCCGCGATGGAGCCGGGCGCGGACCGGCCGGCGAGGGAGGCCGCTTGAGGCTGCACCGGCTGGAGCTGGCCGCGTTCGGGCCCTATCCGAAGCCGGAGGTCGTCGACTTCGACGCGCTCGGCTCGGACGGGCTGTTTCTGCTGCACGGGGACACCGGCGCTGGCAAGACCACGTTGCTGGACGCGGTGGCGTTCGCCCTGTTCGGCGCCGTGCCCGGGGTCCGCGGCGAGGCCCGCCGGCTGCGTTGTGACTACGCGCCGGACGACCTGCCCACCGTGGTGTCGCTGGAGTTGAGCGTGCAGGGCCACCGGCTGCGGGTGACCAGGAGCCCGGAGTACGTGCGGCCGCGGCGGCGCGGCTCAGGCACCACCAAGCAGCCGGCGAAGGCGTCGCTGACCTGGATCGGCGAGGCGCCCAGCGGGCACGCGCCGGACGGGTTGATCAGGATGGACGAGGTCGGCCTGACCATCGAGCGGCTGCTCGGCCTCACGAAGGACCAGTTCTTCCAGGTCGTGCTGCTGCCGCAAGGTGAGTTCGCCCGATTTCTGCGGGCCGAGACCGGTGAGCGGGAGAAACTGCTCGAGCGGCTGTTCGGCACCGCGCACTTCGCCGGCGTCGAGCACTGGTTCCGGGAGCGGCGCACGGACCGGGGCCGGGCACTCGAGCAGCGTCGGCAGGGCGTCAGGGAGCTGGTGGCCCGGGTCGGTCAGGCCGCCGGGGTGGAGCCGCCCGCGGAGGCCGTTGCGGCCTGGCTGGGCGGGCTGGTCGCCGACACGGCGGCGCACGCCGCCGAGGCGCACGATCGGCAGCAGCAGGCCCGCGCGGCCCGGGAGGTGGCGGAGGCCGAGCTGGCGGCGCGGCGCGCGATGGCCGACCGGGTGCGCCGGGTCCGGGCCGCCACGGCGGAGCTGGATTCGCTGGCCGCGCAGGCCGGCGTGCGGTCGTCCTGGCGGGCGGAACTGGACGCGGCGCAGCGGGCGGCCTCGGTCGCCGGCGCGGAGCGGGAACTGGCCAGGGCGAACCGGTTGCTGGAGGCTGCGCGGCGCGCCGAGGCCGAGCGGCGCGGCGCCGGCGGTGACAGTGGCGGCGGTGACGGCGGCGGCGACGGCGGCGGCGGCGGCGACGTGGCGTCACTTCGGGCCGCGGCCGGGCGGTTGCGGGAGGACGCCGGTGAGCTGGCCGGGCTGCTCGGCGAGGCGGCGCGCCAGGAGGCGGATCGCAACCGGCTGGCCGCCCTGGATCGCGACGAGGCCGCGGGCGGGCGGGCACTTGCCGCGCTTGCGGAGCAGCTTTCCGCGCTGCCGCGACAGATCGCTGGGGCCAGAGCGGCGCTGGACGAGGCATCGGCCGCGGCCGCCGCCCTGCCCGGTCTGAAGTCCGCGATGGACGACGCCACCGCGCTCGCCGCCGACGCCGCGCGGTTGCCGCTGGTGCGGAAGGAGGTGCGCTCGGCGGCGGACAAGCACCGGCGGGCCGTGGACGCGCACCAGCAGGCCAGGGAGTCCGTCCTCGACGTGCGGGCGCGGCGGCTCGACGGGATGGCCGCCGAGCTGTCCGCCGAGCTGGTGGACGGGCGGCCCTGCCCGGTGTGCGGGTCCGGTTCTCATCCGCGGCCCGCCTGGCTGGAGCTGGTCACGGTCACCGCCATGGACGAGCACCAGGCCACCCGGGCGGAGCAGCATGCGCTGGACGTCAGGCAGTCCTCCGCGCTGCTGCTCAAGCAGGCCGAGCAGGAGCTCACCGCGCTGGCCGACCGGCTGGCCGGGCGTTCCACCCGGGAGATCGCAACCCTGCGGCGGCGCGCGGTCACCGCCCACGAGCGGGCCGTTTCGCTTGCCGCGCAAGGGGAGGAACTGGCCGGCGCGGTGCGCGAGGCGGAGTCGTCCGCGGAGCGGGTTCGGCAGCGGCACGCCGAGCGGCAGCGCCTGCTGGCGGTGCTGCACGGGGAGCGCTCCGGCCTGCTCGAACGGATGGCGGCCCGGACCGAGCGGTTGGACGCGGCCCGGGCCGAGCATCCGGATGTGGCGTCCCGCCGGGCGCACCTGCTGGCCCGTGCCGAGGCATGGGACGCACTGGCCGACGCGGTCGCGGAGCGGGAGGCCGCGGCCGCGCGAGTGCGCGAGCAGTCCGCCACGGTGCGCGAAGCCGTTGCGGCAGCGGGGTTCCCGGACCTGGACCAGGCGCGGGCCGCGGTTCGCCCGGAACCCGCGCTGGTCGACTTGCGGGAGCGGCTGGCCGACGCGGCGTTGCGCGCGGCGGCCGCGCGGCGGGTGCTCGACGATCCTGAGCTGTCCGGTGTGGACGTTGATACCGTGGTCGATGTCGGGGCGGCGGTCGCGGCGGCGGGCGCGGCTCGGGGGGCGGCGGAGAACGCGGTGGCCGCTGCCAGGGCGGCGATGCGGCGCGCGGCGGACGTGGCCGGGCTGGCCGGGCGGCTCGAGGCGGCCTGGGCCGAACTGGCGCCGGTCGAGGCGGAGTTCGCGGAACTGTCCGCGTTGACCGACGTGGTCAACGGGCGCGGCCAGAACACCCGCCGGATGTCGCTTCGTGCCTACGTGCTCGCCGCGATGCTCGAGGAGGTCGCGATAGCGGCCACCTCGCGACTGCGCCGGATGAGCCACGGCCGGTTCTCGTTCGTGCACTCCGACGAGGCTGGGCCGCGCGGTACCCGGGGCGGGCTCGGGCTGGACGTGCTCGACGACTACTCCGGCGGGGTGCGCCCGGCGAAAACCCTGTCCGGCGGCGAAACCTTCATCGCCTCGCTCGCGTTGGCGCTTGGTCTCGCCGATGTGGTGGCCGCCCAGACCGGCGGCTCGCTACTGGACACCCTGTTCGTCGACGAGGGTTTCGGCGGCCTCGACCCGGAGACGCTGGACGAGGTCATGGATACCCTGGACGAGCTGCGCACCGGCGGCCGCATCGTCGGCCTGGTGTCCCATGTGGAGGAACTCCGGCAGCGGATCCCGGTCCGGCTCCGCGTCCGCAAGGCCCGCACCGGTTCCGTGCTCGAGCTCACCGCCTGAGGCGTAGGCGGACCGTCAGGCCGGCGACTCGTGCGCGAGCAGCCACCGCTTGACCTCGATGCCCCACCGGAAGCCGCCCAGCGTGTTGTCGGAGCGGAGAATCCGATGGCAGGGCACGAAGAGCGCGGCGGCGTTGCGGGCGCAGGCGCTGGCCGCCGCGCGGATGGCCGTCGGCCGGCCGGCGAGTGCGGCGAAGTCCGTGTAGCTGGTCGGTTTGCCCGGCGGTACCGTGCGCAAGGCGTCCCAGGCGCGCTGGATGAAGGCGCCGGAGCGTTGGCGCACCTCGATGTCGTCGATCGCGCCGAGGTCGCCGTCATGATAGGCGCGCACAGCCGCGCTGACCGGGCCGAGCTCCTGACGGGGACGGATCTCGGTGGGACGCAGCGTCAGGGCGATCACCGGGAGCAGGTCGTCAAGGGACGCGGTCCAACCGGAGGCCAGGACGGCGCCGTCCTCCGCCACCACCGCGGTGAACGGCCCGGTCGCGGTGTCCATTGTAGACGAATATGCGGTCATCAAATTTTCCTTCTACTGGTCGGGGTTGCGGCGCGCCAGAGGTGCATGCCGGCATAGGAACGCCAGGGGCGCCAGGCGCGAGCGTGCTCGGTCAGTCCGTCCAGACCGGACGGAAGGTGCAGCGCGGCGGCGCCGGAACGCAGCGCGACATCCCCCGTGAGCAGCACGTCCGTCGCGCCGAGCACGCGCATCTGCACATAGCCCGCGGTCCACTGGCCCACGCCGGAAAACCTTTGCAGTGCAACGGAAAGATCGTCCGGATCGGCGCCGACGTGTACGTCGAGGTCGCCGGCGGCCAGAGCCGCGTTCACCTCGAGCACGGTGGCGATCCGGCGGCGCGGGCCGGTGAGCACCTCGGCACCACGCTCGGCGATCGCCGTGGCGGTGGGGAACAGGGTGGTCAACTCGTCGTCCGGATCGGTCAGCGGCTCGCCCGTTGCCGCGGCGAGCCGGCCCAGCGCGGTGCGGGCCGCGGCCACCGAGATCTGCTGTCCGATCAGCGCCCTGGTGACGATCTCCGAACCGTCCACACTGCCTGGTAGCCGGATGCCCGGGGTGGCCGACACCAGCGGAGCCAGCGCCGGGTCCGCGGACAGCAGGTCGTCCACCGCGCCCGGATCGGCGTCCAGGTCCAGCAGCCGGCGCAGCCGGGACACCGCACTGCCCAGGTCGCGCATGTCGGTGAGCCGCAACGCGCAGTCCACGTGCCCGTCCGCCGGGGTGAGCCGGGCGGTTCCCTGCCCGTGCGGCAGCCGAAGCGTCCGTGCGTAGGTACCGTCCACAACGGACTCGACCCCGGGGATCGACCGCGCGGCAAGGAACCCAAGCAGACCGGCGGCGTCGAACGGGGGACGGTAGGGCAACCGCAGAGTGAGCCGGCCGGCGGTCGGTGGGGCGCCTCGGGCCCGCCGCTGCGCCGACATTCGCAGTTCCGTCGGGTTGACCGCGAACACCGCGCGGATCGTGTCGTTGAACTGCCGCACGCTGGCGAAGCCGGACGCGAACGCCACGTCCGCGAACGACAGCGTGGTGGTCTCGATCAGCAGCCGGGCCGAGTGCGCTCGGTGCGCCCTGGCCAGCGCCAGCGGCCCGGCGCCGAGCTCGGTGGTCAGCACTCGGGTCAGGTGCCGCTCCGAGTAGCCGACCCGGCTGGCAAGCCCCGGAATGCCTTCTCGCTCAACGATTCCATCGGAGATCAGCCGCATCGTGCGGCCGGCCAGGTCGGCCCGCAGGTTCCACTCCGGCGAGCCGGGCACCGCATCCGGCAGGCAGCGCCGGCAGGCCCGGAAGCCGGCCTGCTGCGCGGCCGCCGCGGTCGGGTAGAACAGCACGTTGCGCCGCTTCGGTGTGATCGCCGGACAGGACGGCCGGCAGTAGATCCCGGTGGTCCGCACGGCCACGATGAACTGGCCGTCGAACCGCGCGTCCCGGGCCGAAACCGCCCGGTAACCCTGCTCAGCGTCGATTCGCACGCGTCCATGCTGCCAGCGCGCCGCGACCCCGGCTAGCGGAAATCAGCCATCACCGTCGAGACGTGGTGGGCCGCCCTCCCCGATCGGAGAGCGGCCACGCCACGACCTCCGCTATCTCACGGCCTGCACGATCACGTCGCCGGAGCCGACGAGCACGTTGGCGTCGGTGCGTATCTCCACGTTGCCGAACAGCACCCGCCCCGCCCCGGGCGCACTGCTCGCCACCACCGTGGCCGGCACCGTCCACGTCGCCGCCGCCGTGCGCAACGCGTTCGCATCGGTCACCGAGACCGATCCGAACGCCGGATTGTTGAACACGTCAACGTAGTCGAACGTGGTGCTGCCGGCCGGCACGCGGAACCCGCGCACCAGCACGATCCACAGCCCGGCGGCCGGGTTGTTGACCGTCACCGACTCTTCGGAGTCACCATCCGCGCTGGACCCGACCTGCACGCAGGTCCCGGTCGTGCAGTTGAACACGAACAGATCCAGGTCCGCGCCGGCGTCGCTGGGACTGCCGATCGTGGCTCGCAGGCTGGTCGTGCCGGTCGACACGGTGACCGGGAACTGCGACTGCTGCTCGTTGGCGATGGTCGGCGTGGCGGTCCGGGCACTACCCAGCCCGGTTCCGTTCGCCTTGCCGGTGAACGGTCCGAACACGTTGGTCAACGTGTACTGCCGGTTGATCGGCTGACCGGCGGTCGCGAACGCGATCACGTCCGGGTTCGGCGAGATGGTCGCGCCGAGCACCGACGCGGTCACCACGTACGGCGCGAACGCCGCGTCCGAGGTGCGCCTCGCCTCGATCACGATCTCCCACACCCCCGCCAGCGGGTTGCTGACCGTCCGGCTGGTCGGACTGCCCAGCGGGCAGCCACCCCCGGCCACGGGCGGGTTGTAGCAGGTCACCGAGTCGTTCGCCTCGACGTGCAGGCCATACGGCTGGAACCGCAGGAACCGGAGCTGCCCGGCGCCCGGCGTGCTGCCGCCGCCCTGCAGGTCGACCTTGAGGGCCGGGGTGCCCGGCTCGACCCGGACGAACACGCTCGTCGTCTGGTTGCGGCCGATCTGCCCGCCGTGCCGGACGGTGAACCCGTTCTCCGGGGTGAAGTCCTCCGCCGCGATCACCGTGTTCAGGGTCTGGTACTCGATGCCCGTGGTCAGTGGGCTGTCCAGGTTCAGCACCGCGGAGTGGATGCCGGCCGCGCGCGGGTTGATCGTCACCCGGAACTTGGTGGCGGAACCCTTGCGTAGCAAGATGGTCTGCGGCGCGCTGAACGTGCCGTCGTTGCCCTCCCAGGTGACCTTGTACGTCATCGGGCTGCTCGGACCCGAGTTACGGGTGAACGTGTAGTCCCGGAAGTACCGGTCGCCGGCTCGCACACCTTCCCGGTCGTAGATGCCAACGCCCCGGCCGGGCGCGGCCAGTAAGCCGGACAGCACCGTGTTCACCGGCACCGTTGACGTGATGTCGGTGACGCTGATGTTGGCCTGCAACGTGTTCCACGCCTGGTCCACCACGAACAGGCCGTTGCCCTGCTCGTAGGCCTGCACGCCGCCGACGAACCGGGCCGAGGACGTGATCGCCTGGCGCAGCTGTGCCGGGCTGTGCTGCACACCGCGGTCGAACGCGGCGCTGAGCAGCAGAGCCGCGGCCCCGGCCGACTGCGGCGAGGCCATCGACGTGCCTTGGAACATCGCATAGCCGGGCGGCAGGGGGTACGTCCCGACCACCGGCTGACCCGGCTGCCAGGTCGGCACCGAGGAGATGGCCGAGCCGGGCGCCACGATGGTCGGCTTGAAGGCGCCATCCTCCCGAGGGCCGCGCGAGGAGAAGCCGTGCAGGCTCTCCTCGACGGCGATGTCCGAGCCGTAGTTGCGCTGCCAGGTGGCCCTGCGGATGTAGGAACCGACCGCAACCACCTTGTCGGCCACCGCCGGGTCGCCCACGGTGTTCACGCCCGCGCCGTCGTTGCCGGCGGAGATGAACATCTGCACGCCGAACACGTCGATCAGGTTGTTGTAGATCTCGGCGCGCACGTTGTTGCCGTCGTTGAGCGCCGGCAGACCGCCGATCGACATGTTGATCACGTCGACGTGTGCGTCCTGCACCGCGTAGACCATGCCTTCGATCAGCGCGTGGTTCGTGCAGCCCGCGATCCACAGGCAGGCCCGGATCGAGACGATCTTGGCGCCGGGCGCCGCGCCGCTCATCGTGCCGCCGAAGAGCTGGTTGCCGGTCGCGATGCCGGCGACGTGCGAGCCGTGCGCACCGGACACGATGCCGATGTTGACCGAGTTGTGCGCCGAGTCGGTCTGCACCACGAACGGCACGGCCTCGCGGATCGGCGTTGCCGGGTTGTCGACGCCGAACGTGCCCTGGTCGAACCGGACCTTGTAGTCGGTCATCGGTGCCTGGTCGGCGAAGCTCTTGTTCTGGTTGGTGTCCACCCAGATCGTGTTGCTCGTCTTGTCCCAGGCCACGCCGAAGGTGCCGACACTTCCCGCCGGGTTGCCGTCCCGGTTCAGATCGTTGCCCAGCTCACCACCGAGCCGCGGGTCGCGCTCGTTGAGCACGCCGAAGCTCAGCGTGCCGGCGCCGGGCGGGGCGGTGTAGTCGGCCGGCAGGGTGCCGGTCATCAGGATCCAGCTGGGGTCGTTGTCGTCGTTGGTAACCCCGTTGGTGAACGTGCCGTCGGTGCGGGTGACCCAGTCAACGATCTTGCGCTCGCCGGTGCTGGTGGTGTTCAGCGACGGGTGGCCGAGGTCGACGCCGCTGTCCACGATTCCGACCGTGACCCCACGGCCGTCCCAGTTCGGGTGGGCGTCGACGAATTGCGCGGCGCCGGTGTCACCGGTGGGCAGATAGGGGTTGACCCGAGGGGTGGTCGCGCCGGGCGGGGGCTGCGGGGTCGGGTCGGCGGTGCCCGCCGGGCGCGGGTCGTCGATCGGAACGGTCTCGTCGACGTCGATCGCCCTCACCGCCGGCAGCTTGGCCAGCTCCTTGACCTGGTCGACCGACACCTCGACGCGGGCGTAGTTCACCGCGTCCGCACGGTACTCGACCTTCGCGCCGGCGTTGAGGAGTTGGTCGACGCCCTGCGCGGCCGTGCCCGGCTTCGTGGCGACCAGCACCTTTACCGTGCGCTGGCCCCGTTGCCGTGCCTCGGCGAGCAGTTGTTCGTCGTGCTTCCCGACGGACGGCGCGGCGTCGTCGGGGACGGGGTCGGCGGTCGCGGCGGGGGGCGAGGCAACCAGTGCGGCACCGGCGAGGGCCGTGGCGAACGCCATCCCGATGGCGAGCCGGCCACGGCGCCGCCAGTCACGTTGGGAGGTCATCCCATTTCCTTCCTCGGCTGGGTGAGCGAGCAGCAACGGCGAGCACTCCACTCGCCCCGACCGAGGGCTGCGCCGCCCCACACCTAAACATGGACCGCCCTTATGGGTGAAGTGTCGAAAGTATGCGGTTCACGCACTGTTATCGAGCGGCGACCGAACCGGCGGGCCCGTTGGCTGCCCGGGGCGCACCCCTAAACTGGCTTGTCGTGAGTGAGCGAGCTGGCGAGCGAACCATGGGGATCGGGCATCACGGAGCTGCCGAGGTGATGTCGTGAGCTTGACCCTCGGTATCGTCGGCCTCCCGAACGTCGGGAAGTCCACCCTGTTCAATGCGTTGACGAACAACGACGTCCTGGCCGCGAACTACCCGTTCGCCACCATCGAGCCCAACGTTGGCGTGGTGCCGCTGCCCGACCCGCGACTGGACCGGCTCGCCGAGGTGTTCGGTAGTGCGCGGGTGGTGCCCGCCACGGTGTCGTTCGTGGACATCGCCGGGCTGGTCAAGGGCGCGTCCGAGGGGCAGGGGCTTGGCAACCGGTTCCTGGCCAACATTCGCGAGGCCAACGCCATCTGCCAGGTGATCCGGGTGTTCGACGACCCGGACGTGGTACACGTCGACGGCGCGATCGACCCGTCGAGCGACATCGAGACGGTCAACACCGAGTTGATCCTCGCCGACCTGCAAACCGTGGACCGCGCGCTGCCTCGGCTGGAAAAGGAGGCCAGAACGCGCAAGGAGGCCCGGCCCGCGCTCGATGCCGCGCAGGCCGCAAGGTCCATGCTCGACGCCGGCACGACGTTGTTCGCGGCCTCGTCGTCGGTCGATCTGGCCTTGGTGGCCGAGTTGAGCCTGCTCACCAGTAAGCCGTTTCTCTATGTGTTCAACGCCGACGAGACTGTGCTCGCCGACCCGGCGCGCCGGGAGTCGCTGGCCAAGCTGGTCGCCCCGGCCGACGCGGTGTTCCTGGACGCCAAGGTGGAGGCGGAACTGCTCGAGCTGGACGAGGAGTCCCGCCGGGAGCTGCTGGAATCCATCGGCCAGCACGAGCCCGGGTTGCACTCGCTCGCCCGCGCCGGCTTCCACACGCTCGGCCTACAAACCTTCCTGACCGCCGGGCCGAAGGAGTCGCGGGCCTGGACGATTCACAAGGGGTGGACCGCCCCCCAGGCCGCAGGCGTCATCCACACCGATTTCGAGCGCCGCTTCATCAAGGCGGAGATCGTCTCCTACGAGGACATCGTCGCCGCGGGCTCGATGCCCGCCGCCCGCGCCGCCGGGAAGGTCCGCATGGAAGGCAAGGACTACGTCATGGCCGACGGCGACGTCGTCGATTTCCGCCACGGTTGACATGCACGTTTCATAGGGGTTCGCGTGCGACTTGTTACAGCCCCTCAGGTTCGGCCAAGCCGCTGACCCTCGGCAGCACCACTGTCGGAAACTGTCCCAGCGTGTCTGCCTGTATCGGGCTGGCCTGTAGGTCGTCGGTGGGCCAGTTGAGCCGGAGGCCTTCGCCGCGTTCGATGGCCTCTTCCAGTAGTTCGGTGACGGTGATGGCTTCGCCCTGACCTCGGAAGCTGTGGCGTCGCCGAGGTCACGAATAGCGATGGCGTCCGACCAGCCCTGCGGCCAGATCCGCACCCCGGCCACCAATTCCAGTTCGCCGTGGCGTCGCACGGGTCGGAACACCCACCCGTGTTCGTGCCGCAGCTCAATGAGCCGCGCCAACTCCGGATAGAGCGCCAGAGTGGCGTGGTCGGCGATGGTCAGGTGGTGGCGATGACGCCAACCATCGACGGGCACTCCACCCACGAGCCAGGCGGTAGCGTCGGAGGACATGAGACGCCGGACGCTGATGAGGTGGGGTATGGCTGCCACGGCAGCGGCCAGCCTCAGCGTCACCGTGGGTACCTCGGTCGGCATGGCCGATGTCAAGCGACTTCAACGGACAGCAGCTCGCCTGCACAGCCTTGACCAGCAGCACGGCGGGGACTCGCTGTGGCAAGCGGCAATGGCGCAGGCCCACGACGGCGTGCAGTTGCTGGAGTACGGCAGCTACACCGACCGCGTCGGCCAACACCTGCTCACGGTTGTCGGCCAACTCCAGATATGCGCCGGGTGGCTGGCGTTCGACGCCGGCCAGCATGAGGTCGCCCGCGGTTGCTTCGGTGAAGCCCTGGCCACGAGCCGTCAAGCAAGCGATGCTCAGGTCGAGACGCGTGCCTTGGCCAACCTGGCCATGCAGAGCAATGCCCTGTCCCGGCCGCGCGAAGCTCTGCGCTATGTGGGCGGTGCCGAGCACGCCGCAACCGGCCACGGTTCCACAACGTGTTGGCGGTCATTCCACAGTTGCGCCTGGCCATCGGTAGCTCGTTGATGGGTAGCGCGGCCGAGGCTGATCGTGCCATTGCGCAAGCGCGCCGCATCTTGGAACGGGACGACAACGCAGCAGACCAGGAGTGGTCAGCGTTCCTGAGTTCCGTCGAAGTAGACGGCATCGAAGCCACCTGCGCTATTGAGCTTGGGCGTCCAGCGCAGGCCGAGCGCTTGTTTGAACGAACCATTGCCAGTTATTCGTCGCAGTTCGCTCGAAACCTGGCCCTGTACCGGGTCCGGCTGGCGCGTGCCCGTCTCGACCGGGGCGCCGTGGACGGGGCGGCTGAAGCCGCCCATAGCGCGCTTGATGACCTGACCGGCGGGGTCGCCAGTTGGCGCGTGGCTACCGAGCTGGAGGCGGTAGTCACGCGGCTCACCGCCTATCCTCACGTGGACGGCGTTGAGCGTTTTCTCGCTCGCTACCAGGCTGCCAACCAATGAATGCCACACCTGACGAGCTGACCATAGAGTGCCGCGACGCCACAGGTATGTACCTTCAGAAAGATGAATTGCTGGCGGTCTATCGGGAGGTCTACGCCGAGCGGCTGAATAACCCGTTCTTTTATCCTGATCGCTTCTGGCAGCGGCTGGAAAGCTATGCCTCGCGTGACGGCTTCCGCCTGGTGACCGCACACGTTGACGGGAAGCTGGTCGGCTTTACCCTGGGCGAGCCACTGTCAGCCAACACGGGTTGGTGGCGTGGTTTCACCGGCGATATCGACCCCGATCTCTTGCGCGAGACCGGCACCCGCACCTTCGGCATCAACGAGCTGCAAGTGCGTCCGTCCTGGCGTCGCAGAGGCTATGCAACAGTTCTCAGCAATGCCTTGCTGGAAGACCGTCCCGAGGAACGAGCCACGCTGCTCGTGCGGGCCGAGAACCTACCGGCGTACACCGCTTACCAGTCGTGGGGCTTCCGGGTCATCGGACAAGTGCAGCCCTTTGACGATTCGCCGCTCTATGAGGCGATGATGAAGGAGTTGGGCGGTAGTGGTGCATAGCGGCAACGCCGGGAAGCGCCCAGTTCCAGCCTGCTGAGTGGCTACCGATGGTCAGCGGTGGGTCGGGGTTGGCGCGCCAGGTGGCGATACGCGCAAGGTGACCTTCCGCTGATAGAAGCGCAGCAATGTCACCTTGCGCGGTATCGCCGGGCGCAGCGTGGATAGGCGGCAATCGACGGTCAGCGGTCCCAGTGGTAGGCGCGTTCCACCTTGGCTATGTGGATGGCGTAGGAGCTGTACCACTTTTCCCGGCCTTGTTCGCGGGCGGCGGTGTGGTCGGGGTTGGCGCGCCAGCCGGCGATGGAGGGCTCATCGCGGAAGTAGGCCACGGTGATGCCGAAGCCGTCGCGGTCGCGGGCGGTGTCGGCGGCGAGGAAGCCGGGTTGCGTGCTGACCAGTTCGAACATCGCCTTGGCGGTGTCGCCGTAGCCGTCGTCGACCGAAGTGCGGAGCGAGGTGAACACGACGGCGTAGTAGGGCGGGTCGGGCAGCCGCGCCGGGCGGGTCTCGGGCACCGGGCCTCCTCAGCGCAGCAGCGAGCGGGCGGTGGGGGCCAGCTCTAGCCGGGTGACCCGCGCCGGCAGGTCCGGTTCGATCGCGGTCCACTCGGCGATCGCCTGCTCGTCGGGGAACGACGCCAGCCAGACGAACACGTTCTCGCCGGTGCGTACCGGCAGCGCCGGGAAGTTGTTCGCGGCCGGTTCGGTCTCCAACTGGCCGAGCAGGATGGCGCCGGCCTTCTCCAGCAGCGCTTGGAGTCCGGTCAGCAGCGGCCCGAACCCCGCCGGCTCGGCGGGCTGATAGACCGTGGCCAGCACGAGCGAGGCCGGCGTGACGTCGCGCACCGCGGGATCCACGGCGAACCCTGGCCCGAACGGACGGAGCAGCAGCACGTCGTCGGAGTCGATCATGGTGGCGTTGGCCGCCTGCCTGTGCGCCTGCCAAGCCGGGCCGCTGTAGAACGCGGTCAGCGCCGCCGCCCGGGACGTCATGTCCTCGAAGTCGCGCACCCAGACGAACCGGTCGGGCGCGCCCAGGTCACGGAACTGACCGAGCACCCGAATGCCCAGCGCTTCCTGCGACTCGACGAACTCGCGGTCGAACAGCTCGATCAGCTCGTCGCGGCGGCCCGGATGCAGCGTGTACTGGCGAAGCTCGACCACCCTCGGCATGGCCGCAGACGTTAGCCGAACCGGGTTCGCGCAGATACCGATTAGTCCGGCGGCGTGGCGATCACCTCGATCACCTCGTCGATCTCCTCGGCCAGCGTCACGTCAAGCGCGGTGATGCCGCCGGCGGAGTGGGTTGAGCACCGCAACGTCAGCGTGCGCCACCGGATGTCGATGTCCGGATGGTGGTTGTCGCTCTCGGCGATCTCCGCGACCCGGTTCACCACCTGGATCGCCTGCGGGAAGTTGGCCAGCTCGACGGTGCGAACCAGCGCGCCCTCGTTCCGGCTCCAGTTGGGCAGCCCACCAAGAGCCTTGCCCAGGTCCTCGTCGCTCAGCAGTTCCGGCATACGTCTATGGTGGCCGCTCTTGATCGCGGATGCACGCGTAGCATCGGCGACACCACGGGAGTCCGGTGCCGCGCCGGGCTGAGAGGAGGGCTCGCAGCCCTCGACCGTCTGAACCTGATCCGGGTCATTCCGGCGCAGGGAGGAAGGAACGCGATGAACGTGATGCGACTGCTCGCCGCCGGTGCCGCTTCGGTGCTGTTAGCCGGCTGCTCGGTGTCCGGTGGAGGTGGCGACAAGCCGGGTGAGCGCACCGTGGTGCTGGTCACCCACGACTCGTTCACCATGAAGCAGGAGGTGCTCGACGCGTTTCGGTCGAGCTCCGGGATCAAGATCGACGTACGGAAGACCGGGGACGCGGGCGCGCTCACCAACCAACTCGTGCTGAGCAAGGCCAGTCCGCTCGGCGACGTGGCCTTCGGGGTCGACAACACCTTCGCGTCGCGCGCCCTGAAAGAGGACGTGTTCACCAAGTACCACAGCGCGGAGGCGGACAAGGGACCGAGGCGTTACGCGGTCGACGACACCGACCGGCTCACCGCGGTGGACGTCGGTGACGTGTGTCTCAACGTCGACCCGGCCGCGCTGGCCGCGAAGAAGGTGGCCGAGCCGGTGACCTACGAGGACCTGGCCGACCCCAAGTTCAAGGACCTGCTCGTGGTCGAGGACCCGGCCACGTCCTCCCCCGGCCTGGCGTTCCTGCTCGGCACCGTGGCGCACTTCGGTGCCGGCTGGCCGGACTACTGGGCGAAGCTGAAGGCCAACGGGCTCAAGGTGGACAGCGGGTGGGAGGAGGCGTACACCCAGGACTTCTCCGGCTCGACGGGCAAGGGACCGAGGCCGCTGGTGGTCTCCTACTCCTCCTCACCGGCCGCCGAGGTCGGCCAGGACGGCAAGCCACGCACCAAGGCGCTGCTGGCCACCTGCTTCCGGCAGGTGGAGTACGTCGGCGTGCTCAACCACGCGGCACACCAGGACGACGCCAAGAAGGTCGTGGACTTCCTGCTGTCTCAACAGTTCCAGTCCAACGTGGCGGAACAGATGTTCGTCTACCCGGCGCGCGAGGACGCGCCGCTGCCGGCCGCCTGGCAGGGTGTGGTGCTCCAGCCGAGCAACCCCGGCACGCTCCCGGCCGCCGACATCGACGCCAACCGCGAGCAGTGGATCAACCGGTGGCGCTCGGTAGTGCGCGGTTAGCCCCGGCCGGCGCGCTGCTGGCCGCCGCGCTGGTGCCACTCGGCTTTCTCGCGGTGTTCTTCTGCTGGCCGGTGCTCGCGATCCTGTCCCGCGGGCTCACCGCCGGGCTGCTCGACGTGCTCGGCAGTGCGGACACCTGGCGGTTGGTCGCGTTCACCGTCGGACAGGCCGCGGCCGCCACGGCGGTAGCCGTGCTGGCCGGGTTGCCGGTGGCCTACCTGTTGGCCCGGTGCCGGGTGCCCGGGCTCGGCTTCGTGCGGGTAGCGGTGCTGGTCCCGTTCGTGCTGCCGACGGTGGTGGTTGGGCTGGCCTTCCGGGCGCTGATCCCGGACGGCGGGGTGTTCGCCATCGTGCTGGCGAACGCGTTCTTCAACGTGGCCGTGGTCGCGCGGACCGTGGGTGGTTTGTGGTCGCATGTGGACAGACGCGCCGAGGACGCGGCCCGGTCGCTCGGCGCGTCCAGGCTGCGCACGTTCACCGCCGTCACGCTGCCCGCGCTGGCGCCCGCCATCGGCTCCGCGGCCGCGGTGGTGTTCCTGTTCTGTGCCACCAGCTTCGGGGTGGTGCTGGTGCTCGGCGGAGGCAGCAGGCGCACCCTGGAGACCGAGATCTACCTCCGCACGGTCGAGCTGCTCGACCTGTCCGGCGCGGCGGCGCTGTCGTTGCTCCAACTCACCGCGGTGGTGGCGGCGCTGTGCGTCGGCGCGGTGGCCAGGCGCCGGCGGGAGACGGCGCTGCGGCTGAGCGGCCGGCAGCAGACCGCTCGGCGGCCCAGCGGTGCCGAGTGGTTCGTGGTGGCGCTGGCGGCCGGCGTGGTCGCGCTGCTTCTGGTTCCGGTCGTGGTGCTCGCCCTGCGCTCGGTGGCCACATCGCACGGTTGGCGGCTGGACGGCTACCGCGCCCTGGCCGGCACCGGGTTTCCCGGCACCCTGCAGGTGTCCGGGGTGGATGCCGCGGCCAACTCGATCCGGGCCGCCACGGACGCCACCGTGCTCGCCGTCACGCTCGGGGTGCTCGCCGCGGTGGTGCTGGTGGCGCTCGGCCGCGGCCGGGTGCGCCGGGGCGTGGTCGAGACGATGGACGCCGCGCTGATGCTGCCGCTCGGGGTGTCCGCGGTGACCGTCGGGTTCGGCTACCTGATCACCCTGGACAAGTTGCCCGGCGACCTGCGGACCTCGGCCGCGCTGGTGCCGCTCGCCCAGGCGCTTGTGGTCACCCCACTGGTGATCCGAATGGTGTTACCGGTGCTGCGCTCCATCGACGAGCGGCTGCGCCAGGCCGCGGCCACGCTCGGCGCCGGGCCGCTGCGGGTCTGGCGCGAGGTGGACCTGCCGCTGGCCGGGCGCTCGCTGCTCGGCGCCGCCGCGTTCGGTTACGTGGTCGCACTCGGCGAGTTCGGCGCCACCAGCTTCCTGGCCCGCCCGGACACCGCCACGCTGCCGGTGGCGATCGGCCGGTTGATCTCCCGGCCGGGCGAGTTGAACAACCAGATGGCCTACGCCGCGTGCACGCTGCTCATGCTGGTCACAATCGCGGCCGTGTGGCTGGTGGAACGGCTGCGGCTGGGCGCCGTTGGGGAGTTCTGATGGGCCTTTCGGTACACCGGTTGTCTGTCTGGTATGGACGGACGCACGCGGTCGACGAGGTGGACATCGAGGTGCCCGACGGCGAGGTGGTCGCGCTGCTCGGCCCGTCCGGCTGCGGGAAGTCGACGCTGCTGCGCGCGGTGGCCGGGCTGGAGCGGCCGGTCGCCGGCCGGATCTGCTGGGATGGTGCCGACCTCGCCGGGGTTCCGGTGCACCGTCGCGGGTTCGGGCTGGTCTTCCAGGACGGGCAACTGTTTCCGCATCGCGACGTGGCCGGCAACATCGGCTTCGGGCTGCGGATGCGTGGGGTGGGCCGGGCGGACCGCGCCGAGCGGACCGGGGAGTTGCTCGGGTTGCTCGGGTTGGCCGGCTACGCGGGTCGGCGCGCCGACCAGCTCTCCGGTGGTGAGCAGCAACGGGTGGCGCTGGCCAGGGCGCTGGCCCCGCGACCTCGGCTGCTACTGCTGGACGAACCACTGTCCGCTTTGGACCGGGCACTGCGTGAGCAGCTCGCACTGGATCTGGCCCGGGTGTTGAGGGTGTCCGGTACCACGGCGTTGGTGGTGACGCACGACCACGACGAGGCGTTCACCCTGGCCGACCGGGTGGCCCTGATGCGCCGCGGGAAGATCCATCAGGTCGGCCGCCCTGAGCAGGTGTGGCGGGCGCCGGTGGACGAGCCGGCGGCGCGCTTTCTCGGCTGTACCGCCTTCTTGGACGCGACCATCCGCAATGGACTGGCGGAGACCCCGCTCGGCAAGCTCGAGCTGCCCTGGGCGGCGGACGGGCCGGCCCGGCTTGGTCTGCGGCCGAACGCGTTGCGCGCGGAAGGGTCCGGCGAGCTCGCCGGGACGGTGCTGGCCAGGGTCCATCGCAGTGACCATGTCCGGCTGCGGGTGCGGCTGGACCCGGCGGTGTCGGAGACGGTGAGCGAGCGGGCGGCCGAGCCGGTGGACGCGGTGGCCGGGATCGCCGACGCCCCGGACGCCGGCGACCCCGTTCGGCTGGCCCTCGATCCGGACGGGGTGGCGGTGCTCAGCCGTCCCTAGTCAGCATCCGGGCCATCGCAAGCGATCCACCGATCACGATGTAGCACAGGGCACGAAGCACCCCTTCGACGATGCTGTCGGTCGGCATCGGATCCCGCATGACGTCAACCATGGAGAACCAGCTCTGCGTGATCAGGTACGGGTGCAACCAGTCCAGCGCGGAGATCGCGTTGAGCACGCCGAACACGATGATTCCGCCGAGCGCGACGGCCATCACGACCAGCGGGTGCTCGGTGACCGAGGAGATGGCCAGCGCCACCGCGGCGACCGCGAGCACCTGAATCCAGACCAGCAGCGCGGCCAGCAGGATCCGGCCGAGCGCCGGCCCGAAGTCGAGCGTGCTGCCGGAGATGGTCAGCATCCCGTCGCCGCCGAGCAGGAGCAGTCCGGAGACCACCCCGCTGAGGGTCAGCAACGCGACCCCGATGAGCGTCGCGACGGCCACCCCGAACGCCTTCACGCCCAGCAGCCGCAGCCGGCCGACCGGGGCGACCAGGAGGCTGCGCAGCGCGCCGGTGGAGGCCTCGCCGGCGAGCGCGTCCGCCGACCACATGGCGCCGACCATCGGCAGCAACATCTGCAAGGCCATGAACAGCACGAAGATCGGCAGCACCAGGCCGTTGTCGTTGACGATGGCGGCGAGCGCGCCCGGCCCGTCGGCGCCGTCCACACCGCCGCCCGGGGCGGAGTTGGCGGCCACCGCGATGCCGATACCGGCGATCACCGGCACCAGGGTCAGCAGCCCGAGGGCGATCAACGAGCGCGGCCGGCGCAGCACCAGCCGCAGCTCGGAACGCAGTAGGCGGCCGATCGGCGCATGCCTGCGGCCCCGGACCCCGGACCCGGCCGGCGTGGTCGTCGTGGTCGTCGTGGTCGTCGTGGTCGTCGCACTCAGCGTGGTCATCGCGCCAACTCCCCGGTCAGCTCCGGTGCGATCGATTCGTCCACTTCGGACAGACCGCCGTCGCCGTTCTGGTCCGCCTCGGTCAGCCGGGCGAACAGCTCCTCCAGCCCGGTGCGCTGCCGGCGCACCTCGTGCACCGCGACACCGGCCAGCACCAGCGTCCGCACCACCTCGGGCGCGCTGGACGCGGTCAGGTCCACCCGCAGCCCGTTCGGGGTCGGCCGAGCCGGTATCCGCTTGTCTCGCAACGCTTCCACCGCGACTGTGGCGTCCGGCGTGACCACCTCCAGCCCGCTGTTGCCGGCGTCGAGCAGCTCGCCGAGCTCGCCCTGGGCCACGACCGTCCCCCGGTGCAGCACCGCGACATGCGTGCAGGTGGCCTCCACCTCGGCGAGCAGGTGCGAGGAGACCAGCACGGTGGTGCCGGCCGCGTGCAGGTCGGCGATCACGGCCCGGACCTCACGGGTGCCGGCCGGATCGAGACCGTTGGTCGGCTCGTCCAGCACCACGAACCGGCGCGGGATCAGCAGCGCGGCGGCCAGCCCCATGCGCTGCTTCATGCCGAGCGAGTAGGCCCGGTACCGCCGGTGCGCCGCGCCGGCGAGGCCGACCCGCTCCAACGCGTCGGCCACCGCACGGCGGATGTCCCCGGTGGCCAGCAACGGCTCCGCCGCGGCGCAGCGCAGCAGGTTCTCCCGGCCGGACAGGAACGGGTGAAACCCCGGTGCCTCAACGAGTGCGCCCACCTCGGGCAACGCCCGCGCGGCGCCGTCCGGCATCGGCTGGCCGAGCAGCTCGACCTCGCCCGCGGTCGGGGTGACCAGCCCGAGCAGCATCCGGATCGTGGTGGTCTTGCCGGATCCGTTGGGGCCCAACATGCCGAGCACCGCGCCGAGCGGCACCTCGAGGTCGACGTGGTCCACGGCGACGGTGCTCCGATAGACCTTGCGCAGACCGGCGGTCCGGGCGGCGAACTGGACGGCGGGCGGGGTGACCGCGTTCGCGGCCACCCCGTTCCCCCCTCGGTCGAAGCCCGTCAAGGCCGTCACTTCACCTGTCCGATGGCATCGACCAGCACCTGCTCCGGCACCGCGCCGATGGCGGCCCGGCCGTCCTCGGTGAGCAGCAGCGAGCCGACCTTGGTGGTGACCACCCAACCGGTCCCGAACGACCCGCTGACCTGCTTGGCGAACGTGCGCAGCAGTCCGGTCACGTCCGGCCGGCCGTTCTTGCCGGCCGTCCCGCCCGGCGCCGACGCACCTGGCAGCGCACCCGCCGGGAGCTTGCCGACCAGCACGGTGTCCCAGCCGGTGCCGACGGTCTGCGGGTTGAGCTGGCTGATCAGGTCATGCGCCTGCTTGGGGTCGACGCGCTGGCCCGGCGTGCTCTCGGTCACCGTGGCGCCCTGCGGCGGGGTGAACTGGAACAGGCTCGGGTCCTGGCTGCCCGGCTTGAACTCGGTGAACCCGATCCGCAGCGCCGGGTCGGACTGCCCGTTGGCCAGCACCTCGAGCCGAAGCGGCACCCGCAGCTCCGAGTCGATGGCCACGCGGATCTCGCGGAGCAGCGTCTTCTCGGACGGCTTCGGGGTGAGCACCAGCTGGTAGACGGCGCGGTCGGCGACTCGTGCGGTGCCGTCCACGGTCACCGTGCTCTCCTCCTGCATCGCCTTGACCAGCTGCTGGGCCGCGTTCGCCGGGTCGGCCAGCTGCTCGGCGGCCTGCTTGTGAGCCTCCGCGCCGTGCGGAATCTTGCGTACCGACTTGTCCTTCGAGTCCCAGATCCAGACCGTCGAGCCGTCCTCGACGATGGTGGTCTCCGAGGCCTGCTTGACCAGCGAGATGCGGCCCTTGCCGGTGCCGTCGGAGTAGACCCGCGCCGAGGTCCCGTCGGTGCCGCCGGTCGGCAGGATCGGGATCGGCAGGCCGATGTTCTCCGTGATCTGCACCGAACCGGACAACGCCGGCAGCTTCGTGCTCAGAACGGACTGCACCAGCTCCTGCGCCCCGATCGGGGGCAGACTCGGCGGTGCCTCGCCCGCGCCGGCCGGCGCGACCAGGAGCACCAGCCCGACGAGCCCGGCCGCCGTCCCGGTCGCGCCGACCGCGAGAGCCGTCCTCTTCGTGTTCATCCGACATCCCCTCGGTTGTTGTCTGCCATGTTCCCCACAACTCAAAGGGTGCACCCTGGCAACTGAGATGGCGCTGAGAGCGACCACGGAGCTGAGAGCGTGCTGAGGCATGCTGTCGTCCATGAGACCACGGGTGCTTGTGGTGGACGACGAGCTGGGCGTTCGCCGGGCGCTGCAGCGGGGCCTCACCGCGGAGGGCATGGACGTGGTGGTGGCCGCCGACGGGCCGAGCGCGCTGGAGGTGGCCAGGACCGGCGCCTACGACGTGATCGTGCTGGACATCATGCTGCCCGGACTGTCCGGTTACCGGGTGCTCCAGCGGCTGCGAGCCGAGGGCGTACGCACCCCGGTGCTGCTGGTCTCGGCCAAGGACGGCGAGGTCGACCAGGCCGACGGGCTGGACCTCGGCGCGGACGGCTACCTGGTCAAGCCGTTCTCGTTCGTGGTGCTGGTGGCCCAGGTGCGGGCGATGCTGCGGCGCAGCGCCTCGGCCGGCGGGGACCGCAGGCTGAAGCTGGGTGAGCTGCTGATCGACCGGGCGGCCCGCGAGGTCCGGTTCGCCGGTGAGCTGGTGGCGCTGAGCCCGAGGGAGTTCGCCGTGCTCGACGCGCTGGCCAGCCGGGCCGGCTCGGTGGTGACCAAGGACGAGCTGCTCCGGGCGGTCTGGGGGGACGAGCAGGCGGCCACCCGCAACGCCGTCGAGGTCTATGTCGGCTACCTGCGGCGCAAGCTGGACCTGGCCGGCGCCGGCGGGATCGTGCGCACCGTGCGCGGGCACGGCTACCTCGCCTCGAACGCCGACATCGACGCGGTGTTCGACAAGCCGTGAGCCTCCGCTCTGGCGTGGCGCGCACGCTGTGGTGGCGCCGGACGCTGCGGTTCCGGATCACCGCCGTGGCCACCGCCGTGACCCTGCTCGTGCTGGTATCGCTGGCCGTGCTGACCAGCAATCTGATGCGCCCGCTGCTGGTCAGCTCGGCGGACACCGAGCTGAACGCCACCCTGGCCGGGGTGCTGCCCGCGGTGGCCGCCGGGCAGGTGCCGGACACCGGGCCGGTCGGCACCCGGGTGCACGTGCTGGACACCGCGGGCCAGCCGGTGGACGGGCGACCCGGTCCGGCGCTCGACCAGGAGGACCTCGGCGCGCTCAAGGCCGGCACGCCGGTGCTGCGGCTGGCCGACGACCCGCCGCAGCGCTGGGTGGGCACCGTGGTCAGCGCGCCGGACGGGGCGCAGCGGCTGGTCGTGGTCGGCACCGGCCTGGTCGGCTACCACTCGGCACCGCACCGGGCGCTGAACTGGCTGATCCTGGCGGCCGTGCTCGCTTCGGCCGCGGCCGGCGTGGCTACCTGGTTCGCGGTGCGGTTCTCGCTGCGGCCGGTGGAGCGGATCCGGCGGGCCGCGGCCCGGTTGCCGGCCGGCAGCCGGCTGCCGCTGCCCACCGCGGACGACGAGCTGCGCTCGCTGGCCGCCGCGCTGAACGCGCTGCTGGCCCGCCGCGACGAGGCCACCGAGCGGATGCGCCGGTTCACCGGGGACGCCGCGCACGAGCTGCGCTCGCCGGTGGCGTCCATCCGGGTGCAGGCCGAGGTGGCCGTGGCGAACCCGGATCCGGAGCTCTCCCACGAGGTGCTCACCGAGGTGGTCCGGGAGTCCGAGCGACTGTCCACCCTGGTTGACGGCCTGCTCACCCTCGCCCGCTCGGACGCCGGTGAGCGGCCGGCCGCTGAGCCGGTGGACGTCGCCGCCGCGGCGCGGGACGCGTTGGCGCGCCTTGACTCCGACGGTCCGGCGGTGAGCCTGCACACCGGCGGCACACCCTGTTGGGTGTCTGCCGCACCGTCCGAAGTGGACCTCGTGCTGGACAACCTGCTGCGCAACGCGGTCCGGCACGCACGGGCCAGAGTGGCGGTGTCGGTGCTGCGCTCGGCGTCGTTCGTGCGGCTGGTGGTGGACGACGACGGCGCCGGGGTGCCGGAACAGCACCGGGCCAGGGTGTTCGACCGCTTCTACCGGGTGCAGGACGACCGGGCGCGCAGCAGCGGCGGCTCCGGGCTCGGCCTGGCGCTGGTGGCCGAGGTGGTGGGCAGGCGCGGCGGCGAGGTGCGGGTCGGCGAGTCACCGGACGGCGGTGCCCGGTTCCAGGTCCGCTGGCGGGCGGTGCGAACCTAGTGTCCCGCGGCCCGTACAGCGCAAGGTGACATTCCGCGTCGAGAAACGAATGAGGGTGACATTGCGCTGTATGGCGACGAGCGGCGGATGAGCGTGCCGGGTGAGCGTGCCGGGATGAGCGAGGTCGTGGTCGGCGCCGCCATTGTGCGGGCCGGCAGCCTGCTCGCCCAGCAGCGCGCCTACCCCGAGGCGGCGGCCGGTCGCTGGGAGTTGCCCGGCGGCCGGGTGGAGCCGGGCGAGTCGGACCGGGACGCGGTGCGCCGGGAGTGCCTCGAGGAACTCGGCGTGCGGGTACGGGTCGGTGCGCGCGTCGGGCCGGACGTGCCGGTGCGGCCCGGCCTGGTGCTGCGCGTCTACCGGGCTGAGCTGGAACGGCCGGACGCCGCGCCACACCCGATCGACCACCACGCGCTGCGCTGGCTGGTCGCGGACACCCTGGACGGCGTCGACTGGCTGCCGGCCGACCGGGTGCTGCTGCCCGACCTGCGCCGCCTGCTAACCGGCCCCGGCCAGGCGTAGTGCCGAGGCCAGCCGGTGCGCGCCGCGTCCGCTGGCCGTCGCCGCGCCCTCGGCCCGGACCCGGTCCAGCTCGGCGGGGTCGGCGAGCAGTTCGACGCTGCGCAGCCGCACCGGCCGGAGCTCCTCGACGACCGCCTCGGCCACCGCCTGCTTGAGCGTGCCGTAGGCGTCGAACCCGTCGGCCACCTCGCTCGGCGACTTCCCGGTGCAGGCGGCCAGGATCTCCAGCAGATTGGCCAGTCCCGGCTGCTCCTCCGGGTGGTACTCCAGCCGGTCGAGGCCGTCGGTCACGGCCCGCGTGACCTTGCGGCGCACCAGATCCGGCTCGTCCAGCAGAGCGACGACACCGACCGTGTCCCGGGTCGACTTGTCCATCTTGCGGCCCGGATCGGCAAGGTCGCGCACCCGCGCGGCCACCGGCGGGGTCACCCCGACGGGCACCACGAACACCTCGCCGAAAGTGTTGTTGAACCGCCGGGCCAGCGCTCTGGCCAGCTCGACGTGCTGGCCCTGGTCGTCGCCGACCGGCACCTCGTCGGCGCCCTGAAGCAGGATGTCCGCGGCCATCAGCACCGGGTAGGTGAGCAACCCGAGCCGGGCCGCCACGTTGCCGTCCTTGGCGGACTTGTCCTTGAACTGGGTCATCCTGGCCGCCTCGCCGTAGGCGCAGGTGCACTCCAACAGCCAGGTCAGCGCGCCGAGCTCGCGGATCAGGTCGGACTGCACGAACACCTGATCGGGTTCGATTCCGCTGGCCAGCAACACCGCCAGCAGTTCGCGGGCGTGCGAACGCAACCGCTGAGGGTGATACGGCGTGGTCATCCCGTGCAGGTCGCTGACGAAGTACAGATCGCCGGCACTGCCCTCCCGGGCCCAACGGCGGATCGCACCCAGGTAGTTGCCCAGGTGGGCGTGGCCGGACGGGGTGATGCCAGAGAGCCGGGTCATGTGAACCTCCTCGCATTCGCCGCCGCCCGCGAGAGGCCTTTTCAACGACGAAGGCCACCCGGTGGGCGGCCTTCGCATGGTCATCGCATGTCGTCATGGCCGCTGGTTGGCGGCCCACCACATCCCGAAGGAGCACGACATGCGATTCAGCATATCGGGGCAGGGCTATCCTTGAGGAGCCGATTCCCCCAAAACACCAATTCAGGAGCACCCTTGCCTGCCGCCGACACCGGGACGGCCGTGATCACCAGAGCCGACCTGCGCAACGTCGCCATCGTGGCGCACGTCGATCACGGCAAGACCACGCTGGTGGACGCCATGCTGCGTCAGTCCGGCGCGCTGTCCACCCGAGGCGAGGCGGTCGACCGGGTGATGGACTCCGGCGAGCTCGAGCGGGAGAAGGGCATCACGATCCTGGCCAAGAACACCGCGGTACACCGGCAGACGCCGGACGGCCCGGTGACCATCAACGTGGTGGACACACCTGGCCACGCGGACTTCGGTGGCGAGGTCGAACGTGGACTGTCCATGGTGGACGGTGTGCTGCTGCTCGTCGACGCCAGCGAGGGTCCGCTGCCGCAGACCAGGTTCGTGCTGCGTAAGGCATTGGCCTCGCAGCTGCCGGTGATCCTGGTGGTGAACAAGGTCGACCGGCCGGACGCCCGGATCGCCGAGGTGGTCGAGGAGAGTCACGACCTGCTGCTCGAGCTCGCCGCGGAGCTCGACCACGTCGACGACTCGGTGCTCGACCTGCCGGTGGTCTACGCCTCCGCCCGAGCCGGGCGGGCCAGCCTGACCGCGCCGGCCGACGGCGGCATGCCGGACAGCCCCGACCTCCAACCGCTGTTCGACATGCTGCTCAAGCACGTGCCCGCGCCGGCCGGTGATCCGGAGGCGCCGCTGCGCGCGCTGGTGACCAACCTCGACGCGTCGAGCTTCCTCGGCCGGATCGCGCTCTGCCGGATCCACGCCGGCCGGCTGCGCAAGGGCCAGACCGTGGCCTGGTGCCGGGTGGACGGGTCGGTGGCCAATGTTCGGATCACCGAACTGCTGATCACCGAGGCGCTCGACCGGGTACCGGCGGCGTCCGCGCAGGCCGGAGATCTGGTCGCCATCGCGGGCATTCCGGACATCACCATCGGCGACACACTGGCCGATGTGGACGATCCCCGGCCATTGCCCCGGATCACCGTCGACCAGCCGGCGATCTCGGTGACCATCGGCGTGAACACCTCGCCGCTGGCCGGGCGCGGCGGCGGGTCCAAGCTCACCGCGCGGCTGGTCCGGGCCCGGCTGGACGCCGAGCTGGTCGGCAACGTGAGCGTGCGGGTGTTGCCCACCGAGCGGCCGGACACCTGGGAGGTGCAGGGCCGTGGCGAGCTGGCCCTGGCCATCCTGGTCGAGACGATGCGCCGGGAGGGGTTCGAGCTCACCGTCGGCAAGCCCGAGGTGGTCACCAGGACCGTGGACGGCCGGTTGTACGAGCCGTTCGAGCGGCTCACCGTGGACGCGCCGGAAGAGTTCCTCGGCGCGATCACCCAGCTGCTCGCCGGGCGCAAGGGCCGCCTTGAGCACCTGGGTGGGCACGGCAGTGGGCGGATCAAGGTCGAGTTCGTGGTGCCGTCCAGGGGTCTGATCGGCTTCCGCACCGAGTTCCTCACTGAGACCAGGGGCACCGGCATCGCCAACGCGATCTTCGAGGGCTACCACCCGTGGGCCGGAGAGATCCGCAGCCGCTACACCGGCTCGCTGGTCGCCGACCGGACCGGCGCGGTCACCGCGTACGCCATGTTGCAGCTGGCCGACCGCGGCACGTTCTTCGTCGAGCCGGGCGCCGCCGTCTACGAAGGCATGGTGGTCGGCGAGAACCCGCGCGCCGAGGATCTGGACATCAACGTGACCAGGGAGAAGAAGCTCACCAACATGCGCAGCTCGACGGGGGACGAGTTGGAGCGCCTGGCCCGGCCGCGCACCCTCGGTCTCGAGGAGGCCCTGGAGTTCTGCGCCGCGGACGAATGTGTCGAGGTCGCGCCGGACGTGGTGCGGATCCGCAAGGTCGTCCTGGACGGCACCACACGGGCCAGGGAGCGGTCCCGCGCCAAGATCCGCGACCAGGTCTGACGCGAACGACGACCGCAACCGACGACCGCAACCAACGAGGGCAGCCAACCAGCGCAACCAACAGGGGCCGCCACGCGTCACCCCATCGCGGTACCCCGCCCAGGAAAAGTGTTTGGGCGGTCTGGGATTCTTGACTCGCGACCCGAGTGTTGCCAGGGGAGGTGGACATGGGTCGGACCGGCCGGGTAATCCTGGCGCTGCTCGGCCTTGCCGTGCTCGCCGGCTGCACGAACGCGCCGCCACCGCCGCTGGTCAGCACGCCGGCGGCGAGCACAACCGGCAACCGGCGGGTGAACCCGCGCGAGGTCGTGGTCGGGGTGGACAGCCTGGCCGGCGGGTTCAACCCGTACAAGGTCGCCGACCAGTCCGCGGTGACCACGGCGCTGGCCACGCTGCTCCTGCCGGCGGCGTTCCGGCCGGCGCCGGACGGCACGCCCCGGCTGGACACCACGCTGATGGTCTCCGCCGAGGTGACCAGGGCCGAGCCGTACACCGTGACCTATCAGATCCGGCCGGAGGCGTCCTGGGCGGACAACGCGCCGATCGCCGCCGAGGATTTCGTCTACCTGCGTGATCAGCTGCGCAGCGCGCCCGGGACCATCGGTGCGGCCGGCTACCAGCTGATCTCCAACATCGCCGCGCGGGAAGCCGGCAAGATCGTCGAAGTGACCTTCGCCAAGCCCTACCCGGGCTGGCGCTCGCTGTTCGCCGGCCTGGTGCCAGCGCACCTGCTCAAGGACGCGCCCGGCGGCTGGGGCAGCGCGCTGCGGGACAGCTACCCGACCACCGGCGGCCCGTTCGCGATCAAGTCGCTCGACCGGGATCGCGGCGAGATCGTGCTGGAGCGCAACGACCGCTACTGGGAGCAGCCGCCCCCATTGGATCGGATCATCCTGCGCCGGGCCGACGAGGGCGGGCTGGTCGAGGCGCTGCGGGCCGGGCACGATCAGCTCGCGCTGCTGCACACCGATGCGGCCGGGGCCAACCTGGTGGACGGTCTCGGCCAGGCCATGACCACCCGGCTGGTGCCCCGCGCGACCGTGACCAGGGTTGTGCTCCGGCCGGCCGGCCCTGACCTGGCCGTGGCGGGCGTGCGCCGGGCTGTGGTCGCGCTGCTCGACCGGGATCCGTTGGTCACGATCGGCAGCGGGAACGGGCCGGAGGCGAAGCTGCGCGCGGATGCCCAGGTGCTGGCCCCGAGCATGACCGGGTACGCGCCCACCATGCCGGCCGGCGTCCTGGTCCGGCCGGACCCCGCGCTGGCCGAGCAGCTGCTCACCGAGGCCGGCTACGTCAAGACCGACGGGTTGTGGTCGATCGGCGGCCGGGCGCTGCGACTGGTGATCGCCGCGCCGGTGGAGCGACCCGCGTACGTGGCGATGGCCGACGAGGTGCGTCGCCAGCTCGCCGCGGCGGGCGTGCAGGCCAAGGTGGTCACCGTGGCGGGCGAGGAGCTGATCGCCAGCCAGCTCACCGCGCCACCGGACGGGGCGGACGCGGTGAACATGGCGATCGCGCCGCAGCCGGTCGGCGGGGATCCGGCCACCACGCTGGCGAGCAACTTCGGCTGTGTGTCCAAATCGGACGGTTCGGCGCCGGTCGCGCTGAGTCCCATCGGGGTGTGCGACCCGGCTGTGCAGCCCACCATCGACGCCGCGCTCACCGGCGCGATCTCGTTCAGTGACGCGCTGTCCGTGGTGGAGCCGGCGCTGTGGCGCACGGCCGTGTCGGTGCCGCTGTTCCAGGAGGCGGACACGCTCGCGGTGCGCGCCGAGATGTCCGGGGTCTCCGCCGGCCCGCCGCTGGCCGGCCCGTTCGTGGCCGCTCCCCAGTGGACCCGCACTCCCGGTTAGGCCCCGAGCGAGGACCTCAGTTGCCTGAGCGCGGAACTCAGTTGCCCGAGCGCGAGACTCGTGTGCCCGAGCGCGAGACTCGCGACGGGTTTCGGGGCCGCCGAGCCCGTTCCGCTCGGTGCGGTGTTGGGGAACGGGCTCGGCGGCACCCCCAGTGCGGCGAACTGGGTTCAGGTTGTCGGCTTCTTGCTCGCCCTGTCCATCGGAGAGGGCGAAGATGGGATGATCCGGGACGGCACGTCTAGTGCGTGGGGGTGAGTGCGGCATGCCGCCGTCGGACGGCGCCGAGCTGGCTGACGAGCTTCGTCGGATGAAGGACCGGGCCGGGTTGAGCCTGGCCCAGTTGGCGACGCGCACCTGGTACAGCAAGTCGTCGCTGGAGCGCTACATCAACGGCAAGGTGTTCCCGCCGCGCCGGGTCGTCGAGGCGATCAGCGACAGTTGCGGCGGGGACACGGACGCGATGATCGCCGCCTGGGAGCGCGCCTGGTCGACCCAGCAACGGATCGGCCAGCCGGCCCGGCCCGACCGGACAGGCGAGGCCCGCCGAGCACCGATGGAGCTGCCGGCCCAGCTCCCCGACTTCACCGGCCGGCTGGCCTATCGGGCCGCGCTCGAGGCCCAGCTGTGCGCCCGTGACTCACCGGCCCCGGCGATCGCGGTGATCTGCGGGATGGCCGGCGCCGGGAAGACCGCGTTGGCCGTGTATGCCGCGCACCAGGTGCGTGACTACTACCCGGATGGCCAGCTCTACCTGCACCTGGCCGGGATGTCGGAGCAGCCGGTGCGGCCAAGGGACGCGCTCGGTCAGCTGCTCCGGTCGCTCGGCGTGGATGGCGGGGCGATTCCGGACGGCGTCGAGGAGCGGGCCGCGCTCTACCGGTCCCGCCTGGCCACCCGGCGAATCCTGGTGCTCGCCGACGACGCGGCGTCGGCGGACCAGGTCCGGCCGCTGGTGCCCGGCACCGCGGGTGCCGCGCTGATCGTCACCAGCCGGACCCGGCTGGCCGCGCTGGCCGGTGCCCGGCTGCACCAGCTCGAGCCGTTCCGCCAGGAGGAGTCGGTGCAACTGCTGCGTGCGCTGGTCGGCGCGCACCGGGTGGACGCCGATCCAGCCGTGGCGCACCGGCTGGTCGGGAACTGCGGCAACCTTCCGCTCGCGATCCGGATCGCCGGTGCCCGGCTGGCCAGCGGGCTCCGCGCCGATCTCGCCGACCTCGCCGAGCGGCTCGCCGATGAGCGGCTGCGCCTCGGCGAACTCGCGGTTGGCGACGTCGCGGTCCGCTCCAGCCTCGAGCTCAGCTACCGCGCGTTACGCCCACTGCCCCGGGCCGCGCTGGGCGAGCTGGCCACGCACGGGCTGTCCCGCTGCACCACCTGGATGGTCGCCGCGCTGGCCGGGGTCGACCTGGCCGGCGCCGAGCGGGTGGTCGACGTGCTGCTCGCCGCGAACCTGCTCGCCGATGCCGGTGCGGACGGCGCCGGGACGCGGGTGTTCGCGCTGCACGACCTGGTCAGGGACTACGCGAGGGAACGCGCGGCCGAAGTGCACGCCGACCAGCGCTCCGGTGATCAGCGGCCCGGTGACCAGGGTCGGCCCGGCCCGGCCGCGGCCACCGATCGGTTGCTCGGTGCCGTCCTCGACCACCTCGAGCGCGCCGAGCAGGCGTTCAACCACCGCTTCTTCCCGCCGCCGCCACCGGTCGCGCCGCGCTGGCGCCCGGCCGACGCGCCCGCCGCCGCACCGGCGGATCCGACGGCTTGGTTCGTGGCCAACCGCCGGTTCTTGATCCACGCCGTCGTCCTGGCCTGCGACCACGGCCGGGTGGCCCTCGGCGCCGAGCTGGCCGCGTTGCTGAGCAGCTTTTTCGCCGCGCACAGTGACTGGGCGGGCTGGCGGGTCACGCACGAGGCGGTACTGGCCGCGTCCGGCGGCACCGATCCCTACGCGCTGCGCGGCCTGGCCGAGATGGAGGTCTACCTTGACCGCTCGCCCGAGGCGCTGCTCGGCCTCGACCGGGCTCGGCGCCGGCTGCGGGCGGCCGGTGACCCGCGTTCGGTCGCCTACGTCTACGTCCTGCTCGGCGTGACGAACCGCAAGCTGGGTCGGTTCGGCGCCGCGTCCCGCTACCTCAGGCTTGCCGCGCAACAGTTCGAGCTCCTCGACGACGACCGGGGCCGGGCGCAGATCAGCTATCAGCTCGGCGTGCAGCGGCTGTACCAGGGCCGGTACGCCGACGCAGGGCCGTTGCTGTGGCAGGCGCTCGAGGGCTTCCGGGCCGGTGCCGACGCGCGGGACGAGGCCTGGTGTTGCTACTGGCTCGGGGTCACCGACCGGCTGCTCGGCCGGCTCGAGTCCGCCCGGCATTGGCAGGACCTCGCCGAGCAGGCTTTCACCCGACTCTGCGATCGGGCCGCGACCGCGACCAGCCAGCGGGAGAAGGCCGCGCTGCTGCAGGCGAGCGGCCGGCTGGACGAGGCGACCGCGCTCACCGTCGCGGCCATCGGCACCCACCGTGAGCTCGGCGACCGGTCCGGCGAGATGAACGACCTGGTACAGCTCGGCACGATCATCGGGGAGACCGACCCGGAGCGCGGCCTCGCGGTGCTGCAACGAGCCGAGGAGCGGGCCGTCGAGCAGGGTCGTCAGCTGGTGATCACTCGAATACGGAAACGAATCGCGGAGTTACGTGCTCGTTGCCCGCGGTGAGCGGCCGGACGGCCCAGAGATCCGATTTGCCGTGACTTGTCTACGGTGGGCAATTCACATATTGATGGCGAAAGGCTGGGCCGTTCGGCGGGTTGACAAGTCCTGGCCATCAGCGGAGTAGCCTGGGCACGGTCTCGTGCAGTAACGGAAGGGTCGCGCGTTGCCGTCAACGTGTCACCCTTTGGTCACGATCGTCTTTCGAGAGGTGACCGCGGGCTTTTCGGTTCCTAACGTCCTGCAACGGCGCGCCCGCCAAAAGGCGCCAACGCGTCACAAGATCCAGTGGATACTGATCCGAGGTCGTTACGACGTGTACGTCATTTTCGACCGCGATGCGATGGTTGGTCTCCCCGACAGACCCCGTCGCGCGGCATCCACCGGTTCCGTGCACGATGTGTCACGACAACACAGGGCGCACGCCGCCCCCCAGTGCGTGCTCGCTCAGGAGGATTGACTTGAGTAGGAAACCAGTGTGGCTGCGTGCCGCGGTCTGCGTCACTGCCGCAGGCCTTGCGCTCGCCGGCTGTGCGAAAAAGGAAAACACCGGGAGTGGCGGCAACCAGAGCGGCGGCAATCAGGCTCAACCGTCCGCAGGGTGGCCGGAGACTCAGGAACCCAGCATCGTCAAGGGCAAGCCTGGTGGCACGTTCCGGCTCGGCATCAGTGAGCCGACCGCGATCGACCCGTACAACTCCCAGGAGTCCGAGGGCATCAACATCACGCAGTACCTCTACACCGGTCTCATCCGGGTCAACCCGGACGGCTCGGTGAAGGACGGCGTGGCGAAGAGTTGGACGCCCAACGACGACTGCTCCGAATGGACCTTCGACCTCAAGACCGGCACCAAGTTCAGCAACGGTGAAGAGGTCACCTCGCAGTCGTTCAAGCTCGGCTGGGAGCGTGAGGCGATCAAGTCCGCGGCCTCCGAGGTGGCCTACCACATGGAGCCGATCAAGGGCTTCAAGGAGCTGCAGGCCGGCACCGCGACCACCTTCTCCGGCGTCGACGCGTCCGACCCGGCCAAGCTGAAGGTCACCCTGGCGGACAAGGACTGCGAGTTCTACCTGCGCACCTTCCACCCGGTGTTCAGCCCGATGCCGAAGACCGCGGGCGCGGCCGACAACAAGGCCTTCAACGACCTGCCGATCGGTAACGGCATGTTCAAGATGTCCGGCCCGTGGCAGCACGACAAGGGCATCAAGCTGGTGCGCAACGACGACTACGGCGCCGGCGACAAGGCCTACCTGGACTCGGTCGAGTTCACCATCGTGCCGAACGGCAACAAGGACGAGTACGACGGTTTCAACAACGGCACGTTCGACTGGGCTCGCATCCCGGTGCCGGCGCTGCCGCAGGCCCGGTCGGACAACGAGTCCAAGGGCAACTGGATCCGCAAGAACACCAACGGCATCAACTACCTGCTGGCGATGGTGACGACCAAGCCGCTCGACTCGGCCAAGGCGCGCAAGGCGATCTCCATGGCGATCGACCGCAACGCCATCGCCGAGGGCGTGTTCAAGGGCTCGCAGATCCCGGCCACCTCGTTCGTCCCCCAGGTGTTCAAGAACGCCTACCAGGCCAACGTGTGTGACGCCTGCAAGCTCGATGTCGAGCAGGCGAAGAAGCTGGCCCAGGAGTCCGGGTTGACCCCGGGTACCGCGGTCAACCTCCAGTTCAACGCGGACGCCGGCCACGAGGAGAACATGGCCGCGATCAAGCAGCAGCTCGAGAAGAACCTCGGCATCAAGGTCAACATGACCTCGGTCCAGTTCAAGGACATGCTCAACAACGAGCAGGCCCCGGGCGCGAGCGGACTGTTCCGCGCCGCGTGGGGTGCGGACTACCCGACGCCGTTCAACTTCCTGGCCCCGCTGCTCAGCTGCGCCGCGATCGGCACTGACGACCCGACCAAGCCGGTCGTCGGCGACAACCGCGGCCGCTACTGCAACAAGGCGTTCGACGACCTGCTGAACAAGGGCAAGGCGACCAAGGACGAGGGCGAGCGGGTCAAGCTGGCCCAGCAGGCCGAGAAGATGGCGATCGGCGACGACCTCGCGCTCATCCCGACCTTCGCGCGGACCCAGAACCGGCTGGCGAACTCCTCGAAGTACATCAACCTTCGGATGGACTTCAACGAGAACGCCGACCTTTCGGTAATCAGCGTCAAGTGAACTAGCCTGATGGCCGGCGGTCCCACGGGGCCGCCGGCCACCAGCCACGTCAGCAAGAAGGCCGGGAACTCGTCATGGGCAAGTTCGTCATCCGCCGGGTGGCACAGGCGATCCTCGTGATCATCACGGCGATGCTGCTGATCTTCCTTGCGTTGTTCGCGCTCGGCGACCCGTTCGCCTCAAGCGGGGACAAGACCGTGCCGCCGGACACCCAGACGGCACTGAGAGCGAAGTTCGGGCTGGACAAGCCACTGCCCCTGCAGTTCCTGGTCTACCTGAAGAACATGTTCACCGGCGACTTCGGCATCGACTTCGACCAGCGGCGTCAGGTCTCGGAGATGCTCGGCAACGCGATCCCGGCGACGGTCCGGCTGACCGCGGTCGCGATCCTGCTCGACATCATGATCGGCGTGCTGGCCGGCATCATCGCCGCGGTGTGGCGCTACTCCTTCTGGGACGTGCTGGTCACCCTGCTCACCACGTTCGCGATCGGCATCCCGGTGTTCGTCATCGGCCTGTCGCTGCGGGCAAACGTGACCGGCGAGTTGTTCTTCCCTTCGGTTCCGAGATCGGCGTTCGGCGAACAACCGTTCTGGCTGATCGAGGTGCTGCTACCGGCGTTCACCCTGGCCATCGTGGACGCCGCGTTCGTCGCCAGGCTGATGCGCGGCTCGATGCTGGAGGTGCTCCGCGCCGACTACATCCGCACTGCGCGGGCAAAGGGCCTGTCCGAGCGCAAAGTGATCGGCAAGCACGCCCTGCGCAACTCCATCATCCCGGTGGTCACCTACCTCGGTATCGGGATCGGCGGCCTGCTCGGCGGCGCCATCATCACCGAGACGATCTTCCAGTACCCCGGGGTGGGGTTGCTGCTGTACAAATCGATCCTAAACAACAACAACCCGGTGATCATGGCGATCACCGCGTTCGGGGTCATCGTGTTCGTGGTGATCAGCCTGATCATCGACATTCTCTACGCCTACCTCGATCCACGGATCAGGCTGAGCTGAGCGAGGTGAGTTGAGCCGTGAGTATTCCAGGAGACCGCGCTGACCTGCGTCTGCCGGCCGAAACGCTGCTCGCCGAGCCGGCCCCGGAGGACGAGTTCCTGCCGGCCGAAGAGGGCGTCGTCCCGACCAAGCGCCGCTCGAGCAGCCAACTCGCCGACATCTGGCGCCGCTTCAAACGCAACAAGCTGGCCATGGTCGGCCTTGGCGTGGTGGGCGTGCTGATCCTCCTCGCCATCCTCGGCCCGTTCATCGCGCCGTACGACCCGAAAGAGCAGAACCTGCTCAACTCGCTCCAGGGGCCGAGTGGTGAGCACTGGTTCGGCACCGACGAGCTCGGCCGGGACCTGTACTCCGGCATGCTCTACGGCCTCGGTCTCGCGCTCCTGGTCGGCATCGGCGTCATGCTCGGTTCGTTGTTCCTCGGCCTGGTGCTCGGCGCGATCGCGGGCTACCTCGGCGGCGGCGTGGACAGCGTGATCATGCGGGTCACCGACATCTTCCTGGCCTTCCCGTACCTGATCGGCGCGATCATCCTGATTCGAACGCTGGATCCGGGGCGGCAGAGCACCTGGCCCGTGGTGTTCGCGCTGATCCTGCTGGCCTGGCCGACCACCGGCCGGCTGATGCGCGGCCAGGTGCTGGCCACCCGCGAGGCGGAGTACGTGGAGGCGGCCAGGTCGATCGGCGCCGGCGGGCCGCGCATCGTGCTGCGGCACATTCTGCCGAACTCCGTCGCGCCGGTGCTGGTCTACGCGTTCACCGGCATCGGCGTGGCCATCGTGTCCATGGCCGGCCTGTCCTTCCTCGGCGTGGGGGTGCCACTGGAAACGCCGGAGTGGGGCCGGATGATCAGCCAGGGCTTCAAGTACTTCACCGTTCCCGGATCAAGCTACCTGTGGGTCTTCCCGAGCATCGCGATCGTGATCACCACGCTCGCGTTCGCCTTCGTCGCCGACGGGTTGCGCGACTCCCTTGACCCGAAGCTGCGATAAGGAGAGCTCGCGTGGAAGACATCGGTCTCGACGCATCGGCACCGCTGCTCGAGATCAACGATCTGCGGGTGCACTTCAGGACCGACCGTGGTGTGGTCAAGGCGGTGGACGGGGTGTCATGGTCCATCTCCGAGGGCGAGACGATGGCCATCGTCGGCGAGTCGGGCTCCGGCAAGTCGGTGTCCGCGATGACCATCCTCGGCCTGGTCCAGAGCCCACCGGCGGTGTTCCCGACCGGGGACATCCTGCTGCGCGGCCGGTCGCTGATGAAGATGCCGGAGAAGGACCAGCGCAAGCTGCGCGGCCGGGAGATCGCGATGATCTTCCAGGACCCGCTCACCGCGCTGAACCCGGTGTTCAAGGTGGGCGACCAGATCGCCGAGATGGTGCGCAACCACCAGAACGTCAGCAAGATCGTGGCCAAGCGCCGGGCGCTCGACCTGCTCGGTGAGGTCGGCATCCCGAACCCGGCGGTGCGGCTCAACCAGTACCCGCACGAGTTCTCCGGCGGCATGCGGCAGCGGGCGATGATCGCGATGGCGCTGGCCAACGACCCGCAGGTGCTGCTCGCCGACGAGCCGACCACCGCGCTCGATGTGACCGTGCAGGCGCAGATCATGGCCCTGCTCGAGAAGCTCCAGGAGGATCGCAACACCGCGATCGTGCTGATCACGCACGACCTCGGCGTGGTGGCCAGCCACGCGGACCGGATCAACGTGATGTACGCCGGGCGGATCGTCGAGTCCGGCACCACCGACGAGATCTTCTACCAGCCCCGGCACGCCTACACCTTCGGTCTGCTGTCCAGCCTGGCCAGGATGGATCACCGCAGGCAGGAACGACTGATGCCGATCAAGGGTCAGCCGCCGAGCCTGGCCAACGTGCCGAGGGGCTGCGCGTTCCATCCGCGCTGTGTGTTCGCAACCGAGAAGTGCAGGGCGGCGGTACCCCCGCTGGCGCCGGTCGCCGGCCTGGGGCATGTCGCCGCGTGCGTGCACAGCGACCGGGTGGCGGTCGCCTACGAGGAGAGGGTGGCCACATGACCCAGCCGGGGTCGCTTTCGCCCAACGGGGCGGGCGCCGCGTCGCACAACGGCCGGCCGATGCTCGAGGTGCACAACCTTGTCAAGCATTTCCCGATCCGCAGCGGCGTGTTCATCAAGCGGGTGATCGGGCACGTCAAGGCCGTCGACGGCATCTCGCTCACCGTCAAACAGGGCGAGACGGTCGCGCTGGTCGGCGAGTCCGGCTGTGGCAAGTCGACCACCGCGCGGGCCATCCTGCGGCTGGTCGAGCCGACCAGCGGCCAGGTCAGCCTGGACGGTGTCAACGTCACCAGGCTGGGCAAGGAGGGACTGCGCAAGGCCCGCCGGGACATGCAGATCATCTTCCAGGACCCGTACGCCTCGCTGAACCCGCGCATGACGATCCGGCAGATCCTGACGGAGAAGTACCAGCTGCTCGGCAGCGAGTTCACCAAGTCCACGATCAGTGACCTGCTGGACACGGTTGGCCTCGCCGAGGAGTACGCCGACCGCTACCCGCACGAGTTCTCCGGCGGCCAGCGCCAGCGCATCGGCATCGCGAGGGCGATCGCGCTGAACCCGAAGTTCGTGGTGCTTGACGAGCCGGTGTCGGCCCTGGACGTGTCCATCCAGGCGCAGATCGTGAACCTGCTCGAGGACCTCCAGGACCAGCTCGGGCTCACCTACCTGTTCATCGCGCACGACCTGTCCGTGGTGCGGCACATCTCCGATCGGGTCGCGGTGATGTACCTGGGCAGCATCGTGGAGATCGCGGACCGGGACGACCTGTTCGACCGGCCCTACCACCCGTACACCCAGGCGTTGATCTCGGCGGTGCCGATTCCGGACCCGAGGGTGGAGCGGGTCCGCGAGACCATCGTGCTGCGCGGCGACGTGCCCAACCCGGCCAACCCGCCGTCCGGCTGCCGGTTCCGCACCCGCTGCTGGAAGTTCGAGCAGCAGCTCACCGATCGCGAGCGCCGGTTGTGTATCGAGCAGCCGCCGCCGCTGAACCTGGTGCCCGGGGCGAGGACGCACCGGGCCGCCTGCCACTACGCCGCGGTTCGCGAGGTGGTTCGAGCCTGACCCTGGGCAGGGGGAGTAGTGCTGAAGTTCGCCGTGCGGCGGTTCGGGCAGGCGGTGCTGGTCATCGTCGCGGCGACCTTCTTCCTGTACATCGGTGTGTTCCAGCTCGGCAACCCGTTCGCGGAGCTCAACGAGAAGACTCTCCCGCCGGACACTCAGGTGATGCTGCGTGCGAAGTTCGGCATGGACAAGCCGTTCTTCCTCCAGTACCTGATCTACCTGAAGAACATCTTCACCGGTGAGTTCGGCATCGACTTCGGCCAGCGCCGCGAGGTGTCCGAGCTGATCGGTGCCGCGACACCGCACACGTTCCGGCTGGCCCTGCTGGCCGTGCTGATCAGCCTGGTGATCGGCCTGCTGGCCGGGATCGCCGCCGCGGTCTGGCGGGACACCTTCGTGGACGCGCTGGTCACCGTCACCACGGTCGTGCTGCTGTGTTTCCCGGTGTTAGCCACCGGGTTCCTGCTCCGCTCGCTGCTGTCCGGGTGGACCGTGTTCCCCGAACTGCCGCACCCGTTCGGCACGGAGGTGTCCTGGTTACCGGAGATGCTGCTGCCCGCGATCACGCTCGCGCTCGCTGACCTGGCGTTCATCAGCCGGCTGATGCGGGCCTCCATGCTCGAGGTGTTGCAGGCGAACTATCTGCACACCGCGCGGGCCAAGGGCCTCTCGCAACGGCGGGTCATCTTCAAACACGGCGTCCGCAACGCGCTGATCCCGGTGGTCAACCACGTCGGCATCAACCTCGGCGTCCTGATGGGCGGCGCGGTGATCGTCGAGTCGATCTTCCAGTACCCCGGGCTCGGGTACCTGTTCGTCCGCTCGCTGCGCTCCACCAACAACCCGGTGATGCTGGCCATCGCGGTACTCGCGATGATCACGTTCGTGGCGTTGAGCGCCGTCGTGGATGTGGTGGGCGCCTACCTCGATCCCCGGATCCGGCTGAACTAGGCTGCGCCGGATGACCCTGACGGCCCCGCCCCGGTTGCTGCTGGTACACGCGCATCCGGACGACGAAAGCCTGTGGACCGGCGGGACGATCGCCCGCTACGCCGCGGCCGGGGCGGTGGTGACGCTGGTGACCTGCACGCTCGGCGAGGAGGGGGAGATCATCCCCCCGTTCCTCCGGCAGCTCGGCGCGGCGGAGGCCGACCAGCTCGGCGGGTACCGGATCGGCGAGTTGCGGGCCGCCTGTGCCGCGCTCGGCGTGTCCGACCACCGCTACCTCGGCGGGGCCGGCCGTTGGCGGGACTCCGGCATGGTCGACACCGCGGCGAACGAGCACCCGAGGGCGTTCGTCGCGGGCGATCCCGACGTCCAGGCCGGGTCGCTGGCCGAGGTGCTGGCCGAGGTGGACCCGCAGGTGGTGGTCACCTACGCCCCGGATGGCGGCTACGGACACCCGGACCACATCCGGGCCAACCAGATCACCATCGCCGCCTGCGCCAAGCGGGCCACCGTCGACCGGCTGTACTACGCGGTGACCTCGGCACGTGCCACCGCGGCGGGCCTGGTCCGGCTGGCCACGATGGCGGGCCTGCCGTACCGGTTGCCGGCCCATGGCGAGCTGCCGGTGACCGACGACGCGGAGATCACCACGCGGGTGCCGATCGCCGAGGTACTGCCGGCCAAGCTCGCCGCCATGCGGGCGCACGCCACGCAGATCAGCGTGTGGCAGCACGGCGATGGCGGGCGCTGTTACGCGCTGTCCAACGGCATCGCGACGCCGATCGTCGAGGAGGAGTACTACGTGCTGGCCCTTGGCGGCGCGACCGGCGCGGAGACCGACCTGTTCGGGGGGCTCGGTTGAGGACCGCGGACCGCCTGCTGTTCGCGGTGCTGCTGCTGGACAGCGTGCTGCTCGCCGCCATCGAACTGCTCTATCTGCCGCTCCGCTTCGACGGGTTCCTGCTGCCCGACCTCGGCGGCTTCCCACTCCCGGTCACGCCCGTGGTCGCCGCGGTCACCATGCCGCTACTGGTCGGCATGGCCGGCCGGCTCTCCTCCAGGACCACCGTGGCCGCTGCCCCCTTGCTGGTGTGGCTGCTCTGTCTCGGGGTATTCGGTCTTGCGGGCCCCGGCGGTGACCAGGTCCTCATCGCCGACTGGCGGGCGTTGCTCCTCCTCGCCGCCGGTGCCCTACCCGCTGGCCTGCTCTTAGGAGGACCCCGTGGCTGAGCCCATCGAAGACCGGCAGATCGTCGCCGCACTGCGGCCGTTCGTGTGGGCGGCCTCCGGTGCGCTGGCCCCGCTGGCCGGCCGGCCGGTTCGGGCCGGGCAGTTACCCGGCAGGCGCGGGGTCGGCGCGATGAAGGTGCCCGGCACCGCGGCCTGGGCCCGGATGAGCGTGGCCGAGCGGGATGACTGGTGGATCAACCGGGTCGGTCGGTTCACCGTGCTGCTCGCCGCGATCCCGGGGATCGGCGGCGCACTGGCCGACCGGTTGCCGCTGCAGGACACCCTGGCCGTTGCCGGGCAGGGCCTGCTGCTCTGCGCGATCGCCGCCGAGCACGGGGTCACCCGCCCGGCCGATCGGGTCCGGCTGCTCGCCGCCGTGCTGTTCGACCGGCAGATCGACCCCGCCGTGGTCGAGCGGGCCGGTGATGCGGCCACCGACGAGCAGGCCGGCGCCGCGCTCACCGAGCAGGTCACCGAGTCCTCGGCCCGGCACGGCCGGCTCACCGCCGGCGCCGCGTTCCGCATGCTGTGGCGGTTCGGCCGCCGGCTCATGGCGGTCGGCGGCGAGTTGGACAAGCGCCAGAAGGGCCGGTTCTACCACCGGATGCTCAGCTGGGTGCCGGTGGTCGGCATGGTCGGCGACTACTGTGGCGAGCGCTCCGCGCTCAAGCGTGCGGCCAGCGCCGGCACCCGCTGGCTGGACACCCACTGCGGCACGGTTTCCCTGGATACCGCGAACGCGTCCAGCCACTGAGATCCGGATCACCCGAGCGGCACCTGGTTCTGGCTGACGCTCCTTCAGAGGGATACTAGGCGTGGACGGTAATCTCCCGCCTGAGCGCCAGTGAGATGAGAAGCAGGAGACCGCATGACCTATGTGATCGCCGAGCCCTGCGTCGATGTGCTCGACAAGGCGTGCATCGAAGAGTGCCCGGTCGACTGCATCTACGAGGGGGACCGGATGCTCTACATCCACCCCGACGAGTGTGTCGACTGTGGCGCGTGCGAGCCGGTCTGCCCGGTCGAGGCCATCTACTACGAGGACGATGTGCCCGATCAGTGGAAGGAATACACCAAGGCCAACGTCGACTTCTTCGACGAGCTCGGCTCCCCCGGCGGCGCCGCCAAGGTCGGCAAGGTGAGCGCGGACCCGCCGCTGGTCAAGAACCTGCCGCCGATGGGCGAGGCCGCCGATTGATGCTGGACCGGCGGCTCCCGGACTTTCCCTGGGACCTCTTGGCCAGCCAGTCGGCCACGGCCAGGGCCCATCCCGCTGGCCTGATCAATCTCTCCATGGGGACTCCGGTCGATCCGGTGCCGCAGCTCATCCGGGACGCGCTCGCCTCGGCCTCCGCCGCGCCCGGCTATCCGACCACGCACGGCACCGCGGAGCTGCGTGAGTCGGCGGTCGAGGCGCTGCGCCGCCGGCACGGCGTCGGGGGCGTCGCGCCGGATGCGGTACTGCCGACCATCGGTTCAAAGGAGCTGGTCGCCTGGCTGCCGACGCTGCTCGGGGCCGGTCCCGGCAACACCGTGGTGATCCCGGCCCTGGCCTATCCGACCTACGAGGTCGGCGTCCGGCTGGCCGGGGCCACGCTGGTCCGGTCGGACAGCCTGCTCGCGCTCGGTCCGACCCGGCCGGCGATCATCTGGCTGAACTCGCCGGCCAACCCGACCGGCCAGGTGCTGCCCGCCGAGCATCTGCGCAAGGTCGTCGACTGGGCCAGGGAGCGCGGCACGGTGGTGGTGTCCGACGAGTGCTACCTGACCCTCGGCTGGGACGTCGAGCCGCTCTCGGTCCTGCACCCCGAGGTGTGCGGCGGCCGGTTCGACGGGCTCCTGGCCGTGCACTCGCTGTCCAAGTGCTCAAGCCTGGCCGGCTACCGCGCCGGTTTCCTGACCGGCGACCCGGCCCTGGTCGCCCGGCTCCTGGAGATCCGCCGGCACGCCGGCATGATCGTGCCGGGTCCGGTCCAGGCGGCCATGACCGCCGCGCTCCGCGACGACGGCCACATCGCCGCCCAACGCGCCCGGTTCGAGGCCCGCCGGGCGATTCTGCGGGAGGCGCTCGCCTCGGCCGGCTTCCGGATCGACCACTCCGAGGCCGGGCTCTACCTGTGGGCCACCCGCGACGAGGACGCCTGGACCACGGTCGCGGATCTGGCGCGGCGCGGCATTCTGGTCGCCCCGGGAACGTTCTACGGGCCGAGCGCCACCCGGCATGTGCGGGTCGCCCTCACCGCGACGGACGAGCAGGTGGCCGAGGTGCCTGGCCGGCTTGCCGGGTAGCCGCGCCGGCGAGCACTTCCTCGGCCGAACTGTCCACAGTGGCCAGTGCGGCGCGCCAGCCGGCCCGGCAGTCGGCCCGGCGGGCGCGTTCGCGTTCGACCAGGCGGCCGGCGGCGAAGGCCAGCTCCGGCGCGACCGGGCGGTCCAGCCCGGCGACCAGCCGGCGCACCAACTCCTCGGCGACCACGGTGTCCTGGTGCTCACCGAGCACGTCCTGAAACTGCTTGGTCGCCCTGATCAGGCGGTGCACGGGTCGGCCCCCGGCGGGCAGGGCCAGTTCGGCCGCGTAGCGCAGCCGCTTGCCATGGATCCGCAGCGTGTGCAGGTCATCGTCGGATGGTTCGTCGCCGAGCGCAGCGGCGGCCGTGCGGAGCTTGCGGTACGGCCGTTGGATCACTTCGACGTTCGCGGCCGCGCGCTGCTCGCCGGTGCGCGGTGCGGCGGCCGGGGGCGCCTCGGACAGCGCTGCCGCGGCCAGGTCCTTGAGCAGGGTGCTGTAACGGTGGCCCCGCAGCGCGGCGAGTAACCGCTGGCGCGCCTTGCGCCGAGCCGCCCGCAGTCCGAGCAGCAGGCGCTCAACGGCGTCCCGTTCGGCCGGTTCGAAACCGGCGGCCTGGGTGCGCAGGTGGTCGAGTTGCACGTCGAGATCCCGGACCTCGCCGAGCACCCTGCCGAGCCAGCGCAGTTCCTCCTGTAAAGCAGCCGAGGTCTGGACGGCCGCGCCGGTCGCCTTGAGCGCGGCGCGGATCCGCCGCACGGAGACCCGCATCTGGTGCACGCCTTCGGGATGTGAACCCTCCCGGGCCACCGGCTCGTGCTCGAGGAGCGCCCTGACCTGCTCGTCGAGCCGGGCCCGGATCCGCGCGGCCGGCGAAGCGGCCGGCGCGGCGGTCATCGGCGTGCGGCTCAGTCCTAAGTCGACAGCGTGGACCGGGGCGGAGGCCTGCGAGGCTGTCGTCGTCACGGGTCAATAGTAGGTGAGCCAGCCACCTGGACAACGTCGCTCTCAGTGATTGGCGTGCAGCGCCGCGTTCAGCTCGACCGGGGAACCGGTGTGCGGCAAGACCTCCACCCGGCCGGTGGTGGAGTTGCGGCGGAACAGCAGGCCGGATCGGCCGGACAGGTCCCGCGCCTTGACCGTGCCGCCGTCCGGCAGCGTCACCTTGGTGCCCGCCGTGATGTACAGCCCGGCCTCCACCACGCAGTCGTCGCCGAGCGAGATGCCGATGCCGGCGTTCGCGCCGACCAGGCAGCCCTTGCCGATGGTGATCGTCTCCTGGCCGCCGCCGGAGAGCGTGCCCATGATCGACGCGCCGCCGCCGACGTCCGAACCGTCGCCGACCACGACGCCCTGGGAGATCCGGCCCTCGATCATCGAGGCGCCCAGTGTGCCGGCGTTGAAGTTGACGAACCCCTCGTGCATCACCGTGGTGCCGGCGGCCAGGTGGGCGCCGAGCCGCACCCGGTCGGCGTCCGCGATCCGCACTCCGGTCGGCACCACGTAGTCCACCATCCGTGGCAGTTTGTCCACCAGGTGGACGATGACCGGTCCGTCGGCCCGCAGCCGTAGCCGGGTGGCCTCGAACCCGTCGACCCGGCACGGGCCCCGGTTGGTCCAGACCACGTTGGTGAGGACCCCGAACAGCCCGTCCAGGCTCAACCCGTTCGGCTGGATCAGCCGGCAGGACAACAGGTGCAGCCGCAGATAGACGTCGTAGGCGTCGGCCGGCGGGTCGGACAGCCTCGTGACACCGGTACGCACCGGCACCACCTCGACCTCGCGGGCCTCGTCCGGTCCGAGCAGTGCCGAGACGGCGTCGCCCAGCTCGTCGACCGCGTCCTGTTCGGACAGTCGCAGGGTCCCCGGCGCCGGGCCGGGACCGAGCCGGGGTCGGGGGAACCAGGCGTCCAGCACGGTGCCGTCTTGGGTGACCGTGGCCAGCCCGACGCCGTGCGCGCCGGTGGCATCCGGATCGAGAGTGCCGCTCACCCCGGCAACGTTAGTCACTGTGCCGGCTCGGGTTCCGCTGTGGTGCGCCTGACCATCCGCCGGCCACCCGCCCGGGGCGGCGCGGGGGAACTCCGCCGGGACCTAGAATACGCGGCGTGGCCATAGAACTGCGGCTCGCAGGCGACCCGGCTGACCTGACCGAAGCGCTGGTGGACGTGCGCAGCGTGTCCGGGGACGAGGCGGAGCTGGCCGCGGCGGTGGAGTCCGCGCTGCGGCAGCAGGCCGGGCACCTGGAGGTGGCCAGGTCCGGCAACGCGGTGCTGGCCAGGACGAACTTCGGCCGGCCGTCCCGGGTGGTGTTCGCCGGGCACCTGGACACGGTGCCGGCCAACGGCAACCTGCCGAGCGAGCGGACCGGCGACGGCGCCGACGAGATCCTGCACGGCCTCGGCTCGGTGGACATGAAAGGCGGCGACGCGGTCATGCTGCACCTGGCCGCCACCGTCACGGCGCCCGAGCACGACCTGACCTTCGTGTTCTACGACTGCGAGGAGGTCGACGCCGCGCGCAACGGGCTCGGCCGGGTCGAGCGGGACCTGCCCGACTGGCTGCGCGGCAACCTGGCGATCGTCTGCGAGCCGTCCAACGCCGTGGTCGAGGCGGGCTGCCAGGGCACCATGCGGGTGGAGTTGCGGGCCGTCGGCCGGCGGGCGCACACCGCGCGGGCCTGGATGGGGGTCAACGCCATCCACGCGCTGTCCGGAGCGCTGCGCCGGCTCGAGGAGTACGAGCCGCGCACGGCGGAGATCGACGGCTGCCAGTACCGGGAGGGGCTGCAGGCGGTGGCCGTGACCGGCGGGGTACAGGGCAACGTGGTGCCGGACGAGGCGGTGCTCACGGTCAACTTCAGGTTCGCCCCGGACCGTTCGGTCGAGCAGGCCACCGAGCACCTGCGCACGGTGTTCGCCGGTTACCCGCTGACCGTGGTGGACCACGCTCCGGGCGCGATGCCGGGGCTGTCCGCGCCGGCCGCGCGGCAGCTGGTGGCGGCCTCGGGCGGGGAGCCGGTAGGCAAGTTGGGCTGGACCGACGTGGCCCGGTTCGCCGCGCTCGGGCTGCCCGCGGTCAACTTCGGGCCCGGCGACCCGACCCTGTGCCACACGAAAGAGGAACACGTTCCGGTGACGCAGATCCGGCGCTGCGCCGAGGTGCTCACCCGGTTCCTGGCGCCCCTAGACTCGCCCGCGTGACGATCCAGGAACCGGTCGAAGTACCGGAGGACGAGGAGCATCCCAGGGAGAAGCAGCGCGGGCCGGTGGTACTGCGCCGGGCGAGAAGGACCGAGCAGACCACGACCGACCAGAGACTGCTGGACTCGCGCGGGCCGACCGACTGGGTACACACCGACCCGTGGCGGGTGCTCCGCATCCAGGCGGAGTTCGTGGAGGGGTTCGGTGCGCTGGCCGAGGTGCCCCGCGCGGTGACCGTGTTCGGCTCGGCACGCACCAAACGCGATCACCCCGAGTACCAGCTGGGCCGGGACATCGGCGCGGCGCTGGCACACGCCGGGTTCGCGGCGATCACCGGCGGCGGCCCCGGCTCGATGGAGGCCGTCAACCGCGGCTGTTCCGAGGCCGGCGGGCTGTCCATCGGCCTCGGCATCGAGCTGCCGTTCGAGCAGGGTCTCAACCCGTGGGTGGACCTCGGTGTGAACTTCCGGTACTTCTTCACCCGCAAGACCATGTTCATCAAGTACGCCCAGGCGTTCATCTGCCTGCCGGGTGGGTTCGGCACGCTGGACGAGCTGTTCGAGGCGCTCACCCTGGTGCAGACCAAGAAGGTGACCAAGTTCCCGGTCGTCCTGTTCGGACGGTCCTATTGGGGCGGCCTGCACGACTGGGTGCGCGACACGGTGTTCGGCGAGGGCAAGATCGGCGAGCGCGACCTGGCCCTGCTGCACGTCACCGACGACATCGACGACGCGATCCGCGTGGTGGAAGAGGCCTACCAGGCCTGGATCGAGACGCACTGACCAACTCCCAAGGCCCACCGCGCCGTTGCGCGGAAGGCGCGGCAGCCCGGAGCCGCAGGTTTCACCGGCATCACAGATTGTCACCAGGGTGTATCGGCGGGCGAGTCGCGGAAACGGCCGTGGCACCATCGGTCGCATGGATGGGCTCCGGTTCGGCACGCGGACGGTCACCGCGGATCGCGCCCTGGTGATGGCGATCGTGAATCGCACCAGGGACTCGTTCTACGACCGCGGCGCGACCTTCGACGACCGGACGGCGCTGGCGGCGGTGGACCGGGCGGTGGCCGAGGGCGCCGACATCGTCGACATCGGCGGCGTGCGGGCCGGCTCGCACGGCGAGGTCGTGGACGCGGCCGAGGAGGCCGCCCGGGTGGTGCCGTTCGTCGCGGCGGTCCGGGAGCGCCACCCCGACCTGGTGATCAGCGTCGACACCTGGCGGCACGAGGTGGCCGGCCCGGCGATCGAGGCGGGCGTCGACCTGATCAACGACACCTGGGCCGGCGCCGATCCCGCGCTCGCCGAGGTGGCCGCCGAACACGGCGCCGGCATCGTCTGCTCGCACACCGGCGGCGCCGCGCCCCGCACCGACCCGCACCGGGTGCGCTACCTGGACGTGGTCGCGGAGGTCGCCGCGGAGCTGGTGGCCAGGGCGGAGCGGATGGTCGCGCTCGGCGTGCCCCGGGCGGGCGTGCTGATCGACCCGACGCACGACTTCGGCAAGAACACCTGGCACGGCCTCGAGTTGCTGCGCCGGCTCGACGAGCTGGTTGGCACCGGCTGGCCGGTGCTGATGGCGTTGTCCAACAAGGACTTCATCGGGGAGACGCTTGGCGTCGGGCTGGCCGACCGGGTGGACGGCACGCTGGCCGCGACCTCGGTGGCGGCGCTCGCCGGGGCCAGGGTGTTCCGCGCGCACGAGGTCCGGCAGACCAGGAGGGTGGTCGAGATGGTGGCCAGCATCGCCGGAACCCGACCGCCATCCCGCTGCTTGCGGGCACTGGCGTGATGCACGCCGGCGCGCGCGCCTGGTTCACCGAGCGGACCTGGCAGGACAGTCCGTGGACCGTGCCGAACCTGTTACGTGCCAAGGGGTCGCGGACGGTCAGCGTGGTGCTGCCGGCGCTCGACGAGGAGGCCACGGTCGGTCGGGTGGTTGCCTCGGTGCGCCCGCTGCTCGGTTCGCTGGTCGACGAGCTCGTGGTGGTCGACTCGGGCTCGACCGACCGGACCGCCGAATTGGCCGCCGCCGCCGGGGCCAGGGTGGTGCGCTGCACCGACGTGCTGGCCGAGCTGGAACCGTGGCCGGGCAAGGGTGAGGTGCTCTGGCGTTCGCTCGCCGCGACGCGGGGCGACCTGCTGGCGTTCGTCGACTCCGACCTGGTCGATCCGGACCCCGCGTTCGTTCCCCGGCTGCTCGGCCCGCTGCTCTGCGAGCCAGAGGTGCATCTGGTCAAGGCGTTCTACCGCAGGCCGTTCGGTGGCGAGGAGTCCGGCGGCGGCCGGGTCACCGAGCTGATGGCCCGTCCGCTGCTCGCCGCGCTGCGCCCGGAGCTGTCCGGGGTGATCCAGCCGCTCGCCGGGGAGTACGCGGGCAGCCGGGCGCTGCTCGAGTCGGTGCCGTTCGCGGCCGGCTACGGGGTGGAGATCGGACTGCTGCTCGACGCCCACGCGCTGCTCGGACTGCCCGGACTGGCTCAGGTCAACCTCGGCGTGCGGGCCCACCGCAACCGCCCGCTCGGCGAGCTGGGGCAGATGTCGCGGCAGATTCTGGGCACCGCGCTGGCCAGGTGCGGGTTCGACGTGGCCGCCGGTGAGCTGACCCAGTTCCTCCAGGTGGCCGGCGAGTGGTTGCCGGACACCACCCAGGTACCCGCCGCCGACCGGCCGCCGATGCGCGAGTTACTCGTGTCCAGGGGCTCGGCTGCGTAGTGTCGTGGTCTCGTGACACGATCGTGCCGTGACCACCGCGCTGATCTACCTGGTCGTGATGGTTCTCGTCGCGGCCGTGGTGTTCCTGCTGGCGTCGATCCTGTTCGGCCGTGGCGAGGAGCTGCCCGCGCTCCCGCCGGGTGCCTCGCCCACCCGGCTGCCCGAGTCCGGGATCACCGCGGAAGATCTGGGAACCGTGCGGTTCCAGCAGGTGGTGCGCGGCTACAAGATGTCCGAGGTGGATTGGGCGCTCGGTCGGGTCGGGACCGAGCTGGACGCGTTGCGCGCCCGGGTTGCCGAGCTTGAGGCGGAGTTGGGGCTGCCGGCGCCCGAGCCGGAGCGGGACGAGACAGCGCACGGCGCGGGCGCCCGCCCCGAGGAAGCCGACGAAGCGCCGGCCGAACCCGAACAGTCCGAGGCGCGGGCCGAGCCGGAGCAGGCCGGCCCGGAACAGGCCGAGGCGGAGCGCCGGTGACCGCGGGCCTCGTGGGGGGCGACGGCCGCAGCCGGTGCCCGTGGGGCAACTCGGCCCCGGAGTACGTCGACTACCACGACACCGAATGGGGCGTCGTGCTGCACGGCGAGACCGCCCTCTACGAGCGGCTCACGCTCGAGGCGTTCCAGTCCGGCCTGGCCTGGATCACCATCCTGCGCAAGCGGGAGGGATTCCGGCGGGCGTTCGCCGGCTTCGACCCGGAGACGGTCGCCGGATTCGGCGAGGCGGACGTGGCCAGGCTGATGGCCGACACCGCGATCGTGCGCAACCGGGCCAAGATCGACGCGGCGATCCGCAACGCGCGTGCCATCGCCACGTTGGACGTGCCGCTGGACGAGCTGCTCTGGTCGTTCGCGCCCGACCCGGCCGCCCGCCCGCGCCCGGCCGCCCTGGCCGACGTGCCCGCGGTGACCGCGGAGTCGACGGCGATGGCCAAGGAGCTCAAGCGGCGCGGGTTCACCTTCGTCGGGCCGACCACCTGCTACGCCATGATGCAGGCCACCGGCATGGTCGACGACCACGTCGAGGACTGCTGGCGAGCCGGCGTCACCGCCCGGTGAAGGCCGCCGCCCGCTTGGCCACGAAGGCGTCCACCGCCTCGAGGTGGTCGGCGGTCGCGCCCGCCTCGGCCTGGGTGCGTGCCTCGGTGGCCAGCGCCGCGTCCAGCGGTCCGGCCGCGGCGGCCAGCAGTGCCTCCTTGATCTTCGCGTAGGCCGTCGTCGGCCCGGCGGCCATGCGCGCGGCCAGCTCGCGTGCGGTGCTGCGCACCGCGTCGTCCGCGACCACCTGGGTGACCATGCCGATCTCCAGCGCCCTGGCCGACGTGACCGTGGTGGCCAGCAGCAGCATCTCCATCGCCCGGCCGTAGCCGATCAGCCGAGGCAATGTCCATGAGCCGCCGGAGTCCGCTGTCAGCCCAACGTTGGCGAAGGCCATCAGGAACTTGGCCGACTCGGCCGCCACCCGCAGATCGCAGGCGTAGGCGAGGGAGGCGCCCGCACCCGCGGCCATCCCGTTCACCGCGGCGATCACCGGCTTCGGCATCCCGGTGACCGTGGCGATGATCGGGTTGTAGTGCTCGACCACGGTGGACAGTGGCGCCGGGTTGCCGGAGCGGAGCATGTCGACGTGCTCCTTGAGGTCCTGGCCGGCGCAGAACGCCCGTCCGGTGCCGGTGATCACCACCGCGCGCACCGCGTCGTCCGCCGCCGCGGCGCGCAGCGCGTCGAGCAGCTCGCCCTTGAGTCGCAGGGTGAACGAGTTGAACGCGGCCGGCCGGTTCAGGGTCAGGGTGCGCACCCCGGCCTCGTCCTCGATCAGCAGTGGGGCATCGGTTGACACGGTCACATCCTTCGGTGGTGGGCTGGATGGTGCGGTCGGATGGTGCGGTCGGATGGTGCGGTCGGATGGTGCCGTCAGGCGGTGGACCTGGTCCGGCGACCCTGGTCGAGGCAGCGGTCCAGGAACTCCTCCGCGGCCGGTGCCAGGCGCGCGGTCTGCTGGTCGAAGAACTCGGCCGCGCACGATCCCGGCCAGTCGGGCGGCAGCAGCTCGGTGGGCAGGCCGGGATCCCGGAACAGGAACCGGCGCCAGGCGTGCAGCAGCTGCTGGGACGCGGCGAACGCCTCGGCCGGTGAGCTGGTGTCCACGGCCGAGATCCTCGGTTCCCATTCCCGCACGAAGTCGGCGTACTCCGCGCCGAGCGCGTCGAGGTCCCAGGCGCGCGCCGCCAGCTCGGCGTCCGCGCCGTCGTGCTGGCCGTGGAACACGCTCGCGGCAAGGCCTTCCGCGGCCAGCACGTCGGACAGCTCCTGCGACGGCCGGGGGGCGATCCAGGTGACCGGGCCGAGCGGGGCGTAGCCGAGCAGCCGCAGCGAGGAGTCCAGCCGGTCCCGGTCGCCCCGGCTGGGCAGTGTCTCGAGCGCGATCACGTGCCACCGTCCGTCCCAGGTGGACGATCGGGTCCGGTAGATGCGGGCGGCGGCCTCGTCCAGCCGGCGCTCGGCCCGCCTGGTCAACGCATACCCCGGGCCCTCGGTCAGCCGGACGGGTTCGAGCCAGCCCTGGCGAACCATTCGGGAGACGGCGGTGCGGATGGCCGGCGCGCCGAAGCCGAGCGGTTCGAGCAAACGGACCAGCACGGCGATGGCGGCGGACCCACCTCGGGCTCGGAGGTAGCCGCCGTAAACGTCGAACAGCGCGGAACGGGCTCGCACGACGTTCCAGTCTGGCAGTTGTCCGCCGCGCGGCGCCACCTCGTATCGGCACGTCACGCGACACGCGTTGATCGGTTCGATTTCACCGCCGAGAGCGGATGGGGGAGAATGTCCTGGGCTCTGACCGGGCGAACCCGGTCGGAGTGGGAGGCACCGACGGAGGGAGCACGCTATGGCGGCCATGAAGCCCCGGACCGGAGACGGTCCCCTCGAGGTGACGAAGGAGGGTCGGGGCATCGTGATGCGCGTTCCCCTGGAGGGCGGTGGCCGGCTCGTGGTCGAGATGTCCGCGGACGAGGCCAACGCTCTGGGTGACGCGCTGAAGGCCGCCGCGGGCTGACTTCGCCCGCTTCGCGTCAACCCTGCTCTGCTGCCCCGGTCCGCGTTGCCGTGCTGATACGGTCCAACGTGGAGGCCGGGGCTGGCCTTTTCCTGAAGCCGGAGGACCCGCCGTGGCGACGTCGTTGCCCCCGCTGCCAACACAGCTGCCCGAGGTGGCCGTGGTCGCCGGGGCGCGGGGCGCCCCCATCGCGGTCGTCAGCCGGGCGGCCGACGGCGCGGACCCCGCCCGGCTCGGGCCCGGCTCCGATGGTCTCACCGGCGAGTGGCTGGATGCCGTCGGGCTCACCGGAAAGGCCGGCGAGGTCCACAGTGGACCGCCGGGCGCGGCCGCCCGCTGGGTGATCGGCATCGGCGCGGGTGAGGTGCATCACTGGCGCACCGCTGGCGCGGCGCTGGTTCGGGCGGTGAACGCCCGGATCGCCGCGGACCACGAAGCTGGCCGGCGCGCCGGCCGCACGTTGGTGCTGCGACTGCCGGCGGACGCCGGGCCGGCCGAGGTGACCGCGTTGGTGCGCGGCCTGCGCCTCGGCGGCTACCACTACGGCATGGCCACCACCGGGCCGAAGCCGACGCTGCGCGGCATTCGCCTGGTCGCACCGGAGCAGCGGGTGGCCGAGTTGGCCGGGGCGGCCGGCCGCGCGGCGGCGCTGGCCGAGGCGACCGCGTTGACCAGAGACCTCGCCAACACCCCGTCGAACGTGAAGGACCCGGCCTGGCTGGCCAGGACCGCCGAGCAGGTGGCCGGCGCGGTGCCCGGCCTGAAGGTCGCGGTGCGCGACGAGCGGTGGCTGGCCGAGCAGGGCTTCGGCGGGGTGCTCGCGGTCGGTTCCGGATCGGTCCGTCCGCCCCGGCTGATCGAGCTCGGCTGGCAGCCGGGGCGCGCCGGCCGGGGCGGACCGCACCTGGTGCTGGTCGGCAAGGGCATCACGTTCGACACCGGCGGCATCTCGGTGAAGCAGGCCGACGGCATGCACCTGATGCGCACCGACATGGCGGGCGGCGCCGCGGTGATCGCCGCGCTGATCGCGATCGGGCGGCTCGGCCTCGAGGTCCGGGTGACCGGTCTGGTCGCCTGCGCGGAGAACCACGTGTCCGGCTCGGCCTACCGGCCCGGCGACGTGGTGCGGCACTACGGCGGGCGGACCACCGAGGTGACCAACACCGACGCCGAGGGCCGGATGGTGCTTGCCGACGCGCTCGCCTACGCCACCCGACGGTTGCGCCCGGACCTGCTGGTCGACGTGGCCACGCTGACCGGCTCCATGAAAGTCAGCCTCGGGCTGCGCACCGGGGGTCTGTTCGCCAGCCAGGACGCGCTGGCCGAGCGGCTGCTCGAGGCCGGCGAGCGGGCCGGCGAGGCCTGGTGGCGGATGCCGCTGCCGGACGACGTGGGCAGCCTCGGCGCCGAGCTTGCCGACGCGGTGCGCAGCGACATCGCCGACGTCCGGCAGTGCCCACCCGGCCCTGGCAGCATCACCGCGGCCTGTTTCCTGCGGGAGTTCACCGCCGGCCTGCCGTGGGCGCATCTGGACATCGCCGGCCCGGCGCGGGCGGACAAGACCTACGAGGAGATCACCCCGGGTGCCACCGGGTTCGCCGCGCGGACGCTGGTCGAGTTGGCCGCCTCGTACGCGGACCCCGGCGGGCGAAGAATGCCTCAGGTCAGCACTGAGCGGTAGATCTCGACGGTCGCCGCGGCGGCCGCCGGCCAGGAGAACTCCCGGGCCGCTCGCTCGCGGCCGGCCGCGCCCATCGCGGCGGCCCGCGCCGGATCCGCCAGCACCCGGTTGACCGCATCGGCCAGCCCGCGCCGGTAACCGTCCGGGTCCGCCTCGTCGTAGTGCACCAGCAGTCCCGTCTCGCCGTCCGCCACCACCTCGGGGATGCCGCCGACGTCGGAGGCGACCACGGCGGCACCGCACGCCATCGCCTCGAGGTTGACGATGCCGAGTGGCTCGTAGACCGACGGGCAGACGAACACCGTGGCGTGGCTGAGTAGCTCCCGGATCTCCTCCGGCGGCAGCATCTGCTGGATCCAGAACACGCCTGGACGCGCCGAGGAGAGCCCGGCCACCGCCGCGGCGATCTCCCCGGCCAGCTGCGGGGTGTCCGGCGCACCCGCGCACAACACCAGTTGCGCCGCCGGGTCGATCGCGTGCGCCGCGGCGACCAGGTGGGCGACACCCTTCTGCCGGGTGATCCGGCCGACGAACACCACGGTCGGCCGGTTCGGGTCGATGCCGAGCCGGCTCATGGCATCCGTGCCGGACACCGGGTGGTAGAGCGCGGTGTCGATGCCGTTGTGCACCACGTGTACCCGGGCCGGGTCCAGCTCCGGGTAGACCTCGAGCACGTCGTCGCGCATGCCGTTGCTCACCGCGATCACCGCGTCGGCGGCGACGTAGGAGACCCGTTCCACCCAGCAGGACAGCCGGTAGCCGCCCTCGAGCTGCTCGGCCTTCCACGGCCGGCGCGGTTCGAGCGAGTGCGCGGTGACCACGTGCGGCACGCCGTGCAGCAGCCCGGCCAGGTGTCCGGCCAGGTTGGCGTACCAGGTGTGCGAGTGCACCAGGTCGAGCCCGGCGGTGGCGTTGGTGATCGACAGATCGACGGAGAGCGTCTGCAGCGCCGCGTTGGCCTCCTCGAGACCGGGCGCCACGACATGGTTGACCGCCTCCGGCCGCTTGCCGCCGAAGCAGTGCACGTCCACCTCGACGAGCTCGCGCAGCCGCGGCACCAGGGCGGCCACGTGTACCCCCGCCCCGCCGTAGATCTCGGGGGGATATTCGCGTGTCAGCAGCCCGATCCGCACACCACGACCTTAGATGGCCGCCGGATTTCCGCTGGACAGCGGCCGAAAAGCCGCCACTCCCGCCGAGCCCGGCGATAATGACACGATGCATGGCCAGCCTCACGCGCTCGGAATCGTGCTCGCGGGCGGCGAGGGCAAGCGGCTCTGGCCGCTGACCGCCGACCGGGCGAAGCCCGCCGTTCCGTTCGGCGGCAACTACCGCCTGGTCGACTTCGTACTGTCCAACCTGGTCAACGCCGGTTTCCACCGGCTGTGCGTGCTGACCCAGTACAAGTCGCACTCCCTCGACCGGCACATCTCCACCACCTGGCGGCTGTCCAGCGTGCTCGGTCAATACATCACCCCGGTCCCGGCCCAGCAGCGGCTCGGACCGCGCTGGTACACCGGCAGCGCGGACGCCATCTTCCAGTCGCTGAACCTGGTCTACGACGAGAAGCCGGCCCACATCGTGGTGTTCGGCGCCGACCACGTGTACCGGATGGACCCCTCGCAGATGCTCGCCCAGCACCTCGACACCGGCGCCGGGGTGACCGTGGCCGGCATCCGGGTGCCGCGGGCCGAGGCCAAGGCGTTCGGCTGCATCGACTCCGACGCGAGCGGCAAGATCACCCGGTTCCTGGAGAAGCCGGCCGACCCGCCGCACGTCCCGGACGACCCGGACGTGACGTTCGCCTCGATGGGCAACTACATCTTCCGCACCGAGGTGCTGGTGGAGGCGCTGCGCGCGGACGCGGCCGACACCGACTCGATGCACGACATGGGCGGCGACATCATCCCGATGCTGGTGGACGCCGGTGTCGCCGCGGTCTACGACTTCGACGACAACGAGGTGCCCGGTGCCAGTGAGCGGGACCGCGGCTACTGGCGAGACGTCGGCACCCTGGACGCCTACTACGAGGCGCACCTCGACCTGGTGTCCGTGCACCCGGTGTTCAACCTGTACAACCACACCTGGCCGATCCGTACCGCCACACCGCCGCTGCCGCCGGCCAAGTTCGTCAACACCGGGCACGCGCTGGAGTCGATCGTCGGCCCGGGCTCGATCGTCTCCGGTGCGACCGTGCGCGACTCGGTGATCAGCTGCGACGTGACCATCGAGGACGGCGCCACGGTGGAGGGCAGCGTGCTGCTGCCCGGCGTGCGGGTGGGCAAGGGAGCCATGGTCCGTTCGGCCATCCTGGACAAGAACGTGCTGGTCGCCGACGGCGCACAGATCGGGGTGGACATCGAGGCCGACCGGGAGCGCTACACGGTCAGTGCCGGCGGTGTGGTCGTGCTCGGCAAGGGCATCCGGGTGCCGGCGCATGGAACGTGAGCAGCGCGGGCCCGATCCGAACCCCTATCGGGCGGTCTGGCCGATGACACCGGTCGGCGGCACGAGCGGCCGGCGGCGGATCGAGCTTCGGCTCGTGCCCGGCCTGATCGCCGCGCTGGTGGTGCTGATGCCGTTCGCGGTGCTGGCCGGCTACCTGTGGGCGAGCGGGGCGGCCACCGGCGGCGGGGTGGTCACCCTGCTCGGCCTCGCCGGGGCGTTCTCCATGGGCGCGTTCGTCGCGTCGGACCGGTCCTAGGCGGGGGTAGCGGCCGCGCCTCAGCCCGCCCTGGCCGCGACCAGCATCCCGTCGCCGAGCGGCAACAGCACCGGCACCAGGCGGTCGTCCTCGCGCACCGCCCTTGCCACCTCGCGAAGCGCCAGGGTCTCGGCGTCGCGACGGGCCGGATTGGCCACCGCGCCGGCGCGCAGCACGTTGTCGAACGCGATCACGCCGCCCGGCCGCAGCAGCCGGACGCCCTGCTCGTGGTAGCTCGGGTACTCGGCCCGCGCGGCGTCAACGAACAGCAGGTCGTAGGCGGCGTCGGTGAGCCTCGGCAGCACGTCGAGGGCCCGGCCCATGATCAACCGAGTGTGCCCGGCCGGGATGCCGGCGTCGGCGAAGGCCCGCTTGGCCGCGCTCTGGTGCTCCGGCTCGACGTCGATCGAGGTGAGCACCCCGTCCGAGGCCATGCCCCGGAGCAGGCACAACCCGCTCACCCCGGCACCGGTGCCGATCTCCACCACGGCCCTTGCCCGCAGCGCCGCGGTCAGGAACTGGAGCGCGGCGCCACCGGCCGGCCCGATGGCGGCACATCCCAACTCGACCGCCCGGGCCCTGGCCGAGATCAGCGAGTCGTCCTCGGCGAGGTAGCCCTCGACGTAGTCGCGCAACGCGGCCGCGTCGGCCGCCGGCGGATCGGGCGTCACGGATTGTGAGATTAGCGGTCACCGGGCAGAAATCGGTTGAAGTGGCCGGTATGCCGCGCCGTCGGGCGATTCTCAGCCGGCTCTCAGGCGGTTCTCACTAACGTCACACCCAGTTCGCCGATCATCTGAGCTACGGCGGACGCACAGGCCAGTCGGGGTAGGGGGAACAAGGTGAGCACAGCGGGTGTTGAGTTGGACAGTGCACGACGAGGTGGCGAACGACGAGGTACGGAGGTGGGTACGCACCCGATGCCGGCTCAGACGACCGTAGCGCCCGAGGTGAGCCCCGGCGATGCCGGCTGGACACCGCCGTCCTGGGACGAGGTGGTCCGTGAGCACGCCGACCGGGTCTACCGTCTCGCGTACCGGTTGACCGGCAACCCGCACGACGCCGAGGACCTCACCCAGGAGACCTTCATCCGGGTGTTCCGCTCGCTCGCCTCGTACCGGCCGGGCACCTTCGAGGGCTGGCTGCACCGGATCACCACCAACCTGTTCCTCGACATGGCGCGCCGGCGGTCCCGGCTGCGCATGGAGGGGCTGCCCGAGGACACCGACCGGCTGGCCGGCGACGACCCGAGCCCGGAGCAGGTCTGGTCGGAGACCCACCTCGACCCGGACCTGCAGGCCGCGCTCGACGATCTGCCCCCGGAGTTCCGGGCCGCGGTTGTGCTGTGTGACGTAGAGGGCCTGTCCTATGAGGAAATCGGCGCAACCCTTGGCGTGAAACTAGGTACTGTTCGGAGCAGGATCCACCGCGGCCGGCAGGCCTTGCGGGCGTCGCTGGAGCGGCGTAGAGAACTTGCACAGGAGGCCATGGCATGACCGAGGCGCGGGGCAGCGGTTGGGGACTGTCCGAGCAGCACCTCATGCCGGATGCGGTGGTCGCGTTCGTGGACGGCGAGCTGTCCAGGACGGCGGTCGACCGGGCCGCGTCACACATCGCCAAGTGCCCGTACTGCGCCGCGGAGATTTCCGCCCAGCGCCAGGCCAGGGCCGCCGTGCGGGCCGCGGACACCCCGCCGCCGCCGGCCGACCTGCTGGCCTCGCTGCGCGCCATCCCGCAGGAGACCGAACTGCCGACCGCACCGGACGGCCTCGCGGTCACCGAGGACGGGCAGTTGGTCACCGTGCAACGTCCCGACCGGGTGGCGCCGCTCGGCTCGAACAGCCCGCTCGGGTCCTCGCCGAAGCTCGGTGAGGGACGCGCGGTGCTCGGCTTCCGGATCGGCCGGCGTACCGCCCAGGGTGCCGGGGTCGTGGTGTCCGGGCTGATGCTCGGCGCGCTCGCCCTGATGAACACCGGCAGCGGCGCGGCCCCCGAGCAGCGCGGTGAGCTGCCCGCCGGGCCGATCGCCGAGCAGGCCGGCGTGCTGGCGCAACGATAGGTACGGCAACTCCGCCGTCAGATACGGCAACTTCACCGTCCACGCGGCAGGCTGGGAGCCGATGAGCACGCCGTCCTCGACCCCTGAGCAAGCCATGCCGGATCCCGCCGCGGACGGCAGGCCGAGCACGCCCTACCGGGTCGGCCCCCGCCCGATCGACCGGCCGCCAACCGACCCGGCGGCCGCCGCCGCGTTCGGTCGTCCGGCCGGAGTGGACGGCGCGTTCGCCGCACCACCCAATGGTGGCCCCGGGGCCAGGGCGTTCGCCGACCTGAAGGTCGCCCCGCCGCCCCCCGAGGCACTGGCCACGGCGTTTCGCCGGCCGGAGGACAGCGGCGAGGTGCTCCAGCGCCCGCCCGGCTCGGCAATCCGGGACGACGAGGACGCCGAAGAAGCGCTGTGGAGCTCGGCGAACGGCGCGGACCCGTGGCGCGACCCCGCGGCCAATGCGGTGATCGGGCCGCCGGCCGTCGGCAAGGACGCGGACGGGGGCCGGACGCCGAAGCGGGCGGCCGGCGCGATGTTGAGTCTCCCCGAGGTGGTTTTCGGCCGGCGGGTCAAGCCGACCGCGTTGCTGCTGCTCGGCCTGATCGCGCTGTTGATCGGCGGGATGGGTGGGCTGGTCGGCTGGGTGGTGGCGCGGGGGGGCGACGTGCTGACCAGTGACGTGACGCTGGCCGAAGCCCAGCCGGGCAAGGAGCGGCCGGCTGGGTCGGTCGCCGACATCGCCAACAAGGTGTCGCCCGGCGTGGTGTCCATCGAGGTGAAGGCGAACCAGGAGGCCGGCACCGGCTCCGGGGTGATGATCGATGGCCAGGGCTACGTGGTCACCAACGACCATGTGGTGACGCTCGCCGGCCGGGCCACCACCGGTCAGCAGATCACCGTGGTGTTCATCGACGGGCACCGGGTGGCCGCGAAGGTGGTCGGCCGGGATCCGAAGACCGACCTCGCCGTGATCAAGGTCGAGGTGGCCAACCCGACCGTCGTGCAGCTGGGCAACTCCGACGAGCTGCAGGTCGGCGACGGTGTGATCGCCATCGGCTCGCCGCTCGGCCTGGAGAACACGGTCACCGAGGGCATCGTCAGCGCGCTGCACCGGCCGGTGGTCGCCGGCGGGGACAACGGCGACGAGCCGGTGGTCTACGACGGGATTCAGACCGACGCGGCGATCAACCGGGGAAACTCGGGCGGTGCGCTGGTCGACTCGACCGGTGCGCTGGTCGGGATCAACTCGGTGATCCGCACCGCGGAGGGCAGCACCGGCAGCATCGGGCTCGGCTTCGCCATCCCGGTCAACGTGATGCGCCGGATCACCGAGTCGCTGATCAAGGACGGGCAGGTCAAGCACGCCGATCTGGGGCTGAACTCGAAGTCGGTGTCCGCGGACACCGCGGAGGGCGCCCAGGTGGTGAACGTCACCGACAACGGGCCGGCGAAGAAGGCGGGCATCGAGGAGGGTGACGTGATCACCAAGCTCGGTGACCGCCAGGTGCGCAACGCGCCGGAGCTGATCGTCGCGGTCCGGCAGTACCAGCCGGGTCAGACGGTTCCGGTGGTGCTGGCCCGGCAGGGTCGGGAACTTACGATTCAGGTCACCCTGGGTTCGGACTGAGCCGCTACCCTGGGTTCGAGCGGAGTGCGGAGGAGACCGGGGTGTTCGACAGCGTCGGATGGTTGGAGATCCTGGTACTCGGGATCGCGGGGTTGTTCATCCTCGGCCCCGAGCGGCTGCCGAACGCCGCCGCCTGGGTCGGGCGCAACCTGCGCAAGCTCCGCGAGTACGCCTCCGGCGCCCGCGATCAGCTCCGCTCGGAGATGGGCCCCGAGTTCGACGAGCTCCGTCGCCCACTTCAGGACCTGCAGCAGTTACGCAACTTCGACCCGAAGCGGGTCGTCGCCAAGCACCTGTTCGACGACGACACCGCGGGCAACGGCACCTACGGCAACGGTTCGACCAAGCCCAACGGCTATTCGGCACCGCCGGCCCAGGTCGACCCGCCGTCGCTGGCCCCGGGTGAGAAGGCCCCGTTCGACCCGGACGCCACCTGACCCCGGCCTGACCGCCGACTCAGCGGCCGGCCGGTGACACCGAGAGCATCCGGCCGGCGAGGCCGCGGGCCCTGGTGGACAGCCGGATGGCGATCTCCCGCAGGACCACCGCGGCCGGGGCCTGCGGCGCCGAGATGACCAGCGGCGTGCCCTCGTCGCCTGCCTCGCGCAACTGTGGGTCGAGCGGAACCTGGCCGAGCAGCGGGACCTCCGCGCCGATCGCCCGGGACAGCGAGTCGGCGACGACCTGACCGCCGCCGTTGCCGAAGATCTCCATCCGGCCGCCGTCCGGCAGCTCGAGCCAGGACATGTTCTCGATCACTCCGGCCAACCGTTGCCGGGTCTGGATGGCGATCGCGCCGGCCCGCTCGGCCACCTCGGCCGCGGCCTGCTGTGGGGTGGTGACCACCAGGATCTCCGCGTTCGGGATCAGCTGTGCCACCGAGATCGCCACGTCGCCGGTGCCCGGCGGCAGGTCGAGCAACAGGATGTCGAGGTCGCCCCAGAACACGTCGGCCAGGAACTGCTGAAGCGCCCGGTGCAGCATCGGGCCGCGCCACACCACGGGAGTGTTGCCCGGGGTGAACATCCCGATCGAGATGACCTTCACGCCGTTCGCCTGCGGCGGCATCATCATCTTCTCCACCCGGGTCGGCTTCCCGGTCGCGCCGAGCATCCTGGGCACCGAGTGGCCGTAGATGTCCGCGTCGACCACGCCGACCGACAGTCCGCGCTCGGCCATGGCGACCGCCAGGTTCACCGTCACGCTGGACTTGCCGACGCCGCCCTTGCCGGACGCCACGCAGTACACCCTGGTCAGCGAGCCGGGCTCGGCGAACGGGATGCGCGGCTCCTCGGAATCACCGCGCAGTGACCGGCGCAGCTGGCCGCGCTGCTCGTCGCTCATCACGTCCAAGCTGACCCGGACCTCGCTCACTCCTGGCACGGCGGCCACCGCGGCGGTCACGTCCCGGGTGATCCGGTCGCGCAGCGGACAGGCCGCGATGGTCAGGTAGACCTCGACGTCCACCCGCCCGCCGTCGGCCACCCGGACGTCCTTCACCATCCCGAGGTCGGTGATCGGTTTGTTGATCTCGGGGTCGTTGACCCCGGACAGTGCCTGGCGGATCGCATCGAGGCTGGGAACCTGGCTGTCGCTCACGACGCCACCTCGCAGGCTCGGAGCCGCCGAACCCCGCCGCCTCGCAAGCTCGGCGTCGGGGCAGTGCTGGAAGGTTCGCTCGCACGCTCACTCACGTCGTCTCCTCGCAGGCTCGGAGCCGCCGAACCCCGCCGCCTCGCAAGCTCGGCGTCGGGGCAATGCTGGAAGGTTCGCTCGCACGCTCACTCACGGCACCCATGCTACGGCCGTACGATTGACGATCATGCCGGAGCAGTCTCTACCGCGGTTACCGACCCGGGCCGAACTGCACGCGTGGCGCACCTTCCTGACCGCCCACGCGCGGGTGCTGCGCAGCCTCGAAACGGAGCTGCAGGCCGAGCAGCGGCTCTCGCTGGTCAGCTACGACGTGCTGGTGCAGCTCGCCGAGGCACCGCAGCGGCGGTTGCGGATGGCCGAGCTCGCGGACCGGGTGCTGCTGTCCCGGTCCGGGGTGACCCGGTTGGTGGACCGGCTCGAGCGCGCCGGCCTGGTCTCCAGGCGGCGGGTGGCCGCCGACGGCCGCGGCGTCATCGCGGAGCTGACCGCGGACGGCCTGGAACGGCTGCGCACCGCGTCCGGCACCCACCTGGCCGGCATCGCCCGGCACTTCGTCGCCCGCTTCCCCAGCACTGATCTGGCCCGCCTGGCCGAGCTCTGCGCCCGGCTCACCGACCAGGAGTCATAGCGCCGGTCCGTCGTCCCAGCGCGCGTCGCCGCGCACCGCGTCTGCCGGCGGGCGGGCCCGGCCGCGTGAGCGGGCCGGGAGGTCGGCGCGCAGCCGCTCGAGCTCGGTGCGCAGGTAGTCCCTGGTGGCGACGTCGCCGATGGCCAGCCGCACCGCCGCCAGCTCACGGGCCAGGAACTCGGTGTCCGCCTTGGTCTGCGCGGCCCGGGTGCGGTCCTCCTCGAGCGCCACCCGGTCGCGGTCGTCCTGCCGGTTCTGCGCCAGCAGGATGAGCGGCGCGGCGTACGCGGCCTGGGTGGAGAAGGCCAGGTTGAGCAGGATGAACGGGTACGGATCCCAGCGCAGCCGCACGGCGACGAGGTTCAGCGTGATCCAGAGGAGGACCACAAGGGTCTGCCAGAACAGGAACTTGCCGGTGCCGAGGAAGCGGGCCAGCCGTTCGGAGAACCGGGCGAACGCCTCCGGGTCGAGCTCGAAGCGCAGCGCGCGCGGCTGGCGCGGCTGATCGAGCCGGCGCCGAGGGAGTTCAGGCATGTTCGGTCTCCCGGCCGACGCCGCCGCGCGTGCCCGTGTCGCCGTTGTCGGCCTCCCTGTTGCCAGTGTCCCTGGCCGTGTCCGTATCCGTGTTGTCGCTGTTGTCGCTGTCCCGGCCGCCGGTCGGGGACTCCCGCCAGCCCTCCGGCAGCAGGTGGTCGAGGATGTCGTCGACGGTGATCGCGCCGAGCAGATGGTCCTGCTCGTCCACCACCGGCGCGCAGACCAGGTTGTACGCGGCGAAGTACCTGGTCACCTCGATCAGCGAGTCGGTCGGTCGCAGGCTGGTCAGCTCGGTGTCCACGGCGCCGGCCACCAGGTTGGAGGGCGGCTCGCGCAGCAGCCGCTGGATGTGCGCGCAGCCGAGGTACTGGCCGGTCGGAGTGTCGGTCGGCGGCCGGCAGACGAACACCATGCTGGCCAGCGCCGGGGTGAGATCGGGGTTGCGCACCCGGGCCAGCGCCTCGGCGATGGACGAGTCCGGGGCGAGCACGACCGGCTCCGGGGTCATCAGTCCACCCGCGCTGTTGGTCGCGTACTCGAGCAACCGGCGCACCGGCGCGGACTCCGCCGGCTCCATCAGCTCGAGCAGCCGGTTCTTGTCCAATTCGGACAGTTCGGCGAGCAGATCGGCGGCGTCGTCCGGATCCATCGCCTCGAGCACGTCCGCCGCGCGCTCGTCGTCCAAATGCGACAGCACGTCCTTCTGGTCGTAGTCGGGCAGCTCCTGCAGGATGTCGGCGAGCCGCTCGTCGTCCAGCGCGTCGGCCACCTCGTAGCGCCGCTTCGCCGGCAGGTCGTGCAGCGCGGCGGCGACGTCGGTGGCGCGCATCGTGTCGAACAGGGCGAGCAGTTGGTGCGCGCCCTGCGGGGCGCTGGCGAGCTCGGCCAGGCCGGGCGCGCGGATCTCCTCCCAGGCCAGCACCTGGAGCGGACCGCGCCGGCTGAGCCGGCCGGCCCGGCGACGCACCGCCATCCGGCACAGCACCCAGTCCCGGGTTCTGGTCGGCTCGATGGCGACGTCCTGCACGGTGGCCGTCGTGCCGGAGGACTCGATCGTCACCCGGGCGTCCAGCAACTGCCCGACCACGAGCACCTCGTTGGGGCGCTGGTGGAAGCGCCGCAGGTTGACCGAGCCGGTGACCAGCGTGACGGCGTTGGCCTCGATGGAGGTGACGCGCAGCATCGGCACGAAGATCCGCCGCCTGGTGACCAGTTCGACCACCACGCCGAGCACCCGAGGGGGCCGCCGGTCCATCCGCAGCGCCACCACCACGTCGCGCAGCTTGCCGATCGACTCACCGTCCGGTCCGAACACGGGCAGCCCGACGAGCTGGGCGACGAACACCTTGGTCGTGACTGCCACGATGACCAGGCTATCCGCAGGTCCGTGCCGGCACCCGTCAGCCGTGCAGCGCGTCTCCCTGCTCGGTGCGCCGGTAGAGCACGGTGCGCCGGTCCCGGGTCCGGGTGACCAACCCGGACCCGTGCAGCACCTTGAGGTGGTAGGACACCGTCGCCGGGGCCAGCTGGTGGCGGGTGGACAGGTCGCCGGTCGAGCGCGGCACGTCGAGGTCGCGCAGCAGGCTGGCCCTGGTGGCGCCGAGCAGCCGGGAAAGCCCGTCGGCGACCGTCGCGCCCGGCTCAGCACCCACCCCGAGCGCCGGGTACGCCAGCACCGCCTCCGCCGGATCGCACAGCTGCACCAGCACCTTCGGCCAGCCCAGCACGGAAGGGGCGAGCACCAGTTCGGTGCCGGCGTAGTGCAGCTCCTCCTCGAACGGCTTGTCCACCTCGATCGCCTGGCCGGTCCAGGACACCGTCGGGTGCAGCGAGCCGAGCAGCGCCCCCACCCCGTGCGCGGCCATCGTCGCCGTGCGGTTCACCAGGTCGGCCTGCATCCGGCCGTGCAACACGGGCCAGGCGTCGGCTACGGCGTACCGCCAGAACGTGGCCAGCCCACTGGCCGCGCGCCGGGCGAAGGTGCCGCGCTCGGCCGCGTCGCGTACCGCCCGGTCCACCGTCTGGCCCACCGCGGCGCATTCGTCGAGCTGGTCGAGGACGGTCTCCCTCGGCGTCTCGCGGATCGCGTCCACCTGCCCGGTCCAGGTCTGCTCCGCCGAGCCGGCAAGGGGTTTCGGGGTGAGCAGGTCCGGCACGTAGCGGGCGCCCGGGGGCAGCGTCTTGGCCAGCAGGGCGACGTCCGGGTCACGCAGCGCGAACCGGGCCGCCGGGCCGGGATCGCCGAAGACGGCGTGCTTCTGGCCGTTCGCGGTGAGCCGCAGCCAGGACACCGCCTCCGACGCGGGCGAGGCGGACAGTCGAATCCGGGCCAGGGACGCCGCGTCGAGGTGGGCGCGAATCATGACACCGGCCGGGTGAGAGGGGTCACCTGTGCAGGGTAGAACGCGATTCGGTCCCGGTGATTCGACCGGGTTCGAATCGTTGTCCACGGCGCCTTCCGTGCGGTCAACTGCACCGGGGGCTGGTGCCGTGAAGACCGGTCTCGCTCCCCGGGTGGCCACCAGGGTGTCCGCCGGCACCTCTCCGGGTCGAGCGTTCCGGTCTTCACGGCACTTTCTGGCGTGGTCTTGCCAACATCGCCGCGCACGGCGGCGCCCCAGTCCCTAGGGTTACCGGCAGGTAAGGACTGTTCGGCTGGAGGCTTGAATGCGCTCACCGAAGGACTTCTTCCGCCCGCTCGCGGTCGGCGCGCCCGCACCGGTGAGGGAGATCCCGTTCCGGCCGTCCCGGATGATCCACTTCTTCGATCCGGGCAACGAGAAGATGGCCGCCAAGGTGCCCGACCTGGTTTCGCGGGTGGACGTGCTGCTCGGCAACCTGGAGGACGCCATCCAGGCCGACCGTAAGGAGTCCGCCAGAGCGGGGCTGGTGCGCATCGCCAGGAGCACCGACTTCGCCGGCACGCAGCTGTGGACCAGGGTGAACAGTCTCGACTCGCCGTGGGCGCTCGACGACCTGGTCACCCTGGTCACCGAGATCGGCGACCGGCTCGATGTGATCATGATCCCGAAGGTCGAGGGGCCGGAGGACATCCACTACGTGGACCGGTTGCTCGCCCAGCTCGAGGCGCGCGCCGGATTGACCGAGCCGCTGCTGGTTCACGCCATCCTGGAGACCGCGAGCGGGGTGGCCCGGGTCGAGGAGATCGCCGCCGCCAGCCCGCGCATGCAGGGCATCTCCCTCGGCCCGGCGGACCTGGCCGCGAGCCGACGGATGAAGACCACCCGGGTCGGCGGCGGCCATCCCGGTTATCTGGTGCGCACCGACCCGGTCGGCGACGACCTGACCGCCGGCCGCACCACGTCCCAGCAGGACCTCTGGCACTACACCCTGGCGCGCATGGTCGACGCCTGCGTGTCCGCCGGGATCTTGCCGTACTACGGGCCGTTCGGCGACATCCTGGACACGATGGGCTGCGAGGACCAGTTCCGCAACGCCTACCTGCTCGGCTGCGTCGGCGCATGGAGCCTGCATCCGGCCCAAATCTCCATAGCTCGCAAGGTTTTCTCACCCGAGCCGGCCGAGGTGGCCTGGGCCAGGCGGGTGATCGCGGCGATGGGCGACGGCACCGGCACGGTGATGCTGGACGGCAAGATGCAGGACGACGCCACGGTCAAGCAGTGCCGGGTGATCGCCTCGCTCGCCGACCAGCTGGCCGAGCGGGATCCCGAGCTGGCCCACGCCTACGAGACGGCGACCAAGGAGGCGCTGTCGTGACTGACAGCGGCCCGCGTCCGCGCCGGTCCGTGCTCTACCTGCCCGGCTCCAACGAGCGGGCGCTGGAGAAGGCGAAGTCGCTGCCGGCCGACGCGCTGATCCTCGATCTCGAGGACGCGGTGGCTCCGGACGCGAAACCGGCGGCCCGTGACCGGGTCGGTGCCGCCGTCGCCGGTGGCGGCTATGGCCGGCGGGAGCTGGTCGTCCGGGTCAATGGCCTGGAAACCCCGTGGTATGGCGATGATCTGCGCGCCGCCGCGGCGGCGGGTCCGGCCGCCGTGCTGGTACCGAAGATCAACTCTGCGGCCGAGGTGCGCGCCGTCGAGCGCGCGCTCGAGGCGGCCGGGGCGCCAGCGCACACCGCGATCTGGGCCATGGTGGAGACCCCGCTGGCAATGCTGCGGGCCGAGCAGATCGCCGGGGAGAGTGCGCGGCTGACCGTGCTTGTCATGGGCACCAACGATTTGGCCAAGGAACTGCACGCCGAGCACGTCCCCGGCCGGGCGCCGCTGCTCGGCGCGCTGTCGCTGGCCCTGCTCGCCGCGCGCACGGCAGGCAAGGCGATCCTCGACGGGGTCTACAACGATGTGCGCGACCTCCCCGGCTTCGAGGCGGAATGCTTGCAGGGCCGGCAGTTCGGCTTTGACGGCAAGACGCTGATCCATCCCGGCCAGCTCGAGCCGTGCAACCGGATCTTCGCGCCCTCAGCCGAGGAGGTGGCGACGTCCCGACGGATCATCGACGCGTTCGAGCAGGCGCGCCGGGACGGCCGGGGGGTGGTGACCGTGGACGGGCGCATGATCGAGAATCTGCACGTGGACACCGCGCGCCGCACGCTCGGCCTGGCCGCCGCCATCGACGAGCTAGCCGCCGATGCCGCCGGATGACCGGGAGCCCACCTGGTTCGTGCTGTTGGAGGAGACCGTCGGCACCGGCGACCGGCGGACCTGGTCGCTCACCGAGGTTCGGCCGTCCGGCGGCTACGACGAGGCCGTGCGGGCCGGCCGCGATCTCGCGTTCAGCTTCCAGCCTCGGCACCCGATGAACCCGAGGCAGCGCTCGGTGTTCCAGTCCGGCGACGACTGCTGGATCGTCGTCGTGCAGGGCGCCATCCGCTCGTTCCACTTCCGCGTCACGGTGGCGCGCTGGCTCGGCGACGCACCCGGTTGAGCCGCTGCCGGGCGTAGCATCGAGGCGTACCCGAGCCACGCCGGATTCCTCACCCTGACAAGGGGGTTCGCGATGCTCCTGGCCTACCTTCTGCTCGCCGTTCTGGTCATTGCCGGCATCTGGGCGAGCTCAAGCCTGCGCGTGATCAAGCAGTACGAGCGCGGCCTGGTGTTCCGCTTCGGGCGGGTGCGCCCGGCGGTCCGCGAGCCCGGGCTGGCCGTGATCATGCCGGTCGCCGACCGCATGCAGAAGGTCAACATGCAGATCATCACCATGCCGGTGCCCGCGCAGGACGGCATTACCAGGGACAACGTGACGGTCCGGGTGGACGCGGTCGTCTACTTCAAGGTGATCGATCCGGCGCTGGCGGTCATCAAGGTGCAGGACTACCGGTTCGCCGTGGCCCAGGTGGCGCAGACCTCGTTACGCTCGATCATCGGCAAGAGTGACCTCGATGACCTGCTGTCCAACCGGGAGCGGCTCAACGAGGGCCTCGAGGTGATGATCGACAGCCCGGCGCTGGAATGGGGCATCCACATCGACCGGGTGGAGATCAAGGACGTGGCGCTGCCGGAGTCGATGAAGCGCTCGATGTCGCGGCAGGCCGAGGCCGAGCGGGAGCGGCGGGCCCGGATCATCTCGGCCGACGGCGAGTTCCAGGCGTCCCAGAAGCTCTCCGAGGCGGCCGCGGTGATGGCCGACACCCCGGCCGCGTTACAGCTTCGCTTGCTGGAGACCGTGGTCGAGGTGGCCGCGGAGAAGAACTCCACGCTGGTTCTGCCGTTCCCGGTCGAGCTGCTGCGGTTTCTGGAGAGCGCCGCGGGGGCGGCGGCACGCTCCGGCCAGCCGCCGGCCCGGCAGCCGGCGGCCCAGCCGCACCCCGACCGGGAGCAGCAGGCGAACGGGGTCGAGAAGCCGGCGGCCGACCCGGTCACACCATGACCACGGACAGTAACGCTGGCTACACGGCGAAGTAAGGACGGTTACCGAGGGTCGAAGGTTGCCGTGATATAACGCACATGTCACGACTTAAACTTGCCTCGACCCCACCGGTTCGGGTGAGGCTGGTCGCCATGGGTAAACATCGTGCCGACCGAGAGGGCCGGATCGGGTCTCGCCTGTTCGGCCGCCGTGGCCGTGACGACCTTTTCGAACGCAGTTTTCGATCCTGCGGCGGTTGTGGCGAAGACGTGTACGTGCTGGCCGAGGATTGCCGGGAATGCGGCGAATCACTGGAGTTGCGCGCCGGTTGACCCGATCGATTCACCGAGTGGCCCCGCACACCTTTTCCGGGCGAACGGACGTTAACCGCGAGATACTGACCGGTAACCCGTGCCGTGAAAGGGAGTTCCAATGGCCCGCCTCGCCCAGACCGCAGGACTGACCGATGTGCAACGGGAGATCCTCGCGACGGTCCGCGACTTCGTGGACAAGGAGATCATCCCGCACGCGCAGGCCCTCGAACACGGAGACACCTACCCGTCGGACATCGTCGACGGGATGAAGGAGATGGGCCTTTTCGGGCTCACCATCCCGGAGACCTACGGCGGGCTCGGCGAGTCGCTGCTCACCTACGCGCTGGTCGTCGAGCAGATCGCCCGCGGCTGGATGAGCGTCTCCGGTGTGATCAACACACACTTCATCGTGGCGCACATGATCAAGCAGCACGGCACCGAGGAGCAGAAGCGGCACTTCCTGCCGAAGATGGCGACCGGTGAGGTGCGCGGTTCGTTCTCCATGTCGGAGCCGGACCTCGGCTCCGATGTCGCGGCGATCAAGACCAGGGCCAAGAAGGACGGCGCCGGCTACGTCATCGACGGCGCCAAGATGTGGCTCACCAACGGCGGTTCGTCGAATCTGATCGCGGTGCTGGTGCGCACCGACGAGGGCGCGGACAAGGCGCACCGCAACCTCACCACGTTCTTGGTGGAGAAGCCCGAGGGGTTCGGCGAAGTGGCGCCGGGCCTGACCATCCCCGGCAAGATCGACAAGATGGGCTACAAGGGGGTCGACACCACCGAGGCGGTGTTTTCGGGCTATCGGATCCCGGCCGCGGCGATCCTCGGTGACGCGCCGGGCGGCGGCTTCGCGCAGATGATGGACGGGGTGGAGGTCGGCCGGGTCAACGTGGCCGCGCGAGCCTGCGGCATCGCGATCCGGGCGTTCGAACTGGCGGTGGAGTACGCGCAGCAGCGCCGCACCTTCGGCAAGCCGATCGCCGAGCACCAGGCGATCGCGTTCAAGTTGGCCGAGATGGCGACCAAGGTCGAGGCGGCGCACCTGATGATGGTGAATGCCGCGCGGCTCAAGGACTCCGGCGAGCGCAACGACGTCGAGGCCGGGATGGCCAAGCTGCTCGCGTCGGAGTACTGCGCCGAGGTGACCCAGGAGTCGTTCCGGATTCATGGTGGTTACGGCTACTCCAAGGAGTACGAGATCGAGCGGCTGATGCGCGAGGCGCCGTTCCTGCTTATCGGCGAGGGCACCAGCGAGATCCAGAAGACCATCATCAGCCGCGGCCTGCTCCGGGAGTACCGCTCGCGGGGCTGACTGTCCGGTTCATGGCATGATGGCAACGGTGACCGGTGCTTTCTCCGGCTCCGCGCGAGCCAACCAGGGCCTACCCAAGGTGCCAACGCCACCTTCCGGGTGGCCGATCGGCTCCTACGACACCTATGCCGAAGCCCACCGAGCCGTTGAGTACCTGGCCAGCAACGACTTTCCGGTGCAGGAAGTCACCATCGTCGGCGTGGACCTGATGCTGGTCGAGCGGGTGATCGGCCGCCTTTCCTGGCCGAAGGTGCTCACCACCGGGGCGCTCAGCGGCGCCTGGTTCGGCCTGTTCGTCGGACTGCTGCTCGGGGTGTTCAGCCAGCAGACCATGTCGTTCGCGCCGATCCTGGTCGGCCTTGCCGCCGGTGTCGTGTTCGGCATCATCTTCGCCTCGGTCGGCTACGCGACCACTCGCAGCGGCCGGGAGATCGCCTCGGCCAGCCAGCTCGTCGCCGGCCGCTACGACGTCCTGGCCCAACCGCGCAACGCCGAGAAGGCCCGCGACCTGCTGGCCAAGCTCGCGATGCGACCGTCACCCTGACACCGTCCACATCGCGACAGTGCGGCTGTCGCCCCACCGCGCCGCATCCGATTCGGCGCCCCAGCGCGCCCGGTTCGGCGCTCACCGCGATCCGGTTCGCGTAAGGCCCCGCGATCCGGTTCGGCGCCGGCCCCACGATCCGGTTCGGCGCAAGGTGACATTCCGCTGCTAGAAGCGAAGGAAGGTCACCTTGCGCTTTACGACTGCCACCGGAGATGTCGGCCAAACCGAGCAAACCGTTGAGCGCCAACAAATCCGCGCAACCGATGCGCAGCTCCACCGATGCACAGCCCCCACCCTTCCCCGGGGGGCGGCCCCGCTCCATTCTATCGGGGGGTGGGCGGTTTTGGGAGCGGTCGGTGTCTGCTGTGGACAACTGTGGGGCCTGTGGACAGCCGTTTGGCGAATGGGGCGCGATGCGGGAATGTGGCGGAGGCGCTCGGAATGGCGGGGCGGTGGGAAGGGAGGCCGATCGTGGTCGGGTTTCGGGTGGTGGCGGGCGTCGCGCTGGTGGCGGGCGGGATGCTCGTGGACGTTGGGCGCTCCGGCGCGGACGCCCTGGTGGCCGGGCCGGCGTGCGAGCGCGGCGAGTTCTGTTCGTGGCCCCGTGCGGGTACCGAGGAGCCCTGAATCGAATATCGTTGGGGCGAGGTGAGTCCGGGGGAGTGCGCGGCGCTGCCCGAGGGGTTCGGCGCCCGGTCGTTCGCCAATCGGATGAACCGCGAGGTGACTGTCCACCAGGACGGTCACTGTTCGACAGAAGGCGAGTTCGACACCTGTCCGGGTGCCGGGACCTACGTACCGGAGGCGCCTTGTGCGGTTCGGGGGGTGCGGGTGTGGTAGCCGGCTGAGAGCCCTCTCAGCGACGGGGAAGGGGCCGCGCCGGGCTGGCGTTGAATATCAACAACGCACTGCCTGACAGGTCCAACCATCCCGTGGAGCGTCCATGACCTCGATTGTCGAGCTCGGCCCGAGGGTCACGCGGTACCCCGCCCGCGCCGGTGTACCTGGCGTTGCCAGCGGATCGTCGGTGCGGTGCCCGCTCGGGACGGAGGGGCCGGGATGATCGCGCTCGCCATCGTGCTCGCGGTGCTCGGCGCCGCACTGAGCGCGGGCGGCGTCCAACTGCAGGCGGCCGGCGTTCGGGACGAGTCGCGCGGTGCGGGGTTGACCCCACGCGGGCTGGCCCGGTTGGCCCGTAACCGCCGGTGGCTTCTCGGCCTCGTGGTGCTGTCGCTGTGCGCGGTGCTGCAAATCCTGGCGCTGGCGCTGGCACCGGTCACCGTGGTCGCACCGATCGTGGTGCTCGCCCTTCCGGTCAGCGTGGTGATCAACACCAGGATGGCCGGCGCCCGACTGGCCGCGGCCGCACTGATCGCGGTGGTGGCGAGCACCGGTGGGGTCGCGGTGTTCGTCGCGCTTGTCGCGGGTGCGGCAAACCCGGTCGCGTTCGGCGGGGACGCCCTGCTACAGGCCGTCGAGCTGGTCGGACTGACCGTGGTGTTGTGCGGGCTGATCGGCTACGCCCGGCGGGGCATGGTGCGCTGCCTGGCCTTCGCCGCGGGCACCGGCGCCGCCTACGGGCTGGTTTCCGTGCTGGTTCGCGACGTCACCTACAACCTCGAGAAAGGCGGCATCACCGAGGTCGCGCCGCTGTCGGTGGCCGGGCTGGTGCTCGCCTTCGCCGCCGGGTCCTGGCTGCTCCAGCTCGCCTATGCCAGTGGCCCGCCGGACGTGGTGGTCGGTTGTCAGACCGTGCTCAGTCCGCTGGTCGCCACCGTGCTCGGAATCGGCGTGCTCAACGAGACGGTGAACGCCGGCGGCTGGCGCGGCATCGGCATGATCGTCGGCGGGACGGCGGCCGTCCTCGGCGTCGTGGTCCTGGCCAGGCACCGCCCGAACGTCGATCAGCCGCTGGCCGGCCAGGAACCGGGCGGTGAGTCGGGCACGTCCTCCTCCGCCTCCTCGGTCCGGTAGACGGTGAGGCCGCGGGCCTGGTAGTTGGCGAGCGCGGCCGGCCCGTCCAGCGTGCAGGTGTGCACCCAGACCCGGCCGACGGGTTCGGTTCCCGGCCAGCGCGCGGCCATGGTCCAGGCCAGCCGGAGCCCGGCGGTGAGCAGATGGCCACCTAGTCCCAGTCCGAGAAACCCGGGCAGTAGACCGAAGTACGCGATCTCTACATTGGTTTCGTCCACAGTGGACGATCCGCACAACTCCACGTAGCCGGCCGGTGCGCCGGCCACCCAGGCCACCCAGGTCTCAACCAGCGGCCGGTTCAGGTGGGCCAGCCAGTCCTCCCGGGTCCACCCCAGACGGCCGTGCCAATGCCATTCGCCGCCGACCGTCGCATAGAGAAACCGGCTGAACTCCGGTGCGGGCCGGGCAACACGCACCACCTCGACCGGATCCGCCGGGGCCCGCGCCGGGCGGACGTCGCCGGCCGACCGCTGCTCCAGATAGGTGGTCCGCACCAACACGGGATCATCCAAACACGTGGCGTAATGAACCGCTTCGGTGCCACGATCAGTAGATCAACGGGAGGTGTCCGACGCCACCCGCCAGCCCGGGACGAAACAGTATGGCGACCGTACCTGTCCAGCAGAACCCGAACGCGATGCCCGAACCGCCGAACGGCCACGGCGCGACCCGGCCGGTCGAGCCGCCACGTCCGGCGGAGACCAGAACCATCGACTGGTCCGACGACATCGGCAAGCGGCGGATGTCGGCCTGGCGCGTGCCGGTTGGCGAGCACCTGCAGTGGTTGCAGGCCGACCTGGATGACCGGGACGGGCCGCCCCCGACCGGTGTGCTGGCCGCGATGCGCATCGCCTACCGGTCCGCCAGAGCGAGGAGCAACCTGGCCACCTGGTACTCCGGCGCGAACATCGAGCGCTGCTGGCGCGCGCTGCATCTCGCCGAGGCCAGGGTGAGCTCCAGCAGCCCGGATCTCGCCGGCCGGCTGCCCGGCCTGCGCGAGCGGGTGCTCGCCGAGCTCGACCCCAAGGACCAGCGGGTGCGGGCCCTGCTCACCATCAAGGGTGCCGACCTCGGGCGGACCGAGCGGGCCGTGGTCGCCGAGGCGTTGCGTGCCGCGTACAGCGCGTCCGACAACTCGCACACCGCGGTGCGCGGCCTGCGCAACCGACTGGTCCTCTTCGGTCTCCTGATCCTCGGCCTCAACCTCACCCTCGGAATTCTCAGTTCGCGCCACCCTCACCTGCTTCCGTTATGTATCAAGGATTTCTGTGCCATGGGCCCGACCCCGACCGGCGGTGACGTCTGGCTGATCCAGTTGGTCGGCGCGTTCGGCGGCGCGGTCGCCGTGATGCTCCTGTTGCTGCGCACCAAACCCAGTGTGGTCGCCTACACGCTGACGCCCTACCAGGCCTGCATCAAGATCATGCTGGGTGCGGTGCTCGCGATCATCGGCATCCTGATCGCGGCCACCGGGGTTCTCCAGGGTGTCGTGACCACCCGCCCGGCGTTGCTGGTGCTCGCCCTGATCTTCGGCTACTCCCAGCAGGTCGGCACCCGCCTGCTGGACAGCTACGCCGACGACGTGGTCGGCAGGGCGCAACCCAAGCTCGCCGAGGAATGACGGTCGGTGTCCGGCGAAAGCCGCTGCTGGACAACGATACGGCCGCGGCAGGCGGCCGGAATCTCAGCGCACGCCGCGTTGCCCGCTGCGCAGGGCGGCGATGACCTGCTCGTCCCAGCGGTGGGTCCGAATCAGCCGGTAGCGCTCGCACGCGGCCCACATGTAGGCCTGGGCTTCGGTCCTGGCGGCGATCATGTCGGCTTCCCGGGCCATCCGCACGACTGGCGTGAACTCCTCGTCGAACCAGCGTTGTGCCACGGTCGCCCGGTCCAGGAACCGGCCTTCGTGCTGCATCAGCCGAAATCCCCAAGCCTCGATCGCTTCGGCGAGTTCCGCGTAGTCCCACGGGTCCACCAACTCCACCGCGACGAGAGCGTTGCCCTGCAACGGAACGCGCTCGAGGAAGATGCGCCGGTAGTCGGTGAGGAGCAGATCGCTGCGGTAACTGATGCCCGACGCGGGAAGCCGGGTCTGGAACACGGTGACGTAGGCGTCGATGCTGGTCAGGTTCAGCGCCCTGGCCACCGACACCCGGTGATGGCCGTCATAGACGAAATGCAGCTCACCGACCCGGTACACCTCGATCGGCGGAATCGCCTCACCTCGCCGGTGCGCCAGCGCCAGCCGCTGCCACCGCTCCCGGACCCGCCCGGAGGTCGGCCGGAACCGGCGGTCGAACTCCACGGTGCGGTCCACGCTGCCGACGATCGAGTCGATCGGGATGGTCTCCATCCCGATCTTGCGCTCCCCGGCGCGTCCCAGCGCCGCGACCACCTCGTCGAACGGCAGCATGACGTGCACGTCCGGGCCGTTGCGAAACCACGACGCGAGCTTCGAGAGCACCTGGCTGCGCCGCGCCCGCACGAAGTCGTGCTCCGCGTCCGCCACCGAGAACCCGCTGTCGCCAACCATCGCCACCCCTCCAACCGGCGGGCTCAGATCTCCAGGATGCGAAAGCCGACCGTGTTCACCACCAGGGTCTCACCGATGTGCCGGTCGGGCACCTGGGTTCCATATGGATGGATATGCCCGTGCAACAGCACCTTCGGGCGCAGCCGGCGCACCGCGTCGTGCAGGCAGTCGAAGCCGCGATGGCACGGGTCCTCGGCGTCCCCCACCCCACGGGCCGGCGCGTGGGTGAGCAGCACGTCCACGTCGCGCCCGTCCCGCCGCCGCCGCCAGGCCGCCGAGCGCGCCACCCGTCGGACCCGGCGGGCCTGCTGCCGCTCGGTCCACTGGTTGGGCCCTTCGTTGTACCGGATCGATCCGCCGAGCCCGGCGATCCGCAACCCGCCGATGTCGATCACCCGGCCGTCCGCGTTGATCCCGCCGGCCGGCCCCGGGTACTCCGCCGGCAGCCCGTCGCGCAGCCACATACCCCGACCGGGCGCGAACCCCGCCAGGTCCCGGTCGTGGTTGCCGGGCACGAACACGCACGGCCGGTTCAGCGCGTCGGCCAGGAACTCGAGGTAGTCGAAGGGCAGGTCGCCGGCGGCCAGCACGAGGTCGACGCGGTGCCGGCGGACCCCCTCGGTCCACAGCGCATCCACCACCTCGTCGGCGACCGCAAGCACCCTTGCCACGATTCGAGCGTACGGGCCTGTTTCCGGTGCCGAACCGGTTACAGTCGGAGTCGATCGCTTAGGAGGTGGCCTAATGAGCGAGCGAGCGAGCGAGTTGTCAAACTATGCCGCGCTGTGCCGCAACGGCATCGCCGAGCGGGCGGGTTCATGCCATGGGTGAGCAGCCGGGTGAACCGTTGAACGCGGGGAGCGATGACCGGTACGTCACCGGCGGAACGAACTGGGACAGCTACGACCTCCAGCAGCTGATCGCCATGGTCAACGAGAAGGTCGACCTGCCCGCGTTGATCGAGCTGGCCGACGACTGGCGCACCTCCGGCGACGGCGTGGTCCAGGCCGCCCACGAGCTCGGCGACGCGCTGGACCAGCTGATGGACTTCTGGTCCGGACCGGCGGCCGGGCAGGCGCGCGACGACGTCACGCTGAACGCCCAGTGGCTGGGTGACCTCGGGGCCACCGCCTACCAGATCGGCACCCCCATCGAGGAGGCCGCCGGCGCGCTGCAGGCGGCCAGGGAGCACATGCCGCAGCTGCCGCAGGCCGATCCGGCGATCGCGCCCGGCTCGGCGCCGGATGGGGCCGAGGTCGGTGGGATGGCCGGCGGCCCGCTCGGCGCGGCCATCGGCGCCACCGCGGCCGGCGCGGACAGCGCCGCGCAGGCCAAGCAGGCCGAGGTCGAGCTGAAGCGGCAGGCGGTCGAGACCATGCGCCGGTTCGAGACCGCGGCGATCGGCATCGACCAGGACATCCCGAGCTTCGACGGGCCGAGCGACGTGCTGCGCCCCCGGCCGGAGCCGAACCCGACCAGGCCCCCGGTTGCCACGACGGTCACCACGACCACGACCAGCACGGTGCTCAGCTGGCAGAACCTCACCGGCCTGTCCGATCCGGGCACCGCGCAGCAGGACTTCCAGGGCCTGTCCCGGACCGGGGCCGGGCACGCGCTGCCCGCCGCGGGCGGTGGCGGCGCCATGTTCGGCGGCGGCGGTGCCACGTTCACCGGGATGGGTGGCGGCCGGCCAAGTGCCGGCGCCGGCCGGGCGGGGCCGGGCGGCCCCAGTTCCGGCCTGGCCATCCCGCCACAGAACGAAGGCGTGCTCAGGCCGGCGGCCGCGGCCGGCGCCGGGATGCTCGAGCCGGAGGGGCATGGCGCCGGGATGGCCGGCGGTGCTCCGATGGGCGGCATGGGCGCCGGGGCCGGAGCCGGCACGGCCGGCGCCCATCGCAGGCGGGTGCCGGTCGACGGCGAGGAACCGTTCGGCCTGGACAAGAAGGCGTCGCCCCCGGTGATCGGGCTCTAGGCACTCCACGAGGGAACCGCGCTCATGCAGAACGAAGACAGCACCCCGGCCGGTGAGCCGGCCGCCACCGGCCTGATGGCCGAGCCGGCCACTCCCGCCCCGCCGCCACCCATGCCGGTCGCGGCGGCCACGGTGCTCGCGCAGCCGGCGCAGGCCGGTGAGCACCACCACCATCACCACCATGGTGCGCACGGGCAGCAGCCGGCCGGCGCGGGCGGCTGGTCGGTCGACCCGGAGCGGCTCGCGGCCTTCGCCGAGGCGATCGAGCGGGTCCGGGACCGGCTGCGCGAGGTGCAGGTGCTGGTCGACCGGATGCGGTCCGCCGGGTACACGCCCAAGTTGGGCACCAGCCCGGTGGCCGCCCAGCTCGAGCGCAAGTTCGCCGACCGGCTGGACGCCGGGCTGGACAACCCGGCGCAGCCGAGCGCGGGTGGGCTGCGCCCGATGCTGGCCGAGGCGATGCGTCGGATGGAGGAGTTCGTGTCCGGCGCGGAGACCGCGGCGCGGGCCTACGCCCAGCACGACGAGGCCGCGGCCGGTCACCTCGGCAGGGTGGGCTGAGCGCGCGGGATGAGTGGGCGCAACGGGTTCGACGCGTCGCTGGACGTGGTCGAGATGGATCTGCTGTGCACCTTCGCCGGAGTCGCGGCGCCGTTTCCGTTACAGGTTCCCTCCTCGGGAGCGAGCGACGTGGAGCGGCGAGCGAACTTTCGGGCGGCCCGGGAGCGGTTGACCTCGCGCGGCCTCGCCGACGATCGCGGCCCGCGCCGCGTCGCGGCCACGTTCGTACACCTACTCGCGAGCTCGCCCGCCGCGCTGGACCTGACCCTGGCGATCGGTACCGGCCGGCTCGGCGCCACGCTGCTCGCGTTCCGCGGCGAGGCGCTGCTTGCGGTGTCCGAGCTGGACCGGGACGAGCCCGTTGTCGGCATGGTCGAGCTCCAGATCGACGACGCGGTGGACGAGCTGCTCCGGCTGATCCCCGAGTTGGATGCGGCCCTGACCACCCCGTTCACGGTGCCCCGCCGGGCGCTCGCCGAGGTGAACCGGGTGCTGGTGGCCCGGGCCCGCACCGGCCGGATGGGCAGCCATGAACTGGACGAGCTGCTCGGCGCGCACGGCATCGACGAGCGGCTGGCCAGGCGGATGAGCATGCAGTTGCAGCCGGTGCTCGGCAACGGCCAGGTCGGGCTGGCCGAGTGCCGCGGCTATGCCCGCGAGTGGCGCCGGGTCGGCCAGGAGCTGCGCTGGCTGGACACCGACAGCGGCCGGTTCCAGCTCGGCGGAACGGCCGAGTGGATGAGCGTCAACCCGCTGTTCGCCGGTGAGTTGTACGCCGCGATCCGCCGTTTGGCGGCGGCGCTCGGGTAGTTCACGACGACCTTGTTACCGGTTCACCCGATCAGGTTTCTGGTGACGGTGCGATCGGATAACGTAACGGTCGGAAGCGATGATCCGAACTGATCGGGGTCCCGGCATGGTCCTCCAAGACTTGCTCACTCGGGTTGGCGAGCTGCGCGACCAGGCTGCTCGGGCCAGGCTCGAAGCCGAGCGCGACCGGCGGGCGCGACGTCAGGAGAACGACCGTTACGTCACCGGTGGGGTGAACTGGGACGGCTACGGCCTGGAGACGCTGATCGGGATGGTGGGCCAGCAGGCCAGCCCGAACCAGCTGGACTCGCTGGCCGGCGAGTGGCGCCGGCACGGCTCGTCGATCGCGCAGGCATCCACCGACTTGGAGCGCTCGCTCGGCACCCTGATGAACTACTGGACCGGCGCGAGCGCGAACGACGCGTCCCAGGTCGTGACCACGAACGCCAGGTGGGTCTCGGAGCTTGGCGACACCGCGGGGCAGATGGCGGGCCCGATCCAGGACGCCGGCGGTGCGCTGCGTTCGGCGCAGAGCACCATGCCGGGCCAGCCGCACGACAACTGGTGGGTCGGGGCCGGCGGCGGCGCGGCGGCCGGGTTCATGGTCGGCGGCCCGGTCGGCGCCGCGTTCGGCGCGGCCATCGGCGGCATCGCCAGCGCCTTCGGCTTCGGCAGCAACAAGAAGAAGCTCAAGCGCAAGGCCGTGCAGACCATGCAGCGCTACGAGACCGCGTTGCTCGGCGTGGACCAGACCACGCCGCAGTTCGGTCTGCCGTCCAACGGTGTCGACCCCGGCGGTGACTCGCTGCGCAACCCGGGCACCGGCGTCGGCACCCCCGGCGGTGCGCCGAGCCCGCCCGGCGGCACCGCGACGGTCCTCAACCCGGGCGGCCCGGTCGGGTCGCCGAGGGACTTCAACTGGGGCACCACGCCGTCGCTGGCCGACGACCCTGGCAGTCGCTGGCGCGGGCTGACCGGGGTTCCCGGCACCGGCAGCGTGCCAACCGGCGAGTTCACCCCTGGCCGGCCAGGCCTCGGCGGCGGCCCCGGCCCCGGCGGTCTGCCCGGCATGTTCCCCGGCGGCGGCCGTGGCGGTGGCGGTGTGGTGCCGCCGGGTGGCACGCGCGGGCAAGGCAACCGGACCGGCGGCCCAGGTGGCCGGGGCACCGGTCGTGGCGCGGGACGCGGTGGGTTTCCCCCCGGCGGTCTCGGCGGCCGGGGCGGCGGTCAGGACAGCGAGGGCCGCGCCAGGCGGGGTGCCGGCAACGGGGCCGGCCGACCGGGTGCGCGCGGCGGGCCGAGCGAGGAGGAGGCCGCGCGGCGCCGGGCCGGGCTGAGCGAGGAGGAGGCCCGACGGGCCAGGGGACGGGCCGGCTACGGGCCAGGCGGTCTCGGCGCGAACCTGAGCGAGGAAGAGGCCGCCAGGCGGCGAGCGGGCTACGGCTCGGGCGGTTCCGGCGGGCTGAGCGAGGAAGAGGCGGCCAGGCGGCGAGCCGGCTACGGTTCCGGGCTCGGATCCGGCGTCGGCGAGGAGGAGGCCGGGCGCGGCCGGGGCCGGTTCGGCCGGGGCGGCGCGCTCGATCCGCACGGCGCGGGCGGCTTCGGCGGGCCAGGTGGCGCCGGTGCCCGCGGCGAGGAGGACGAGGAGCACCAGCGCCGGTTCCCGATCGAGGAGGACCCGTTCTCCTCGACCGATCTCAAGGCCGCACCCCCGGTCATCGGGCTGTAGAGGGAGGACGAGCGGATGTACGTCGAGGGTCAGGGTGGCGCGCCGGCGGCCGGCACCGGTTGGACGGTGGAGCCCGGCCAGGTGCGCGACTTCGCCAGCGCGGTCGACCAGGTGCGTGCGCACCTCAACGCGATCTCCAACGAGGTCAACGACATGTCCACGCCGAGCTACTCGGCGATGCTCGGCACCAGCCCGGTTGGTCAGGAGCTGTCCGAGAAGTTCAACGACCGGATGGGCAGCGACGGCGGACTGCGCGGCCAGCTTCAGGTTGCCCTGCAACGCATGGAAGAGTTCGTCACCAGCGCGGAAAAGACGGCCGCCGCCTATCAGGCGCACGATGAGGACAGCGCGGCGGGCTTCGTCAACAGCTAGTGGCGGATGACCATGCCACCCCACACCGGCCGGCGAAGGACCTGATCACTCGATGACACTTGGGATTGACCGGGGTGAGCTGATGCATCCGGTCGAGGTCGAGCTGTTGTGCGCCTACGCCGAGGTGGCCGCGCCGTTCCCGCTGGAGATCCCGTCGTCCGGGGAGACCGAGGTGGAACGGCTGGTGCTGTTCCGGGGCGCGCGGGAGCTGATGAGCGAGCGCGGCCTGGCCGACGAGAACGGCCCGCTCGGCGTCGCCGACGACTTCGTCTACCTACTGAACCACGCGACCGGGGTGCTCGACCTGGTGCTGGCCACCGAGCGGCCGGCGCTGGCCGTCGCGGTGCTCACCTACCGCAACGAGGCGCTGCTGGTCAGCCAGAACCTCGCCGAGCCGGAGCGCATGGTGCGGATGAAGGCGTGCACCCTGGACGACTCGATCGAGGACCTGGTGCGCCTGGTGCCCAAGCTGGACGCGCCGGTGTCCGCGCCGTTCAACCTGCCGAGGGCGGCGGTGCAGAGCGCGTTCGAGCTGATGCTGCAGCGGCTGCCGGCCCGGGTGGCCTGGGCCGAGTCCTCCGACGGTGACGACACGGCCGAGGTCCGGGTGCCGAACCCGTTGGGCGCCGAGGAGTTGGACGAGTTGCTGCGCGCGCAGGGCATCGACGAGCGGATGGTCCGCCGGATGGTGACGAACCTGCAGCCGGTGCTCGGCAGCGGACAGGCCGGTGTGGCCAAGCGGGACGGCACCGAGGACCAGTGGCGCCGCTGCGGCGACGAGCTGCGCTGGCTGGACAGCGCGCGTGGCCGGTTCCGGTTGGCCGAGGACGGGGAATGGCTCAGCGTCAACCCGTTCACCACCGACGAGCTGCGCGCCGGGTTGCGCCGGCTGGCCACGCAGATCCGCGGCTGAGCCGGTTCGCTACCAGCCGCGGCTGGCGTCCGGTAGACCCGGCTCCCTGCGGTTGCGCCGCACGGTGTGCACCACGAACAGGGTGAGCAGCAGGAGCGCGACGCCGCCGAGCGCGCCGATCAGCGCCACCCGCATCGGCGTCCAGTCACGCGACACCGGCGCCCCCATCGGGCTGTCGAGTTTGATCGGTGCGTCCGGCGCGATGTTCTGCTCGCTGGGAACCATCGCGGTGAGCGCGCCGATCGGGTTGATCATCCCGTAGCCGACCAGGGTGTCCCGCCCGCCGGTGGCGGCCGGATGCGAGGCGGTGACCCGAATCCGGTTCATCACCTGCCGAGCCGTCAGCGGCCGGTCCTTGAAGCGCTCCCTGATCAGAGCGGCGAGGCCGGCCACGTAGGGCGCGGCGAAGCTGGTGCCCTGGATCTCGGTCTGCTTGCCGACCGGGCCGGACCGGTTGGTCAGCGTCTGGCGGTTGAACGGGTCGAGCGAGGTGATCTCGGTACCCGGCGCGGCCACGCTCACCCACGGCCCCTGCACGGAGAACTTGGCCGGGTCGCCGTACCGGTCCATGGCGGCCACCGAGATGACGTCGTCGGAGAACCAGGGCGGGATCACGATGGAGGTGGGCCGGCTGGCGTCCGGGCCGTTGTTCTGGTTGGGGCAGCCGCCCTCGTTGAGGTTGCCCGCGGAGGCGACCGGCACCACGTCCTGCTGGTCGACCGCGTAGCGCAGGGCGGCCTGCACCTGCTTCTCGGGTTTTGTGATCGGCCCGAGCGAGGCCAGCCGGCAGCTGTCCACCGACATGTTGATCACTCCGTGCGGCACCCTGTCCGCGGCCCGCATGATCGCCTTGGCCAGCGTCTCCAGCGTGCCGGCTGCGCGGGTCCGGCCGTTCGGTTCCGTGCCCTCGTAGGCCCCGCTGGACTGGCGGATGCTGACGATGGTGGCGTCCGGTGCGATGCCCTTGAACCCGATGTCACCGCCGGCCGGCGGGCTGGCCGCGATGATCCCGGCCACCTCGGTGCCGTGGCCGTCACAGTCCTCGAGCCCTTGGGCATTGGTCACGTAGTCGCCGCCGCCGACCAGCCGCTTGAGGAAGTCGTGCGGGGACACGCCGGTGTCGATCACCGCGACGCTCTGGCCCTTCCCGGTGGCGAACTTGTGCAGGTCGTCGAAGCGCAGCGCGGTCTGCCCCCACGGCTTGTTGGGCAGCACGACGGTCGAGGTCGAGACTCCGCCGCAGGCCTTGCGCTCGTAGGTCAGGTCCGGCTGGCCGTCGTCGGTCGGCACCGGGTAGTTCGGGTCGAGCGGCGGCGGCTTGGCCATCCCGTCGGGAGCGTTGGGCGCTGCGGAGGGCTGGGCGGCGACCGGCGCGACCGGCAGCAGCACGGCGAGCAGCCCCGCCACGAACGCGGCGGCGAGCCGGGACCGACCAGGTGACCAACGCATGCGCTACGTCCCCAGGTTGAGGTGCCGCAACGTGCCGTAAAGGCCCATCACGGCCAGCGCGAGCGGTAACACCACCGCGATGCAGATGGCGTCGACGATCTCCACCGTGCGCCGCAGCGGCGGGGAGAACCGCTGCTCGGGGAAGATCAGGCCGAGCACCAGCGAGGCGGCGGCGATCAGCACGAGCGAGCCGAACACGTAGAGCAGCCGGTCGTTCGGCGAGGCACCGAGCAGCCAGCCGGCCACGATGCCGGCGGCGGCCAGCATGCCGGCCGCGAGCAGGGCGACGGCCTGGCTGCCGTTGGCGTAGGTGCGGGCCCGCATGAGCAGCACCACGGTGGCCACCACGGCGAGGCTCACGCCCCACACGTTGTTCGCCCCGGCCGCGATCACCGCGCCGATGGCGGCGACCGCGCCGCAGCCGATGATCATGCCGGTGAGGTATTCGTGGGCCAGGCCGGCCCGCTTCTCGATCGAGCGGTAGTCCGGGAAGCCGGAGTCCTCCTTCAGGTCCTCCGCGCTGCCCGGCACGTTGGGCAGCGGCAGGCGGGCCAGTTGGATGGTCAGCCGCGGCAGTACGGACAGGCCGGCGAGGGCGGCCGCCACCGTGCCGGCCGCGATCCCCGGCGCCGGGTGCGCGACCAGCGTGGCCACGGTGAACGCGACCACGCCGAGCGTCGCGGCGCTGCCGGCCGCGACGAAGGTGGTGATCCCGTTCCCGATCAACATGATCGACGCGGCGGACACGATCAGCACCAGCGCGCAGGCGAGCAGCAGGTTGGGCCGGCCAGGGGTGCCGGGCACGATGTAGAGGCCGCTGACGAAGGCCATCGGCAGGCCGCCGGCCGCGGCGATCAGCACCCCGGCGGTCTCCGCCTGATAGGCCCTGGCGATCACGGTGCCGAGCGCCACCGCGATCACCGCGGCGGCGCCCGCGGCGACGGCGGGACCGATCCGCGGGCCGCCGAACAGCGGTCCGGCCATCAGCACCGCGACCGAGGCGAGCACCAGGGCCAGGGCCCCGCCGAGGTAGCCGATCCGGTTGGCGGTCTGTTTGGTCCACGGCCGGTAGCTGTCCGGGGAGGACTCCGCTATGGCGTCAACCACATCGTCGAACATCGGCGGCGGCGGCGTCTCCGCACGGCGGCGAAGCTGGAGCATCTCGCCGTCCACGACGCTGAGCGAGGCCAGCGTGCGGCTCGGGTCGAGGGCGTTCTCGCCGAGCTTGGCCAGGCACCAGCCACCGTGCCGGGCGCCGCCGTCCGGCGTCGCCTCCTTGGCCATCTCGAGCAGCATCGGCAGCAGGTCGGCCACCGCGACGTCGGCCGGCAGCGCCACGTCGATCCGGGTTCTCGGCGCCACCACTGTGACCCGGCTGAACACGGTCGTACCGGTTGCCACCGCTGCCCTCCCATTCGCGCGTGCGGGTTTTCCGTCGGCCACCCCAGCCGGGCGTGGCGCCCCTAGTATGGCCTTGCCGGTGACCGCCTGTACGGCGGTTCCGGCAACTGGTAGTCGTCGAGAGTCAAGAGGGGTTCCGTTCGGTGAGCACGCTGCAGTTCAAGCGATCACCCCGGCTCTCCGCCCCGCGTCAGCCGGGTGGCGAGGTCCATCTCGAGCCGCCCCCCGAGGTGCCGAGGGTGATCCCCGGCAACCCCGTGCTCAAGATGCTGCCGGTGGTCATGATCGTGGCGACGATCGGGATGATGGCGTTCATGTTCGTGGCGTTCAAGAACAATCCGACGTCACTGATCTTCGGCGGCATGATGATGATGTCGATGGTCGGCATGATGGCCGGCGGCGGCGGTCGCGGCGGCGGGGCCAAGAAGGCCGAGATGAACGAGGACCGCAAGGACTACCTGCGCTACCTCGGCCAGATGCGGGACCGGGCCAGGGAAGCCGCGCTCGATCAGCGCTCCGCCCTCGAGTGGGTGCACCCGGACCCGCAGGCGCTGTGGTCCATCGCGACCAGCAGGCGGATGTGGGAACGTCGCCAGTCCGACCCCGACTTCTGCCACCTGCGCGCCGGCCGTGGCTCGCAGCGCCTGGCCACCCGGCTGGTGCCGCCGCAGACCGGCCCGGTCGACGAGCTCGAGCCGATCGCCACGCTGGCCCTGCGCCGGTTCGTCCGGGCCCACTCGATCGTCCCCGAGCTGCCCATCCAGATCGCCATTCGCGGGTTCGCCGCGGTCGGCCTGTCCGGCGACCAGGAGCTGACCCGCGGCCTGGCCAGGGCGCTGATCGCGCAGTTGGTGAGCTTCCACACCCCGGACGACGTGCTGATCGCGATCGTCACCGCGGGCCGGGCCAAGCAGGAGTGGGAGTGGGCGAAGTGGCTGCCGCACGTGCAGCACCCCACGATGGTCGACGGCATCGGCCAGCTGCGGATGATGGCCGGCTCGCTGTCCCAGGTCGAGGAATGGCTGGACGAGGAGCTGCGCGACCGGCAGCGGTTCACCCGTAACGCCCCGCCGCAGCCGGACCAGCCGCACGTGCTGATCGTCATCGACGACGGCGAGGTCACCCGCGAGGAACAGATCATCCTCGAGGAGGGTCTGGTCGGCGTCACGCTGCTGGACCTGTCCGAGTGCCTTGGCCCCCTGACCGCCCGGCGCGGCCTGCGCCTCGTGGTCGAGGAGGACCGGCTCGGCGCGCGCAGCGCCAGCGGCGTCGAGTGGTTCGCCCGCCCGGACCGGCTCTCGGTGGCCGAGGCGGAGGCGCTGTCCCGCAAGCTCGCCCCGTGGCGGCTGGGCTCGGCGGCGGCCGACGTCGGGGACGAGGAGCCGCTGCTGTCCAACCCGACACTGCTCGAACTGCTCGGCATCCCCGGCGACCCGATGACCTTCGACGTGCAGCAGGCCTGGCGGCCCCGGCCGATCCGGGACCGCTACCGGGTGCCGTTCGGGGTCGGCGAGTTCGGTCAGCCGGTTGAGCTGGACATCAAGGAAGCCGCGATGGAGGGCATGGGCCCGCACGGCCTGTGCATCGGCGCGACCGGGTCGGGCAAGTCGGAGTTCCTGCGCACCCTGGTGCTCGGCATGTTGGCCACCCACTCCTCGGCGACGCTCAACTTCGTGCTGGTCGACTTCAAGGGTGGCGCCACCTTCCTCGGGCTGGACAAGTCGCCGCACGTCGCCGCGGTGATCACCAACCTCCAGGACCAGCTGATCCTGGTCGACCGCATGAAGGACGCGCTGGCCGGCGAGATGAACCGCCGCCAGGAGGCGCTCAAGAGCGGCGGCAACTTCAAGAACGTCTGGGAGTACGAGAAGGCCAGGGAGAACGGGGCCGACCTGGACCCGCTGCCCGCGTTGTTCATCGTGGTCGACGAGTTCTCCGAGCTGCTCAGCGCCAAGCCGGACTTCATCGACCTGTTCGTGGCGATCGGCCGGCTCGGCCGCTCGCTGCAGATGCACATGCTGCTCGCCTCGCAGCGTCTCGAGGAGGGCAAGCTGCGCGGCCTCGACTCGCACCTGTCCTACCGGATCGGCCTGAAGACGTTCTCCGCGGCCGAGTCGCGGGCGGCGATCGGCGTGCCGGACGCGTTCGAGCTGCCGAGCGTGCCCGGTTCCGGCTACCTCAAGTTCGACACCTCGACCATGGTGCGGTTCAAGGCGGCCTACGTGTCCGGCCCGTACCGCCCGGCCGGTATCCAGACCGTGGGCCCGTCCGCGCCGGTCACCGGCGACCGGCGGGCGAAGCTGTTCGTCCCGGACTACGTGGAGATCCCGAAGGAGCCGGAGCTGCCGAGGGAGGCGCCGAAGCCGGAGGCACCCAAGCCGGAGTCCAGCCCGACCGAGCCGAGCGACCTTGACGTGGTCGTCGGCCGGCTGATCGGCCAGGGTCCGCCCGCGCACGAAGTGTGGCTGCCGCCGCTGGACACCCCGAACTCGCTGGACACCCTGCTGCCGCCGTTGCAGCCCACCGAGGATCGCGGTCTCTCGCCGGTCGGGTTCTTCGGCAACGGCCGGTTGCAACCCCCGCTCGGGCTCATCGACAAGCCGTTCGAACAGCGCCGCGACCTGCTCTGGGCGGACTTCTCCGGCGCCGCCGGGCACGCCGCGGTGGCCGGTGGCCCGCAGTCCGGCAAGTCGATGTTGCTCCGCACGCTGATCATGTCGATGTCGCTCACCCACACCGCGGAGGAGGCGCAGTTCTACTGCGTCGACCTCGGCGGTGGCACGCTCGGCACGCTGGCGGGGCTGCCGCACGTCGGCGGCGTCGCCGGCCGGCTCGAGCCGGACAAGGTGCGCCGGATGGTGGCCGAGGTGGCCAGCCTGGTGACCGCGCGAGAGCAGCTGTTCCGGGACCGGGCGATCGACTCGATGACCGACTTCCGCAACCGCAAGCGCCGCGGTGAGCTCAAGGAGGACCCGTTCGGCGATGTCTTCCTGCTGGTGGACGGCTGGCTGAACTTCCGCCAGGAGTTCGAGGCCATCGAGATGCAGGTGGTCAACCTGGCCGCCCAGGGCCTGTCCTACGGCGTGCACGTGGTGGTCAGCGCGAACCGCTGGGCCGAGATCCGGCCGGCGCTCAAGGACCTGCTCGGCACCCGTTTCGAGCTGCGCCTCGGCGATCCGAGCGAGTCCGAGGTGGACCGCCGGGTCGCGGTGAACGTGCCGGAGGGCCATCCCGGTCGCGGCCTGTCCCGCGACAAGCTGCACTTCCTGGTCGGCCTGCCCCGGATGGACGGCTCGTCCAGCACCGAGGACGTGGCCGCCGGCGTGCAGGACGCGGTGGCCCGGATCCGGCAGTCCTGGCGCGGCCGGCATGCGCCCAAGGTGCGCCTGCTGCCGGACGTGCTGCCCTACGCCGACCTGCTCTCCCTCGACGGGCGCAAGGGCGAGTCCCGGCTGGTGCCGATCGGGGTCAACGAGGACGCGCTGGCCCCGGTCTACCTCGACTTCGACGCCGAACCGCACTTCATCGCGTTCATGGACGGCGAGTCGGGCAAGACCAACCTGCTGCGCACGATCGTCCGCGGCATCACCGAGCGGTACACCGCCAAGGAGGCGGTGATCATCCTGGTGGACTACCGGCGCACCATGCTCGGCTTCGTGGAGACCGACCACCTGCTCGGCTACGCGGTGTCGGCCAACCAGCTCGGCGGCATGATCAACGACGTGCGCAACTCGATGACCAAGCGGCTGCCCGGCCCGGACGTGACCCAGGAGCAGTTGCGCAACCGATCCTGGTGGAAGGGACCGGAGCTGTTCGTCGTGGTCGACGACTACGACCTGGTGGCCACCCAGGCCGGGAACCCGCTGCAACCCATCTCGGAGTTCCTGCCCCAGGCCAAGGACGTCGGTCTGCACGTGATCGCCGCCCGGCGCACCGGCGGCGCCTCGCGGTCCATGTACGACCCGGTGATCGGCAAGCTGAAGGAGATCGCCAGCCCCGGCCTGGTCGGCAGCGGCAGCAAGGACGAGGGTGCGCTGCTCGGCACGGCGAAACCGGCCCTGCTGCCGCCGGGCCGCGGCACCCTGGTCTCCCGCAAGGTCGGCCAGCAGCTCATGCACGTCGCGTGGATTCAACCGGAGTCATGACCGCGAGCCCGCCCGCGTCGCGTCCGGTGGCCTCGTCATGCGTCCAGCCGGGCGGCTGTCCATGACGGTTCGGGTCGCGGTCGACTTCGGCACGTCGAGCACCTGTGTCGCGGTCTCGGTGCGCGGCCGCGAACCGCAGGTGGTGGCCGTGGACGGCAATCCGCTGATGTCCTCGGCGGTGTACGCCGGTCCGGAGGGGACGCTGTTCGTGGGGCAGGAGGCGGACCGCCAGGCGGCGATCGACCCGTCCCGCTACGAGCCGCACCCCAAGCGCCGCGTCGACGAGCCCGAGCTGTTGCTCGGCAACGCCGTCGTGGCCGTCCGCGAGGTGATCCGCGCGGTGCTCGGCCGGGCCGTCGCCGAGGCCCGCCGGGTGGCCGGCGGGGTCCCGGTGGACCAGTTGGTGCTCACCCATCCGGCGGACTGGGGCGGGGTGCGCACCCGGGTGCTGCGCCAGGCGGCGAACGGCCTCGCGGCCCGGATCGTGTTGGTGCCGGAGCCGGTCGCGGCCGCGGTGTTCCACGCGGCCAGCTTTCCGCAGGCGCGCGGCACGGCGGACCGGCCGCTCGCCGTGCTCGATGTCGGCGGCGGCACGGTCGACGTCAGCGTGGTGCACCGCCGGGGAGCCGCGTTCCAGGTACTGGCCACCCGGGGCGATCCGACCTTCGGTGGCGCGGACATCGACCAACTGCTGCTCGAACACGTCGGCTCGCTGGTGTCCACGATGGACCCCGAGGCCTGGCGGGCGCTGATCGAGGGCCGCGAGCTGACCGACCGGCGCCGGCTCCGGGTGATCCACCAGGATGTGCGCGGTGCCAAGGAAACCCTGTCCCGGCACGCGTACACCGACGTGCCGCTGCCGCCGCCGTTTCCGGACGCCCACGTCACCAGAACGGATCTCGAGCGGCTGATCGCCGGACAGCTCGGTCGGGTCGAGGAGCTGACCGAGGCGACCATCCGCTCCGCGGGCCTCACCCCGGCCCAGCTCTCCGGCATCTTCCTGGTCGGCGGCTCCAGCCGGATCCCGATGCTGGCCCGGCTCATCCACCAGCGGTGCGGGGTCGTACCGGTCACGTTGGACCAGCCGGAAACCGTGGTTGCCCGCGGCGCACTGCGGGCGGTCAGCGCCGAACCGGACCACACCGGCGTGGTGCCGGCCGGGACGGTGGTCGCGGCGGAGCCCGCGCCGCCACGTCCGCGGCCCCCGGTCACCCCGGCCCGCGGCCAGCCGATCGCGGTGCCCCCACCGCTCTCGGCGACGCCGTCGAAGGGCCGTCGGCTGCTCTGGTCCACAGTGGCCGCGGTGCTGGTCGCCGCCGCCGTGGTCACGGTCGTTTTCTTGCTGGACAACGGAAGTCCGGGCACACCGGCGCGCGGCGACTCGCCGCCGCCGAGCCGGATGATCGCCCAGTACGAGTACCAGTTCGCACTGCCGAACGGATGGACCCAGACCGGCGGCGACCCGACCCGGTTGCGTACCGAGGTCAAACCCGCCGGCGCCGAGCAGGGCCCGGATCTGGTACTGGTCGAGGAGACCCGGCTGTCCTTCGACAGCGACGCGGACCGGGCCCGCGCGGTGCAGAAGCTGCGCACCGACTTCACCAACGCCGGGGACACCTTCGCCGACTTCTCCGACACCGCCGACTACGCCGGCCGCCAGCTCATCCACTACCGGCAGCACCTCACCAACACCAACGCCACCGTGGACTGGTACGTGCTGTTCAAGGCGCACACCCAGGTCAGCGTCGGCTGCCAGTACACCGAGCCGGCCAGGGACACCGTGGCGCCCGCCTGCGCCACGATCGTTCGCACGATGGCGGTCACCGAGTAGCCGGCCGGCTCGCAGCAATACGGCGCAAGGTCACCTTCATTCGGTTCCAGGAGCGGAACGTCACCTTGCGCTGGTCCGTGGAGCCGGGGTGCGCGCCTGGTCCTGCGTCCGCGGCGGGCCGGCGTGACTTAGCCGACATTTCGCATGCGCGAATCTGGCCGTTGACCGGGGGATTCGCCGGCGATTCGGCGGTCATTTGCGGAAGCGAGCGTTAGCGGTAGCAACGACCTGCGCGCAACCGCAGACATCGCGGAACCGGACCTGGCAGGGTGTCGTCGTAACGGGCGTACCAACCAAGACGCGTACGACCAACGATCCCGACGAAGGGGGTTTCACCTCATGGCTGGATTCACAGCTGGCTCTCCCGAGCTGGTCTCGGCCGGTAAGGCGATGGAGGACACCAACGGCCAGCTCATGGACCAGGCTCGGCAGCTGGCCCAGGCTGTGGACGCGGTCAACTGGCAGGGTGCCGCCAAGGCCGCGTTCGTCAATCTGATGACGAAGTTCTCGCAGGACACCAAGACGCTCAACGACAGCCTGAACAACATCGCCGAGCAGATCGGCTCGTCGGCCGCCGACTACTCCGCCCAGGAGCAGCAGGCCGCGTCCGACCTCTCGGCCATTTCTTCGGCCCTCGAGGGCATCTGATCCACCCTGCTCGATCGCTTTTCCGTCCAATTTCAGACTTCAATTACCCAGCTGAGAGGAAAGCATGAACGGCGACGGCTACATGCTCTACGACTTCGGAGCGCTCGACGAGCTCGCCGGCTCGATCGACACCCGGGTCAGCACGATCCACAACCTGGTCGAGGACCTCCGGTCCCAGGTCAACAACCTGTCCTCGCAGTACACCGGTGCGGCGAGCGAGGGCTTCCAGCAGACCAGGAACAACTGGAACAGCGCGGCCAACGACCTCAACGCGGTGCTGGCGAAGATCTCCATCGCCGTGAAGAAGACCCGTGAGGACGCGCACCACACCGAGACGAAGAACGCCGGCCGCTGGTGAGCTGAGTACAGCCAGAGCGAAGTAGCCCCGGGAGTCGACTCCCGGGGCCTTTGCTTTGTGCGCTACTTCCCGGCGCCGGTGCTGCTGAGGTCGTCGTAGAACTTCGCCACCGCGGCCTTGTCGGTGATCGCGGTGACCTCGGCCGGGGCCGGCGCGGCCGGAAAGTCCGACTTGGCCGTGGTGCCGGCCACCTCGTAACCGAGCTGGATGCGCAGCTCCGGCTCCCCCGGCACGGTGGCGGCCACCTCGAACGAGCGGAACTCCCAGGTGGGGCCGAAGTTCATCCGCACGGGCAGCACGGTCGCCTTCATCTCCCGGGTGACCTTGCTCTTCAGCTCCTCAGGCACGGTCGCGATGCCCTGGTCGATCATGGTGCCGAGGGTCGCGCCGCTGTGCAGCTCGTAGCCGTCGCCGGTGGCCGTCACGGTGCGCTGCTGCTGGTCCGGAGCGTCCAGTTTGGTCTGGTTGATCGCCAGGTCCAGCTTGATCGCCACCCACGAGGTGAGCAGCGAGTGCGGGTCGAACCCGAGGTCCTTGGGGAACGCGGTGGGCAGCGACACCCATGGCGTCGGCGCGAGGTTGGCGTGCGCCCGATCGAGCCGCACATAGTCCACGTCCACACCGGCCGGATGCAGGGTCAGCACGTTGTCGTCGGACTCGTCCCGGCGCTTGGTGACCAGCGTCGCGGGCGGGTTGCCCAGCTTGGCGGACTCGAACTCGTTGGTGCGCTTGGTGTCGCCCCAGGTGAAGTAGTTGTAGACCTTGGCCCGCTCGTCGCCGAGCCGGCCGAAGTGGGCCTCGAACTCGCCGATTCCGCGGTCGTAGGCGGCGGCCATCGCCTTGTCCGCCGCCGCCGCCTCGGGCGACGCCGTACCGGACACCGGGCGCGCACACCCGCTCATCGTGGCCGCTGCCAGCAGCGTGGCCAGCAGCGGCGCCGCGACTCGTGCTCCAGATCCCACGAGCTCACCCCCTTCTGCCGGTGGCACGGTAACGGAACGGCAGCGCTCGGCGCCGCTGATCTGTGAGACTGGTCGCATGGCGCAGGTCGCGGTGATCACCGGAGCGGGTTCTGGAATCGGCCGGGTGGTGGCGCTGGACCTGCTCGCGGCCGGCTACCGGGTGGTGCTGGCCGGGCGGCACGAGGAGTCGCTGCGCGAGACGGCCGGGGCGCACCCGGCGGCGACGGTGGTGCCGGCCGATGTGGCCGATCCGGGCTCGGTCGAGGCGCTGTTCGGCACGGTGCGTCGCGAGTGCGGGCGGCTCGACCTGCTGTTCAACAACGCCGGGATCAACGTGCCTGGCAGCGTTGCCGACCTCGGCCTCGAGGACTGGCGCCGGGTCGTCGACACCAACCTGACCGGTGCGTTCCTCTGCGCGGGCGAGGCGTTTCGGCTGATGCGCGAGCAGCGGCCGCAGGGCGGGCGGATCATCAACAACGGTTCGATCTCCGCGGTCAGCCCTCGCCCGGCGAGCGTCGCCTACACCGCGAGCAAGCACGCCATGACCGGGCTGACCAAGTCGATCTCGCTGGACGGCCGGCCGTTCGGCATCGCCTGCGGGCAGATCGACATCGGCAACGCGGCCACCGACCTGGTCAGCCGGATGGCCGACGGGGTACCGCAGGCCAACGGCACGATCGCCGCCGAGCCGGTCTTCGACCCGGCGCACGTGGCCGCGGCGGTGCGGTTCATGGCCGGTCTGCCGCTGGACACCAACGTGCAGTTCCTCACCATTACGGCCACGACCATGCCGTTCATCGGTCGTGGTTGACCCCGCTTTGACCCTGTCGACCCACGGCGGGTATCTTCTAACGTTGTTGTGCGGCGCGGAGCGTGATCGCTCGGTGAGGCACGCACAGATCCCAGATACTTGACGACGAGGTAGACCCGTGCGCACGTACAGCCCGAAGCCCGGCGAGGTGACTCGCGCCTGGCATGTGATCGATGCCGAGGACGTAGTACTCGGCCGGCTTGCCACGCAGGTCGCGACGCTGCTGCGCGGCAAGCACAAGCCCACGTTCGCGCCGCATGTGGACACCGGTGACTTCGTCATCGTGGTCAACGCCGGCAAGGTGTTGCTCACCGGTAACAAGCGCGAGCAGAAGTTCGCCTACCGGCACAGCGGCTACCCCGGCGGCCTGCGCAAGCGCTCGTTCGGCGAGATGCTGGACAGTCGCCCCGACCGACTGCTGGAGAAGGTCGTCAAGGGCATGATGCCGAAGAACAAGCTCGGCCGTGCCCAGGGCAAGAAGCTCAAGGTCTACGCGGGCCCCGAGCACCCGCATGCCGCCCAGCAGCCCAAGCCGTTCGAGATCGCGAAGGTCGACAAGCAGTGAGCGAAGAGTTCGTGACCACCCCTGACGTCGAAGAAGTCCCGGCCGAGCCGAGGGCTCCGAGGTCCACCGCGGAGACCGCGCAGACCGTAGGCCGCCGCAAGGAGGCCGTGGTCCGCGTGCGGATCACCCCGGGCACCGGCCAGTTCCTGCTGAACGGCAAGTCGCTCGAGGACTACTTTCCGAACAAGGTGCACCAGCAGCTCATCCGCGAGCCGCTGGTCATCCTGGACAAACCCGAGTCGTTCGACATCCGGGCCAACCTCAAGGGCGGCGGCATCACCGGCCAGGCCGGCGCGCTGCGTCTGGCCATTGCCCGCGCCTTGATCGAGTTGGACAGCGACGACCGCCCCACGCTGAAGAAGGCCGGCTTCCTCACCCGCGATCCGCGGGTCAAGGAGCGCAAGAAGTACGGTCTCAAGAAGGCGCGCAAGGCGCCTCAGTACAGCAAGCGCTGAACCGTCTGTACGGTAACGCCGCGTTCGGTGCCACATATGCATCGTGCGCGGCGTTACTGCATTTCCAGGAGGTTGGCCCGACCATGGCACGGCTGTTTGGCACCGACGGAGTACGCGGCCTGGCGAATGGCGACCTCACCCCCGAGTTAGCGCTCGCGGTGTCCGCCAGCGCGGCCAGGGTGCTCGCCGCGCACGACAGCTCGCACCGTCCGGTGGCCGTCGTCGGCCGGGATCCTCGGGCCAGCGGTGAGATGCTCCAGGCCGCCGTGAGCGCCGGGTTGGCCTCGGCCGGAGCGGACGTCATGCAGCTCGGGGTGCTGCCGACGCCGGCCATCGCACACCTGGTCGGCGAGTTCAACGCGGACCTCGGCGTGATGATCTCCGCTTCGCACAATCCCATGCCGGACAACGGGATCAAGCTGTTCGCGGCCGGCGGGCACAAGTTGCCGGACGTCCTCGAGGACGAGATCGAGGCCGGCGTCGGCCAGGTCCGCAACCGGCCGACCGGCGCCGCGGTCGGCCGGATCTACGACATCAGCGACGCACTCGACCGCTATCTCGCGCATCTGCTCAAGGCCACCCCGCACCGGCTCGAGGGGCTGCGTGTGGTGGTGGACTGCGCGAACGGGGCCGCCTGGGCCGCCGCCCCGCAGGCCTATCGCGAGGCGGGCGCCGAGGTGATCGCCATCCACGCGCTGCCGGACGGCGAGAACATCAACGACGGCTGCGGTTCGACCCACCTGGACGCGGTGCGCGCCGCGGTGCTCGCCGAGCAGGCCGATCTTGGCATCGCGCACGACGGCGACGCGGACCGCTGCCTAGCCGTGGACGCCGCCGGCGAGCTGATCGACGGCGACCAGATCATGGCCGTGCTCGCGTTGGCCATGAAGGATGCCGGTGAACTGGCGGACAACACGCTGGTGGCTACCGTGATGAGCAACCTTGGCCTGCACCTGGCCATGCGGGAGCACGGCCTGGAACTGCGCACCACAGCGGTCGGCGACCGCTACGTGCTCGAGGAGCTGCGGGCCGGCGGCTTCGCCCTCGGCGGCGAGCAGTCCGGACACATCCTGCTGCCCGGCTACGCCACCACCGGCGACGGGCTGCTGACCGCGTTGCGGCTGATGGCCACGGTGGCCGAGACCGGGCGCAGCCTGGCCGACCTGGCCGGCGTGATGCGCCGGCTGCCGCAGGTGCTGGTGAACGTCGAGGTGGCGAACAAGGCCGCGGTGGCCGCGTCGGCGGCGGTGAGCGAGGCGGTGGCCGCCGTCGAGTCCGAGCTTGGCGATACCGGGCGGGTACTGCTTCGCCCGTCCGGCACCGAGCATCTGGTCCGGGTCATGGTCGAGGCGCCGACCCACGACATCGCCGAGTCCGCGGCCAACCGGCTGGCCGGCGTGGTCGCCTCGGTCGGCTAACCTGTTCGCGTAGGCAAATCCCGCCAAACACCTCGTACCAGGCCGAACTTGGGTACGTTCGAGCCGGGACCGGGGCTGGAGGGGATGGGACGCATGGACGGGTTCGAGTACAACCCCGAGGCGGTTCGTGGCTTTGCCGAGGTGTTCAACCAGGCCAAGGCTCAGATCGAGCAGGTCAAGGCGACCACTGCGCAGACCACCGCACACGCCGCCGATTTCGGCAAGTCCTGGGCGGACTGCGGCGCCAAGTTCGAGACCTACCTGAAGGCGATCGCCGACGACCTGGGGAACCTGGCCACTCATCTGGGTGAGATCGGCGCTCAGCTGAACCAGGGCACCGATCTTGTGGTCCAGGCGGACACCACTGGTTTCACGAACATCAAGGCGGTCGAGGAGCAGATGCCGGCGCAGCCGCCCGCCCCCGGCGGCCGAAACCTTGCGGTGTGAGACAAGGCGGGCAACATGAACTTCGAGATGCCGAACGCCGTTGCCGCGATGAACAACGCGGTCGCGGCGGTAGGCGAGGCCGGCGAGTGCTGGGACGTCATCGGACAACCGCTCGACGAGGGCGTCGACAAGACGATTCCGGCCTACGACGCCAAGCTTGAGCTGAACCTCAACCCGAAGTCCGGGCCAAAGCGCGAGGAGGTCTCCGGCCTGCATTGGGGCCGCATCGACAAGGACGTGGCCCGGTTGAATGGTCTCGCCGCGGCGATCGACAACATCTCCTCGGTGGTGAAGAAGGGCAAGGACCAGCTCGCGCACGACTGGAAGGGCAAGTCGTTCGACGCCTTCCGGGCCGCGATAGAGCGGGTTGAGAAGACCCTGGACGACTACTCGGCCGCGGTGAAGACGACCGCGAAAGGGCTCGGCACCGCCACTTCCGGCATTCGCACGCAGTACTCGAGCTACCGGGACAACAGCAAGCGCATTCTCGCGTTCGACGGGTTGGCGAAGCCGGACCAGTGGCGGAAGATCACCGATGACGACTGCCAACATTTCGCGGATGTGTGCCCGACCAACCATTTCGACACCTGGGGCAACTGCACGAAGGACGACGACCAGCAGGCCGGAGTCATCGTCGGGCACCTCGTCACCCAGAGCCGTTATGACACGGTGTCCGGTTGGCATTGCAACAGAAACGCCGGGCTGGTGCTCAGCCAGTACCGGGACATCGTCAAGTGGTCGAACGACGAGAAGAGCTCGGTCGAGGGCAAGATCCATGAGTGGTACGTGGCCACCGACCAGCTCAGGACCGGCGTCGGCAAGGCCTACCAGGCGGCGCTGGAGAACCTGCGGATCATCGCGGAGCTCAAGGTCTTCTCCACGATGACCGTGCCGGGCACCGCAAGCCCCAACGGCCATCCGGGCGGCCCCGGTGGTGGCGGCCCACCCGGTGGCGGCGGCCCACCCGGTGGCGGCGGCCCACCCGGTGGCGGCGGCCCACCCGGCGGGGGCGGCCCGCCACCTGGTGGCGGCGGCCCGCCACCTCCGCCATCGTCCGGCGGAGACCACCCGCCCGGCACCGACAGTCCGGCCACCAAGGACGACCCGGCACAGACCAAGCCGGAGACGGTGGAGATCAAGGACGGTGACCGCACCATCGCGGTGGACAGCCCGGACGGCCAGGGCCACGTGAAGGTGACCGTGGACGACGGCACCGGCAAGCCCAAGTCCTACGACCTCGACTTCGGCGCCGGCAGTACCCCGCCGGGTGACACGCCACCGGGTGCCACCCCGCCGGGGAGCCAGCCGGCGACGGGCGACACCGGTGTCCCGGAACCGGTTCGGGCCGGCGCCGACGGCAAGGCGGTCATCCACGACGGTCCGCTCACCATCACCGCCGAGCACCCCCAGGGCGCGGCCGACACGGTCACGGTGACCGTCGACGACGGCTCCGGCCACCCGACGACCTACACCCTGGACTATGCCGACCAGGCCGACCAGGCCGCCGCGACAGAACCGAAGGTGCATACCACCGGCGCCGGCCTGGTCCCGGCGGCGACCGAGGTCAACCCGGCGGCCGGTCAGCCGGCGGGCGGCTCCGGCGGCACCCAGGTGCCGGCGAACCCGGCCGGCGGGCCCGGTGTGGTTGCCGTGGACCCGGCGGTGGGCTCGCCGGTCGACGCGCCGGTCGACGCGCCGGCTGAGGTGCCGGTCGATCCGGCAACCGGCCAGCCGGCGGCCGCCGATCCGGCGCAGACCACGGCCCAGTCGTCGAGCCAGAGCGCGTACACCGGCTCCGGCGACTGGGGTGCGCCGGGGGCGGCCGCCCTCGGACACCCAGGACTCGCCGCGACCGACGACCGGGGCGAGGCCAGCCTTGGCGTCGCGGCCGATGACGAGGCCCCGGCCGACCAGTCCGACCAGTCCGATCAGCCGCAGGGCGCGGGCGGGATGGCCGGCGGCATGCCGATGGGTGGCGGACCGACCGGCGGGGCGGACACCGGGCGGGCCGGAAGTGCCTGGCGGGTGCACGGTGACCTGTTCGACGAAGGATTCGCCGGCTCGATCCGAGGAGTGGTCGGCGAGGACGAGGGGTAGGCATGGCGCTCTACGAGATCGACGACGCGGCCACCCAACGGTTGCTCGAGACGGTCACCGCCGAGAGCGTGCGGGCCCTCGACGACTGCGGCGACCGGGCCGCCGAGATCGACCGGGAGGCGCGCGAGGCGCTCGCCCGCGAGGCGGTCGAACGGCAGGCGCTCGAGGAGGAGATCGAGAAGGGTCGCCAACCCACCCGAAGCCGGCGGAGACCATCCCCGCCACCTGGCGGCCGCGTGCGAAGCCGACCGTGCTCGCCCTCGGCGGTGAGGAGTTCGCCGCCGCGGCGTCACCGGCCGCGACGCCGCCCGTCCCGCCGCCGGCACCGCCCGGCGCTCGCCACCCGGCCGCTGCGCCGGCACCGTCCGATGCGCCCACGCCGGCGACCCCGCCGGCTACCCCGCCGGTCAGCCCGCCGCGACCGGCGAGGGATCACGTCCTCTCGTTCGGAATCGAGGAGCAGGAGCCCGGCCGGCCGGCCGCGCCCCGAAAGCCGCCGAGGCCGCGCGGCGAGGACGACGACGACCTTTCGGGCCGAAGCTGGATGGGTTAACCGGCGAGTACATTTCTGTGTGCAGATGCGACGGCACCGCGTGCGGGCTTGCTGCGTCGTAGGCATTGACGTGCACCTTGCCTCGTGAAGGGGAATGATGAACACTTCGCCGACCGGCTCCGGCGTCAACGCGCCGTCCGGCTACAAGACGTCATCGGACGGGATGTCCTCGGCGGCGCGGACGATTCACGACACGGCCGAGGACTCGCAGCGCGAGGTCAAGGACCTCAAGCCGACCAAGCTCACGGACAAGAGTTTCGGCGTCAAGCACACCCAGTGGTTCGCCGACTACGCCAAGGCCATCGAGACCCTCGGCGCGGGCGCGGACGCGATGTGCGCCAACATCACCGCGTTCGCCGGCCAACTCGGCGGGGCGGGTGCGGACTACGCGGCCAACGACGCGCGCAACGCGCAGACTGTGCGCCAGTCCGGCCAGTGAGCAGGTCCTGGGCCGAGGTCAAGCGGTTGCTTGATGACCCCTACGTGTCCGCGGACACGAAGGAGTCGCTGCTCGTCGCCTATCTGCGCGGTGGGGGCGCCGACTCGGACCGGGCGAAGGCGTACGCCGACCGCTACAGGCTCAGCATCGACGACTACTTCGACGACGACTCCTCGCTCGACGAGGTCTACACCAAGGCCACGGGTGAGTCTGAGGAGGCGGGGTATCACGATCGTCAGGTGTCGGCTGAGGTGCAGCGGCAGTCGGGGCAGTTGGGTGGGTTGGTGGCGCCGGCTGTTGGTGGGGGTGGGGTGGCGTCGTCGGATGAGGTTTTTGATGTGGCGAGGCCGGCGTTGGCGGTGTTTGAGCGGTTTGTTCCGGTGGATGCGAAGGTGCCTTCGGATTCGCGTGGGGTGAATGGGCCGTTGGATTTTGGGCGGGATGTGCAGGCT
>JBJMIG010000014.1:0-31562 GCA_045806965.1 Labedaea sp. | reverse complement strand
GGCGCGCGCCCGGCTCATCGGATCGCGAACTCAGGCGAGTACCCGGTTTCCGAGTCCGCGCCGCCCAAGGTTGGGTCGGTGTGGCCGTATGCGGAGGTTCCGGGTTCGAGTCCCGCCGCCGCTCCCGGTTCGGCGCAACGGCTGGTCCGGCCGGTGGCGAAGCGGCGCAGACGGTCCCCTGTTCTCCGCTTGGAGCTACATCTTCCGCGCTGCGCGGCGTAACGTCCGGCCGTGGTTCCTGGCCGGCGGGAGGATGCTCCGATGGTGGACGAGGAGTGGTTCGCAGCGCTGTACCGGTCCTGTTACCGGCGGTTGGTGCTGGCCGGTTACGCCCTCACCGCCGATCTCGGTGCGGCGCAGGAGATCACCCGGGAGGCATTCACCATCGCGCACGGCCGGCTGGCCCGGGTCGAAGCCGAGGCCAGTGCGGAGAGTTGGCTGCGGGCCGTCGTGGTCGGTCTGGCCGGACGCCGTGCGCGCCGGCTGGCTCGGCCGCACCGAATGTCGCGCCGCTCGCCAGAGCCGGCACGAGAGCCCGCGGTGGAGCCAGCCGACGGTCGGGTAGACCCGCACCGGGCGGTCCTGGCGTTGGCGCTGGAGCAGCGGATCGTGGCGATGCTGCACCATGTGGCCGAGGTCGGCGTGGTCGAGATCGCGTCCATACTGGACATTCGCGAAGAGGCGGTTACCGCCCGGCTGTTCGAAGCCCGAACCGCACTTGCCGCCGGCTTCGGTACAGCGCCAACGGATTCCGCGATCGTCGTCCGCAAGCTCGGCGCGCTGCGCGACGAGCTGCACGGGGCGGTGCCGCTACCCGACGTCGCGACGGTGTTCGCCGGGTCGAGAGCCAAGGTTTTCCGGCGGCGCCGAACGCTGGCCGCGCTGCTGGCGGTTGTGATCGCCGCAGCGGCGATCCGGCTGCTGCGCACGGCGCTGCCGCCGGTTCCCGGTGCGGAGCCCGACACCGCGCCCCTACCGTCGTCGATCGCTGAGCCGGCCAGGTCCTTCGTCTACGACGTCGATGTCCTTGTCGGCGAGCGGTTGCAGGGGTATGCGCTGCGGGCGGTCTGCCCGACCCGCTCGCAAACCGGGCCGTGCCCGACCGAGGTGCTCTACACCGAGGACGGTCAGTTCTGGGCCATCCAGAGCAGGCTGCCCGCACCGGCCAACGGCGCCCGCGGCCTGGACCGCAGGATTCGGACCCTGGGCCCGTTCAAGGTGGTGATCGAGGCGCGGACCGAACGGTGGTACAGCAACGACTCCGCATTGACCTGGCGGAGGGTGCCCGTCGAACCGGGGGCGACCGTGGCGGCCATCCCGCCGGACGCCGTGCTGGAGCCACGGTGTTTCGTGGTCACCACGGTGTGCCGCGGCCTTGGGCAGCTGCTCGTCACGCTGCCCGACTCCGGCCGGTCCGCCACGCTCGCCAACCCGCCGGCGCTCGACCAGCCGGTTCCGGGACCGATCCCGGCCGCCGACGGCGGCTGGTGGGTTTCCGGCAAGGATCCTGGCACCGGCCGCTGGTCGCTCGCGGTGAGCCACGACGCGGGTCGTACCTGGTCGATCACCCCGTTGCCGCCGTTCACCGGCACTCCGCAGGCCGGAATCTCGGTCACCGCCGCCCCGAAGGTGTGGTACGCCACGGCCGTCGGGCAGCTCCCGGACACGGCCGCCGGCCTGCTCGCGATCTTCCGCAGCACCGACGCGGGCGCCACCTGGACCGCGGTCTGGCAGGCCGGCGATGGCCGGGTGCCGCGCAGCATCGCCGGAACCCTGGTGGCCGCGCCCGATGGTTCGATCACCTTGACCACCCAGGACGGCGGCACGTATGTCAGCACCGACCAGGCCGCAACCTTCCGCCGGGACTCCGGTCCGGCGCGCTACGCGAGGCGGAGTCAGGTCGGCTACATCGCCAGTTTCGGCGGCACATCGGGCGAGTACAGCTGGTCGCGCGACGGCAGCCGCTGGTTCGACTTCACCGTCGGCTGATCCCGACCCGACGGGCATCGGCTCCGTTCGACCACGAGGTCGGTTCCGGCGGGTGACTCGGCGGCCGGGCCTGCGCTCCGCAGCGCACCGGCCCACCCCCGGGTCGGGAGTGGGCCGGTGTCTCGCCTGCCGACTAGCCGATTCGGTAGGTGTACGGAAGTTGGGCGATCACTTCACCGGTGCCGTTGAACGGCAGGGCGGTGATCCCGGTCGGCAGCAGCGGCACCGTCACCAGGTTGAGGTGGCCGGACACCACATCGCCCCGGCGGCCGGACGGCGTGATCGTCACCTGGATGGTGACGGTCTGGCCCGGCTGGATGATCACCGGGGAGCCACCGGTTCCGTTCGGGTCGACGGAGAAGTCGAACGGGTCACCCGTGGACGAGCTCACCGTCCGGTCGAAGCTGGCGGTGCGCATCGACGGGGTGAAGGTGGCCTGCCCTGGCGGCGCGCCGGCGTCGCCGAACGGCCCGATCTCCTGTAGCGCACCGAACCAGATCCCCTTGCTCACGGTGCCGTGTCGTTCGCCGACCGTTGCCAGCGACGTGGTGGCGCCGCGCTGTGCCCGCTTCAGGTCACCGAACACGTCGAAGCCGGCCGCGGAACCTTGCAGCTCGACCTGTGCCGGCACGGTGGAGGACGTCGCCAGGCTCAGCCGGCTGGTGTCCGGTGGGACCAGGTAGATCGGCGCCTCGCCCGGGTTCACCGGGAGGTTCACCTGCTCGCCGCCCGAGATCGGCACCGGCCGCAGCGTCCGCACGTCGTTGCCGCGGGCGTTGACGCCGACCGCGATCGGCTCGACGCCGGTGTTGCGCACGGTCACCGGAACCGTGACCGCCTGCCCCGCGGTCAGCCTGGTGCCCGGCGAGCTCGGCAACCCGTTGGCGTGCACGGCGAGTTGGTCGAACCCGACCGAGCCGTGGAACGGCTGGTTGATCTCCTGACCGGTCACCGGGTTCTGTACCACGAGCACCATGTGCCAGCGGCCGGGTAGGGGTGCCGCGTCGAACAGTTGCACCGTGCCGCCCTGGGTCACCGTGGTCGGCGAGCTGAGCCACACGTTGCTGTTCACGTCGGCCAGCTCACCGTTCGGGTCGACCAGGACGACATCGACCAGCGTGCCCGGATCGCTCAGCTGGAGCGAGACGTCGAGGTCCCGCTTGCCATGCGGCACATCGAACTCGTAACTGAACGTCTGGGCCGGGGACACGGCCCGGGCGTTGCCGCCGGTGATCGTGCCGCTGAACCGCCCGCCCGACTGAACCGGGATGAGGCTGCGGACCACCGCGGAAACCGTGGTGTGCCGGCCCTCGGAGGTGGCGAAGGTGACCGAGTAGTCCGCGTCGCCGCCGCTGTTCGGAGTCTGCAACACGATCTGCACCGGCCGTGTCTGCCCCGGGCCGAGCGTCACCGACGACGGCGAGACGTGCCCGGCCGGCGCGATCCGCTGGGTGCTGGTGTCGAACAGGATGTCACCGTTGTAGCCAGCGGCACCGGCCACCGAATACATCACCGCGGTCCACCGGCCAGCGGCCGGCGAGCGGACATCGACGTTGGCGTAGTTGGCCGTGGCCGCGCCACCCTGTGGGCGGCTGTTGGCGACGAACGTGCCGTCCGGGGCGAGCAGACTGAGCCGGACCACCGCCGGATTGCCCTGCCAGGCCATCCGGGCGAACAACCGGTCCGCGTTAGGCGCGACGGTGAAGTTGACCTGTTTGACCGCCCAGATCTGCCCATTGAAGTAGTTGAACGTCGGCAACGTGGTGGCGTTGAACGGCACGGTCTGCCGGCTCGACGACTGGGGCACGAACGTGCGCGCCCCGGTCGACACGGTCACCGGCCGGTTGCCCACGTTGGTCACCCGCACGGTCGCCTGCTGGATGCTGCCGGGCGCGCCTTCCAGGGTGACCTGGTCGTCCGACAGGACGATGTTGGACCCGACGCCGGCCGGCGCACCGGTGCTGCCCGGAGCGGTCAGCGCGGCCTCGACCGCGGCCCTGGCGTCGAGCAGTCCGGCGCCCTGCTCGTCGGCCGGCAGCCCGATGTCGCGTGCGGTGCCGGTGATCAGCTGCTTGATCAGTGCCGGGGCCGGTGAGTTGCCGTGGTGGCTGTGCCGGTACGCCTCGATGATCAGCGCGGCCACGCCCGCGGTCAGCGGGGCGGACTCGCTGGTGCCGCCGAAGGATTCCAGGTCGGTCGGCTGGGGCGGGGACTTGAAGTTGCGGCACTGGGCGAAGGCCGGTGCGCAGTCGGCCCAGTTGCCCTCGCCGGGGGCGACGAGGTCGATCGTGCGGCCGTCCATGGTGATGCCCGACGAGGACAGGGCGGAGATGTTGTCGCTGACCCACCGGCCGTTGGAGAACGGGAACGCCGCGTAGGAGGTCTGCGCGTAGAGCCGGTTGTCGGTGGTCGCGCCGACCGCGATCACCAGCGGGTCGACGGCCGGGTTGCCAATGGTCGAGGTGATGCCGGCGTCGCCGCTCGAGTTGACCACGGTGACGCCCGCGGCCACGGCCATGTCGTTGAAGACCTGGAACATGTTGCGGGAGCTGCTGTCCGGGTACACGTTGAGCCCGAGCGACTCGTTGAGCACGTCGACGTGCGCGACCGTGACCGCGTAGTCGATCGCCTGGAGCACCGCGGAGTTGGTCGCGGTCGAACCGAACACGTTGAGCCCGACCAGGCTCGCGCCCGGCGCGACACCCCGCACCACGATGTTGCAACCGGGCGGCAGCGGGTGCGCCTGGTTGACGAACTGGGAAAGGTCGTGCACCACGACGCCCTGCGCGGCGATCGAGGAGGCGTCGCCGAACGCCTCGGCGCCGCTGTCGGTCGTGTTCGGGCCGTCCCCGGAGAAGTCCTGGAAGTCGGTGAAGACGTGGGAGCCGTCCGGCCGGATGAAGTCGGCGTAGTTCGGGTCCATGTTGTCGGCCAGGAACCCGACCTTCACCCCCGCCCCGGTGGCCAGATCCGCCGCGCTCTTCGACCCGTCGGTGCTCGCCGCGCGGATCGAGGTCAGCGCTTCGGGTTCGAGCAGCGGGTGGGCGGGATCGGTGGGGCAGGTGACGTTCGGCGCGGCCGAGGTACCCGGCGCGGCCGGGCGTGCGGAGGAGCCTCCGCTTTGCGCGCCGGCTTTCGTTGTCTGGTCGGGCAGCGCGACCTGCACGTCCGGCAGCACGGCGGCGACCGCCGGGTCCTGCGCCAGCGCGGCGGCCTGGTCCGGGGTCACCGTTGCGGAGAACGCGTTACCAAGGCTGAAGTGCTTGAGCTTGGCGGGCTTCGGCCCGGCTAACCGGTTCAGCACCGAGTCCTGAGCGCTGGTCGCGCTGTTTCGGCGCGCGCTCGAATCCGTCTTTGACGGTGGTGCACCGGCCAATTGGTCGTTGAGTAGAACGATGACCGATTGCGGTTCGGTGCCGGCGGTCGGCTCGGCGAGGGCGACCTGGCCGGCGGTCAGTTGGACCGCCGCGGTCAGTGCCACACCGGTGACCGCGGTGGCGACGAGGGCGCAGACCGACCGCGAGGAACGCCGCATGTGCAGCTCCTACTTCCTGTGGAACCGGAAACGAACAGTGATCAACCCCGACGCAATGGGTCACGCACGGTGCGCGACCCATTGCCAAAGCACGGCGTGACTATTTCTGACCGTGCCCATGTTCCACAAGAGGCATATCGTCGGGAAATATCGCGCAGATCACCAGGAGCGGTGCATTTACCATGAAACGGTCAAGGTGATCAGCACGGTCCGTTGTCGGACCAGACCCCGGACGGACCGGTGGTGCCGGGCTCCTCGCCCTGCGTCCACCATTTGGCGCTCCAGCCGTGACCGTTGTGGGACACCACGTTCCCGGCGGTGTAGATGTTGCCGCGCTGCCATTCCGGCGCGGTGCACGGACCTGGCGGGCGGGTGGTCGGCGGCGGCAGGCTGGGCGGGGTGACGCCGGCCCAGCGGGTGCTGAACCTGGTGAAGTCCCAATCGCTCTGCGCGACATTGCTGCACACGCCGTTGTCCGTCGTGCTGGTGCAGGGCCGGTCCCGGTTCACCGACCAGAAGGTGAACCGGCCGAGGTGATGGCTGATGGCGTAGTCGTACACGGTCTGGAAATCGGCCGCCCGGAAGAACTCCGAGACGTCCGAGCGGCCGTTCATGCCGGAGAAGCCCTCATGGGTGTACGCGGTGGTGCTGTCCCAACCGAGGTGGGTCATCAACAAGCCGTGGAACCCCTCCAGCGCGGCGGTCTGCGCCGAGCCGCCGTTGAAGCCGCCGTCGAACGGCATGATGGAGAAGTTGTTGGGATTGAAGCCGATGCCCCTTGCCGCGTCGAGCAGTTGGGTGCCGAACCAGCCGGTGCCGGCCGAGGTGCCCGGCATGGTGACCGAGACGAACAGCCCGGGATTGTTGGTTTGCAAGGTTTTCGCCGCGCCGAGCTCGTTGGCCACGGCGGTCGCGTTCTCGTACTCCGGCTCCTCGAGGTCGAAGTCGATCGCCCTGAGGCCGTACTTGGTGATCACCTGCTGGTACGCGGCCGCGGTCGCGGACACCGTGCCGCAGGTCTGTCCGAGCTTGGTGCCGCCGAAGCCGCCGACCGAAACCGAGATGTCGCCGCCCGCGCCGCGGATCCGGTTGATCACGTTGGCCACCTCGGTGTCCGTGGCGACGGGGCGGGTGCCGTCCCAGGTGGGGGAGCAGCCGCCGCCGTTGGGCGCCAGGATGAAGGCCAGTTGGAAGGCTTTCTGGCCGGTGGCCGCCATGACGACGGTGGGGTCGGGCGGGTTGTTGCTGACCGGCATGAGGTACGGCGCTGAGGCGTACCAGTTGTCGCCAAGGGTGGCGGCCGGTGCGTTCCGCGCCGCGGTCGCCGTTGCCGTCACCGTGATGGTGGTCGCGGTAGCGGCGATCGTGGCCACGGCCAGGGCGGCGGCCGTCAGTGTGCGCCTTTGCATACTGTCTCCCGGGGTCTGCGAGTGTCCACCCACCAGGATTGGACTAGACCAATGCTCATGTCAAGGGCCTTGGGGTGAACCACGAGGTATTCCAGCGAGTCTTGTGCCAGGGCGGTTCCGGCCGGAGCCGCGGGGCCACCGCCGGTCAGGACACCTAGGGGGCCAGCCGCGCGGCCACCGCACGCAGCTCGGTCCAACCGGCCGACTCGACCACGCACCTGGCGAACAGCCAGAGCGTCACCCGTTCCCGGTCCAGGTCAAGCAGATCGGCCAGCCGCGCGACCATGCCGGCCGGGTCGGACTCGAGCCGCTCGGTGCAGTTGAGCATGTGCTGCACCACGTCGCTGGCCGGATCCCCGAGGTAGGGCTTGGGATCAATGACCAGCCACGGCTCGCGCTCGGCGGCCAGGATGTTCCCGCCGTGCAGATCGGTGCAGAGCAGCACGCTCTGCGCGGCGGTTCGTGGCAGCGTGCGGAAGAGCCCGGCCCCCTCGCGCGCCAACCCCGGGTCGAGCATGTCTGGGGAGCGTGCGAACCGCGCTTCGAAGCTGTCCGCCCACAGGTCGCACATCGTCTCGAGCGGACGGAACCGATGGCCTCCGGATGGCTGGATCCACAGACGGCGCAACAGGTCCGTGACGACGAGATCCTGGTCCGGCTCGGTCATCGACTGCTTGAGCGTGGTGCCCGGCAGGCACCGCTCGAGCAGCAGCGCGCAGGTGCCGTCCAGTTCGGCCGCGGCGTGCAGGCGGATCGCCCCAGCACCCCGCCAGAGCCGAAGCGCGTCCGCCTCGTGCGCCGCTTCCGTGTGGTACCAACCGAGTTTGAGGACCAGGTCGGCACCATCGGCGCGGACGGGCGCCACCCAGGAGCACTCCCCGTCGTGTTCGAACGGCTCGCCGACGCGGAGCGCCCAGCGCTCGCTCACCTCGCGCAGCACCGCCGGCAGGGCGGCCCGCCATCGGGCGCGTTCGATCGTGCGCACCGAACCGAGAGTAGGCAGGATGGCCGGGTGAGGATAGCGATTTTGGCCGACACGCACGCACCCCGCCGGTGGCGGTCCTGCCCGCCTCGGGTGGCCGAACACCTGCGTGATGTCGACCTGATCCTGCACGCCGGGGATGTGTGCACGGCGAGCGTGCTGGACGAGCTCGCCGCCTTCGCTCCGGTACACGCGGTGCTCGGCAACAACGACGGACCGGACGTGGTCGCCTGGGGTGCGCCGGAGACGCTCGAACTGGACCTGGCCGGTCTGCGGGTCGGCATGATCCACGACAGCGGCCCGGCCGACGGCCGAGGCGCCCGGCTGCGTCGCCGGTTCCCGAGCGCCGACCTGGTCGTGTTCGGACACTCGCACATTCCCATGGACCGCACCGAGGCCGGCCTGCGGTTCTTCAACCCCGGCTCGCCGACCGACCGCCGCCGCCAACCGCGCGGCACGCTCGGCCTGCTGCGCATCGAGGCCGGCCGGCTGACCGAGGCGCGGATCCTACCGGTGACCTGACTTCCATTAGCGGATGGCAGGGATCACTGGCAGTACACAGGCATTGCCGGCTCCGGCATGGTCGAATGGTAGGCAGTTCGACCTCGGTTCACCGACTCACGATGCCGGATCAGGCCGTGCTGATCCTCGGCGCGGGACGGCTGGGCCGAACCGCAGGGCGGGCGTGCGCGTCCGGCTCACGCCCACCCTGTCACCGCCTGCCGGCCGGTGAGCCAATCCGCGTGCGCCGCGACGCCGGTCATCCGCTGCCAGGTCGCCCGGGCCGCCGCGGTGACGAGGTCGGCGCCGAACCCGGCCACCAAGCCGTCCTCCGGCCAGGCGAGCAGATCCCGATAAACCATCGGCGAGCCACGCAGCGGGCGCACCGCCACCTTCTCGGTGTCCGCCATGCCCGGTCGCGCGATGGTGACCCCGTGCCCCCGGTACACCGCGTCGATGTTCGCCTCGACGTCCAGCCAGTGCGCCACATGTGGCTCGAACCCGGCCCCGGCACAGGCCAACCGCAGGTTCGCCGCGCAACGCTGCTCCCGTTCCGGGCGCAGGATCCACTTCTCCTCGGCGAGCTCGGTCAGGTCGATCTCGTCCCGCTCCGCCAGCGGGTGCTTCGAGCTGATCATCACGAACACCGGCACCTCGGTCACCGTGGCCACGGTGATCCCGGCCGGCCGGTGCAGCGGCAGCGACGGATACTCGCCCAGCAGCGCCACGTCCACCCGCTTGCGGGTGGTGAGCGACTCGAGCATCCGCTGCGGTTTGGCCTCGGTGCGCATGGTGACCAGCGCTTCCGGCAGCCTGGACTGCAACTCCTCCAGCACCGTGGTGCTGGCCGGGGAGACCGTGGTGGAGTACCGGACCAGCGTGGCGGCCGGACGCCTGGCCGGCTCGCGGTGCCCATCGTCGATCAGGTTGTCGACGGCGGAGAGCAGGGCCCGCCCCCGGTTGAGGACGAACTCGCCGAGCGCGGTCGGGTGCGCCCCCTGCCGGTCCCGTACGAACAGCTGCCCGCCGAGCAACCCCTCGATCCGCTGCAGCTGGTGGGTCAGCGCCGGCTGGGACAACCCGAGCTGGGTAGACGCCCTGGTCACGCTGCCCGCGTCGGCGATCGCGCAGACGATCCGCAGGTGTCGGAACTCAAGGTCCATGCGCTCAGCGTAGGAAGCGGGGCGCGGACACATAAGGCCCGGCCACCCCTTGGGGGCGGCGGCGTGGCGGCGCACCACCGGTTCACACGTTCCGTAGTCGCGTTGTGGCAATTGGCAATACCTGCGGCCGTACGGGCGTTCCTGCGCGGCCGGGCGGGCCATAACCTCGATGAATGCTGGAAGCCCGGCACTTGCGGATCGTCCGCGCGATCAGCGACGCCGGCAGCCTCACCAAGGCCGCCGTCGAGCTGGGGCTGACCCAGCCGGCGCTCACCCATCAGCTGCACCGGATGGAGCGGCTGTTCGGCGGTGCGCTGTTCGTCCGGGACCGGCGCGGCGCCCGGCCAACCTCGCTGGGTCTGCACGTGATCGAGCGCGCCCGGTTCGTCCTGCCCTCGATGGACGCGCTGCTGCGGGAGGCGCGGATCCGGGCCGGCGGCCAGGACGCCGCCGTGCCGCAGATCCGGGTGGCCACGCACGCCTCACCGCTGCCGGTCGCGGTGGTCGCGGCGCTGCGCGAGGTGTTGCCGCACAGCCAGGTCAGCCTGCGCACCGAGCCGTCCGCGCCACGCCAGCTCGAGCTGCTGGCCGCCGGCGGACTCGAGGTCGCGATCCTCGCCGAGTACCCGAGCCTGCCCATGCCCCGGCCGGCCGAGGTGGTCGTGCACGAGGTGGCCACCGAACCGCTTTTTGTCGCCATGTCAGCAAAACGAGCGCTGGCCAGACAGCAGGAGGTGGGCCTGTCCCAACTGTCCGACGAGAACTGGACGCTGCCGGAGGACGCGGACGCGCGCTCCGCGGAGTACCTGCGGCAGATCTGCGACCGGGCGGGAGTGACCCCGAGGATCGCCTACCGGGTGACCTCGCAGGTGGCCAGGGACCTGATCTCCCGAGGACTGGCGATCGGGCTGTTCCAACCGACCGCGCCCAGCGGGGAAGGGGTGGTGTTCCGCCCGCTCAAGGGAACCCCGGCCGAGTTGCGCCACGTGATCGCGTTGCGCGCTGGCAGTCAGGTGGCCAGGTACGGCGCGGAGTTGGCCGAAGCCGCCCGGATCAGCTACTGGGCGCACGCCGCCCGCTCGGCGGTCTACCGCGACTGGCTCAGCCGGCACCGAGCGTCCGACGCAGTCGTGGTGGCCGGCGAGCGGCGCTGACCTTCTCGAACTCGGCGGCGTAACCGAGGATCCGCGCGTCCGCCCAGCGGGTCGCGAGGAACGTGAGGCCGATCGGCAGCGGTCCGGCGAACCCGGCCGGCACGGTGATCGCCGGGTAGCCGGCCACCGCGGGCGGGGTCGAGGAGAGCGCCACCTTCGGGTCGCCGGTGGCACAGTTGGACAACCAGGCCGGCGGGTTGGTCGGCGCGATGATCGCGTCCAGCCGCCGTTCGGCGAGCACCTCGTCGATCGAGCGGCGGGCCAGGTCGGTCAGTTCGGCGCGGTCGCTGCGGTAGCCGGCCTCGTCCGGACCGGGCGCGGCCAGCGCCTGCTCGAAGATGTCCTGGGTGGCGAAGCAGGTCTGCTCGAGCGGGTCCTCCCGGTTGAACCGGATCAGCCCGGCGAGGTCGGTTGGCGAGCCCGCCCGGGTGGCCAGGTATGCGTCGATCTCATGGTGGAACTCGGTTCGCAGCACCGGATATTCGAGCTCGGCGATCCGCGCCTGGTACGGCAGTTCCACGTCCACCACGGTGGCGCCCTGGTCGCGCAGCAACCGCACGGCGGCCGTGAGCACCGCGCCTGCCTCCGGCCCGAGCCCCGCCAGCCGCCAACGCCCGATCCTGGCCCCGCGCAGCGGGCTCGCCCCGAGCAGCGCCGCGTAGTCGGTGGGCTGCTCGTCCGGGTAGGCCAGGGTGGCCGGGTCGGAGCGATCCCGGCCCTGCAACACGGACAGCGTGATCGCGGCGTCCACCACGTGCCGGGTCATCGGACCGGCGGTGTCCTGCGCGGCGGAGATCGGCACCATCCCGGTGCGGCTGACCAGGCCGAGGCTCGGCTTGTGTCCGACCACCCCGGTCATCCCGGCCGGGCAGACGATCGAGCCGTCGGTCTCGCTGCCGATCGCCACTTGGCACAGTGACGCCGCCACGGCCGCCGCCGAGCCGGACGAGGAGCCGCACGGGTTGCGATCGAGCACGTGCGGGTTGGCGGTCTGGCCGCCGACCGCGGACCAACCGGAGGTGGACGCGGCGGAGCGGAAGTTGGCCCACTCGCTCAGGTTCGTCTTGCCGAGTAGCACAGCGCCGGCCGCCCGCAGCCGACGCACCAGCGTGGCGTCGGCCGGGGCGGCGGCGTCGAGCAGAGCCCGCGAGCCGGCCGTGGTCGGCATGCTCGCGGTGTCCACGTTGTCCTTGAGCAGCACCGGAATCCCGTCGAGCGGTCCGCGTGACCGGCCGGCCGCGCGTCGCCGGTCGCTGGCCGCGGCCGCCGCCCGGGCGTACCGGTTCACCGCAAGCACGCTGTGCAGTACCGGGTCCAGCCGGCCAATCCGGTCCAGGTAGGCGTCGGTGAGTTCGGCCGAGGTCAGCCGGCCGTGGTCCATCCGGCGGCGCAACGCGGGAATGGTGGCCCGGTCCAGATTGAATGCCAGCACACTGGAGAACCTAGACGGCCACCGCGGCCAGCGTCGACAGCCGAACATAGTCCTCAGTGGACAGCTCGAGGTCGGCCGCGGCCACGTTCTGCTCCAGGTGGGCCAGCGACGAGGTGCCTGGAATCGGCAGCATGACCGGCGAGTGGCGCAGCAGCCAGGCCAGCGCCACCTGCACCTCGGTGGCACCGAGCCGGCCGGCGATCTGCCGCACCAGCGGGCCGCTCGACGTGCGGGGGTGCACCGGCAGCCACGGGATGAACGCGATTCCGTGCCGGGCGCAGTGCTCGAGCACGTCCTCACTGTGCCGGTCGAGGAGGTTGTACCGGTTCTGCACGCTGACGATCCTGGTGATCCGTTCGGCTTCGAGTAGTTGTCCCACGCTCACCTCGGACAGTCCGACCTGGCGGATCTTGCCCTCGTCCTGCATCCGGCGCAGTGCCCCGACCTGGTCGGCGAGCGGCACCGTCTGGTCGATCCGGTGCAGTTGGTAGAGGTCGATCCGGTCCACCCGCAGCCGGCGCAGACTCAGCTCCGCCTGCTGCCGCAGGTACTCCGGACGGCCGAGCGGGATCCAGTCGTCGCCGGGGTGGCACTGGCCGCCCTTGGTGGCGATCACCACCCCGTCCGGATATGGGTGCAGCGCCTCGGTCAGCAGTTTCTCGTTCTCGCCGAGGTCGTAGGCGTCCGCGGTGTCGATGAAGGTGACGCCCAGTTCGACCGCCCTGCGAGCCACCGCGATCGACCCCGCCCTGGCCCCGGCCGGCCGGTGGGGCAGACGCATCGCACCGAAACCGAGACGATGCACGGAAAGGTCGCCGCCGAGGGAGATCATGGCCGGGTTGGTGTTGGTCATGCGGCCACTGTGCGGGGGGTCGAACGTTAAGACAAGCGAGATCTACTGTCCACAACCGTGTAGCGTCCCTACGGTGTTGAACCTGGAGCGGCTGCGCGTCCTGCACGCGGTGTCCGGCGCCGGCTCGGTGCGTGGCGCCGCGGCCACCCTGCATGTGACCACATCGGCGGTATCCCAACAACTCGCCCGGCTGGAGCGCGAGGTCGGACAGGTGCTGATCGAGCGCCAGGGCCGGGGGATCCGGCTGACCGACGCGGGAGTGGTGCTGGCCGAGCATGCCGGACGGCTCCTCGACGAGGTGGAGCGGGTCGAGGCGGACCTGGCCGGCCGGCGCGGCGCCGTGGTCGGCACGCTCACCGTGGCCGCGTTCGCCACCGCCGCGCGGGGCCTGCTGCCGGCCGCGTTGTGTGCGCTGCGGGCCGCGCATCCCCGGCTGTCCGTGCGGCTGGCGGAGTGGGAGCCCACCGAGGCGATTCCGGCGTTGTCCCGGGGCGACGTCGACGTGGCCGTGGTGCAGGACTGGGCCGAAGCGCCGCTGACGTTACCGGACGGCTTGTCCCGCAAGCATCTGCTCGACGACAACCTCGATGTCGCGCTGCCCGCGGACCATCCGCTGGCCGGCCGCGAGTCGGTCACCCTCGCCGAACTGGCCGGTGCCGAGTGGATCACCTGGACCAGCGGCCAGATCTGTTCGGACTGGCTGCGGGAAACCTTGGCCGGGCAAGGGTTTCATCCTCGGTTGGGGCACACCGCCTCGGAGCACTCCACTCAGTTGGCGTTGGTCGCCGCCGGCATCGGGGTGGCCATCATTCCGCGGCTCGGCCGCGAACCGGCGCCGGATGGGGTGCGCCTCGTCGCGGTGCGCCCGTGCCTGCGCCGCCGGGTGTCGGTGCTCTGGCGGGCCAGCGCGCAGCGCCGTCCCGCGGTTCGCGCGGTGGTCGGTGCGCTCGAAAAGTCCGCTGGCACACAGCATATGGCCCCGCCCGGTGGGCGGGACCATATGCTGACTGACCTATCGGGACAGCGAGGTGACAATCACCACGGGCAACCCCACCAGCCGGTTCCGATTAGCACACCGAGACCGAGGACGTTGAGGAACAGCATGTAGACCTCCGCGCGATAGCAGGAGTGGTGGTAGAAACGTCTGCGGCCGCAGAGATCAAAAGCTAGCCCGAGTCGGGGTGTTCTGTCTTTCCCCGGCAGGTATAGAAAATCAGTCACTCCGTGTGGTGATTTGCTATCACCCCAAGTTAATCCACAAGATCGAGTTAACTTTTCTCCCCGATCGGGTGGCACCCATCCGGGATGGCCCGGACGATCGCCACCCGCCACGAGTCAAGGAACGCGGGAAAGTTGGCGGCGAACCGCTCAAGTTCGGGCACTGCCGCCGTGGACAGCGGGGTGAGGTGGTACTCGACGGTCACCTCGCTGGCCCGGTCCCGGCCGGCCGCTCAGTCCTGCTCGCCGCGCGGGGTGAACAGCCGAAGCGCCTGGGCCGCGGGTACCGGCACGGTAAAGACGCCGCGCAGCGCGCAGCGCGTCACGGCGTCTCCACCAGGGTGTGCGCATCGGCGGCGGTCAGGGTCAACCCGTACACCGCCCGCAACTGTTCGATCTTCTCTAGGGTCTCGGCGCTGAACGGGGCCTTGCCTTCGAACGAGTGCAACGCGATCCCCTCGACCAGGTCACCCAGCGACAGGTCCAGGTACTCGGCAAGGCCCTTCAACACCTTCAGCAGGCTGCGCTCGATGCGCAGCCCGGTCTGCGTTCGTTCAATTGTTACCACGGTACCATGGTAACACCTCTCGCCTACCGGCGAAAGCTCCACCGCCCGCCGCTGCGGGCCCGGATCGCTGTTCCCACACCGGCCAGATGCAACGCCAGGCAAGCCAGTCCGGCGGTGACGATCGTGCCCGACGCGAGGCCGATGTCCGCCTTGGCCAGATCGAGGATCAGGGCGATCACGAACAGGATCGCCGCGACGATAGCGAGCATGCCGACTCCTTCCACGGATGCATTCGCCGCCGGATACCCAGTTCACGACCGGTTTAGCCCTTTTGGACCGCAGCGGTTCTCGAGCCAGTGGAGTTATAGTCGCGCGGTTCCGTGCGAGCCCGTCTGCGCGAGGAGACCGCATGTCACAGCGTCGTGTCGGCAGCGCCCTGCGCTCCGCCCTGGCCGTCTTAGCAGTCGTGTCGGCAGTCGTGCCGGCGCTGCTCGCGGCGCCGGCCGCGGCCGCGCCCGAGCACGCCGGCGACGGCGGCCACGGCGACCGCCTGCGTGCGCTGCACTCGCAGCGCGGCCCGGTCACCGACGAGAACTTCTACTTCGTCATGGCCGACCGGTTCGCCAACGGCGACACCGCGAACGACCGCGGCGGCCTCGGCGCCGATCCGCTGGTTTCCGGGTTCGACCCGACCAAGAAGGGCTTCTACAACGGCGGCGACCTCAAAGGGCTGCGCGACCAGATCGACTACGTCAAGGGCCTTGGCACCACGTCGATCTGGCTGACCCCGAGCTTCAAGAACAAAGCGGTTCAGCTAGAGGACGGGCCGTCCGCCGGCTACCACGGCTACTGGATCACCGACTTCACCCAGATCGACCCCCACCTCGGTACCAACGCCGACCTGCGCGCCTTGATCGACGCCGCGCACGCCAGGGGTATGAAGGTCTACTTCGACATCATCACCAACCACACCGCGGACGTGATCGGCTACCAGCAGGGCGCGCGGAAAGCCTATACGTCCAAGGACGTCGCGCCGTACAAGACGGCCGCAGGCATCCCGTTCGACGACCGTGACTTCGCCGGCAAGAGCAACTTCCCGGCGCTCGCCCCGACCATCTCGTTCCCCTACACGCCGGTGCTCGACGCCGCCGAGAAGAACCTGAAGGTGCCGGCCTGGCTCAACGACGTCACGCTGTACCACAACCGTGGCGACACCACGTTCACCGGCGAGAACTCCCAGTACGGCGACTTCTTCGGGCTCGACGACCTGTTCACCGAGAACCCGCGCGTGGTCGACGGCATGGTCGACATCTATCAGCGGTGGATCGCCGACTTCGGCGTGGACGGCTTCCGCATCGACACGATGAAGCACGTCAACGACGAGTTCTGGCAGAAGTTCGGGCCAAGGGTGCTCCAGTTCGCCCACGAGCACGGCAAGCGCGACTTCTTCATGTTCGGCGAGGTCTTCGACACCACGAAGAGCTTCACCTCACACTTCACCACCACCGACACCATGCAGGCGGTGCTGGACTTCCCGTTCCAGGACGCGGCCCGCAACTTCGCCTCCCGCAGCGCGCCGGCCAGCCAACTCGAGTCGTTCTTCAACGCCGACGACTGGTACACCGACGCCGACTCCAACGTCTACGAACTGCCTACCTTCCTTGGTAACCACGACATGGGGCGGTTCGGCGGGTTCGTGCAGGCGGACAACCCGGGTGCGGGTGATGTCGAGTGGGTCGGCCGGGACCGGCTGGCGCACGAGCTGATGTACTTCTCGCGCGGCAATCCCGTTGTGTACTACGGCGACGAGCAGGGTTTCACCGGGGCCGGCGGGGACCAGTTGGCCAGGCAGACCATGTTCGCGAGCCAAGTGCCCGAGTACCTCGCCGACGACCTGCTCGGCACCGACTCGACGCACGCCGTGGCGAACTTCAACCCGAGCCACCCGCTGTACCGCTCGATCAGCGACCTGGCCCGGGTGACCAAGGCCAACCCGGCGCTGCGCGACGGTGCCCAGCAGAGCAGGTTCGCCAGCCCGGCGGCCGGCGTCTACGCGTTCTCCCGGATCGACCGGGACCGGCAGCGTGAGTACGTGGTGGCGCTGAACAACAGCGAGCAGCCCGCGACCGCGGCCATCCCGACCTACGCCGCGAACCGGAACTTCGACAAGGTGTACGGCACCGGACCGAGCCAGGTGCGTTCCGCGGACGACCGCACGCTGAGCCTCACCGTGCCGGCGCTGTCCACGGTGGTCTATCAACTGTCCGGCCGGATCCCGGAGTCGCGTTCCGCGCCGCGCATCTCGCTCGACGACCCGGCGCCGGCCGCCGAGTCGCGCGCTCGGATGCGGGTCTCGGCGAATGTGGCCGGCTCGTCGTTCTACGAGGTGACCTTCTACGCCAGGGTGGGGCGCGGCGACTGGCGGCCGATCGGCACCGACGACTCCGCGCCGTACCAGGTGTTCCACGACCTGACCGCGGTGCGGCCGGGGACCGACGTGCAGTACCGCGCGGTCGTACTGGACAACGGCGGGCACACGGCGACCAGTGGCTCACGGAGCACCCGCGCGCCGGCGCCGGCGCTGAGGATCGAGGCGCCCGGCGAGGGCACCGGCGCCCGCGGCACGGTCGAGGTGCGCGCGGTGGCCGACCCGGAGCGGGCCACCCATGTGGTGACCTTCGAGCGCAGCGTCGCCGGTGGCGCCTGGACGACGATCGGCACGGACGACTCCTCGCCGGCCTACACCGTGTTCGATGACCTGACTCCGCTCAACCTGGCGGCCGGGACGCCGGTGGCCTACCGGGCGAAGCTGCTGGATGCCAGCGGAACCAGGGTGACAAGCGCGGTGCGCACCGTGCACGCGGCCGGGCCGCCGGCCGCAACGGCGACACTGCACTACCTCAGGCCAGCCGGCGACTACTCCGGCTGGGGCCTGCACATGTGGGGCGACGCGGTCGACCCCGCTGTGCTGAGCCAGGTCGCCTGGGAACACCCATGGCCGCTGACCCGGATCAACGGCGCCTGGGCGGAGTACGACATACCGCTGGTGGACGACACCAAGCCGGTCAACTTCATCATGCACCTGCCGGCCGGCGACAGCGTCCCGTCCACCCGCGAACCCGGCGGCGACCGGTCCTTCCTCCCCATCAACACCCCCAACGTCTGGATCAAGCAGGGCGACCCCACCGTCTACCCGACCCAGCCCCCGGCCTGAGCGCGCAGCTCAGTTGCCTGAGCGCGAGACTCGCGAAATGTGACACGGCCGCTGCCCGGGCGGGACCGGGCAGCGGCCGTGTGCTCAACCGCGGATGGTTATCCGCGAATACCTCGGCGTCCGTAGGCGCTGGAAACGATCGCGACACCGACGGCCGCCAGGATCACCTGTACCAGTAGCTCGAGCCAGTCGATGCCGCTGGTGGCGGTCGGAATGCCGATCGCCCGGGCGAGTGCGGTGCCGAGCAGGGCGGCGACGATACCGACCACGATGGTCAGCCAGATCGGAATGCTCTGCCGGCCGGGCAGCACGAGCCGGCCGAGCGCGCCAACGATCAGACCGATGATGATCGCCATAATAATTCCGGTGACTGTCACGGTTCCTCCTCTTTCCTTGAAAAGCTGTTGCTGGTAACGAGAAGCGGACTACTGCACCACGCGGCGGTGGTATCGCACCGAACGGCGCGGACCGGGGAGCGCGAACTGACGAATCGCATAGGTCAGCGCCCAGGCGATGAGCAGCCAGACAATGGCCGCGAGGCCATCGTTCAGCAGCACCTGAAGCTTCGCGCTGTCCGGTGTGAACAGGCCGCGCAACCCGAGGGACACGGCGGCCGAGAAGCTGTCCACAAAGGATGCGAAGCCGTTGCGCGGGTTGGCATTGGCCAGCACCAGAACAATGTGCAAGGCAAGCACAACCGCGAACAGACCACAGATGAGGTTGATGGTCGTGTTGACGGTTCGCACCACGCGAACCCGTCTCGCGTAGGAGTCGACGACCTCTTCTTCCGTTTCCCGCTGGGCCATGGGCGGGGCGGGCGGTAGCGGCTCGTCCGCGGGATTCAGGTCCAGCCGGGTGCGATCATCCCACTCCGGCCTGTCGTGCATGGCTTCTCCTCTCACGCTGCCGTGGTGGCGAGCCAAACCGGTGCCGGCTCGTCGTGCTCCTCGCACCAGGTCATGGCGCTGACCGTCCACAAGAGAACAAGGGTCACCCCGTCCACCAGGCCCTCGCCCGTCCCGTCAAGGGCGAGTTCGAGCTGGTCCAGGGTGTCCTCGCGGTGGTCGTTGACCTCGGCCAACAGTGCCCGCACCATGGCGCGCACCTCCGGCCGGAGCTCGTCGATGTCCACCGTGGAACCGTCGATACGCCTCAGGTCGAGGACGATCGCCGCGCCAGCGCCTGCTCCGCCGGTTTGCCGCAGCACCATCGTGCCGGCGGCACAGAGCAGTTCGGAAAGCATCTGACGTAGACGTTCGCGTTGCGGACAGGCCGGATCTGTGAGGAGCCGGACGATCCTGGACACTCCGTCGAGATCCCCGACGCGGGCCAGGTTGACCAGTAAGCGCGCGGTCGTCCGCGCCCGCTCCGTGGTGTCCATGTCCGTTTCTCCGTCCAGGTAACCGTTCCTGCCGCTTGGCCCGGATACCCAATCGGGGGACACCCCAATCCTCTTCACCGACAGGTGTGACGGACGCCCGCTCGGGTATATCGGCCGTTTGGCGGACAACCGGCACGACGGGTGGGTGAGTTGGCATGGACGTGGTAACCGCGGTCAGGAACGACTATCAGGTGCTCGACGGCCTGTTCGCCCAACTGGCCACCGGCCAGGAGCGGCCGGCGTTGCTGGCCGAGATCCGCGCCCGGCTGCTGGCCCATGCCAAGGCGGCGGAGAAGCATGTCTACCCCGCCGCCGCCCGGAGCGGGGATCGCGCCCTCGCCCGGCACCACGTGAATGAGCACCAGGGCGCGCTGGAAGCGCTCACCGCGGTGGAGTCCGCCGGCCCGGAGGACTTCTCCGGCCGGCTGTCCGCGCTCGTTCGAGCCGTGCGGGAACAGGAGCGTCAGCTGGAGAACGACGTGCTGCCGGCGATCGGCGCCGCGGTGTCCTCCCGCAAGCGGGAGGATCTCGGCCGCGCGTTCGAGGCACAGCGGCTGCGGGAGCTCAAGCGCAATGGTTTCGACGACGCGCTGACCAAGGAGGATCTCTACATCAGGGCGCAGAAAGCCGGAATCCCGGGCCGGTCGAGCATGTCCAAGAGCGAGTTGGCCAGGGCGCTGCTCGCGGTGAAGACCGGGCGAACCTCGTCGCCCGGTCGGTGAAAAACGAATCCTCGTGCCGAGAGGTTTGCCGGCGCCGGCCCCGGGTACCTCCCCCCGGGGCCGGCGCCCGGTTTCACCGTGCCCAACAGTCTCCACCCCGGGCGTGTGCCGCATTTGCCCTGAGCGTGCGGCACACGCCGCCGGGGTACCGCGGGCAACTCAGCGGACCTTGGCGTGCCTGCCCTCGGCGATCTCCTCCACCATCTTGGCGCAGAACGCGGGCAGGTCGTCCGGCTTGCGGCTGGAAACCAGCCCGTTGTCCACCACGACCTCCTCGTCGACCCACTCGGCGCCGGCGCAGGTGAGGTCGGTACGCAGGCTCGGCCACGAGGTCATCCGCCGGCCGCGGACCACGCCGGCCTCGATCAGCACCCAGCCGCCGTGGCAGATCACCGACACCGGCTTGCCGGCGTCGAAGAACCCACGGACGAACTCGACCGCGCGCCGGTCGGCTCGGACGAAGTCCCCGTTGGCCACCCCGCCGGGCAGCACGAGCGCGTCGTACTCCCCGGCCTGTGCGGCGTCCAGCGTGGCGTCGACCTTCCTGCGGTCACCCTTGTCCAGATGGTTGAAGCCCTGGATCTCACCGGGCTCCATCGATACCAGCTCCGGCCGCCCGCCGGCGTCGCGGACCGCCTGCCAGGGCCGGTCCAGCTCAACCTGCTCGACTCCGTCGGTGGCCAGGAACGCGACCTTCTTGCCTTCGATGCTCGACGGCATGGCGCGTCACTCTCTCCTGTTCCTCGATTGTCGGTTCAATCAGCGACTACCCCGGCCGGGGCGGGAGCTAAACCTCGCGGTCGTCGACGGGCACAACGTGGTGTTGGTCCAGGACGTCCGCCTCGTTGGCCGCCATGGTCGGCTCGCCGACCGGCTCTCGTCCCGCGTTGGCCGGCCCGGCTTCGGCCCGGCGCTGCTCCAGCGTGTCCGCCTCGGGCGCTTCGACGCCGAGGTCGTCGCCGAGGTCGTCGTCGAGGTCGTCGAGGTCGGGGAGGTCGCCCGGGTCGGCCATCGGCGCGCTCACAGCGGGTTGGTCGGTCCGTTGTCGAACCCGCCGTCGGGGCGGGCTTCGCCCTGCTGCGGTGCTCGGCCGACATCGCCGCGCCAGGCACCGGTCTCCTGGCCGCGGTCCTCGATGAACGTCTTGAACCGCTCCAGGTCACCCTTCACCCGGGTGCCGACCGCGCCGAGCGCCGCCCCGGCCTTCTCGGTGATCGTGTCCGGGTGGTACTCCATCTGCAGGTTGACCCGCGTGGTCGTGTCGTCGAGCCGGTGGAAGGTCACCACACCGCTCTGCTCCGGCCCGTCGACGGTCTTCCAGGCGATCCGCTCGTCGGGATGCTGCTCGGTGATCTCGGCGTCGAACTCGCGGCGCACGCCACCGATGTTCACCTCCCAGTGTGTCCTGGTCGGGGTGACCTGCCGGATGCGCTCCACACCCTCCATGAAGGTGGGGAACGACTCGAACTGCGTCCACTGGTTGTAGGCGCGCCGTACCGGCGCTTGCACGTCGATCGACTTCTCGATCGTGGTCACGGGGAATGCCTCCTTCGGATTGGTTACCGTCGGTTGGCCTACCCGCTTACCACTTTCCTCACACCTGGTCCGCGGCTCGCTCTGCCTCGTCGAGTGATTCGTACACCGCGAACAGGGTGCGCAGTCCGGTGATCTCCAACGGCCTGAGCACCACCCGGGTAGCCGCAACGACCAGCAGCTGGACGCCGTTGCGGGTGGCGGTGTCGTTCGCCGCGACCAGCTCGGAGAGGCCGGCCGAGCCGAGGAAGCCGACCGGGGTGAGATCCAGCACGACCACCCGGTTCGGCGCTCTGAGCTTCGGCCACAGTCGCTCCCTGAGCACGGTGGCGGTGAGCAGGTCGAGGTCGCCGGTGACGCGGACCGTGAGCCGGCCCGCCGAGGTCTCCTCGACGGCCAGCTGGAGCTGGTCCTCCGGCCGGGCGACCGGCGGCGGCTCGGGGTGCGCATCCGTGCGGACCGGATCGTTCATGCACTCTCCTGAGGTGGCGTCGCAGCGCATCGCGGATGCGGTTCTGTCGGGGCCCGGCTGGCTGCTCAACCGCCTGTCCAGCTTAGTCGGCCGCGTCGCGGCCGTCACCAGCGAGTCTGGATGGGGCATGCTGTGCGGATGCGCGAGAAACTGCTCACCCTCGCCGGTGAACTTGCCGAGGTCGCGCGGCTGATGGCGGACGACGACGTGGCCGGGGCCATGCACCGGGTCGCGGTGCGGGCGGTGCGCGCGATTCCCGGATGCGACCACGCCGTGATCGTGACTCGCACCGAGGCCGGCGTCGAGGTCGTGGCCATCGCGGACGACGGAGGGCCGGAGGTGCTGCAACCCGGGCCGGTGATCGAGGCGCTGACCTTCGTGGAGCCGAGGCGGCTGGACGACACCGCGACCGACCAGCGCTGGCCGGCGTTCGCCGCGCAGCTGGCCGGGAGCGGCTATCGCAGCTGCCTGGTCCTGCCATTACCGAGCAGCACCGAGCCGGCGGCGGCGCTCGCGCTGTACTCGGCCACCCCCGGCCGGTTCGCCGACACCGCCTACGACCTTGAGCTGCTCTTCGCGCTGCACGCCGGGATGGCCTTCGACAACGTCACGCTCTACGAGGACAGCCGCAAGCTCATCGCCCAACTGCGCGAAGCGCTCCGCACCCGGGCGCTGATCGGCTCCGCTCAGGGCCTGGTCATGCACCGCTACACCTATGACACGGACCAGGCCTTCACCGCGCTGCGGGTGGCCTCCCAGCACAACAACATCAAGTTGCGCGACATCGCCGCCCAACTGGTCGACGCGCACGAGCGCGACGAGCTCGAGTCCGTGCTCGACAAGCTCGGCATCTCGGCCCAGGACGGCTGAGCGCAACCAGCATCGGGGCGCACACGTCCACCGGTCATGGCAGCTGATCGGCATCTGGCCTGGGACGGCCTGTACAACGCCCGCGACCTCGGCGGTCTGCGCACGCCTTCCGGGGAGACGGCGTGGCGTGCGGTGGTCCGCTCGGAGAACCCGGAGCGGCTCACCCCGGCGGGCTGGGCCGCCCTCGCCGACTACGGCGTGCGCACCGTGATCGACCTGCGCAACGACGACGAGCTGGGCGCGGACGCCGCGGCCCGCCCGGCCGGCATCACCACGGTTCGGGTTCCGTTGGAGGACTACGACGGGGCGCCGGACTTCTGGCGGCACTGGCGGGACACCGGCCTGTGGGCCACGCCGTTGTACTACCGGGCGTACCTGGAGACCTTTCCGCACCGGGCGGCGGCCGCGGTCACCGCGGTGGCGGCCGCCGAACCCGGCGGGGTGCTGGTGCACTGCGCGGCCGGTCGGGACCGCACCGGCCTGATCACCCTCCTGTTGCTGGCCATGGCCGGGGTGTCCGTCGCGGACATCGCCGCTGACCACGCGCTGAGCACCGAGCGGTTGGCTCCGCTCTGGCCGGTGCTCGGCCTGCCGGACCAGGGGCCGGGCGTGGCCGAGCTGATCGCCGGCCAGGGCACCACGGCGGACGCGGCGATCGGCGCCGCCCTCGCCGGCTTCGAGAGCGCTGGCGAGGGCGGTGGCGATCTACCTGGCAGGGTCGAGGCCTGCCTGCTGGCCGGCGGAATGACCGCGACCGAGGTGGCCGCCGCCCGCGCCCGGCTGGGCCAACACGGCTAGCCGGCCTGCGGGGGGCTGAAGATCCCGAAGTGGTTGCCCGACGGGTCGAGCAGGTCGGCGAACACCAGCCCGTTCGGCGCGGTGGTTGGCGCGACGAGCACCTTGCCGCCGAGTCGTTCGGCGGCCGCCACCACGCCCGGCACGTCGCCGACGACGGCGAGGAAGATGGCGTGGTTCGGCGACTCGCCCTTGGTGTCCATGATGCCGCCGCCGAAGCCCTTGCCGCCCGGGAAGGTGATCAGGTCGTAGGCGCCGCCACCGTCCGGGTCCGGCTGGAAGGTCCAGCCGAGCAGTTCGCCGTAGAACCGCTTGGCACCGGCCGGGTCGGCGGTGCCAACCTGCACCCAGCCGATGGCTCCGTTCGCGCTGGCCAACATCTGTGTCCTCCTTGGTTCGGGGTGTGCCCCAAGGATCACCGGGCCTGGCGACAACACCCTGTCGGTGTTTTCAGCGCAGGCTTGTGGCCGCGATCACACTCGCTGGAATGCACGGCAGCGGGGCGTCCGGCCGGGCCGGGGCCGGCTGGCCGGTGTCCACCGCGGCCAGGATCCGGTCGATCCGGAACGCCCGCAGGCCGGCCCGCAGCCGGCACCAGCCGACCAGGTACCAGCCGCGCGAGGTGGACAGGAACATCACCGGCTCCACCTCACGCTCGGTCCGCGCGGCGTTGCGGTCCCGGTAGCGCAGCCGCAGCACGCGCCGGGCGACCATGGACTCCTCGATGATCACCGGCACCGGCGGGGCCACGGTCTGGCCGGCCGGGCGCACGAAGCGCACCCGCCCGGCCAGCTCGTGTGCGGTGGCGCTGTCCCTGGCCGGCAGCGCGGCGACGATCTTTCGAAGCGCGCTGCGAGCCGCCCGGTCGAGCGGCGAGCCGCCGGACCGGCTCAGTGCCACGGACACCGCGACCGCCTCGGCCGGGGTGAAGTTGAGCGGCGGCAACGTCATCGACGGGTCGATCGCGTACCCGCCGGTGCGCCCGACGTCGGCGTAGATCGGCACCCCGGCCTGTTGCAGCGCGTCGATGTCCCGCTCGATGGTTCGCACGCTGACCTCGTGGTACTCGGCGAGCTGGCGGGCGCTGCGCCGGCCGGGTGACATGGCGCGGAGCTCCTCGACGATGGCGTAGAGCCGGTCGGTGCGGTTCACGCTGGCACGTTAGGACGCGGTACCGACAGTTCCGCCGGGCGCGGCGAGCTGGGCGAGGCCGAGCGGGTTGAAGTAGTCCCGCCAGTGCACCACCTTGCCGCCGGCGACCCGCACCACCTGGATGTACTGCCGGCTGAAGGCGTGGTCGCCGGCGGGAACCCGACCGTGCAGCTCGAACTCGATCACGATCACCTCGGGGTCGACGGTCTGGTGCACCACGACCTGGTCGAACCGGTCGAACACCACGGCGGTGGTGCGGAGCCGCTGGGCGAGGTGCGCCCGGAACGTCTCCCGGCCCTCGATCCGGCCGGGCAGGTCGGCCGGCGCGAACGGGTTCTCGATCACGACGTCCTCGGCGAGCAGGCCGGCGATGCCGTCCACGTCGCGGTCCAGGAACAACCGGTGCACCGTGGCCATGAGTTCTCGTGCCGTGCTCACTGGACGATCCCTCGCAAAGCTCGTCGCTCGTTCATTCGGAGACTCCCCCTAGAATCGGAACTATGACTCCGCTTGGACGATACGGAACCTCAGTTCCGGTTGTCAACGAATGACCGGCCCGGACCGGCCGCTGCGCGCGGACGCGCGGCGCAACCGTGACCGGGTGCTCGACGTGGCGCAGGAGGTGTTCGCCGCGGACGGCCTGGCCGTGCCGATCGACGAGATCGCCAGGCGGGCCGGTGTCGGAGTCGGCACGGTCTACCGGCACTTCCCCACCAAGGAGGCGCTCTACGAGGCGATCGTGCTCGACCGGATCCAGCGGCTGACCGCCGTGGCCCGCGCGGCCGAGGACACCTCCGACCCCGGCAGCGCCTTCTTCACGTTCTTCACCTGCATGATCGACGCCGGCGCGGTCAACAAGGCCCTGTTCGAGACGCTCGGCGCCACCGGCGGATTCGACCGGGCCGCGGTCACCGCGGCCGCCACCGAGTTGCTCCGCACGCTTGGCGAGTTGCTGGTCCGCGCCCAGCGCTCGGGCGCGGTGCGAGCCGACATCGAGGTGGCCGACCTGAGAGCGATCATGGCGGGTGCGCTGGCCATGGAGCGGCAGGCGGCCGGCGCCCCCGGCCGGATGGCGGCCATCGTGTGTGACGGCCTGCGCCCGGTTAGGCCATCCGGATGACGCGTGCCGCTAAATTGCCTCGACCACGCCCCGTAACACCCGCTTTGCGCCTAAGTTGTCTAAGCAACCGGACCCGGCAGTGGGAGGCTGGGTGAATCTGGGGGTGGTCGTGCATGGGCACACCGGAGCCGTCCGGCCCGCTGCGTGCTCCAACTCGGCTGCGTTTCCACCTGCTCGGCCCGGTTCAGGTGCTCGTCGACGACCGGCCGGTGCCGATCGGCGGTTCCGGCATGCGTGGACTGCTCGCCATGCTGCTGCTCGAACCGAACCAGGTGGTGGCGCTCGACCGGATCGTGGACGTGTTGTGGGCGCACGAGCCGCCGGAATCCGCGCGGACCATGGTGCAGGGCTACGTCTCCCGGCTGCGCCAGCAATTGGCCGCGGTCGACCCCTCCGGCCTGGTGCGCATCGTCACCAACCCGCCCGGCTACCAACTCCTGGTCGACGAGCAGCTGATCGACGTGACCGTGGCGCGCAAGCTGGTCAACGACGCCTGGGGGGCTCCAGCGGTGCGCCGGGCCGAGCTGCTGCGCCGGGCGCAGCGGTTATGGCGCGGGCCGGAGCTCGCCGACATCGGCGGCCGGGTGCCCGCGCCGGAGCTGGCCGAGCTGCGGTTGACCGTGCTGGAGGGCCGGGTCGAGGCGGATCTTGAGCTCGGCCGGCACAACGAGGTGATCGGCGAGTTGACCGCGCTGGTCGAGGAGCACCCGTTCCGGGAGCGGCTGGTCGGGCAGCTGCTGCTGGCGCTGTACCGGTCCGGCCGGCGCACCGCCGCGCTCGGTGCGTACCAGCGTTTCGCCCAGCTCGCCGCCAGCCACTCCGGCATCGAACCGGGCCCAGGGCTGCGTGCGCTGCACGCCAGGGTGTTGCGCGACGACACCACGCTGCTCGATCCCCAGGCGGAGACGGTGCTCAGCCCGCGGATCGGGATCATCGTGCCGGCTCAGCTACCGGTGGCGCCGTCCGGCTTCTGCGGCCGGGAGCGCGAGCAGGAATGGCTCGACGGGCTGATGCCCAGCGTGGACAAGCGGGCCGCCGGGGTCGGTGTCGGGGTCGTCGTCGGGCCGGCCGGCATCGGCAAGACCGCGCTCGTGGTGCGCTGGGCGAACCGGATGGCCGAGCGGTTCTCCGACGGGCAGCTGTTCGCCAGCATGCGCGGCTTCGACCCGCAGCACCCGCCGCTCGCGCCGGCCGACGTGCTCGCCCAGTTCCTGCTCTCCCTTGGGGTTCGAGCCGGTGACGTACCGCTGGACATCGACGAGCGGGCCGCGCTGTACCGCTCGCTGCTGGCCGAGCGACGGGTGCTCGTGGTCCTCGACGATGCCCGCGACTCCGAGCAGGTCCGTCCGCTGCTGGCCGGGGGCACCTCGTCGCTGGTGCTGGTCACCAGCCGGGTTCGGCTCGACGGGCTGGTGGCCGAGCTGGCCGCGCGGCTGCTGGTGCTGGACACCCTCGAGGCCGACGCGGCCGAGCGGCTGATCGCGGAGACCGCGGGCTCACCGATCCGCCAGGCGGACCGCGCTGCGCGACGCCGGCTGGCCGAACTGTGTGGGCACCTGCCGCTGGCCCTGCGCATCGTCGGTGCCCGGCTGGCCGCCCGTCCACAATGGTCGGTCGGGGACCTGGTCGAGGAACTGGCCGACGAGCAGACCCGGCTCTCCGCCCTCGACATCGAGCACACCGGGGTGCGGGCCGCGCTGGACGTGACCTACCGGGCGCTGCAACCGACGCTGGCCGCGACCTTCCGGCTGGCCGGGATGTTCCCCGGGCCGTGGCTCGGCCCGTACTCGGCCGCCGCGCTGTGCGCCACCGACGTGGTCGACGCCCGCAAGCGGCTGCGTGCGCTGTCCGAGTCCTTTGTGGTCACCGAGACCAGCCGTGACGTGTTCGTTCTGCACGACCTGGTTCGGATCTACGCACGCGAGCTGGCCGCCGCCGAACTGGCCGAGGCGGACCGGGTCGCCGGGCTGCGCCGGCTGCTGCGCTGCTACCTGGTCGCGGCCCGAAGCGCTCGACTACTGCTCAACCCGGCCGCCGCCGGCCGCTACCCCGACCTGCCCGAGTACGCCGATGTGGCCCGCCCGGTATTCGAGTCCGCCACGGATGCCGCCCGCTGGCTGGAGCGGGAGTGGCCCAACCTGGTGGCCGTGGCGGAAGCCGGGGTCGGCACACCGGACCAGGAAGATCTGGTGCAGCTCGCCCGGATCGTCAGCGACTTCTCGTCGGGCTCCCGGGGCCTGTCCGGACCACACCTGTGGACCGCCGGCTACCTCGCAGGCTTCTAGCGCCCACCCCTGCATTCCATCAGTGACCGGTAGCTCACGCTCGGTCCGGAGTGGACGGGCGGCGCCCGCGCGCGTCTCCCCGCGCAACCCCGGTGTCCGAACTGTGATCGACCCCGTTTGGACTGGTGAACCGGTACCCGACAAGCCGGTGAGCCCCGCGATTAGCGAACAGTTAGTGACCGGCCCGAATTTCCTGGCACGCTGCCCGCGGCGCTCACGGGTCAGAGCGCGGCGGGCGACGCTCCAACGTGGGGGTGCGTTGCCCGGATGGCCGGCCGGCGTCTCGGGGGAGTGCGCCGGCCGGCCGTTTCTCAGCTGGTCGGCTGGGCCATCGGGCTGTCCGTGATCACCGGCTCGGTGATCGGCTGGAGTGCGGGCCGCTTCGGCTGCAAACCGTCGCCCATCGAGGTGCCGCGGATCTGACGCTGCACCCAGGGCAACAGGTGCGTCCTGGTCCAGACCAGGTCGGCCTGCCGGTTTCGCAGCCAGGGCGCCGGAGCGGCCGGCGGCCAGGGCTCCCGCCAGTCCACCGCCACCCGCAACCCGAGCACCTCGGCGGTGCGCAGCGCGATTCGGCGATGACCTTCCGTTGAGAAGTGCAGCCGGTCCTCGCTCCACGCCCGACGGTCCCGCAGCACGTCCATCGCCCACAGGTCGACCAGGGTCGCGCCGTACCGGTCGGCGGTCGCGCGCAGGTGTCCGTTGTAGATCGCGACCTTGCCGCGCACCCGGCGAAGTACCGGCTGCGGCTTGGGATCCGGCCCGGTGAAGATCACTACGTGGCTGCCGGCCTCGGTGACCTTGCGCACCGCACGCTCGAACATCGCCGCGATCTCGTCCACGTCGCTGCCCGGAGTGACGATGTCGTTACCGCCGCCGCACAACGTCACCAGGTCCGGTTTCTCCAGCAGCGCAACGGGTACCTGCTCGTCGAGGATCTCCGCGATGTGTTTGCCGCGAAGCGCCAGGTTGGCGTAACGGAAGTCGGGGTCCGCGGCGGCGAGCTGGGCGGCGAGCCGATCGGCCCACCCGACGTAGTTTCCATCCGGTCCGAGGTCGCTCAGACCTTCGGTGAAGCTGTCCCCGATCGCGATCCAACTGCGTAAGCCCCGCACGGTGGCCCTCCCTCAGACATCCGCTGGTCGTCCCCACGGCCAGCACCCAAGGATGCCGTGTGGACGACTGGCTACGCCACCGTTTGTTAGCTCTGTTGACGGCCCGGTACGGTGCGTGATCGCGTGGTTTCGCCCAACACCACGGTGATCAACGCGCCGGCCACCTCGGCCGGTGCGGGAAGGTCGCCGGCCGGCTCCCGCACCCAGCGCAACGCGCCGCCGCGCACCCGGGTCGGCGGCAGTTCGATCAGCGCGGCGTGGCGCAGAAAGCGGGCGCCGTGCCGGGTCAACTCGCCGGCCAGAGCGGGTGGTGCGGCCGGGCCCGGCTCGACCAGGAAGCGCCAGTAGCCCGGCTCGTCCGGCACCTGGATCACCGGATGCGGCCGGCCGTGCTCGTGCAGCACGGCCGCCAGCCCCGGACCCAAGACCACCGGCACGTCCACCGCCTCGGCTGCCTCGCCGGCCAGCATCCACACCGCGTGGCCGTGCGCGGTACACGGCCAGCCGTAGGTTCTCCGGTACCGCGCGGCCGCGTCCGCGCACTCGTTCGGCTCGTCCACCAGGCCCCCAGCTCCCCATCCCGAACGGTGCTCCCGTCGGGTGACATCCGAACAAACTCTGCCAGTCCGCACCGCGGTCGAAGGCCTCTGGCCCACCGGCGCCGCCGGACCGTTATGCACCTCCGAGGCACGGCACGGTCCGTACTCGCGTTCCGCCATTCGAGTGGACTTCACCTGCCCGAAGGCCAGTTCAGTGAACCATGCGCGTGGGCGTACTCCTCGTCGGTACGCTGCTGCTTGTTCCACCCCACGCACGCCCGGGGAGCACCGGTGTACCTCGATCCCTCCGAAGGCGAGGCCGGCAAGGTCCTCGACATCCTGTACGGCGCCGCCACCTCCGGTGCCCTCAAGGTCGACCCGCAGACCGGCGAGACCACGCTGAAGTTCCTCGACCAGGTCCAGGAGCTGGTCGAACGCATGCGGGGTGACCTGCGGCGGGTGGACGCCCGCACCCCGCTCGGCGGAGGCTTCGCCGAGCGGATCGGCGGCTTCAACCACGAGCTCGCCAGTGGCGGCGACAACTCCGTGCACGATCAGCTCACCCGCTTCCACCACGAGCTCGGCCTGCTCAAACAGGCCGTCGTGCAGAGCATGCGGAGCTACCTGGGCACCGAGACGGCCAGCGCCGCGGTGATGTCCCAGATGATGTCGCCGGCGCGCGGGGCGTCGCGGTGACCGGCCCGCGCGAGGTGCCCAGCTCGAGTGTCAACCCCGAGGCGCACAGCCACGAGGTGCTCAAGGCGATGACCGACGCCGCCAACCCGGCCGCCGCACAGGCGGTCGCGGACGGTTGGTCGGACCTCGCCGCCGGGTTCGACGAGGCCGCCGACCTGTTCCACCGGGCCCGCACCAGCTCCGAGCCCGGCTGGTCCGGGGACGCCGCCGAAGCCATGCGCGCCGCGCTCACCAGGGTCGCCGACTGGACCAGGGTGACCGCCGCCGGCTACCAGGCGGCCGCGACCACCATCACCACTCAGGCGGAGGCGGCCCAATCGGCCAAGGCCGCCATGCCGCCCCCGGTCCGCTACGACCCGGCGGCGATGATCCGGGCCGCCGCCGGCAACCCGGCCGACCTGGCCGCGCTCCCGTTCCGCCTGCACGAGCAGAAGCGGCAGCACGACGCCGCGCACGCCGAGGCCGCCCGCGTGGTCACGCTGCGCGACCGCACGCTCACCGAAGCCGCCGGCGCCCTGCCCGGCTTCACCCCGCCGCCAACACTCGCGAGCGCGCCCGCTCAGGCGCCGCCGCCCGCACCCGCGAGTCCCGCGCCCCAGCAAGCGAGTCCCGCGCCAAGGCAAGCGAGCACCCCGCCACGAACCGACCCCTCGGCCGCGCACCGGGCCGCCGGCCCCGCGCCGGCAGCGATGCCGGCCAGCGCCGCCGCCGGATCACCCCCGCCGGCGCCGCCTCGGGTGGCGCCCCCCAACCCGGCCGGCCCGGTTCACCCCGGCGGCACCGGAGCCAACCGGCCCGGCCCGTTCGCGCCGAACCGGGGCACCGGTCCGGCCAGACCGCCGAACCCGCCCCTGCCGCCGAACCAGAGTGCGGCGGCGTGGGCCCGCCCGGCCGGGCCCAACCAGCCGAGACCGCCCGGGCCGG
>JBJMIG010000013.1:0-7663 GCA_045806965.1 Labedaea sp. | reverse complement strand
CTGCTCGGCGCGATCCCGAGCAGCGGCGCGGTATCCACGGCCACGGCGCCGCAGCCGGCGGGCCTCGCACCGGTGGGCGCACCGTCCGGTGCGGCCGATCCGGCCGGCCTGCCCGCGCTGCCAGGAGCCGAGGGCGACCCGGTCTCCGCCGAGCGCACCGAGCCGGGGGCGGGCACACTCGAGTCCGTTGTGAACACATCCGCGCAGCCGAGCGCCGGGCCGGATGTCCCGGCGACCGCGGTCCCGGTGCACACCACGCCGGCACCGGCGGTCCAGCCGGGCGCCGCTCCGGCCCCGGCGGCCAAGCCGCAGCCGGCCGCCCCGCCGCCGCCGGCCAGCCAGCTCGCCGCCGAGATCGCGCCGCTGCGCTCGCGCGACGGTGAGCACACGCTGACCGTCCACCTGCACCCGGTCGATCTCGGGCCGATCACGGTCACCGCCCAGGTGCGGGGCCAGGACATCCAGCTCAACCTCGGCGGCGCGACGGAAAGCGGTCGCGAGGCCCTGCGCGCCGCGTTGCCGGACCTTCGCCGGGAGCTGGAACAGGCCGGGTTCTCCTCGTGCCTGTTCAACACCGGCACCGGCGGCCGCGAGGACAACCGCCCGGCCTGGCTGCGCCAGAACCCCGAGGCGCGCGACGAGGTCTCCGGTCCGACCGCGACACCACTCCCGGCCACGGCGGCGACCGCCGGCCGGTCCCGTACCACCGGCGTGCTCGACCTGCACGCCTGAACCCCAGGAGAGAAGTCATGACCAGTCCGATCGGCGGCGCCTCAGGCCCCGCGCAGGCAGCCACCCCGCCGCACAGCTCGGCGGTGTCCGGGATGAGCTCCGACGACTTCATGAAGTTGCTCGTCGCGCAGCTGCGGTACCAGGACCCGACGAAGCCGACCGACGCGACGGCCTTCATGTCCCAGACCGCGCAGCTCACCCAGGTGGACACGCTGACCTCGATCGCGGCCGCGCAGGGCAAGATGCTCGCCTCGGCGCTGTCCACGCAGGCCAGCGGCCTGGTCGGGCACACGGTCGACTACCTGGACGCCGACGGGGTCAAGCAGAGCGGCACGGTCACCTCGGCCACCTTCGGCAGCTCACCGACGCTGCGGATCGGTGACCTCAACGTCGCGCTGTCCGCCGTGGTTGGCGAGCACCAGCCCGAATAACCAGACCCCGCCGCGTCCACGGGCGCCGGCCGGCCAACCGGCTCGGCGTCCAACGGGGCGCCGGCCGGCCCGACGCGGCTCCCGGATCACGCGCCCACTGCTCGGTAGATCCGCCTCGAACAATGTCCGCTCGCGAATCAAGACGAGCGGACAACGAGCCCGCCTTCGCACTCGTTGAATGCGAAGACGGGCTCGTTGCCATTCCTATCGCGTGAACCGCGTACCTCAAGCCGGCGCGCCGCTCCGGTGGAGACCGCCCAACTCGCACGATCCGTACCTGGCGCGGGCCGTCGGACCGCGGTTCACTCGTACAGGGCGAAGTCTGCCCACATGACGCGGCCGCGCGGCGTCGGGTAGGAACCCCAGGCCCGAGAACGCGCGTTGACCAGATTCGAGCCGCCGTCGCCGCGCGGCTCGCCATCTTCGGGCACGACGAGCATGGTCGTACTGGTGTCGGCGACCTCGATGCCGATGTGTCGCTCGAAGCCCAGCAACCGCAACTTGATCGGCTTCAGTTCAGTGCTGGCCGCCCACCGCTTTCCTTCCTTCGGTCCCGTGGCTATGACGGCCAGGGTGACCAGCTCGGCTATGACCTCCTCCACCTCCGACTCAATGAACCCGGCGTGCCAACGGTGCAAGGTGGCCGAGACGAACAGCCGGGCAACCGTGATCGCGCTGGGCAGCGCTACCAAGTCCAATGAAGCCAGGTACCGGAGTTCTTGACACATATCGGGCACGGCGGCTACTGCTGGCTGGTCGTGAATCGCGGCAGTCACAGCGGGGTCCACAACAGACTTGAGAGCTTGACGAGATGTGGAGCGCCGCGCTGGCCCGGTTCGGGCAGACCAAACAGCTCTCGCACAACCTCTTGGAGGTCGGAGCCCTCCTTGGACCAGACGCAGCCGCTCTCACTCCGGATTGGACGAAAGCTCCATCCGGCTTCCCGGGCCGCCGCAAGGTCTTGCAGCTCCGGGTAGCGGTGGACCGCCTCGGCGGTTGTGATCACTCGGCGCTCTCCAAAGTCAGAGGAATAGACGTCGAATGAGCGTAAGCAAGCAAATGCAGGCCCGCCAGAACATTTCTAGGTTTTTCTCGAGAAAAGTTCGAACCGGACGAAGAATCGAAATTACTCGCCAGACTCGCCAGCCTCGGCGGCCAACTCCTCCATCACGCGAGCGATGATCGCCCTGGCCTCGCTGCCATAGCTGGCCACCATGGCAAGTTGCTGGAAGATGCTGGTGTACAGCTCAATCTCCTGTGACTGGCGCAGGTTGATCTCAGCTGAGTAGGACTCAAACCGGACCAGGCAATCGTCGAGCACCCAGAAGTTGTGCCGTGGATCGGTGACGTACTGGGTCTTGAAGCCAATAATGCCGAGCTTGACATTGCGCATGAGAGACATCGCTGTCAGGCGGTCGAGTTGGCCGAGCATGATGTCGATCGACACCAGTCGGTAGCGCAGGGCCGCTTCGGTCAGCACGAAATGGAAGCGCTTGTCCGGCCGATACAGCATCTCCTGTCGCTGCATCCGCGCTCGCACCGCTTCGTTGATGTCGTTCGGCACCCGGTGCACCATGACGGCCTGGGCGAAGCGGGCACGGGCATACTCAGGTGTCTGAAGTAGGCCAGGTATGACAGCGTTGTCGAAGCCGCGGTATAATCTGGTCTTTTCGTCGATCTGGGACAGCGTTGCTTGGTGGGCCCTCATTCCGGCCTTGAGCACGCGTTGCCACTCGGCGTGTTGCAGCTCGACGTTGTGGAGCGTGGCGAGCAGGCTGACGCTTTGGTCCTCAGCGTGAGTGGCCATGGTCCAGGCGCGAATGTCGTCGTCGGTTGGTGTCTGGTGACCGTTCTCTATCTTGGAGATTTTCGAGCCCACCCATGACAACGACTCGGCGAGCTGCTTGCCGGACAGCTCAGCCGCTACCCGCAGCTCGCGGAGTCGTTTACCCAGCGCCTTACGCGCCTCGTCAACTCCGGTTGTCCCGCTGCTCATACCTGGGCGACAAAATCATCTCGGGGCACGGCGTGATGCCGGGCGGCATCACGCCAGTAGTTGTGTTCGACGACGGCCAACGGGTCCTCGATGACCTCGGCCGCTTCGAAGCGGTCATCGTCGCCGAAGTGCATCATGACCAGCTTGCGGGAGTCGAACAGCCAGAAGTCGTGCTTCGGCAGCCCGGCGTCGTCAGCCTGGTCACGGGCAAGATAGCGGATGTCGTCGCCGGCCTCGCTGGTGAAGCCGGACACCCATATGCCAAACCGGGTGTAATCGGTCAGCGGGAAGCTGACCACCCGAACGCGGGAGAACAGGCGTCCCTCGGCCGTCGACTGCCGGACCATGCTCAGCCAGCCTTCGTGGTACGAAGCGTCCGGTTCGCCGGCCAGGAACTTGCGGTATGCCTCGCCCTCGCGCGGCGAGTTGTACTGGTCACGCGTCTCCAGGCGGAACGCCGTGTGCTCGAAAGTCTGGAAGAGCTGGGCGAAGTCCGGTCCAGGTTCGATCAGGGTCAGCGGGTCTCCTCCTCCTGGTAGCGACGAGCGTAGAACTTCAGCACCTCCTCGGGGACCTCGATCAGGGTCTCGTGATCGGGCACCGGTCCCACGTCAGTCAGAGCCTGGGGATCGGTGACCTTCCAGCCCTGGGCGATGTAGGTCGCGCGATCCGTCCGATCGGTGGCGAACAGCGTAGGCGAATCACCCTCGCTCGAGTCAGGGTCTTTGCCCAGAAATTCAGCACGCATGGTACGTCCTAGCTCGAACTTGGAGAAAACTTCTTGCCTACTAATAGTGATAAAATTGGTTGGATCCGTCAACCTATGGCGACGGCATGATCAAAGCCGCCGACGTGCTGACTGTCCCCAGCGAGCATCAGCGTGCCTGACCCCGCGTGCCGAGCGCCGGCGCCGCCCCCGGTACAGCGCAAGGTGACATTGCGCGTGTAGAACCGCAGGAAGGTGCCCTTGCGCTGTATCGGCGCGCCCCCGGTACAGCGCAAGGTGACATTGCGCTTTATGGCGGAGGGGCGCGGGAAGGTGCGGCGTCAGCCGGCCTTCGGAAGCTGGTGAGATCCGGCGGCGCTGCCCTTGGTGCGCAGGCGGTGCAGGAAGGCGAGCACGTGCGCGACGGGGCCGAACATGTCGGCCGGGATCTGCTGGCCCAGCTCGCAGGATTTGTACAGGGCGCGGGCGAGTGGGACGTCCCGCACGATGGGCACCCGGTTCTCCGTGGCGAGTTCCCTGATTTTGGCGGCGACCGCACCGGCGCCCTTGGCCACCACCCGGGGTGCGCCCTTGGCCGGATCGTAGCGTAGCGCGACCGCCACGTGGGTCGGGTTGGCCAGCACCACGTCGGCGGTGGGCACGTCGGACATCATCCGGTTGCGGCTCATGGCGATCTGCTTGGACCGGATCGCACCCTTCATGTGCGGGTCGCCCTCGGTGTTGCGGTTCTCCTCCTTGACCTCCTGGTGGGTCATTTTCAGCTCCTTGGAGGTGCGCTTGCGGGCCACGACGTAGTCCGCGCCGGCCAGCACCAGGCCAACCGCCGACGCGGTGCGGATCAGCGTGAGCACCTCGCTACCGGTCACCTCGACCAGGGAGCGAAGCGACATTGCGCCCGAGCCGGTCACCGTCGGCACCAGGCCCTTGACCACGGTGTAGAGCACGGCTCCGAGCGTGATGGTCTTCAGCAGCGTCTTGGCCGCCTCCCACCATGATTTCGGGCCGACTATCCGCTTGAGACCCTGCATCGGGTTGAGCCTGGAGAACTTGGGCTTCAGCAGCTTCGGCGCCGGGCGCAGGCCGCCCTGCAACCCCGCGGAGGCCAGGATGACCACGACCATGGCGCCGAGCAGTGGGGCCACCACCAGCGCGGCCGCGAGCATGCCATCGCCGAGCAGGCCCAGCGCCGCGGCCGGGTCCGGATGCGCCATGAACTCGCCGCACTGGCGCAGCAGGCCGGCCGTCCGGTCCATCAGGTTGCTGAGCATGCCGGGCAACAGGAAGCTCGCGGTCAGGATCGCCGCCCACGCGCCCAGTTCGGGAGTGCGCGCGGTCCGGCCTTCGCTCTTGGCCTCCTTGAGCTTCTTGGGAGTTGGTTTCTCGGTCCCTTCCTTCTTGCTCACCGGTGCCTCGCCTCCCTCACTGGCCGACCGCCTTCAGCACGGCGTTGGTGGCCTCTTCTGCGATGCCGTGCACAGCCTGCGGCAGCAGCCCGATCGCCAGGCCGACCATGAGCAGGGTGAGCCCGATCTTGGCCGGGAAGCCGATCGCGAACGGGTTGAGTGCCGGCGCGATCCTGGTGAGCAGGCCGAGCCCGATGTCCGCGCAGAACAGCACGACGATCAACGGGCCGGCGATCAGCACCGCGGACAGGAACATCTTCCCGAGACCGGTGGTGAGCAGGTCGCCGAGCCGGCCCAGGGACAGGACGCCGTCCAACGGAATCGCCTCGTAGGACAGTGTGAACCCGCGGATCACCAACTGGTGGGCGTCGGTGGCGAACATCAGCGTCGTGGCCAGCAGACCGTAGAACCGGCCAAGCACGGCGTTGTTGCCGGAGTAGGACATCGGGTCGAACGCGTAGGCCAGCGAGAAGCCGCCGAACATGTCGAGCAGGTCACCGGCCGCCTGCACGCCGGCGAAGATCATCGCGGTGAGTAGGCCGAGCCCGGCACCGATGACCACCTGCTCGACCGCGACGACCACCAGCGTCCAGCTGTCCGCGGCCGGCACGTGCTGGGCGAGTTGGGGAGCCATCGGCACCACCATGGCCACGGCGAGCATGCCGCGAACCGCGGTGGGGATGGCGCGGCCGTTGAACGGTGGACTGACCACCAGCCACGCTGCCGCGCGGATCACCCCGAGCAGCACGGCCAGCAGCGTGCTGAAGGCGAACTGTGCCTGCACCTGACGCCTATCCGTTGACGAGACCGGGTATCTGACCGAACAGGGTGGTGGTGAACGTGACGATCTCGCGGACCATCCAGCTCCCGCAGGTCAGCAGCGCGACCGCCACCCCGATTGCCTTGGGCACGAAGGAAAGCGTCACCTCCTGGATCTGGGTGACGGACTGGAACAACGAGATCGCGAAGCCCACCGCGAGGGCGGTCAGCAGGATCGGCGCGGCGAGCTTGCCCGTGATCATCATGGCCTGGAGGCCAAGATGGATGACCGTTGTGTCGTTCATGTCGTCCTCAGCTGTAGGTGCCCACGAGGGCGGTGACGATCAGACCCCAGCCGTTGGCCAGGACGAAGAGCAGCAACTTGAACGGCAGCGCGACGGTCACCGGCGGCAACATCATCATGCCCAGCGACATCAGCGAGGCCGACACCACCATGTCGATCACCAGGAACGGGATGAACAGCACGAAGCCGATCAACATCGCCGCGCGGAGCTCGGAGAGCGCGAACGCCGGCACCAGGGTGGTCAGCGGAACCTCTTCCGGGCTGGCCGGTTTCTCCCCGCCGGACACCTTGGTGAACAGCGCGATCTCTTCCGCCCGGGTCTGCTTGAGCATGAACTTCCGCAGCGGCTGCACGCCGTCCTTGAAGGCCTGCGACTGGGACTTCTCGCCGTGCAGGTAAGGCTGGATGCCCTGCTCGTTCACCGCGGCCGCGGTGGGGCCCATGATGAACAGGCTGAGGAACAGCGCGAGACCGGCCAGCACCTGGTTGGGCGGCACGGAGGTCAGGCCGAGCGCGTTGCGGGTGATGCTCAGCACCACGAAGATCTTGGTGAAGCTGGTACACAGCAACAGCAATGCCGGGGCGACCGACATGACGGTCATCACCATCAGGATGACGATGGACTCGCTCGGCTTGTCCGGGGCACCGACGGTGACCGTTACCGCCGGCTCGGCCGGCGCGGTCGGACCGCCCGGTGCACTCGGCCCGGCCGGCTGAGCGGCCGATGCGACGGCCTGCGCGGCGGACGAGTTCACCGCGGTAGCCGCGGTGGCCGCGCTCGCCCCGACGAACAGCACCACCCCGATCAGCACGGCGGCAACCGCCGCACCCCGAACCAGCCAGCGCCGGATGGCGGCGCCGGGCGAGTCGACCTGCCCGGTGCGCAGCCCTGTTCGGCTGACCGATTCGGCCGAACCGCGCGGGTGATGGCGCGGTACGGGGATACGAAGCCGACTCGGTCGGCTGGAGGTATTCGTCTTGAAGGTGTTCCGGTCCGACAGCAGCGGCTGCGTCACACGGATTCCTCTCGAAGTCTTCCCGGTCAGGCACCCCGCCTGTCCGGTCTTGCACAAGAATCGACGGCCACGAGTGCGGCCTGACTGCACGTCGGTTGCCAACGGGTGGCAGGACGGCGATGGCTCGGATCCCCCCGGGACAGCCGAGTCTTGGTGGCGAGTTGTGGTTAGGCGGCGTGGTTGAGGGGGGTGGCGTCGGTGGTGGTGTGGGTGAGGTGGGTGTGCAGGGTGTGGGTGGCGATGGCGGCGTAGTAGGTGGCGCGGCGGCGGGCGGCGCAGCCGTCGGGGTTGGTGG
>JBJMIG010000012.1:0-13047 GCA_045806965.1 Labedaea sp. | reverse complement strand
GCGAGACCCGCTCGCGGTCCAGGTCGACGTCGAGGACCTCGACGGTGACCTCCTGGCCGACCTCGACGACCTCGGACGGGTGGTCGATGTGCTTCCAGGACAGCTCGGAGACGTGCACCAGGCCGTCGACGCCGCCCAGGTCGACGAACGCGCCGAAGTTGACGATCGAGGAGACCACGCCCTTGCGGACCTGGCCCTTCTGCAACTGGTTGAGGAACTCGCTGCGCACCTCGGACTGGGTCTGCTCGAGCCAGGCCCGGCGGGACAGCACCACGTTGTTGCGGTTCTTGTCCAGCTCGATGATCTTGGCCTCGAGCTCGCGCCCGACGTAGGGCTGCAGGTCGCGCACGCGGCGCATCTCCACCAGTGAGGCCGGCAGGAAGCCGCGCAGCCCGATGTCCAGGATCAGGCCGCCCTTGACCACCTCGATGACCGTGCCCTTGACCGGCTCGTCGGCTTCCTTGAGACCCTCGATCGCGCCCCACGCCCGCTCGTACTGAGCGCGCTTCTTGGACAGGATCAGCCGGCCTTCCTTGTCCTCCTTCTGGAGAACGAGCGCCTCGACCTGGTCACCAACGCTCACCACCTCCGCGGGGTCGACGTCGTGCTTGATCGACAGCTCCCGCGAGGGGATGACGCCCTCGGTCTTGTAGCCGATGTCGAGCAGGACCTCGTCGCGGTCGACCTTGACGATGGTGCCCTCGACGATGTCGCCATCGTTGAAGTACTTGATGGTCTTGTCGATGGCGGCGAGGAAGTCCTCCCCCGTCCCGACGTCGTTGACGGCTACCTGCTGCATCGTTGCGGTGGCGGCCGGGACAGTTGTGGTGTCGGTGGACATTAGGTAGGTGGCTCCGGTATGGATTAGTGGTGGATGAGATTTGCAGTTCTTGCCGCGCGGGGGAATAGTTCGCCGTCGCAACCGTACGAACGCCGCGCGACCGCTTCCGATTCCCTGGCATGGCGAACCACGGCAGCGCGAAACCACTGCGCGGCGGTATCCTACGCGGCCAAGTGACGGCCGGGCAAACGCAGGGTATGTACCTGCGCTATAAGGATCAGTGTGGGGATCGATCAGTCGGGGCGGCACGCGAGTGCCGAGCGAGCGCTCGGCACCACCGGAGTGGACCGCAGGCCGGTGAGTTCGGCCGAGTCCGTGGCCGCGAACAGCGCCTGGTGGGACGCCGATGCCGACGACTACCACGCCGAACACGGGGAGTTCCTCGGCGTCGCGGACTTCGTCTGGTGCCCGGAAGGGCTGCGCGAGGCGGACGCCGGGCTGCTGGGTCCGGTCGAGGGCCGGCGCCTGCTCGAGGTCGGCTGCGGCTCGGCGCCGTGCGCCAGATGGCTCGTCGCGCACGGCGCGAGCGTGATCGGGCTGGATCTCTCCGCGGCGATGCTGCGCTACGCCGCCGCGGCCAACCAGCTCACCGAGCTCGCCGTGCCGCTGGTGCGCGGCAACGCGGAGCGGCTGCCGTTCGCCACCGCGTCGTTCGACCTGGCCTGCTCGGCCTTCGGCGCGGTGCCGTTCGTGGCCGAGCTGGACGCGGTGTTCGGTGAGGTGGCCAGGGTGCTGCGGCCGGGTGGTGGCTGGGTGTTCGCGGTGACGCACCCGATCCGGTGGATCTTCCCGGACGACCCGGGGCCGGACGGTCTCACGGTGATCAACTCCTACTTCGATCGCACCCCCTACCTCGAGGTGGACGGCACCGGGCGGGCCACCTACGTGGAGTATCACCGGACGTTCGGCGACTACGTGCGAGCGCTCACCTCGGCCGGCTTCTGGCTGTGCGACGTGATCGAGCCGGAGTGGCCGGACGGGCACACCAAGGAATGGGGTCAGTGGAGTCCGCTGCGCGGCGCGCTGTTCCCCGGCACCGCGATCTTCCGGTGCCGGAAGGCCGCATGAGGCGCGCGTCGGAACTGTTGCTGCAGGCGCAGTCCGCCCGGTTCGCCGGACTCGATCCGCTGCTTCCGCCGGCCACCAAGCCGCCGGACGGCGACGTGCTCACCGCGGCGCTGCCGGATGGCGAGCGGGTCGCCGGCGTGGTGGTGCGCACCGCGCTCGAGCCCGGCTCGGTTGGCACGCTGTGGTCCGCCTTGGACGTCTGGGAGCTGCATCCGCTGCTCGGCATGGCCGGCGGCACCGGCATGGACGCGCTGCTGCGCCAATGGCAGCGGGTCATGGCGCGGGGCAGCACCGGCGCGGACTCGGCCGGAGTGGTGACCTGGCCGACCCGCGACGCCGAGGCCAGCAGGGCGCTGTTGGACCACGGTCTGGTTCCGCTGTCCGCGATCGCCGTCCGCACCGCGGCCGCCATCCCCGCACGCCGGCCCGGCGGGGTCCGGACCGGGATCCGGCGGGCCGCTCCGCCGGACAGCGACATCGTGGTGCGGCTGGAGCTGGCCGAGCTGGAGTACTCGGCGCTGGTCGGCGGCGCGATCATGCGCCCGGAGGCGGCCGCGCTCAAGCGATCGTCGGTGAGCCGGCACCTGACCCAGGGCGACCCGGTCTGGCTGGCCGAGCGGGACGGCGTCGCGGTCGGCATGACCCAGTGCTGGCTCACCGACGCCGAGCCCGGTTCTTGGCCCGCGATCCGGCTGCCGGCGGGACGGTGGGGTTACGTCAACTGCCTCTCGGTGGTGCCCGGCGAGCGCGGTACCGGAGTCGGCGGGGAGCTGATGGCCGTGGCGCACGCGGAACTGCACCGGCTCGGCGCGGTCAGCACCTTCCTCTACTACCACGTGCCGAACCCGCTCTCCTCGGTGTTCTGGGCCAGGCAGGGCTACCGCCCGCTGTGGACCACCTGGGAGGTCCGGCCGGCCGGCGCACTGCGCTAGCTCTGGCGCACCATCGGGCGGGCGCTGTCCGCAAGGTCACACGTGAAGTGATTGCGCGCGCCCCGGCTCAAGCGCATATTTGAACTGACCAGTCAGTTCAAAGGAGATGCGATGCGGGTTCGAGCCGAACAAGTGGCCGTGCGAGGTGCCCACGGGCCGCTGCTGGCGCCGACCTCGCTCACCGTCGAGCCGGGCCAGGTGGCCCTGGTCCGGGGCGAACCCGGCGCCGGACACACCGAGTTCGGCCTGGCGCTGACCGGGCGGATGCGGCCGTCGTCCGGCCGAATCATGATCGACGACCGACCGGATCCCGCCCGGCTGCGCCGGGTCGGGGCCCTGGTGGACGCGCCCGGGGTCACCGAGCCGGACGCCGCCCGAACCCTGGCCGACGTGGTCGGCGAGGAGCTGGTGCTCTCCGGCCGGCGTGCCGGCCGCCGTCAGGTGTCCGCCTGGCTGGCCGCACACGGGGCCGGCGGGCAGGCCCGCGACCGGATGGACACGCTGCCGGCCGCACTGCGGATCCGGCTGCTCACCGAACTCGCCGCCGACGCCGACCTGCTGGTGCTGGACCGCCCGGACCGGCACACCGCCAACCCGCAGGCCTGGTGGCCGTTGGCGCTGCGCCAGGCGCAGCGCGGGCAGGCCGTCGTCGTGCTGGCCTCCACCGGCGCCGCCCGGCTGCTCCCCGTTCCGGCCGCCCACCTCGGCCGCAACGAGCAACCGGACCCGTTCACCGTAGGAGTGTCAGTGAGCCAGCTTGCGCGCGAACACCTGGGCACCGCCCCGATGCCGAACCTGCCAGACACCGGGTTCGGCAGCACCGAGCTTGCGAGGTGACCCGATGAACACCATCCGACTCGCCGCGACCGAGCTTCGCCGGATCACCGCCGGCCGGCTGCCCCGGCTGGCCGTGCTCGCCCTGATCCTGGTCCCGCTGCTGTACGGCTCGCTCTACCTCTACGCCAACGCCGACCCGAACGGCCGGCTCGACCGGGTGCCGGCCGCGATCGTCGTGCTGGACAACGGAGACAGCGGCAAGAAGGTGGCCGAGAAGCTGGGCTCCTCCGGGGCGTTCCAGTGGCATCAGGTGACCGCGGCCGACGCCGACGCCGGGGTGCGGGACGGCCGCTACACCTTCTCGCTCACCCTCCCGTTCGACTTCACCTCGGCACTGGAGTCCTCCGCCGACTTCACGCCGCGCCAGGGCCTGATCACGATGACCACCAACGACGCCAACAACTATCTGGCCGCGACGATGGCCGACCGGGTGGTCGGTGAGGTGAGCCGCTCGGTGGCCACCGTGGTCGGCACCGAGGCGGCGAGCAAGTTCCTGGCCGGCTTCGCGTCGATCTACGACCGGACCCGGGATGCCGTCGACGGCGCCACGCGGCTGACGGACGGCGCCACGCGGCTGGCCGATGGCCAGCACACCCTTGCCGACGGCGCGAGGCGGCTCGCGGACGGCTCCGCCAGCCTTGCCGCCGGGCTGAACACGATGCGGGACAAGACAAAGGACCTGCCGGCGCAGACCGCGGCACTGGCCGACGGCGCCCGCCGGGTGGCCGATGGCAACGAGCGGATCGCGCAGACCGGAGCCACGGTGGCCGGCGCCACCCAGGGCCTGGTGAACCAGCTCGACACGCTCGAGGCCCGGGTCGCCGCCCAGCTCGGGCAGGCGGGCCTGACCGACGAGCAGGTCAACGCCACGCTCACCGAACTGCACCGGCTGCGTGCACCGGTCGAACAGGCGAACGGCACCGCCGCGCGCACCGCGGGCGAGCTGCGCACGCTGGCCGACGGCGCGCACCGGGTCGCCGACGGCGCCGGCCAACTCGCCGCCGCGGCACCCGCGTTGCGTCAGGGCGCCGGGCAGGCCGCGTCCGGGGCCCAAGAGGTCAAGTCCGGCGCGGCGGCACTGCGCGACGGCGAGCGCACCGCGGTCACCGGCGCGGACGAGCTGGCCGGCGGATCGGCCCGGCTGCGCGACGGTCTGACCAGTGGGCTCGGCCAGATCCCGCACCCGGACCAGTCGACCAGGGACGCCACCGCGCGCACCATCGGCAACCCGGTCGCGGTCAACTCGGTGGCCGACGCCCGCGCCGGCAGCTACGGCGCCGGCCTGGCCCCGTTCTTCCTCGGCCTGGCCACCTGGATCGGCGCGTTCGTGCTGTTCCTGGTGGTGCGCCCGCTGTCCAAGCGCGCCCTGGCCGCCGGCCGCTCGGCCGTGCGAACTGCCCTGGCCGGCTGGTTGCCCGCCGCCGCTCTCGGCCTCACCCAGGTCACCGTGCTGTTCGCCGTGGTCACCACGGTGGTCGGCATCCATCCGGCGGACCCGCTGGCCGCCTTCGGCTTCCTGGCGCTGACCTCGCTCACGTTCGTCGCGATCCTGCACGCGCTCAACGCGTTCTTCGGCGCGGTTGGCAAGTTCCTCGGCCTGCTGCTGCTGATCCTCCAACTGATCAGCGCGGGCGGCACCTTCCCCTGGCAGACCCTGCCGGACCCGCTCTACCCGCTGCATGCCGTGCTGCCCATGGGATACGTGGTGCACGCCCTGCGTCATCTGCTGTACGGCGGCGCGCTGTCCGGAGTAGGAATGGATGTCGTGGTGCTCATCGGGTACCTGGCCGGCGGTCTGGCGCTGGCCACGCTCGCGGCGCGCCGGCAGCGGGTCTGGACGCCGGCCAGGCTGCGCCCGGAGCTGGCCCTGTGACCGCGCGGCCGGGCCGAACCGGTGTCACCAAACAGAAGTTGTTCAATGCGACGCTGACCCTGGTCGGCACCAAGGGGATGGCCGGGCTGACCGTCGACGACATCGCCGCCGAGGCCGGCGTGGCCAAGGGCACCGTGTACTACAACTTCGGCAGCAAGGACGGCCTGGTCGAGGCGCTGCTGCGGCATGGGCTCGGCCTGCTCGCCGAGGCGCTGCGCGCGGCCGAGCGGCCGACCGAGACGGACGACACGCTGGCCCAACTCGTCGACGGTGCGCTCGCGTTCTTCGCGGAGTACCCGACGTTCGGCCAGCTGCTGGTCAGTGAGCTGTGGCGGACGCCGGGTCAGTGGCACAAGACCTTGACGCTGCTGCGCGACGAGGTCACCTCGATCATCCGGGCGCAGCTCCAGCGGTTGGCCGACCTCGGCCGGCTCCCCACCGAGGTGGACGTGCGCACGGCGGCGGGCGCGCTGTTCGGCACCGTCCTGGTGGTGGCCCTGGACTGGCAGGTGTTCCAGCCGGAACGCGACCGGGCCGACGTGCGCGACGCCATCCTGCTGCTGATGCGCGGAATTCGTGGTCCCCTGGGAACCTGACAGGTGGCTCGTGCCTCATCCGGGTGGGACGGGCGACAGGAGTTGGGCACGGTGGCCGATCAGGAGTGGTTCGCGCGGTTGTACCGGTCGTACTACCGGCAGCTCGTGCTGGCCGCCTACGCGCTGACCAGTGACCTCGGCGAGGCCGAGGAGATCGCTCAGGAGGCGTTCGCCATCGCCTACACCCGGCGGGCGCGGGTGGCGTCGGCGGAGCACCCGGAGGCGTGGCTGCGCACCGTGGCGGTGAATCTGGCCAGACGACGCTGGCGGCGCCGGAGCATGCTGGATCGGATTCTGCTCCGCACCGAACCGCCGCCGCCCGCCGAGCCGGCCGGTGACCACCTCGATCTGCACCGGGCCATCCAGGCGCTCGGCGACGAGCACCGGGCGGTCGTGGTGCTGCACCATCTGGCCGACCTTCCGGTCGACGAAGTCGCGTCCATCTTGGACATTCCTGTTGGGACGGTGAAATCCCGGCTCGCCCGGGCGCGGGCGGCGCTCGGCGCCGCGCTCGGCCACACGATGATCGCGGAGGTCGACCATGCCTGACCTGGACGCTGAGCTCGAGACGTTGCGCGAGGATCTGCTCGACTCGGTTCGGGCGCCGGAACTGGCCGCCGTGATCGACCGGTCCCGGCAGCGGACCACCCGGCGGCGCACCCAGATTGGCGCGGTCGCGGCGGTGCTGCTGGTCGGTGCGGCGATCCCGGTGCTGCGCACCGCGTTGCGCCCACTGCCGGACCCGGCGGCGCCGGGCACCACGTTCAGCGTGAGCCCGACCACCCCGACCGGCCCCGCCTGGGCGCCGGCCACCGGGACCCCGTTCGTCTACAACATCCGCTGGTACGACCACCAGCACGGGTTCGCGCTGCGCGGCAGCTGCGACTCCGGTGCGGCGAGCACCACGTGCACCAGCGAGCTGCTGGTCACCGAGGACGGCGAGCGCTGGCACCCGCGCCGGCTGCCCGACTCGAGCGGTACCACGGTGACCGGCGCCAACTGGGAGCTGGCCGTCCTGGGCCAGAACCACCTCGTCGTCCAGGCGCCCACGCTGCGGTACTTCAGCGAGGACGCGGGTGAGCACTGGCGCAAGGTTCCGGTGGAGCCGGGGCAGACCGTCGCGGCCATCCCGCCGGGCGCGCTGCTCGAGTCGCGCTGCTCGGTGGTCACCTCGTTCTGCCGCGACCTCGGCGAGCTCCTGGTACTGCTGCCCGATTCCGGCCGGACCGCGACCCTCGCCACGTCTCCCCCGCTGACCCACCTGGCGCCCGGCCAGATCCCGGCCGGCGACGGCGGCTGGTGGGTGTCCGGCACCGACCCGGCCACCGGCCGGCTCATGCTCGCGGTGAGCCGGGACGCCGGGCGCAGTTGGACGATCAGCCCGGTGCCGGCGTTCACCGGCACCCCGTTCAGCGGCCTGACCGTGGTCGGCACGCCACAGGCGGTGTACGCGACCGCGGCCGGGCAGCTCGCCGGGGTGAAGAACGGCCTGCTGGTCATCCTGCGCAGCATCGACGGCGGCAAGACCTGGGAACGCACCTGGCAGGCGGCGGACGGGGCCGAACCGCGCAGCATCGCCGGCGTGCCGCTGGCCGCGACGGACGGCCGGCTGCTGGTCAGCACCGAGACCGGCGCGCTCTACGCCAGCGTGGACGGCGGAAAGACGTTCGCCGTCGACCGCTCGATCGGCCGACTCGGTTCGGTGGAGTGGCACAGCGGCGGCTACTTCGGCAACGTCCCCGGCTCGAGCAACTACTACTGGTACTCACCGGACGGCGTGCAGTGGGCCAGGTTCATTGTCGGTTGACCCGGCGCGGTTGTCAGGGCCGGTCGGGATAGGAGCGGAACTCCCCGACCTGATGCACGCCGGGGGTACGACCGTCGAGCGCACGGCGCACCCCGTCCAGCACGCCGTCGACGATCTCCGCGTGGGTGAGCCAGCGGGTCCGCCCGGACTGCCGGACGTAGCCGAGCACCACCTGCTGGGTGGGGTGGTCGGCGAGCACCGGGTCCGGGCAGCCGTCCACCGGGTTGGCCGAAGCGCTGCCGTGCACCTCGACCACCGGCGCGTCCGGAGCCAGCAGCGGGGCGACCGCGCGGAGCACGGACGGCCTTGCGGTGCCGTGCACCCAGGCGACCAGCAGGTCGGCCTTGCCGTCGAGGGCCCGCTCCGCGCGGGTGGCCAGCGCCTTCGGCTCGGACCAGTTCGCCTCGACCCAGAGCGCCTTGCGCTCCGGTGAACCGTTGCCCGGCACCAGGTCCGGGATCGGGGCGTAGCGGCGGCTCGGCACGACCACGTGCCAGCCATCGGCGACCAGGGCGGCGACACATCCGGCCAGCATGCCGGTTCCACCAATGACCAGGGCCCGCCGGGTCATCCACCCTCCGCTCGACGACGGTAAGGCCGCAAGGCTACCGCCGCCGCGCGTCGGATGCGGGCCAGGTGGGTCAGCTGTTCGCGCCGCCGTGCGGTTGGGTGAGGCTGAACCAGTTGCCGGAGTCGTCGCGGAACACCGCCTCGATGCCGTAAGGACGTTCGGCCGGCTCGGACAGGAACGTCACGCCCCGTTCGGACAGCTCGCGAAACGTCTTGTGACAGTCGTCGGTGGTGAACACGCCGGCGGGGAGCGCGCCCTTGGCGACCAGGCCACGCAGCTGCTCCGCGGTGGCCTCGTCGTGGCCCATCCGGCAGTCCGCGAGGACGATCTCCACGTCCGGCTGGTCCGGCGGACCGACGGTGAGCCAGCGGAACCCCTGGCCGGCCTCGAACCCGTCGCCCATGGTGATGTCGCGGCGCACCTCGAAGCCCAACTTCTCGGTGTAGAACGCTTTCGCCGCGTCCTGGTCGAGCACGTACAGCGAGTAGTGCGACATGCGGGTGATCATTTTCAGCCTTCCCGGGTTCGGTATCGTGAGCATGCTCGCGAACGAGCGGTGCCCGACGCTAGGACCGACCGGCCGGACCGGGCTTGTCCTCGATTGCGGTGCCCGGCCGGCCCCAGTTCATCACGAAGCAGCCCGGCACCGGCGGCGGTCCGCCGTGCTCGATCATGCGGCGCCGGTACACCGCCGGGCTGCAACCGACGAGCCCGGCGAACCGGCGGATGAACGAGCTGAGGCTGGCGAACCCGACCAGCACGGACACCTCGGTGACCGTCAGGTTCGCCGACACCAGCAGAACCTTGGCCCGCTCCACCCGCCGGCGGGAGAGGTAGCTGCCCGGCGGCTCGCCGAACGCCGCCCGGAACTCCCGGGCGAAGTGATACCGGGAGAACCCCGCGGTGCTCGCCATCGTGGCGAGGTCCAACGGCTCACCGAACCGAGCGTCGATGAGGTCGCGCGCCCGGCGCAGGTGCACCAGCACGTCGGTGGCAAGCGGCGTACTACGGCCCATAGAACTCACCCGACCCGAACGCAGAACTCGCGGGCCTCAGCGCAGAACTCGCGGGTCTGAGCGCAGAACTCGCGGTGCGTGCAGTGCGCTTGTGTGCTCCGGAGCTGGCGAGTCGGCCGCCGGTGTCTGGACTGACGAGCAGCGCAGCGAGCGAGGAACGAGCGAGTGAGCAGCGCAGGAGGGAAGACACCGGCTCAAAGGCCGCGAGCCGCGCGAACGAGCCTGCGAGTGAGCGCAGAAGACACTGCGCAAAAGACTCAGTGGGCGGCGTCATTCCAGCTCCGCCCGAACCCGACCGAGACGTCGAGTGGCACGTCGAGGTCGTAGGCGCCGCCCATCTCCTTGCGCACCAAGGCTTCGGCGGCGTCGTGCTCGCCATCGGCGATCTCCAGCACCAGCTCGTCGTGCACCTGCAACAACATGCGGCTGCGCAGCCCGGCCGACTTGAGCCCGCGGTGCACGCCGAGCATGGCCACCTTGATGATGTCCGCCGCGCTGCCCTGGATCGGGGCGTTGAGCGCCATCCGCTCGGCCATCTCCCGGCGCTGGCGGTTGTCGCTGGTGAGATCGGGCAGGTAGCGCCGCCGGCCGAAGATCGTCTCGGTGTAGCCGTCCTTGCGTGCCATGGCGACCAATGACTGGAGGTAGTCGCGGATGCCGCCGAACCGGGCGAAGTACTCGTCCATCAGCCCGCGGGCCTCCTCGGTGGAGATCCGCAGCTGCTGGGACAGGCCGAACGCGGACAACCCGTAGGCCAGCCCGTAGTTCATCGCCTTGATCTTGGCTCGCTGGGCGCCGGAGACCTCGGTCGGCTCGCAGGAGAACACCCGGGCGGCGGTCGCGGCATGGAAGTCGAACCCGGAATGGAACGCCTCGATGAGCGCGGCGTCCCCGGACAGGTGCGCCATGATCCGCATCTCGATCTGGCTGTAGTCGGCGGTCATCAGCTCGGCGTACTGCGGGCCGACGATGAAGGTATCCCGGATCGTGCGGCCCTCGTCGGTGCGGATCGGCACGTTCTGCAGGTTCGGCTCGGTGGACGAGAGCCGTCCGGTGGCCGCGATGGTCTGGCTGTAGGTGGTGTGGATGCGGCCGTCGTCGGCCACCGACTTGATCAGACCCTCGACGGTGATCTTGAGCCGGGTGGCGTCCCGGTGTTCGAGCAGGTGGGCGAGGAACGGGTGCTCGGTGGCCGCGTAGAGATTGGTCAGCGCGTCCGCGTCCGTGGTGTAGCCGGTCTTGGTGCGCTTGGTCTTCGGCATGTTCAGCTCTTCGAACAGCACCGTCTGAAGCTGCTTGGGCGAACCGAGGTTGATCTCCTTGCCGATGACCGCGAACGCCTCCTGCTCGGCCTGCTTCACCCGGGCGCCGAAGTGCGCGTCCAGCGAGGCCAACAGGTCGGCATCGACCGCGATGCCGGCGGCCTCCACCTCGGCAAGCACCTCGAGCAGCGGCAGCTCCATCTCGACCAGCAGCCGCGCCCCGCCGGTCTTGTCCAGCTCGGCGTCCAGCGCGTCGGCCAGCTCGGCGATGGCCCTGGCCTTCAGGATCTCCCCGGAGGCGAGCGCTGCGTCGTCCCCCTCGACGCCGTCGAGCAGGGAGAGCTGACGCTCCTCCGGCTGCTCCTCCACCCGCAGCTCCCGCTTGAGATAGCGCAACACCAGGTCGTCCAGGCTGAACGAGCGCTGTCCGGGACGGACCAGGTAGGCCGCGAGCTGAGTGTCGGTGGCCAGCCCGCGCAGCGTCCAGCCGCGGTGGCGCACCGCGTGAAGCGAGCGCTTCACGTCATAGGTGAGCTTCGGCGCCTTGTCGTCGGCGAGCCAGTCGACCAGCGCCCGCTCGTCCTCCTCGATGAGTTGGCCGGCGTCGATGAAGACGCCGCCGCCGTCCACCCCGGCCAGCGCCACCGTGCGCAGCTCCACCGCCTCGCCGGCCGCCCCGACCGGCGTGTACCGGAAGCAGACGCCGAGCCGGCGGCCGGAGCGTTCGGCCAGCCAGCCGGCCAGCTCGCCCGGAGCCAGCATGCCGCCGCTGACCTCGAAGCCCTCCTCGGCCTCCGGCTCGACGCTGGTGTGCTCGGTGAACAGGCGATCGCGCAGTACCCGGAACTCGAGCTCGTCGAACAGCCGGTGCACCGCCTCCCGGTCCCAGGGCTTGACCGCCAGATCGTTCGGCCCGACCGCCAGCGGCACGTCCCGCACGAGCTCGGTGAGCTGCCGGTTGAGCAGCACGTTGGACACGTTGGCCCGCAACGCGTCGCCGGCCTTGCCCTTGACCTCGTCCACCCGGTCGATCAACCCGGCGAGCGAGCCGAACTCCTGAATCCACTTGGTGATCGTCTTCTCGCCGACGCCCGGGATCTTGGGCAGGTTGTCCGACGGGTCGCCGCGCAGCGCCGCGAAGTCGGGGTACTGGGTCGGTGTGACGCCGTACTTGTCCAGCACGGTCGACGGGTCCAGCCGCCACATCTCGGACACGCCCCGGCTCGGGTAGAGCAGCTTGACCTGGTCGTTGACCAGTTGGATGGCATCCCGGTCACCGCTGCAGATGAGGACCTCGAAGCCCTCCGCGACCGCCTGCGTGGTGAGCGTGGCGATCAGGTCGTCCGCCTCGTAGCGGTCCACCGCGATCGACGGGATGCACAGCGCGCGCAACACCTCTTCGATGAGGCTGACCTGGCCCTTGAACTCGTCCGGGGCACTGCTCCTGGTGGCCTTGTACTCGGCGTATGCCTCGCTGCGGAAGGTCTTGCGGGACACGTCGAAGGCCACCGCGACGTGCGTCGGCTTCTCGTCGCGCAACAGGTTGATCAGCATGGAGGTGAAGCCGTAGACCGCGTTGGTGTGCTGCCCCGTCTGGGTGGCGAAGTTCTCCTTTGGCAGCGCGTAGAAAGCCCGGTAGGCCATGGAATGGCCGTCGACGAGCAACAGCCGGCGTGGATCGGTCCTGGTACCGGGCGTAGCAGTCACGACGCGAGTCTAGGGTGAGGGACCGACACCGAAGGAGGCACGTTGACCGCGGACCTGCCCGGCATCCGACCGGAGATCGCCGACCAGCTGCTGCCTACCAAGATGGGCATCGAGATCACCGAGTGGACGCCCGAGCGCGTGGTCGGCACCATGCCGGTGAAGGGCAACCTACAGCCGTACGGGTTGCTGCACGGCGGGGCCAACGCGGTGCTCGCGGAGACCCTCGGCTCGGTCTGCGCCGCGCTCAACTCCGGGCTGGAGCGGGCAACCGTCGGCGTCGAGCTGTCCTGCACCCACCACCGCGCGGCGATCGAGGGCGTGGTCACCGGGGTGGCCACCCCGATCCACGCGGGCCGCAGCACCGCGACCGTGGAAATCGTGATCACCGACGACCAGGGCAGGCGCACCTGTACCGCCCGCCTCACCTGCCTGGTCCGCGATCGGCCGCCCGGCCAGTAGCTGAACCGACGGCCAGTTGCCCGAGCGCGCAACTCAGTTGCCTGAGCGCGAGACTCGCTTGCCTGAGCGCGAGACTCG
>JBJMIG010000011.1:0-6192 GCA_045806965.1 Labedaea sp. | reverse complement strand
TCCCAAGCAGTTCTTCTTGCTCTGTAAGCTGGCGAGTTACCAGTTGCTGGGAAACTGCCTCAATAACTTCGCCCAGCCCGACCAGTCGTCCACCAACGGGAAGCAAAATTTCAATGCGATGATGCGGCGGTTCAAGACCCAGATGGATGCGATGGAGAAGCAATACGCATCCTACCTGGGCCGCTATCGATCGGTGCTCTCGACCGGATCGATCGCCCTCGGGCCGCCCGCCCGCGACCGCTGGAATTACTACAGCCCGGAGACGGATTTTCGGGGGAGTGATTACTAAGCATGGCAATTTCACCGGTCTACAATATCGCCCCAGTTTACGACGTCGCCTCGATCCTGAGCCAGGGCGGTGTCTCCGGCGGGGGAATCGCACCGGGCCCGATCGTCAACCCGCCGACATCGACGACCGACCCGGCGTTCGTGACGTTCAAGCGGCTCGGCTACGGCCAGGGGCTGCACGGTGGTCCCGTGCCGATCGTCGTCGCCTCGGTCACGCTCGCGGCGACGGTGACGCCCAGCGGTTCGCCGCGGCGCGAGGCCGCGTCCGGCGCCGAGTTGCGGGACCGGTCGCGGATAGTGTTCAAGATCGTGACTTCCGAGAATCCGTCGACTTACTTCGACAAGCCGCTCGCGACGGACGATCAGGTCGACTGGGCCGGCGACACGCTCTCAATCGTGGGGAAACCGTATCCGCAGGGTACGTCGTTCGAGACCCTCGGCGAGATGATGGCCTAGGCGGTTCGCTCGTCCTCGTCGGTGCAGGGACGGAGGGCGTGATGTGATGCGGCGTAGATTCGTGTTGGATTATCGCGGTGCGGGCGAGAAGCCCGCGGCGGATGTCGCCCGCTTCGGATCGATCCCGGGAGCAAGGATCATCGACGATACCCTGCGCAGGACACTCATCATCGAAGGCCCCGAAGAGATGCTCATGCGCGCCTTTGAGGAGAGCCGTGATTGGGTCGTCATACCCAGGACGGTTTATCGGAACCCAGAGGTTGATCAGCCCGGGTACTAACTCCCCGAAAGACCAATCATCCCCACCCGGACGGATCCCCACCACCCCATCCGAGGTCACGATGCCCAAATTCGCCTTCCAGGACTCGTTCGCCGCCGCCCCCGGCACCGTCCTCGACCGGGCGGACTACGCCCCGACCAACCTCGACGGCACGGCCGGAACGGGGTCGTGGTTGTGCCCCTCGGGCTACGGCAGCTTCGTGATCACCCCTGCCCATCGCGCCCGGGTGAACGAGACCGGCACCGCGCGCTGGGGGTTCGCCTCGGGCGTGCCGGTGTCGACCGAGTACGGGGTGAAGGCGCGGGTCACGCTCGCCACGATCCCGGCGGACAACAACAAGTATTTCCACCTCATCTCGCACTGGGATGGGACGTATGACGGCGCCACGTCATTCGTCGGGGCCTGCTACCTGTTCGGGATCCAGGGGGGCTCGGGGTCCGACGTCGTCGCCGTGGCGCTCGGGTTCCATCCCGGGCTCGTCGGCGACCACTTCCAGTCCTTGTCGCTCCCGGGCGCCGCGGCCGGCGACGCGTTCGACCTCGAAATCATCACGGCGAAGGCGGCCGCCGACCTCGCGGTCAACTGCTTCCTCCAGCGGGTGATTGACGGCCAGTACCTGGTCTCGAGCGCCGGCACTCCGGCCTATCAGAAGACCCGCGCGGTGCTCTTCACCTGGACCGAGGCCGGACCCGCGCAGTTGGCGAAGGGCCGGGGCGGGGTCCGGGTCAACTCGATCGCCGACGACGCCAGCGGGCTCCACTTCGGCCCCTTCGCGATCCCCAACTATGCCGGCCCGGCCACCGCGATCGAGTGGTCCGGCCCCGCGGGAGGGACCGTGGGCGTCCCCTCGGACCCGATCACGCTCCAGCCCGACGGCACGCACTCGGGTACTTACACGCTCGACGACGGCGGCAAGGGCGGCCTCTTTTCGCCGTCGCCCACCGTCACCTTCGACGGGACCGACGACCCGCGGCAGGTCCGCTATTCCGCCGCCGCGGCGGGGTCCTGCGCCCTCACGCTCGCGGGCGGCCTGGCGCCCAGCCCCGCAACCCTGCCCTTCACCGCCGCCGTCGGCCCGCACGCGGCCCGGGCACGGGTCTATCCCCTCTCGGGCAACGTCCTGGTGATCGACTTCGTCGACGCCGCCGGCAACCCGACGAACGTTGCCGGCGCCACCGGGGGCGTCGGCACCCTCACCGTCACCCGGGGCGGGAAGCCGACCGTCTACAGTCTCGTCAACCCCCTGATCGCGGCCGGCACGTCGCAGGACTGGCTCGCTTTCGTGCTCCGGCCCAAGATCACGTGGGTGAACGTCGACGACAGCGGCGCCAATTTTGCGTCCGTCGGCGGGATCTCGGGTTCGTTCGCGGCCGCGGGAAACTGGGCCGAGATCAACAGTGCCAACACCCCGAACTTCCCGGACGGCGCGTCGCGGGGCGTCCCCTCGGGCTTCCTCGCGGCCAACGACCAGTACCACGTGACCTCCGACGCGATCAGCACCGGAACCTGGACCGTCACCGGCCTGCCCGACGGCCCGTTCGACGTCTGCGCCAGCCTCAAGATGCTCCGCGACCCGATCAACACGAAGCGCGCCCGGTACACCTGCCGGGACCACGCCGGGACCACGCTCGCCGTCTTCGACAATATCGACCAGACGGCCGATTTGCCGGGCGATCAAGTCATGTGGGGCATGATTTTGGCCACCAAGCTCGGCACCGTGGCCGTGACCGGAGGGACGCTTACCGTGACGGTGGACAACCCCGCCGGCGCCGGCCAGCTCGTCGCCGACGGGCTCTATGTCGAGTTGATGCCCGTGGCGATGCAGCCCGGTGACACCGCCATCCTCGACATGCCCGCGCGTGCGGTCGTCACCGCGGCGGGTCCGGCGTCGGCCGCGCTGGCGCTGCCGGTGACGCTGGCGACCGTCGCGGAGGCAATGCCGTTCGACCCGGCGGTACCGCGCACGGTGGAGCAGGGGTACAACAAGTTCCGCCCCAACCTGGGCGAGCTGCCGACCCAGACGTCCTATTTCTACGCCGACCTCACCAAGACGCTGCCCGCACTCGAAGTCTTCCAGGGTTCGGGGACGATCGATGAGACCGGACATCTGACGACGCTCGCGCCCGGCAGCTTGGCCCGTGCCGGGATCCCGAACCACTGCAGCAACGGGGTGGACAACTACGGCACGACGATCAATCAGCCGTCCCCGGCGACCTACTGGATTACCTACGACGACACGCTTGGGCGGGATGCGAACGTGTATCTCGGCGATTACCTCGACGTCAACGCGGTCGGGATCGCGGTCGTCGACCACGGTACGGCCGTCGTCGGCACGACCCGCGTCCGGTCGATGACGATCACCGACCCTCCCTTCCAGCCACAGTCGACGGCGACGAGCAAGCGCTATTACAAGCGTGCCTATGAGTCGACCCTCTACCTGGGGGACGTGGTCACGGGGTTGCACCTGTCCGACGTGGATCCTACCGCCACCCGGCCCTCCATGACGCACCGGGTCGCGATGGACCGGTTCAGTGGCCACAATTTCGGCGCGATCCGGACCCTCGATACTTTCCAGAACGAGAACGTAGTCGATTACGAGGATTACGGCAACCCGGCGCAGTTCAGCGTCTCGAGCCTCAAGCCGACGCTCTTCGCCCGGGTGGTGGCACTCGAGCCGTACCAACCCGGCGAGGAGGACTTCTTCCCCAACACCCGGTACTTCGGCGCCGTGCGGATCGTCCTCGACCGCCCGTTCCCGATCAAGGACGGGCAACAGCCGAAGTTCGCGGGGATGACCCCATCCGACGCCTACCTCTCGAGCACGAAGGGCCCGACCGGGAACCAGGGCTTCTTCAACATCGACAACCACGGCCAGTTCGCGCGGCCGACCGCCGACCCCAACGTGATCCTGATGCAACTGCCGTGGGTCGACGGCGGCACCGGCCAGAGCGACTACTCGGGCCCGGTCGCCAACCTGGCGGTGCGCGTCGATGTGAGTTCCAAGAACATCACGCTCTCGTTCTCGCAGCCCCGCGGCAGCGTCCCCTTCGACGACCAGGTGATCTTCGGCAAGGAACTCGGCGTCCCGCTCTGGACCAACCTGCCCGACCACGCGACCGACGCCTGCCTCGCGACGATGGCGACGAAGAACCGCGACGCCACGGCGCCCGGCATGAAATGGTACGTCGAGGCGGGCAATGAGCCGTGGAACACCTACCAGGGCAGCTATGCCTGGAACATCGTCCTCCAGCATCGGATGGCGGCCCAGCACGCCAAGGACCCGGTCGCGCATCCGGACAACCCGAACGTCTGGATGGAAGCGCTGGCGGCCCGCTCGATCCACTGTTTCGACCTGGTCCGGGCCGTCTACGCCGCCGACCCGCGCGGCGACCGCTCGGCCGACGTGATCACGACGATCAACTCCAACGCGGGCGACTTCGGCCCGTTGGAACAAGTCTGCGACTGGTTCTTCGCCCGGGGCAAGGCGTTCGACATGGTGGCGACGGCGAACTACCAGGAATTCGACCCGGGCGGCTGGGCCAACCGCGACACCGACGCCCAGGCCGCGCTCGATTGCTGCGACATTCCCACAGCCGCCGACGTCTACACGCTCTGTTGCCTCCGCGGGGAACGCCAGGAGCGGCTCCGGCAGGCGGCACGCGTGGTCGACCAGGCCAAGTACGGGGGCCATTTCGCCGGCATCCCGTTCGGGGCGTACGAGGGCGGCTTCGACGAGCTGACGTGGACGAAACTGTACAACGCGATCCCCTACAGCCACGCGCTCTATCGCCATCCAGGAATGTATCCGCTCATGCTCTCCTGGATCCAGGCGCAACAGGTCGCCGCAGACGCAATAGGCCATAAATTTATCATCGAATGCAAGTATACTGCGGATTACAGCGATGCGCTCAGTTTCCCGCCCAACTGGTGCGACTTCCAGGACCGGGCGTCGCTCATGGGCACCGGGAATGCGGCGACCGAGGGGAACCTGTGGGACTTCGGGCGGCCGATCTATTCGCAGACGGGCGGCGCGATCCGCGACTATGCAATGGGCGTGACCCCGACCCCTACCCCGACGCCCACTCCGACGCCGACGCCGACGACAACCCCCACTCCGACGTCGCCCCCGGCCACCATGCCGCCGCCGTCGACCCTGACGGGAACCGACCTCGCCCAGGTCGCACAGATCGCGTGGGAGGCGGCGATGGCACGGCTGCCGGCGTCCGGCAAGCCCGGGCAGTCGACCTGGGTCTGCCCGATCGTCGCGATCTACAAGGACGACGGCAAGGGGAAATGGGTGACCGCGGGCTCGGTCGTGTCGATCTACGGGCCCGACGGCCACGGGGGTTGGACGCGGCACAGTTCGGCGGTGAAGCCGGCGTCCTGACCGACGGACCACCCTCCCACGGAGCCCCGGCATGCCCCTGACCCCCGCCCAGAGGACGACGCTCGCGGCCCACATCCGGGCCAACACGAACACGGTCACGAACGTCGCCACCGGCCAGCCGACCGCGATCAACGCCCTGCCCGATGCCGGCGACAATCGCCAGAACATCGCCGACTGGTACAACGGGATCGCGCAAGCGACCGACAATCAGCCGATCGCCGCGCCGCTGGCCCTCTGGAAGCCGTCGATGTCGATCGCCCAGCTCAACTCGGCGATCGACTGGACGGCCGACCCGACCGGGGGCGCCTCGCCTTCCGCCGGCCAGATCACCAACCTCTGGCTCAAGTGGCAGTCGATGTGTTGGGGCAACCAGATCGACATGACCGATCCCCAGGTCCGGCAGGGGATCGTGAGCATCTGGGGGTCCGGCACGACCACGTCGGTGGCGATCGGCGCCGGGGGCAAGCAGGCGGGCACGCGGCTCGAATGCCTGCTCGCCTCCGCGGGCGTCGGCGGTGCCGCCGGGCTGGGCCCCGCCGCCGCGCGGGTCTCGCAGGTCTTCGGCTACCGGATCAGCGGGCCCGAGGTCTCCGACGCGCTCCTCAACGGCTGAGCTCATCCCCCATGGCGAACACGATCAAGGCCCAGTTCGACGCCGAAGTCCCGTTCACCGTGACGAACCTGCAATCGCTGGCGAGCTCGGCGACCGCGGGCTGGACGAGCGCCTTCGTCGACAACACGGTCAACCTCTACCTCGACGCGCACGTGATGGTCCACCTCG
>JBJMIG010000010.1:0-18221 GCA_045806965.1 Labedaea sp. | reverse complement strand
TGCGGGCGGCGCCGGCGGTGACGAGGACGAGGAGCACTACTCGCCCGACTACCTGCTGGAGACCACCGACGTGTTCGGCGACGACCGGATGGTGTCGCCCGCCGTGATCGGCGAGGACCCGGAAGAGAAGTGACGATCTTGGAGCTAAGGACCGAGCAGGAGCCGATCTCCCTCTCGGCCCTCGAGTTCGACGTGCTGTGGGAGCACCTCCAGCTCGGCGCGATGCCGCTGGTGGTGCGGGTGCCCTCGCCCGGCAAGACCCACGAGGAGCGGGCCACGCTCGAGCAGCAGGCGTGGTCCGACCTCGAGGGTCGCGGGCTCGGCCGCCCGGTGGCGGTGAACCCGGAGATCGAGCACCTGCTCCGGCTGCTCGGGCGGCCGGATCGGGAGGTCGACGGCCGGGCGTACGTGGCAGGCAGTGTCCGGCTGCTCGCCGCCGGGGTGGGGGACGACGCCGCGCTCGCGGTGCTCGGCGACGGCCGGCTCACCCTGCGGCGGACCTCGGCGACCACCCTGGCGGCCGCCGCGGTGGGGCTGCTGCCCGACCGTCCGGCCGGGCCGGGGCAGTCGGTGACCCTGCGCAGCGAGGACTTCGAGGCCGCGGCGAACGGCGCGGGCGGCAGCCAGGCGGGTTTCCATGCCGCGCTGCTGGACCAGGGTGTGCGGGAGGACGACGCGGACGCGCTGTCGACCATGATCAAGGACGTGCGCGGCACCGGGAACTTCGGCGCCGCCGGGCGGGACCGGCTCGGCCGCCGGCAGCGGGCCGAGCGGGTGGTCTCGTTCTTCGACACCGACGACGGCCGATACGTGCAGATCCGCCGGGTGTCCGGGGACGGCCACCTGTGGACCACGATCTCCCCGGCCGACTCGCGCAAGCTCGTGCAGCACGTGGAGCAGCTGCTCGCCGAGATCGAGCGGGCGGTCGAGGAATAACGGATGCCCGGCCGCCGGCTGGTCGACCCGGTCGAGCTGCGGCAGCGGTTGGCGGCCGTGGCGCCCTGGCTCGACGGCGGCGCGGAACCGGACCGGGCCGAGCTGGCCGCCGCCGTCCGGCTGAGCCTGCGCACCATGGCCGACCTCGCCCCGGGCACCAACGTCGAGGTCCGGGTGCCGCCTTTTGCCGCGGTGCAGTGCGTCGAGGGGCCGCGGCACACCAGGGGCACGCCGCCCAACGTGGTGGAGACCGACCCGCGCACCTGGCTCGAGCTCGCCACCGGCCGCCTGCGCTGGGCGGACGCGGTGGCCGCCGGGCGGGTGACCGCGTCCGGCACCAGATCCGACCTCGCCCACCTGCTGCCCGTGGTGCGCGGATGACGGCGCGGACCCGTCCGGCGACGACCGTCCGGCGACGACCGTCCACCGGTGATCGCGACTGTGGGGCGACCCACCCCTCGGGTCGGTGAACCGGCCGTGGTCGAGCACCTAGACTGAAAGTGCACGTGCAGCCGCCGCCCACCCGCAGGAGACGCTTCGGTGGCCACCGACCAGTTCACTGCCGATGCCGAGACCGAGCCGCGCGAGGAGTGCGGGGTGTTCGGGGTCTGGGCGCCCGGCGAAGAGGTTTCCAAACTCACCTACTACGGCCTGTACGCGCTTCAGCACCGCGGCCAGGAGGCGGCCGGCATGTCCGTCGCCGACGGCACGCAGATCGTGGTGTTCAAGGATCTCGGCCTGGTCAGCCAGGTGTTCGACGAGCAGGTGCTGTCATCGCTGCGCGGCCACGTCGCGGTCGGGCACTGCCGCTACTCCACCACCGGCTCGACCACCTGGGAGAACGCCCAGCCCACCTTCCGCACCACCGCCATCGGCTCCGGACTTTCCTTGGGGCACAACGGGAACCTGGTGAACACGGCGGAGCTGCACGAGCGGGCCAGGGCCGCCGGCATCATCGCCCGCAACGGCGCCACCAGCGACTCCGACCTGCTCTGCGGGCTGCTCGCCGCGACCGCCGCGGACCGCGGCATCGAGCAGGCCGCACTGGAGCTGCTGCCCACCGTGCGCGGCGCGTTCTGCCTGGTGTTCGCGGACGAGACCACGCTGTACGCGGCCCGCGACCCGCACGGCGTCCGGCCGCTGGTGCTCGGCCGGCTCTCCCGGGGCTGGGTGGTGGCCAGCGAGACCGCCGCGCTGGACATCGTCGGCGCGTCGTTCGTTCGCGAGGTCGAACCGGGTGAGCTGCTGGCCATCGACGACGACGGGCTGCGCTCGTCCCGCTTCGCCAACCCCAAGCCGAAGGGCTGCGTGTTCGAGTTCGTCTACCTGGCCCGGCCGGACACCACGATCAGCGGGCGCTCGGTGCACGCCACCCGGGTGGACATCGGCCGCCGGCTCGCCAGGGAGGCACCGGCCGAGGCCGACCTGGTGATCCCGGTGCCGGAGTCGGGCACCCCGGCGGCGATCGGCTACGCCCAGGAGTCCGGCACGCCCTACGGCTCCGGCCTGGTCAAGAACGCCTACGTGGGGCGGACGTTCATCCAGCCGTCGCAGACCATCCGTCAGCTCGGCATCCGGCTCAAGCTCAACCCGCTGCGCGACGTGATCCGGGGCAAGCGGCTGGTCGTGGTGGACGACTCGATCGTCCGCGGCAACACCCAGCGGGCGCTGGTCCGGATGCTGCGCGAGTCCGGTGCGCTCGAGGTGCACGTGCGGATCGCCTCGCCGCCGGTGCGCTGGCCATGCTTCTACGGCATCGACTTCGCCTCCAGGGCCGAGCTGATCGCCAACGGGCTGGAGATCGACGGGGTGCGCCGTTCGATCGGCGCGGACACCCTCGGCTACGTCTCCCTCGATGGCCTGATCGCGGCCAGCGAGCAGCCCCGCTCGCGGCTGTGCTCGGCCTGCTTCGACGGCGAGTACCCGATCGCGCTGCCCGAGTCGGCCAAGATCGGCAAGCACCTCCTCGAGGGAATTCCGAAGGGCATCAACGGTTCCGCAGCGCCGGTGGTGCCCGCCGGGTACGGTGCCGAAGAGGCCCTCCGGCGACCCTGAACGATCCTGACTTGGACCCATGACCGACACCAGTCCCATGCCCCCGCCCGCCACCTATGCCGCCGCTGGGGTGAGCATCGACGCCGGCGAACAGGCCATCGAACAGCTCAAACCGTGGGCCCAGAAGGCCACCCGACCCGAGGTCGTCGACGGCATCGGCGGGTTCGCCGGGCTGTTCAAGCTGCGCCTCGACCGGTGGCGGGAGCCGCTGCTCGCCTCGTCGACCGACGGGGTCGGCACCAAGATCGCGGTGGCCCAGGCGCTCGGCGTCCACGACACGGTCGGCATCGACCTGGTCGCCATGGTGGTGGACGACCTCGTGGTGTGCGGGGCCGAGCCGCTGTTCCTCCAGGACTACATCGCGGTCGGCAAGGTCGCGCCGGAGTTGGTCGCCGCGCTGGTGAAGGGCATCGCGGACGGTTGCGTGCAGGCCGGTTGCGCACTGCTCGGCGGCGAGACGGCCGAGCACCCCGGGCTGATGGCCGACGGCGCCTACGACCTGTCCGCCACCGGGGTGGGCGTGGTCGAGGCGGACGCGGTACTCGGTCCCGATCGGGTCCGGCCGGGGGACGTGGTGCTCGCCATGGGCTCCTCCGGGCTGCACTCCAACGGCTACTCCCTGGCCCGGCACGTGCTGCTGGAGATCGGCCGGATGCCGCTCGACGGCATGGTCGAGGAGTTCGGCCACGCCCTGGGCGAGGAGCTGCTGGAGCCGACCCGGATCTACGCCAAGGACTGCCTCGCGGTGGCCGCCGAGACCGAGGTGCGCACGTTCGCGCACATCACCGGCGGCGGCCTCGCGGCCAACCTGAGCCGGGTGGTCCCGCGTGGCCTGCAAGCCATTCTCGACCGCGGCACCTGGACGCCGGCGCCGGTGTTCTCCATGATCGCCCAGCGCGGCCGGGTGGAGCGCGCCGAAATGGAGCGCACGTTCAACCAGGGCGTCGGCATGGTGGCCGTGGTCGCTGCGGAGGACGTGGACCGGGCGCTGGCCGTACTCACCGCCAGGCACGTGCCCGGTTGGGTACTCGGGGAGATCTCGCCAAGCGACGATCGCGACGCCCCGCGCGCCGTACTGCGCGGCAACCACCCCCGCTTCTGAGCGCGTATCTCGGCCGGGCAACCTGGGATGCGGGCGGGCCGTATCACCGGGTGAGGGCGAGAGGAACATGGGTCCGTGCCAAACCGCGACGCGGAGTTCGGGGAGTACCTGGACACCCGGGCCGTCGTCATGCGCCGAACCGCCTACCTGCTCTGTGGGGGCGACTGGCATCGGGCGGAGGACCTCGTGGCTACCACGCTGATGAAGGTGTATGTGGCGTGGCCGCGACTGCGCCAGGACGGTGCCCTGGACGCCTACTCCCGCCAGGTCATGGTGCGCACCGCGATCGACGAGTCGCGGCGGGCGTTTCGCCGCCGGGAGAGCGTGGTCGGTGAGCTGCCCGAGGTGGCCAACCCGCCGGGCGGCATCGACGACGCGATCGACGTGCGCCGGGCGCTCGCCAAGCTGCCGGCCGGCCAACGGGCGGTCGTCGTGCTGCGGTACTGGGAGGACCTGTCGGTCACCGAGACCGCGGCGCTGCTCGGCAAGAGCGAGGGCACGATCAAGAGCCAGGCCGCGAAGGGACTGGCCGCGCTGCGCAGACTGTTGACCGAGAACCCGGTGGGGGATCCGTCGTGAACGGCGAGCCCGAGGAAGTGAAGGCGCTGCTCGGCCGGGCGTTCGGGCCGGAGCCGCCGCTCGCTCTCGATCGCGCCGAGCTGTTTCGCCGCGGCCGGCAGCGCATGCGGGTCCGGCGGCTCGCGGCGTCCGGCGGGGTGGTCGCGGCCGTGGTCGCGGTCGTGGTCGGGGCCACGGTGCTGTCCGGACTCGGCGGCGGGGCGGCCGAGGACGCGGCCGCGCGGCCGCTCACCGCGCTCTCGACCAGTTCTCGGCCGGACGCCCCGGCAACCGCGCCGGCCGGACCCGAGCTGCCGCTCGCCTCGGCCACCTTGATGCCCACCGAGCTCAACTCGGCTGATCCGCCCAGCGACGCGCACGCCGCCGCGCTCACCAAGGTGATCGCGCGGGATTCCAAGATCCCGCCGGAGTTCACCGCGCTCGCGGTGATCGACGACGGGCGCGGCCCGCTGGAGTTCCGGCCGTACCAGGGCGCCTACTACCTGATCGCCGACCTGCGGGATGCCAAGGGGGTGGGCGCCCTTGAGCTGGCGGTCGGCCACTCCGGCCCGGACGGCATGGTGCCCGGCTGCCCGGTCGCGGCGTCCGCCCAGGCCGACTGCGAGCTGGTCCAACAGAGCGATGTCCAGCTCAGGGTCAGCACCGTGCGGGAAAACTCCGGCTACCTGGCCAACACGGTCTACGCGCTACGCGCGGACCGCACGGTGGTGTCGGTGACCTCCTCGAACCTGGCCAGCCGAGCCAACACCGGCAAGCCGACCAGCCGCCTCGTCCCGCCGCTCGACCTGAAGCTGCTCCGGCTGATTGCCACCCAGCCCGGCCTGTCGTTCTACTGACACCGTGTGCATGCTGGTGTGGTGCCCGACGACCTGGTGATAACTCGTTCGCTGGTGATCCCCGCCGGCGAGTTGCGGGAACGCTTCTCCCGGTCGTCCGGGCCCGGCGGCCAGGGCGTGAACACCACCGACAGCCGGGTCGAGCTCTCCTTCGACGTGGCCGGCTCCCCGTCCGTCCCGGACTGGCTGCGACCGCGCTTACTCGAGCGCCTCGCCAACCGCCTGGCCGGCGGCGTGCTCACCGTCGCGGCCAGCGAGCAACGAGCCCAGTTGGCCAACCGCGCCGCGGCCCGCGACCGGCTCGCCGCCCTGCTTCGGGAGGCCGCCGCGCCGCCGCCGCCCCGGCGCCGGCCGACCAAGCCGGGCCGAGGGGCCCAGGAACGCCGCCTTGCCGACAAACGGCACCGCGCGCGCCGCAAACACAACCGCCGCGCGGGTGGTGCGGACCAGGACTGAGCCGCCCACCCGCCTCACCGGCTCGGCGCGGCGGTGGTGGAGCGGACCACGAGGGAGGGCCGGAGCAGGTGGCGGACCGGGCTGGTGCGTTCGTTGCGGACCCGCTGGATCAACGCCTCGGCCGCCAGCCGACCCATCTCGGTACGGGGTTGGTCGACCGTGGTCAGCGAGACGTGGCGCAGCGCGGCGAGCGAGGTGTTGTCGTAGCCGACGACCGAGACGTCCCGGGGGACCCGCAGGCCGGCCTCCTCGAGCGCGGAGATGGCGCCGACGGCGTTGACGTCGTTCGCGGCCACCACCGCGGTCGGCAGGCCCGCGCTCCTCGTGTCGAGCAGTTCACGGACCGCCCTGGTGCCACCGGCGTCGGTGTACTCGCTGCGCACCACGCGCGGACGCAGGCCGTGCCGGCGCATCGCCGCGAGGTAGCCGGTGCGGCGCGGGGCGGCCTGCGAGCCGCCGCCGCCGTCGATGTGCACGATGTCGGTGTGGCCCAACGAGACCAGGTGATCCACGGCGAGGCCGGAGCCGGTCTGCCCGTCGTCGTTCACCGTGTCCACAGTAGACATGCGGGAGGAGCGGGAGACGAGCACGAGCGGGGCGTGGTCGGCGGCGGCGGCGATCGCCGAAGCCGGCACCACGGGGCCGAGCAGGGCCACCCCGGCCGGGCGGAAGGAGAGCAGGCTGGCCAGCGCCTGGCCTTCCCGGGCGGCGCGCCGGCCGCCGGTGTTGATCACTAGCTCGAAACCCTGGTCGCGGGCGCACGCGTCCAGCCCGTCGACGATCTCCGCCCAGAACGCGTTGTGCAGGTCGGACACCATCACACCGAGGTAGTGCGAGGTCCGGCTGGCCAGCGAGCGGGCCATCGCGTGCGGCGAGTACCCCAACTCGTCCGCGGCCCGCAGCACGGCTTCGCGCCGGTGTTCGCTCACCTTCGGCGAGCCGCGCATGACCAGCGACACCAGCGCCCTGGAGACGCCCGCCCGGGCGGCCACGTCCTCCATCGTCGGCCGATCCATCGGACCTCCGCGGTTAGATCAGCCTTGACAGCGCGGTCGCGGCCCGATCAGGATTAGAGCGCTCCAACAAGTAGAGCGCTCTAATTCGGTCAAGTCAAGAAGGACGTCGGGATGCGGATCGGGGTTGCCGGAGTTGGCCGGATCGGGTCGATGCACGCGACCAACCTGTCCGGGCTGGCCGCGGTGGACGAGGTGCTGCTGTTCGACCCGGTGCCGGGCCGGGCCAGCCAGGCCGCCGCGCTGCTCGGCGCCCGCACCGCGCCCGTGGACACCCTGGACGAGTTGCTCGCGGCGAGCGACGGCGTGCTCGTGGCCACCCCCACCGACACCCATGCCGAGCTGCTCCGGCGCTGTCTCGCCGCCCGAACCCCGGCGCTGTGCGAGAAGCCGATCGCCGGTGACCTCGACACGCTCCAGGCCCTGATCGACGAGGTGTCGGCCGCCGGGATCGCCGTGCTGGTCGGCTTTCAGCGGCGGTTCGATCCGGCCGTCGTCGAGTTGCACCGCCGGATCCGCGCCGGCGAGCTCGGCACGATCTACCAGGTGCGGGCGGTCGGCAACGACGCGACCCCACCGGATCTCGGTTACCTGCCGGCCTCCGGCGGGATCTTCGCCGACCTGCTCATTCACGACCTCGACGCCGTGCCGTGGCTGGTCGGCGAGCCGGTGGTCGAGGTGTACGCCTCCGGCTCGGTGTTGGTGGACAAGGCTTTCGCCGACGCGGACGACGTGGACAACGCGGTCGCGGTGCTGCGCTTCGCGGGTGGCGCGCACGCGGTGCTGTTCGGCGGCCGGCACGATCCACTCGGCTACGACCACCGCATCGAGGTGCTCGGCAGCCGCGACTCGCTCGCGGTCGGCCTCGACCCTCGGACCCCGGTGCGCTCGCTGGAACCTGGCGGTCCGCAGGCCGGTGCGGACGCCTATCCCGGGTTCCAGCAACGGTTCCACCGCGCCTACGCCAACGAGATGGCGGTATTCGTGGACGTGGTCGCCGGCCGGGCGGAGAACCCGTCGCCGATCCGGGACAGCCTGGTGTCGCTGCGGTTGGCGCAGGCCTGCGACGCCTCCCGCCGCCGCGGTGCGCCGGTGCGGCTGGACCACACGGTCGGGACGCACGGATGACGGCCAGGGAGCTGAAGATCGCCGCGGCGCCGATCTCCTGGGGCGTCTGCGAGGTCCCCGGCTGGGGCCGGGTACTCGACCCGGAGACGGTGCTGCTCGAAATGTCCGAGCTCGGCGTCGCCGCGACCGAGCTCGGCCCGCCCGGCTACCTGCCGGAGGACCAACGGGAGCTCGCCGAGTTGCTTGCCCGGTACCACATGCGGCTGATCGGCGGGTTCCTCGCCGTCGTGCTGCACGATCCCGACCAGGTGTGGTCGACGATGGACGACGCGGCCGAGGTGACCGAGCTGCTCGCCGCCGCCGGGGCCGAGGTGCTGGTGCTGGCGGCGGCCACCGGTCTGGCCGGCTACGACGAGCGCCCGGTGCTCGGCGAGGGGCAGTGGCGCACGCTGATCGAGACCGCCGCGCGGATCCGGGACGTCGCGGCCACCAACGGCCTGTCCACCGTGCTGCACCCGCACATCGGCACGCACGTGGAGACCACCGCCGAGGTGGAGCGCTTCCTCGCCGACTCGGATCTGCCGCTCTGCCTGGACACCGGGCACCTGCTGATCGGCGGCACCGACCCGGTCGAGTTGGCCCGCCGGTACCCGGACCGGGTCGGTCACGTGCACCTCAAGGACGTCCGGGCGGCCATCGCCGAGCTGGTTCGGGCCGGCCGGATCAGCTACACCCACGCGGTCGGCTCGGGGATGTACGTGCCGCTCGGCGACGGCGACGTCGACGTGACGGCGCTGGTTCGGGTGCTCATCGCCGCCGGCTACACCGGCTGGTACGTCCTCGAACAGGACACCATGCTGTCCGGGGAATCCACCGCCGAGGACCACCGTCCCCGGCACGACGTCGCGCGCAGCCTCGCGCACCTCACCGCCACGCTCAGCTAGCCAACTCGAGGAGAGACAACGATGTCCCACAATTTCGCGCCCGCACGAACCCGGCGCCGGTTACTGCTCGGCTTTGCTTCGGCCGGCGCGATCCTGCTCGCCGCGTGCAGCGGTCCGGCCGCGGACAACACCTCCAACAACAACTCCGGCGGCAGTGCGCCGGCACCCGCGCCGTCGAGCTCGGGTGACCTGAAGGTCGCGGTGGTCACCCACGGCGGCGCGGGCGACGCGTTCTGGAGCGTGGTGAAGAACGGCGCCGAGGCGGCTGGCAAGCAGCTCGGCGTCGGCGTGACGTACAGCTCGGACGGCGACCCCGGCGCGCAGGCGCGGCTGATCGACAACGCGGTGGCGCAGAAGGTCGGCGGCCTGGTCGTGTCGATGGCCAACCCGGACGCGCTCAAGACCGCGATCGACAACGCGGTGAAGGCCGGCATCCCGGTGATCACGATCAACTCGGGCAGCGCGCGGAGCAAGGAGTTCGGGGCGCTCGCGCACGTCGGCCAGGAGGAGTCGATCGCGGGCGAGCAGGCCGGTGCGAAGCTCAAGGCAGCCGGGAAGACCAAGCTGCTCTGCGTGATCCACGAGGCCGGCAACATCGGGCTCACCCAGCGCTGTGACGGCGCGAAGCGCGGCTTCGGCACGGTGAGCAACCTTCAGGTCGATCTGGCCAACCCGACCGACGTCGAGGCACGGATCAAGGCCGCCCTCCAGACCGACACCTCGATCGACGCGGTGCTGGCGCTCAACCCGCAGGTCGGTGTGCTCGCGGCCAGTGCGGCCAAGGGGGCGGGCAGCAAGGCCCAGGTGGCGACGTTCGACCTGAACGCGGACGTGGCCGCGGCGATCAAGTCCGGCGAGGTGCTCTTCGCCGTCGACCAGCAGCAGTACGAGCAGGGCTACCTGCCGATCGTGATGCTCAAGCTGTACCACGACAACGCGAACACGCTCGGCGGCGGCGGCCCGGTGCTGACCGGTCCCGGTTTCGTCGACAAGTCCAATGTGGACCGCGTGACCGAGTACGCCAAGCGCGGCACCCGGTGAGGAGGCGTCGGCCATGACCGTCACCGAAGCGCCGAAGTCACCACCGGTCGAGGAGCGGCTGGCCGGTCCCAGCCTGGTCGACCGGCTGGTGATCCGGCCGGAGGTGGGCGCGGGACTCGGCGCCGTCGCGGTGTTCGTGTTCTTCTCGGTGTTCACCGAGCAGTTCCTCAGCCTCGCCGGCGTGGCCACCTGGCTGGACGTCGCCTCGACGCTCGGCATCATGGCGGTCGCGGTGGCCCTGCTGATGATCGGCGGCGAGTTCGACCTCTCCGCCGGGGTGCTCACCGCGTCCACCGGCCTGGTCACCGCGCTGTTGGCGACCAGGGCCGGGTGGAACGTCTGGCTGGCGCTGCTGGTCTCGCTGGTCTTCGCGCTGGCGGTCGGCGCGCTCAACGGCTGGTTGGTGATCCTCACCAAGCTGCCAAGCTTCATCGTCACCCTCGGCACCTTTCTCGCGTTGCAGGGCATCAACCTCGGCGTGACGAAGGCGGTGACCGGCAGCGTGCAGGTGGCCGGCATGCGCACCGCGGACGGCTACGCCTCCAGCGGCCAGCTGTTCGCGTCCACCATCGACATCGGCGGAGTTCCTTACCAGGTCTCGATCCTGTGGTGGATCGCGGTCACCGCGGTTGGCGCGTGGGTGCTGGTGCGCACCAGGTTCGGCAACTGGATCTTCGCGGTCGGCGGGTCGGCGCAGAGCTCGAGGGCGGTCGGCGTGCCGCTGGCCCGCACCAAGATCCTGCTGTTCATGACCACCGCGGGCGCCGCCTGGCTGGTCGGGTCGATGAACATCCTGCGGCACACCAGCGTGCAGGCCAACGAGGGCATCGGCCTCGAGTTCCAGTACATCATCGCGGCGGTGATCGGCGGCTGCCTGCTCACCGGCGGGTTCGGCTCGGCGATCGGCGCCTCGATCGGCGCGCTGATCTTCGGCATGGCCAGCCAGGGAATCATCTACGCGCAATGGGACCAGGACTGGTTCAAGCTGTTCCTCGGGGTGATGCTGCTGGCGGCGGTGCTGGTGAACAACGTCTTCCGGCGCCGGGCGGAGCGGGTGCGGCGATGACCGGGACCGCGCCAGAGGCGCTGATCGAGGCGACCGGCATCGGCAAGTCCTACGGCAGCGTGGTGGCGCTGCGGGATGTGTCCACTGTGGTCAATGCCGGCGAGGTCACCTGCGTGCTCGGGGACAACGGCGCCGGGAAGTCGACGCTGATCAAGATTCTGGCCGGGGCGCACCAGCACGACACCGGATCGCTCCGGGTGGCGGGCGAGGAGGTCCGGTTCGGCTCGCCCCGCGACGCGCTGGACCGCGGGATCGCCACGGTGTACCAGGACCTGGCCGTGGTCCCGCTGATGAGCGTGTGGCGCAACTTCTTCCTCGGTTCTGAGCCGACCACCGGCTGGGGACCGCTGCGGATGCTGGACCGGCGCACCGGCCGGGCCACCGCCAGGCGGGCGCTCGCCGAATTGGGCATCGACCTGCGCGACGTGGAGCAGCCGGTCGGCACGCTGTCCGGCGGCGAGCGGCAGTGCGTGGCCATCGCCAGGGCGGTCCACTTCGGCGCGAAGGTGCTGATCCTGGACGAGCCGACCGCGGCGCTCGGCGTGAAGCAAGCCGGGGTGGTGCTGCGTTATGTCGCCAGCGCAAGGGACCGTGGCCTCGGCGTCGTGCTGATCACCCACAACCCGCACCACGCCTATCCGGTCGGCGACCGGTTTCTCCTGCTCAAGCGCGGCCGCGCGCTCGGCTGCTTCGCCAAGGCGGACATCACGCTCGCGGAGCTGACCAGACAGATGGCCGGCGGTGCCGAGTTGGAGGCGCTGGAGCACGAGTTGCGCGCCGTGGCGGACGGATGACCACCGTCGAGCTGCTGACCGTCGGCCGGGTCGGGGTCGATCTCTACCCCGAGCAGAGCGGGGTGCCGCTGGCGCGGGTGCGTACCTTCGCCAAGTCGCTCGGCGGCACCGCGACCAACGTGGCGGTGGCCGCCGCGCGGCTCGGCCGGCCATCGGCGGTGCTCACCAAGGTCGGACCGGACCCGTTCGGCGACTACGTCCGTTCCGCGCTGCGCTCGTTCGGGGTGTCCGCGGACTTCGTTGGCACGGCCGAGGGTCTGCTCACCCCGGTGGTGTTCTGCGCGCTGGATCCGCCGGCCGATCCGCCGCTGCTGTTCTACCGGCTGCCAACCGCCCCGGACCTCACGCTGATCGAGCCGGAAGTGCCCTGGGACCTGGTCGCCGACGTGCCGGTGCTCTGGGTCACCGGCACCGGGGTGTCCGCCGAGCCGGCCAGGACCACCCAGCGGCGGCTGCTCGAACGCCGTGGCCGGATCGCGCACACCGTGCTCGACCTCGATTTCCGGCCGATGTTCTGGTCCTCTGTGGACAGTGCGCGGGCGGAGATCGGTGCGCTGCTCGACCACGTGACCGTGGCGGTCGGCAACCGGGCCGAGGTCGAGGTCGCGGTCGGCACCGCGGACCCGGTGGCCGCGGCGGAGCGGCTGCTGGCCAGGGGGATCTCGCTGGCCGTGGTGAAGCTGGGCGCGAGCGGGGTGCTGGTGGCCACCGCGGCCGGCTCGTGGACCGTGCCGCCGCAACCGGTCGAGGTGGTCTGCGGGCTCGGCGCCGGTGACGCGTTCGGCGGCGCGCTGGTGCACGGGCTGCTCAGCGGTTGGGCGCCGGAGCGGATCGCCCGCTACGCCAACGCGGCCGGTGCGATCGTGGCCGGCCGGCTGGCCTGCGCGGACGCCATGCCGACGGTCGCCGAGATCGAGGAGCTGGTGGGGTGAGATGGGCCCCGGCATGATCACGGACGCGGGCTGGGCCGAGCTGCTGCACACCAGGGCCACCGACCCAGGGGCGATCGGCGCGGCCTACGCCAACCGGCGCCGCCGCACCGGGTTGCTCACCGCGCGCCGCACGCTGTTCCTGATCGCGGCCGACCACCCGGCGCGGGGCGCGCTCGGGGTCGGCGCCGACCCGCTGGCCATGGCCGGCCGCCGCGACCTGCTCGACCGGCTGCTGATCGCGCTGGCCAACCCCGAGGTGGACGGGCTGCTGGCCAGCCCGGACGTGGTCGAGGAGCTGCTGCTGCTCGACGGTCTGCACGACAAGGTGGTGGTCGGCTCGATGAACCGGGGCGGGCTGGCCGGGGCCGCCTGGGAGATCGACGACCGGTTCACCGGCTACGACGTCTCGTCCATCGTGGACAGCCGGTTGGACGGCGGGAAGATGCTGCTCCGCCTGGTCGACTCGGACGCGGGCACGGCGTCCACCCTGGAGTCCTGCGCCCGCGCGGTGTCCGGCCTCGCCCGGCACGGGCTGCTGGCCATGGTCGAACCGCTGCCCTACGCGCGCGACCAGTCGGGAAACCTGGTGCCGCTCGGCGACACCGCCGCGCTGGCCAGGGCGATCGGCGTTGCCTCAGGGCTCGGCGTCACCTCGGCGCACACCTGGCTCAAGCTGCCCGCGCCCGCGGAGCCGGCCGTGCTGGACGGCACCACGTCGCCGGTGGTGATCCTCGGCGGCCCACCGGGCCCGGAGCTGGCCGCCCTCGGCGCGGTGCTGCGCCATCCGGTGGTGCGTGGGCTCGTGGTCGGCCGCAGGCTGCTCTACCCGCCGGGCGGCGATGTGGCCGGCGCGGTCGCGATGGCGGCGAAGCTACTGCATGGGGAGGGTCCGTGACCGACGTCGTGAACCCGCACCGTCCACACGGGACGTTGCGGGACGGGGCCGACCCGGTCCGGCTCGGGCCGGCGGACGCCGGCTGGCGCTACACCGGGCTGCGGGTGCTCCGGCTGGCCCCGGGCGAACAACGCGCGGTGGCCACGGGAGAGTTCGAGGCGTTCGTGCTGCCGCTGTCCGGCGCGGTCACCGTCGAGGTGGCCGGCGAGCGGTTTCCGCTCGCCGGCCGGACCTCGGTGTTCGACCGGGTCACCGACTTCGCCTATGTGCCGCGCGATGCCGATCTCCAACTGTCCACAGTGGATGGAGTGGAGCTGGCCATGCCGATGGCCAGGTGTGCCAACCGGCTCACGCCCCGCTACGGCCCGGCCGAGGAGGTCCCGGTCGAGGTGCGTGGCGCCGGCAACGCCACCCGCCAGGTCACCAACTTCGGCGTGCCCGGTGTCTGGCCGCACGCCGACCGGCTCAGCGCCTGCGAGTTGATCACCCCGGACGGCAACTGGTCGTCCTACCCGCCGCACAAGCACGACGGCAGCGAGCCGTGCGAGGTGGTCAACGAGGAGATCTACTACTTCCGGATCGCCGGGCCCGGCGGCTTCGGCCTGCACCGCACCTATACCGCGGACGGCGAGCTCGACGAGACCGTCACCGTGCGCGACGGCGACGTGTTCCTGATCCCGCGCGGCTTCCATGGTCCGTGCGTGGCGGCGCCCGGCTACCCGATGTACTACCTCAACGTGCTCGCCGGGCCGGGCGCGGAACGGTCGATGGCATTCTGCGACGACCCGGCGCACACCTGGGTGCGCGACTCGTGGGCGGCGCAACCGCTCGACCCGCGCTGCCCGGTCACCACCGCCGAAGGACGCCGATGAAGCTGACCGCCGCGCAGGCGCTGGTGCGCTGGCTGACCGCCCAGCGCGCGGAACTGCTGGACGGCACCGAGGTGCCGCTGTTCCCGGCCGTGTTCGCGATCTTCGGGCACGGCAACGTGCTCGGACTCGGCACCGCACTGGCCGAGCACGCCGACGCGCTGCCCACCTGGCGCGGGCACACCGAGCAGGGCATGGCACTGGCCGCGGTCGCGCTGGCCAAGGCGACCCACCGGCGGCAGGTCGGCGTGGCCACCTCGTCGATCGGCCCTGGCGCGCTGAACCTGGTGACCGCGGCCGGCGTCGCGCATGCCAACCGGCTGCCGTTGCTGCTGCTCCCCGGCGACACGTTCACCTCACGGGCGCCCGACCCGGTGCTCCAACAGGTGGAGCACTTCCACGACGCGACCGGCACGGTGAACGACGCGTTCCGCGCGGTCAGCCGCTACTTCGACCGGATCGTCCGGCCCGAGCAGCTGATCGCCACGCTGCCCCAGGTGGCCGGGGTGCTCACCGACCCGGCCGACTGCGGTCCGGTGACCCTGGCGCTGCCGCAGGACGTGCAGGCCGAGGCGTTCGACTTCCCGGACGCGCTGTTCGAGCCGGTGACGCACCGCACCCCTCGGCCGCGTCCGGACCGGCACGCGCTGGACGCCGCGACGCGGGTGATCCGCGGCGCGGTTCGGCCGCTGGTGGTGCTCGGCGGCGGGGTGCGCTACTCCGGCGCCACCGGGGTGGCCCTCGACCTCGCCGAACGGCACGGCCTGCCGGTCACCGAGACCACCGCCGGGCGCACGCTGGTCCCGCACGGGCACCCCAACCACGCCGGTCCGCTCGGCATCACCGGCTCGGTCTCGGCCAACGCGCTCGCCGCCTCGGCCGACCTGATCCTCGCGGTCGGCACCCGGCTCCAGGACTTCACCACCGCCTCCTGGTCCCTGTTCGCCCCGGACATCCGGCTGGTGACGGTGAACACCGCCCGCTTCGACGCGGTCAAGCACGGCGCCATCGCCGTGGTCGGCGACGCCGCCGAGACGCTGCGCGAGCTGGCCGGGGCGCTGGACGGCTGGACGGCGCCCGCGGACTGGACCGGGCGGGCGGCGACCGAGCGGGCGCGGTGGGACGACTACGTCGACGGCCTGCGCGTCCCGTCGGCCGACCTACCGACCTACGCGCAGGTGGTCGGGGTGGTGAACGAGGCGAGCGGACCAGGGGACTACGTGATGACCGCGTCCGGCGGGCTGCCCGGCGAGCTGATCGGCGGCTGGCGTTCGACCGGGGCGGCCGGCGTGCCGACCATGGACGTGGAGTACGGCTTCTCGTGCATGGGTTACGAGCTGGCCGGCGCCTGGGGTGCCGCACTGGCCCGCCCGTCCGGCGTGGTCACCACCCTCCTCGGCGATGGCTCGTACCTGATGCTCAACTCGGAGTTGTTCTCGGCCGCGTTCGCCGGTCACGGCTTTGTCGCCGTGGTGTGCGACAACGACGGCTACGCGGTCATCGACCGGCTTCAGCGCGGACAGGGCGGCGCGCCGTTCAACAACATGTACGCCGACTGCCGGTCGACCAGGACGCAACCGCCGAGGGTGGACTTCGCCGCGCACGCCGCGGCACTCGGCTGCGCGGTGTTCACCGCTGCCGACATCGAGGAGTTCCGCGCGGCCTACCGCGCGGCCCGCGAGCAGGCCGGGACGGGACAGCCGGCGATCGTGGTGCTGCGCACCCGGCCGTCATCCTGGACCGAGGCCGGCACCTGGTGGGAGGTCGGTGTGCCCGAGACGGCCGACAACCCCGCGATCACCCATGCCCGCGCGTCCATGTACGACGCGAAGTCCCACCAGGTGAGATACCTGTCTCAAGCGGACGCTCAACGACGCCGGTAGGTGTCGTAGTCGTCTTCCTCGTCGTGCTGCTCCTCCACGCCATCCTCCGGGGCGCCGGACAGCTCACGCTGTAGCGCCTCGAAATCCGTGTGGGGAGTGCTGTACTTGAGCTCTCGGGCCACTTTTGTCTGCTTAGCCTTCGCCCGGCCGCGCCCCATGGCTCGACCCCCTCGCACAAGTGACGGGGCGGCCGGGGGAATCGGCGGCCCCGTTTATCTCGACAACTGGTTCCTGGCAGCTACCGTACCGTGCCGAAGGGGTTCGATGCGACGCGGCCGCGTGACGGAGATCAATGGTCGCCCCACGATCGCCCCACGGTGGACTCTCCGCGCAGGCGTGACACGATTCCTCTCGTGCCACGTCCGTTCGTCGCCTACCTGAGGGTGTACGAACCGTTGTCGTCGTTCGACGCAACGTTGGCGAAGCTCCTCAAGGACACGTTGGAAACCGGCCACCTGGAGTACTCCGCGGCCGGCGAACGGGAGCGGTTGCTGTGGCTGAGGTCACAGCTGGCGAACCCGCCCATGCTGCTGCCCGGCGAGCTGCCCGACGGCAAGGCCTCGCCGGCGGCGTCGCGGGACGTGTTGGTGCTCGACCCCGCCGAGGTCCCGACCAACGGCGGCACGGTTGGCCCCGGTCCGCTGATTTGCCCACTCGACCTGCGGGCCCGCTCGGCCGCCGCGCTGGTCGGGTTTCTGTCCTCGGCCTCCCCGGCGCTGCGCTCCGCCGCGCTCAACGAGACGGTGGAAAGCGTGCGGGACAAGGCGTCGGCGGTGCTCTCGGATCTGCCGAGCGGCGCGGTACACGTCGTCTCGACCACCTGGACCGTGCCGCTGCCCTGGTTCACCCTGGTCGACCCGGACCATCGCCATGTGGTGATGGCCGGGCAGAACGATCCCCGCCGGCAGGTCTGCTGGCGCATCGCCATGTCCGACGCCAGGCGCCGGGTGGCCAGGGCACACGAGCTGGCCGGGCGCACCTTCGGCGAGACCGGCCCGACCAAGGTGCTCCAGGACACCGGCCGGTGGCTGAGCCACTTCCACGAGCACTCCGCGGTCGAGCTCGACTACGGCGGCCTGGTCCAGTTGCTGGATGACGAGGAGCTGATCGAGGACTCCTCGGCCGAGGACGTGAACGCGATCGTCGACGCGCTCGACGCCCAGAACGTCGAGGAGGTCGCCGCCAGGTTCGAACGGCTGCGCGACTTCTGGGGCGAACTGGCCATGCGCGAGCGGTTCAACTGAGCAGTATCTTCTGCCCTCGCTCGCAGGCTCACTCGGGCGGGCTGTGTCTTCTGCGCTCGCTCGCAAGCTCGTTCGCGCGGCTCGCGGCCTGTGAGCCGATGTCTTCCCTCCTGCGCTGCTCACTCGCTCGTTCCTCGCTCGCTGCGCTGCTCGTCGGTCCAGACACCGGCCGGCCGACTCGCACGGCTCCGGATCACGGCTCGTTGGGATAGAGCGGAAGGTCACCTTCATGCGCTTCTAAACGCGGAAGGTGACATTCCGCTGTATCTTCGGCGCTCACGGTGTCTTCGGCGCTCACTCGCAAGCTCGTTCGCGCGGCTCGCGGTCGTCGAGCCGGTGTCTTCCCTCCTGCGCTGCTCACTCGCTCGTTCCTCGCTCGCTGCGGTGCTCGTCGGTCCAGACACCGGCGGCCGACTCGCACGGCTGCGGATCGCGGCTCGTTGGGGTAGAGCGGAAGGTCACCTTCATGCGCTTCTAAACGCGGAAGGTGACATTCCGCTGTATTTTC
>JBJMIG010000009.1:0-5636 GCA_045806965.1 Labedaea sp. | reverse complement strand
CGAGCGTGCGAGCGAAACCAATGGGCACCGTGTCTGAGCAACAACACCGAGCTTGCGAGGTGGTGTTGTGAGCCCGTTCCGGGCGTCCCCCGGTTTCACCGGGGACTGGAAGCACTTCGACTTCGCGGTGGCCGACGGGGTCGCGACGGTGACCTTGTCCCGACCGGACAAGCTGAACGCGCTCACCTTCGACACCTATGCCGACCTGCGAGACCTGCTCGCCGAGCTGCCGCATCGAGGAGACGCGCGGGTGCTGGTGCTCACCGGACGGGGTCGCGGCTTCTGCTCCGGCGGTGACGTGGAGGAGATCATCGGCGAGCTGCGCCGGATGGAACCCGCACAGCTGCTCGAGTTCACCCGAATGACCGGGGCGGTGGTGAAGGCGCTGCGCGAGTGCCCGCTGCCGGTGATCGCCGCGGTGAACGGGATCGCCGCCGGCGCCGGCTCGGTGATCGCGCTGGCCAGCGACTTCCGGCTGCTCGCCCGGTCGGCCTCGTTCGCGTTCCTGTTCACCCGGGTCGGCCTGGCCGGCGCGGACATGGGCTCGGCCTATCTGCTGCCCCGGCTCGTCGGGTTGGGCCGGGCGACCGAGCTGCTTGTGCTCGGCGATAAGGTCGGCGCCGAGCGGGCGGAACAGATCGGCCTCGCGACCCGGGTGGTGGACGACGCGGAGCTGCCCTCGGCCGCGACAACGCTGGCCAGGCGGCTGGCCGACGGTCCGGCCCTCGCCTACTCCACCACGAAGGTGTTGCTCACCCGGGAGCTGGACATGGACCTGGGCAGCGCCATCGAGCTGGAGGCGATGACCCAGGCGCTGCTGATGCGCAGCGCCGACCACGCCGAGTTCTACGCCGCCTGGTCCCAGGGAAGGAGTCCACAGTGGACGGGTCACTGACCCCCCATCGGATCGTTCCGGTGCCGGAGCTGATGGAGCCGACGGGGTTCGCGCACGTGATCCTGGCGGCTCCCGGCCACACCGTCCACCTCGCCGGGCAGACCGCGCACGGCGACGACGGGTTGGTGCAGGGGTCGACCCTGGTCGAGCAGTTCGACGCGGCGGCCTGGAACGTGGTGACCGCGTTGCGGGCGGCCGGCGCGGCGCCCGGCCACCTGGTGTCGATGATCATCTTCGTGACCGACGTCGCCGAGTACCGCTCCTCGCTCCGTGACCTCCTACCGGTGTGGCGCAAGCACTTCGGCCGCTACTACCCGGCCGCCGCGCTCATCGGCGTGGCGGAACTGGTGGATCCGGCGGCCAAGGTCGAACTGGTCTGCACCGCGGTGATCCCGACGTGACGTTGCGCTCCGACGAGCACCGGACACTGCTGGAACGCACCGAGCGGCTCGCGGCCGAGGTGCTCGCGCCGGTGGCCGCCGCCGGCGAGCCTGGCGTGATCAACCGGCCGCTGCTGGCCGCGCTGGCCGAGCACGGGCTGCTCGGCCGGGTGTTCCGGCGCGGCGACGGCGGCTTCGTGCCCACCTCGGCGCTCGATCTGTGCCTGATCCGCGAGGGTCTGGCCCGGTACTGCACCGAGGCGGAGACCGCGCTCGCCGTGCAGGGCCTTGGCACCTATCCGATCCTGCGCGCCGGCCGGCCGGAGGTGGTCGACGCCTGGCTGCCCCGGATTGCCGCCGGGGCCGCGGTTGCGGCCTTCGCGCTGACCGAGCCGGACGCCGGATCCGACGTGGCTTCCCTTGCGTTGCGCGCGGAGGCCGACGGCGACGGCGGGTTCCGGCTCACCGGCGAGAAGGCGTTCATCTCCAACGCGCCGGACGCCGACATCTACACGGTTTTCGCGCGCACCTCCCCGGATGCGGGTGCCCGAGGGATCACCGGGTTCGCGGTCCCCGGCACCTCGCCGGGACTCTCCGGTGAGCGGATCGCCCTGCTGTCACCGCATCCGATCGGCCGGCTGCGATTCGACGGCGTCAAGGTGCCGGCGTCGCACCTGCTCGGCGAGCGCGACGGCGGGATGCGAGTGGCCATGCAGACGCTGGATCTGTTCCGGCCGAGTGTCGGCGCGTTCGCGGTTGGCATGGGCCGGGCCGCGCTGGACGCCGCGGTCGCCCACGCCGCGTCCCGCCGGGCGTTCGGTCGTCCGCTGCGCGACTTCCAGGCCGTCTCCCACCAGTTGGCCGAGATCGCCACCCGGCTGCACGCGGCGCGCCTGCTGGTGCACGACGCCGCCACCGCTTACGACGCGGGCCCCGGCCCGACCGGCCACCTCTCCGCCATGGCCAAGTTGTTCGCCACCGAGACCGCCCAACTCGCCGTGGACGTCGCCATCCAGGTGCACGGTGCCCGCGCGCTCGAGCACGGGCACCTGCTCGAGCACCTCTACCGCGAGGTGCGCGCCCCGCGCATCTACGAGGGCGCCACCGAGATCCAGCGCGAGATCATCGCCAGGCACCTGTTCCGCTCGCAGCGCTAGCTCGGGCCAGGATCAGGGGTCAGGGCGGAAACCAGTTCGGGAACGCGCCCGGTGTAGACGGCGAGGCTGAGCGGGTTCATGTAGTCGCGGTAGTGGACGATCTTGCCGTCGCGCACGCGGATGATGCCGAGGGCGCGGATCTGGTACGGCCCGTCCACGACCTTGGAGTGGCCCTGATGCTCGATCTCGACGATCACCACCTCGGGGTCGGCGGTCTCGTGCACGACGGAGGTGACCTCGTGCACGTCGAACATCCCGCGCATGTCGCGGCGGGAGGCGAAGAACTCCCTGATCGCCTCCTGGCCATCGAGGCGCAGCGGGGCTCCTGGGATGCCGAACGGGTAGTCCATCACCCCGTCCGGTGCGAACAGGTCGGCGAACTCGATGCCTTGCTTGCCCTCAACCATGCGACGGACCAACTCGGCAATCTCTCGGGGACTGTGTGACACGGTGCGCTCTCCTATAATCGGAACGATGGACCCGGTTATTCGGACGATACGGAACGCGCGCCCCGTTTGTCAACGCGGCGGAGAGGACCACGGGTGAACGACAAGCCGCCGCGCGCGGATGCGCTACGCAACCGGGCCAGGGTGCTCGCGGCGGCCAAGGAGGCGTTCGCCGGCGAGGGTCTCAGCGTCCCGCTCGACGAGATCGCGCGGCGGGCCGGCGTCGGCGCGGGCACCGTCTACCGGCACTTCCCCACCAAGGAGGCGCTGTTCGAGGCGGTCATCGTGGACCGGCTCACCAAACTGGTCGAGCACGCCAGGTCCCTGGCCGACGCGGCGGACCCGGGCGCGGCCTTCTTCGAGTTCGTGCACCGGATGATCGCCGGGGCGAGCACCTCGAAGGACATGGTGGACGCCCTGGCCGGGATGGATCTCGACGCCGCCGGGCAGATCACCGCGAGCAAGCGGGACCTTCACCAGGCCGGCACGACGCTACTGCACCGGGCTCAACGCAGCGGCGCGGTGCGGGCCGACATCGACATGCCGCAGCTGATGGCGCTGCTCACCGGGACCACCATGGCGCTGCGGCAACATCCGCAGGCGCCTGGCCTGCGCGACGTGGCGTTCGCGGTGCTGCGCGACGGGTTGCGCGGCCAAACCAGTTCACCAGCGGGTTGACCTCGAACGAGCCCAGCTCCCGCGCGATGGTCTCGACGGTGAGTTCGGTGCTGATCATGGCGCCTCCTCAGTGGACCACGTGCGCCGCGGCAAAGCCGAGGCTACGCAGTGTTTTCGCCGATACGGCCTGGTAGTACCGCGCGAAGCGGAGCTCGACGGTGCCCATGCGGTCGTCCCGAACGTTCTCCACCACGCCGGACACCGCCAACGCCGGCGCCGCGATGCGTTGCGGCGTGACGGCCGGCAGCGCGAGCAGTCCAACCCCGACGCTGGTGACCGCCACCCGAGCGCCGCGCTTGTGGTGCTCGGCAAGGAAAGGATCGCGCAGCAGTCCGGTCATGGCCTGCTCGACGCCGCCGGTGCGGACCGAGTGGACGTCGACCACCGGCCGGTGCACATGGAACATCCTGGCCAACCGGGGTTGCCCGCCCACCGGCTCGTAGGCCAGCCGGGTCTTCGCACCCGCACCGATGAACGGCACGCCGTCGACCGAGTACGGTGCCCGGACCACCGCCCGGCCAGGCCCGCGTTCGACCTCGGTGCCGGACTCGTCGAGCCGGGCCCACTGATCCAGCACCACGTCCACGTCGCCGAGGCCATCCGGCAGCAGCCGCGCGGCCCGGAGCAGCTCGCCGGCGTCCTGGAAGACCAGTGCGCTGGTGAGCTCGTCGAGCACGTAGACCGGTCCGGCTCCATCGTCCACTTCGGACACGTCGGCCCAGGCGCGGCGCTCATCGGCGAACGCGGCGCACAGCTCGGCATCCCTGGCCCGCACCGCGCCGCTGGCCGCGAAGTACTGCACCTCACCCCGACTGCCCGCGTGCGCGACGCCGTCCGGCAGGTCCAACTCCACCGTGTCGCCGAGTTCGAACCGCTCATGCAGGGTGCGCACCGCGTGCAGCCGCTCCTCGTAGGACGGCGTGGCCAGGGTGGCCAGCGGTAGTTCGGCCGGCATGTCGGGCAGCGGAACCCGAAATTCGATATCCACAAGCGAAAGACTCATCGACGGCCTCCGGTCAGCAGGTGCCGCGGGCGGTGAAGAACGTGCGGCCGGTACCGGGATCCGCGGGTTCCTCGACGCGCAGCCGCTCGTGGTAGGTGTTCTCCTCGTCGCTGCTGACCCGCAGATATGCCCAGTGCACGCCGGCGTCCTCGACGATCTCGTTCGCCTCCGCCCAGGCCTCGCGCATCGGCATGTCGAACACGCCGGAGAAGGTGTAGTGGAGCCAGGCCGCATAGCTGGCCAGCAGCGCGCCGCGCGGCTCCTGCCCGCCACCGGAGTAGGACGAGTCGTGGAAGCCGAACATGTAGTGCAACCGTTCGAAAGCCGGAATCCAGCGGCCGACCGAGTTCTCCGGGGTGTGCTCGAGCAGGCCGCAGGCGTGCGTGGCGAACACCACGAGGTCGCTCTTGCCGAAGTCGACCGCGTCACCGGTGGACACATAGCCGTCCCACACCGCGAACCCGGACGGCGAGCCGTGGCTGGACATCACCAGGGCGGCCACGCTGTCGCTGCGCTCGACGTAGCTGGCGGTGTCGACGAAGTCCTTCTCCACCACGCCGTTGTCGCCGTGGTCCTCGGTCCAGGCGAACTGCGACAGCCCCTCGAGCAGGCTGCCGAAGCCCTGGGCCTCGATTCGGCGCCCGTCGCTCCCGTCCTTGATCCACCAGCTGCCGACACGTCGTGGCATGGCATCCCTAACCGGGTTCTGGTGCCGCACCCACCGCGAACACCCTTGCCAGTAGGAGCCTCTCGGCCAGGAACTGGATACAAATCCTGCCCCAAAGGGCACCAACCGGCCAGCGGGAATGCCGCGCGACGGTTGGCTAGGCGGTGTCCTGTAATTCATCGGAGCCAGAGGATGATGGCGGCGATGGTGAGTTCGGCCTGGTAGTAGGCGGCGCGTTTGGCGTAGCGGGTGGCCAGGCTGCGGAATTGTTTGAGCCGGTTGAAGCAGCGTTCGACGACGTTGCGTTGCTTGTAGAGGTCGGCGTCGAAGGCGGGTGGTCGCCCGCCGCGGGAGCCTTGGGCGGTGCGGCGGGCGATCTGGTCGGTCCGTTCCGGACTGACGAACTGGAT
>JBJMIG010000008.1:0-41861 GCA_045806965.1 Labedaea sp. | reverse complement strand
CCGGCGTACTACCTGGTGACCAGCTGGCCGCTGCGGTTCTGGCCGTCCTGGCCAGGAATCATGCTCTCCCGCCTGATCAACGGCGCACTGATGGCCGCACTGCTGGCCGGCGCCATGGTCGCGGTCACCCAGTGGTACCGCAAACGCCCCATCATCGCCGGCATCCTGGTCGCGGTAACACCGATGACCGCACACCTCGGCGGCGCGATCAACCCCAACGGCCCGGAAATCGCCGCCGCTCTCGCACTGTTCGCCGCCCTGATCGCCCTGCTCCACGAACAGAACGACGGAATACACCCGGCAACAGTGCACCTCGCCGGCATCTCCGCATGCGTCCTGGTGCTCCCCAAATTCACCGGCCTCATGTGGCTGGCGGTCATCATCGGCGTGGTTATCCTGCCATGCGCCCGAACCCGACTCCGCACCCTCCGGGCATCCCGAACGGTACGCGGCTGGCTGGTGGCCATCACCGCATGCCTAACCGCCCAAGCCGCCTGGCTTCTCGGTACCCGAACCCTGGAACTGCCCTATACCGACCAGGGCCTCACCACCACCGCCATCATGAAATTCGCCCTGCTCGACATGTGGCCCAACGTCGCCAACCAAATGATCGCGGTCACCGGCTGGTCCGAAGTACTCATGCCACGCCTGATCTACCTCACCTGGTTCATGTGCGCCGGACTACTCATCCTCGGCGGCCTCATGATCGGCACCCGCACCGACCGCTGGCGCCTGACCGCCCTATTCCTCGCCACCTTCACCCCCCTACTCGGCACCGAACTACTGATCGCCAACAACGTCGGCTGGTTCAACCAAGGCCGCTACTTCCTGCCCGGGGCGGTCGGACTGCCCCTGCTCGGGGCCTACACCCTGGCGCGCCGAGGAGTCGGCACCGAACAACTTCGATTCATCACCCGGCTCTTCGCCGCGCTGCTACTACCCATCCACCTCATCTGCCTCATCTACACCATGGACCGTTGGAACTCAGGACTGCTCAGCCTCAACCCCTTCAACGGATCCTGGCAACCGCCGTACGGCAATGCCCTGCCACTGGCCTGCGCCACAGCCGGCATCGCCATCCTGTTCCTCATCTACTGGCACACCTCACGCACCCCAACAACCCCACCACAACCCAAACCGACCACCCAAAACCTCCTCGAAACCATTGGCAGCACCGCCAAGTCCTCGAGGTAACAGCAAGTCCTCGATGTACTGCCGGGCTACGCGGTGCGGACCGCGTGCCGACGTTGGGAGAGCTCGTCGTCCCACTGTGGGTGGCCGTAGTCGTGGATGCCGGCCACCAACCGGGCCACGTCCTGTTGGGGCCGGACCACCAGGCGCAGGAACTGGTTGCTCATGCCGAGCTTGTTGCCGCACTCCCGGATGAACACCTGATGGCGGTGGATCAGGTGGTCGCGCAGCTCGGTGCCGTCAACCCCGGCGGTCAGTTTCACCAGCAGGAAGTTCGCCTGTGAGGAGTAGACGGTGAGCTGGGGCAGCCGGGCCAGCAGCGAGCCCATGCCGTAGCGGTCCCTGGCCAGCAGTTGCAGGCTCTCCCGGTACTCGGCGCCGTGCTCGGCGAGCATGAACACCACCGTCTCGGCCAGCGAGTTGAGGTTCCACTTCGGCAGCGCGCGGCGCATCGTGCCGGCCAGGCCCGGATTGGCCACCAGATAGCCGAACCGGATGCCGTGCAGCCCGAAGTTCTTGCCGAGGCTCTTGAGCACCACGACGTTCGGCCGGATCGCCGCCTCCGTCGCCACCGACGGATCCCGCTCCGCGTCGACGAAGTCGATGAACGACTCGTCGATCACCACCAGGTCGAGGTCGGTGAGCTCGTCCATGAACCGGATGACCTCGCGCCGAGGCAGGTAGCCGCCGTCCGGGTTGTTCGGGTTGCACAGCACCGCGACCCTGGAGCCGCGGGCCCGGATGAACCGCAGGTACGCGTCCACGTTCAACTGGAAGCAGTCCTGCTCGCGCAGCGCGAACATGTCCACCCTCTTGCCGGTCTCCATCGGCTGATCCGTCCACCGGCCGAAGGTCGGGATCGGGATGGCCACGCTCCGCGTGAACCACAGGTGGTCCATCCAGGTGATCAGCTCGGTGGAACCGTTGGACATCGCGAGCGTGGCCGGATTGAGCCCGAGCACCCGAGCCAGCTGTCCGGCGATCGTGCCGGCATCGCTCGGATAGAACTTGAGCACCAGCTCCAGGTTCTCGGCCAGCTCGGCGAACATCTCGCTGGTCGGGAAGTACGGGTTGCACGGGATGCAGAAGTCGACGAGCTGCCGCCCGGCGTCCCCCATCCGCCTGGCCAGCTCGAAGTAGGACGGGCTGTGCGCGGTCTGCTGGAACAGACCCGCGGCCGCATCGTGTCGCACCCGGTCACTCCCTCGGTCGTCCCCATCCCCACATCCGGTCACAAGCAGATACGGACGGCGGACCCGCTCAGTTCACGGACCGGTCTCGCGCCGGTCTCGGCGAGATAACGGGGCAAGCCGGGCCCCGGCGCGGAACCGGCGACCGTAGCGGTCCTGGAAGTGGCCAGGCGACACTAGGATTGGGCCTGCGGGCGTCGACGCGGATGCGGCATTCGGTGGAGGGGCAACGTGGCCGGACAGGGCGAGTTGGTCGCTGGCCGGTACCGGCTGTTGACCCGAATCGGCCGGGGCGCCATGGGTGTGGTGTGGCAGGCCAGCGACGAACGCCTGGACCGGACCGTGGCGGTCAAGCAACTGCTCGCCGATCCGGATGAGTGCCCCGAGGACCTCGCGCACCGCGAGGGCCGGGTGAGCGCCCGGCTGCGCCACCCGAACGCGATCATGGTGCACGACTCGCTCGAGCACGACGGCCGGCACTACCTGGTCATGGAGTACTTCCCGTCGTCCAGCCTCGCGGCACTGGTCACGGACGGCGGCCCGCTGCCGGCCGAGCGGGTGGCCCACATCGGCTGCCAGGTCGCGGCCGCGCTGGCCGCCGCGCACGGTGCCGGGATCGTGCACCGGGACGTCAAGCCCGGCAACGTCCTGGTCGACGCGAACGACCGGGCCAAGATCGCCGACTTCGGCATCGCCAGGGCACTCGGCGACGGCACGATGACCGGCGGCACGCTGATTGTCGGCACGCCCGCTTACCTCGCGCCCGAGGTGGCCTGCGGCGACCACGCCGGGTTCTCCGCGGACGTGTACTCCTTCGGCTCCACCCTGTACGCCGCGCTGGAGGGCGCCCCGCCGTTCGGCCTCGACGAGAACCCGATCGCCATGCTGCGGCGGGTCGCGCAGGCCGCGATCACCCCGCCGCGACACCGTGGGCCGCTGACCGACGTGCTGCTGTGGATGCTGCGCCGCAACCCGGGCGACCGTCCCACCATGCGCGAGGTCGAGGGTGCGCTCGCCGCGGTGGTCCACGGCCGGCCGACCGGGGCACCGCCGCCCGAGCCCGAGGTCGAGCGGCCGAGCGCCGTCCGGTCACCGCGCACCGGGAACCGCCCGCGGCGCCCGGCAGGCGTTGGGCTCCTCGCCCTGGTCCTGGTCGCCGTCGGGGTCCTGATCGGCACGTTGCTGCCCGGCCGGGCGGTGACCATCGTGACCGCCAACCCGGGCTCGGCCGGCCGCCCGCCGGCGTCGACCAAACCGACGACACCGCGCCCGGTGCCGGACACGCACATCCCGACCACGACGGCGACCAGCTCGACGATCACCCACACCAGCCCGCCGGCGACGTCACCGACGACAGCGCCGGCAACACCAACTCAGCAGGCGGTCCCGCAGGCCGCCTCCGGGCGGGCGAACTGCGCCACCCGATACGCCGTGACGAACTCCTGGCCCGACGGCTACCAGGCACAGGTCGACGTGGTCAACAACGCCGGCGCCGCGATCACGGCGTGGACCGTGCGGTGGGCACTGCCGGTCGGTTACACCATCGGCAACCTGTGGAACGGCACCCTGAACCAGAACGGGACCGCGGCCACGGTCACGAACCTCAGTTGGAACGGCTCGCTGGCCGCGAACGGCACCGCGACGTTCGGCTTCACCGCGACCGCCCCGGCCGGGACCAACTCGCTGACCGGCGATCTTCCGGTCCTCACCTGCCAGACTCGGTAGACGTCGTGCGGCGCCGGGAGATGGCGCGGGGCGGGTCCACGGAGTAGAACTATCCCCAATCACAGCTGTCGCTCGGCTCCGGCGCCGGCAGGGTGAGAGAGCGCTCTCTCACCCCGTCGGCCACCACCCACCGACCCAGATCGTCCAGGTGTTGGCAGGTTGATGACGAAACGGGCGCCAGCGAGCCCATGAGAGCGCTTACGCGCCGGCGGAGAGGACGAACCGCATGACCACCGCACCTCCTGGGAACCCCGCGAGACGGCACCACCGGCGGCTCGGCCGGGCCTTAGCCGTGGGTCTCACCCTGACCACAACGGTCGCCATGACCGGCACGGCCGCTACCGCAAGCCCACCACACCACGGTGTCCCGAACCTCGGGGCCAACGTCACCGTCTTCGATCCCGGCATGCCGGTCGCCGACATCCAGGCCGCGCTCGACGCGACGCACGCCGCGCAGGTCGACAACGAGATGGGCACCCAGCGGTTCGCGTTCCTGTTCAAGCCGGGCACCTACGGCAGCGCGGAGCACCCGCTCCAGATCAAGGTGGGCTACTACACCGAGATCGCCGGCCTCGGTGCCGCGCCGACCGACGTCGTGATCAACGGCAAGGTCGAGGTCTACAACCGCTGTCTGGACGGCGGCGGCACGAGCAACTGCCTCGCGCTGGTCAACTTCTGGCGCACCCTGGCCAACCTCTCGATCAACATCAACGCGTCCGGCCAGGACGGCTGCCGGGCCTCGGCCAACTTCTGGGCCGTGTCCCAGGCCGTGTCGATGCGCCGGCTGAACGTCAGCGGCGGGAACCTGTCGCTGATGGACTACTGCACCGCCGGCCCGCAGTTCGCCAGCGGGGGCTTCATCGCCGACTCCAGGCTGCCGTCCACCATCAACGGCTCGCAGCAGCAATGGCTGACCCGCAACAGCGAGGTCGGCGGCTGGTCCAACGGCGTGTGGAACCAGGTCTTCTCGGGTGTGGTCGGTGCGCCGGACGAGGCCGCGTTCCCGAACCCGCCATACACCACGCTGGAGACCACCCCGGTCAGCCGCGAGAAGCCGTACCTGTTCCTGGACGCCAGGGGCAACTACAACGTCCGCGTGCCGGCGGCGAGGACGAACACCAGGGGCGTCTCCTGGGCGAACGGCATGACACCGGGCCGCACCGTGCCACTCACCGACTTCTTCGTGGCGACGCCCTCGGACTCGGTGCGCGACATCAACAACCAACTCGCCCGCGGCCGCAACCTGCTGCTCACCCCAGGCGTGTACGACATCGCGCGCAGCATCGAGATCAAGCACCCGGGCACCGTGGTCCTCGGACTCGGCCACCCGACGCTCACCGCGGTCAACGGGGCCACCCCGCTCGACGTCGCCGACGTCCCCGGCGTCGTCGTCGCCGGCGTCACGATCGACGCGGGCCCGCGGGAGTCGCCGGTCCTGCTCCGGGTGGGCCGCGAACACGGCCGTGGCCCGAACTCGTCACACGATCCGACCACGCTGTCCGATGTGTACTTCCGGGTCGGCGGGCCGCACATCGGCAAGGCGGCCGTCGCGCTCGAGGTGAACAGCGACAACGTGCTCATCGACCACACCTGGGTGTGGCGGGCCGACCACGGCGTGGACGGCCTCGGCGACACCGAGCGGTGGACCACCAACACCGGCCGCTACGGCGTCGTCATCAACGGGGACCACGTCACCGCGACCGGCCTGTTCGTCGAGCATTTCCAGCGGTACAACACGATCTGGAACGGGGAGGCCGGCACCACGATCCTGTACCAGAACGAGCTGCCCTACGACCCGCCGACCCAGGCCGACTGGATGAACGGTGCGGTTGAGGGCTTTGCCGGCTACAAGGTCGGCGACCGGGTGCGAACCCACCGCCTCTACGGTGCCGGTGTTTACGTCTTCAACCGGAACAATCCCGCGATCCACACCGAGAACGGCTTCGAGGTACCGCAACGTCCCGGGGTCGCGCTGCACCACATCATGACGGTCAACCTCAGCGCCGGAACCATCGACCACGTCGTCAACGGCGTCGGCGGCGCGGCGGACACCACCAAGATCGGGGTTCCGGTCGACGTCAACGACTACCCGGCCCGGTAGCCGCCGAACGTCCGGACGAGCCGGAGCGGCCGTGCCGCCCCGGCTCGTCCGTTGCCCGCCTGGGTGCCGCGGGCGCGCCGTCAGGGACGCGGCCGGGTCTCGTGACCGGCCCGGTGCAGGTGCTCGTGTACCAGGCGAATGGCCAGCATGCCCTCGCGCGCGGCCGAGGCGATGCGCTTGGCGGAGCCACTGCGGACGTCCCCGATCGCGAACACCCCCGGCAGGCTGGTCTCCAGCGGTAGCGGGTGCGCCGGGTGCGCCATTCTCGACACGTCCGCTCCGGTGAGTACGAACCCGTTGCGGTCCAACGACAGCGCGCCGCCCAACCAGGCGGTGCCTGGTTCCGCGCCGAGGAGCACGAACAGGGCGCCGGCGTCGAGCGTGCGCCTGCGTTTGGTGCGCCGGTCCTGAACCTTGACCGCGGCAAGGAAGTCGTCGCCGACCAGGTCGCGCGGCTCGGCGTGCTCGAGGACCTCGACGCCGTCCTGGCGGTGCAGCTGGTCGACGAGATACCGCGACATGGTCAGCTCAATCGTGCGGCGACACACCAGGAACACCTTGGGTGCGTGCTTGGCCAGGAACAGCGCCGCGTGGCCGGCCGAGTTTCCGCCCCCGACCACGACCGCCGGCTCGCGCCGGCATTGTGCGGCCTCCACCTCGGTCGCGGCGTAGTGCACGCCGCTGCCCGCGAACCGCTCGAGCTGGCTCAGGTCCAGCCTGCGGTAGCGGGCTCCGGTAGCGATCACCACGGCGCGGGCGAAGAGTGGACCCTCCTCGTCGATCGCCACCCGGTACCGGCCGCCGTCTCGGGCCAGCGTCACCGCGGCGGCGGGCACGGTGAGCCGCGCACCGAACTTCGTCGCCTGGACGACGGCCCGCTCGGCGAGCTCGGTACCGGACATCCCGGACGGGACGCCGATCTCGTGCTCGACTCGCGGGGCGGCGCCGGCCTGGCCACCGGTCCCGACAGCGTCGATGACGACCGTGTCCAGGCCCTCGGCCGCGGCGTGCACGGCCGCGGTCAGTCCGGCTGGACCGGCGCCGACCACGATCAGGTCGCACCCTGGTCGCCTGGCCATTATCATGGCCGGCAACCCGATCAGCCGGGCCAGCTCGACGTCGATGGGGTTGCGCAGCATCAGCTGGCCGTTCCAGATCACCACCGGCGTGTCCGCCGGCCCCACCCCGAAGTGCCGCAACAACATCTCGGCCTGCCGGTCGCTCTCCAGATCGAGCCAGTGATGCGGAATCCGGTGGCGGGCGGCGAACCGCCGCAGCCGTCTGGTGTCCGGCGAGAAGCACGAACCGATGATCTGGAACCGGGCCCCGTCGCCGGTCGGGAGTGACCGTCGGTTCAGGAAGGCGCGCAGGATGAGATCGCCGAGCGCCGGATCCTGCTTGGCCAGTTCGCCGAGCCGCCGGGCCGGCAGGACCAGCACCGCTCCCGGCTCGGCCACGACACAGCTGACCGGTGCCGGCTGGCCGGCGGGCAGCCCGAACTCGCCGACGAACCGGTGCGGCCCGTGCACCCGGATGATCCGCGCGTTGGGTCGGACACCCTGCACGACGGCCACCTTGCCGTCCAGGACCGCGAAGAACTCGTTGCCCGCCTTGCCTTCGGTGAACAGCACCTGACCGGCCCGGATCCGGTGCCGCCGCGCGCAACCGGCGAGGGTCCGAATCTGGTCGTCGGACAGGCGCGGAAACGCGCCATGGAGATCGGGGGTCTCCGGCAGCAGTCGCCCGGTTCGCATCGGCACCTCTCCGCTCCAGCTGGTCACCACGAAGACCCGAGTAAGAACTGTCCATAGCGGACATGCTTGGGGAGTGCGACAACTCGACCGAGCGACCCGTCGCCACCGGTTCCTCCGACTGACCACGGAGGAACCGGTGGCGGGGGTAAGCGGCCGAACCCGACGCCGCGGGGGCAGCGACGACGCCTCTCCCCTTGGCCGGCCGCGGAACTGGCTTTCCCGTGTGGCGCGGACACGGTTCCGCCGGCTCTCGCCCTTGTTCTCGGTTGGTCGTACTCAGTTGGTCACCGATGCCGCGTGCGCACCTTCGCGCCTGGCGAGCAGCCGGGCGGCCTTGTCCGCCACTTCCCCGTCGACCACGATGTCGTAGCGGCTGGGCTGCAAGGCCTGAACCGACGCGAAGTCGCGGCGCCCACCCTGAAACGCGTATACGACCACCGCGAACACGGCGCCGAGCAGCGCACCGATGATCAGGCCGTACGCGGCCAGGGTGAGGCTCGCGACCAGCGGCCGAACCCAGTCGAACAGTCCGAAGACCCAGCCGGTCAGGCCGCCGACCAGCGCTCCAGAACCAGCACCGTGCAGCGCGCTCCGGCCCCAGTTGAGCCGGCCGATCACCTGCTCGACCAGTCGCACCTCGTGGCCGATGATGGCCACCCGGGCCACCGGGAAGTCGTGGTCCGACAGGAAGTCCACGGCGCGCTCGGCCTCGCCGTAGCTCAGGTACGAGGCGACCGCGCGCCGTTCCGGGACGCCAGCCGGCATGCTCCTCGACCGTCCGTTGGTCCCCTCGTTCGTCGCGGTCATCGCATTCGTCCTTTCCTGAACTAGCCGCTCGTCCTACCGGTCGCGCATGTGGTTCGGGCCAGCCGCACGGTGTCCACTTGGGACTCGCTCGGCCCGGCGAGCACGGCGTTCAGACCGACGATCTCGAGCACCCGGCGAACCGGCCCCGACGTCGACACGACACACAGTTGGCCGCCCAGCATGCTCGCGCGCTGCCGGATGGCCAGCAGCACATGAACTCCGCCGCAGTCCATGAAGGTGACGCCGGCCAAATTGATCGCAAGCAGTGGGCCGTGTTCGCGCATCACGTCGAACGCGCAGTGCAGCAGCCGGGCACCGGACCAGCTGTCGATCTCGCCGCCAACGTCGACGGTCGCGCCATCGCGGTCCCGGCGCACATCGAGCGACAAGTCCATTGGCATCTCCTCACGCCACGATTGGCCGCGCGGTGCCGGGCAGGCGCCCTGCACGCCGCCCGGCACCGGCAACGGACTCGAGCCGATCTCCAGGGGTGGTCTCTCCGAACTCCCGAGTCCGCTGACCAATCTGCCGGGCGACCACCCGGGGGGTCGTCACCCAGACCGGGTGATCCAGCCCGTGGGCCGAACCGGGTTACGCGCGCGGCGAGTGGCGCGCGGATTCCGCGGTAGGTCAGGGTGGCGGCGCCGGGCCCGTTGCGCCGCGACCGAGGGTGATGAGCGTGCTGGTGGTGAGGCAGAGCACGAGCCAGGTCGCGCCGAGGAGCCAGCCGCCGAGGACGTCGGTGGCCCAGTGCACGCCGAGGTAGAGCCGACTGATGCCGACGGTGAGCACGAACAGGGTGCCCGCGCAGGTGAACAGGACGCGGACGGACCGGGTGGGCAGCCGGGTGAGGGCCACGGCGGTGAGCGCGCCGACGACGGTCAGCGAGCCGAGCGCGTGACCCGACGGGAATGCCGGGGTCATCTGGATCAGCAACTGGCTCGCCACGGGTGGGCGTTCCCGACCGATCAGACCCTTGGTGACCGGGATCAGGATGAGCGCGCCGGATCCGGCCACGGCGACCAGGACGGCGTCGGACCAGTCGCGCCGCCTGGCGAGCCAGCCGGTCGCGACGGCCGTGAGCACGGCCATGGCCACGGTGCCGCCGGCATAGGTGACCACGATCAGGATCGCGGTGAGCACGGCGTTGCGGTGGTCCAGCATGAAGGACAGCACCGCGGCGTCGAGCGGGGTCGGCGCGCCAAGACGGTCCACGACAGCATCGGCGAGGGCAAGCCAGGTCAGCGCGAGCACGGTGGCCGCGAGCGCCCCGGCGATGACGACCCAGCGCGCCGTCACGCCATCACCGGACCGGTGGGAACGTCAGGCAGCGCGACGTCCACTCTGGACAGAAGTTGGCATCGAACCACATTCTACCCAGGTTCTCCGGCCGGTGCCGACGGCAGCTCATACCGGCTCACCCGATCGGTCGGCCGATCGGCCCAGCCACCATGGGGCGACCTTGCGGCCGAGGTGGCCGGAGCCGGTCTCGCTGGCGACGCCGTCGGTTCAGCCCTTGGACATCTGCTCGCGCAGGGACTTGGGCCGCATGTCGGTCCAGACCTTGTCGACGTGGGCTGAGCACTCGTCCTTGGTTCCGGTCGTGCCGTCCGGCCGCCAGCCGGCGGGCACCTCGTGGTTGGCGGGCCACAGCGAGTACTGGCCCTCGTCGTTGACCAGAACCTGGTAGGTGGCGTCGTCCTTCATCATGCTTCCTTTCTCTTGGGGTAACGGCGCAGGGTCGGGTTGACGGTGACCAGGACGGTCACCGCCGCCATGCCCGCGGCGCAGAGCAGCACCGCGCCGGAGCCGGGCAGCAGTTGGGTGAGCAGGCCGCCGAACGCCGGGCCGAGTGCCGCGGCCGATCCGGTCACCACGGCCATCACCCCGGCGAGCCGGCCGCGCAGCTCGTCGGGGGTCAGCAGCAGCTGGTGGGTGTTGATGGTGGTGTTCGCGGTCGGCGCCAGCAGGGCCATGCCGGCGAACAGCGCGCCGAGCAGGTAACCGCTGTGCACCAGCACGGCGAGCGGGGTCAGCGCGGTGAGCATCCAGAACACACCGATGATCGACGCGTACGGACTCAGCACCCGCAGCAGCCGGGGAGCCAGCAGCGCGCCGAGAATGCCGCCGGCCCCGAGCATCGCCGCCATCACGCCGATCTCGCCGGCCGGCACTCCCCTGCCCTGCGCGAGCACGATGACCACCAGGTAGAACGCGTTGAAGAACAGGTTGAGCGCCACGGCGCAGCAGGCGGTGACCCGAACCTCCCGACGCCGCCACACCCAACGCAGCCCGTCGACCATCTCCCGGCCGAGCCGGTTGATCGGCTGCACGGCCACCTCGCGCGGCGGCACCCGCAGGAACAGCAGGCCGACGAACGCGAGCGCGTGCGTCACAACGTCCACGGCGAACGGAACCCATCTGGCCAGCGCGAACAGGAAGCCCCCCGCGGCGGTCCCGGACAGCTGGCCGAGCGAGGTCCGCGCCGAGTTCATCGCGACCGCGGTGGCCAGTTGTTCCTCGGGCACCAGGCGGGGCAGACAGGCGTCCTCGGCCGGTTCGAACAGCGCCCGGCACGCGCCCATCACCGCCGCGACGCCGACCAGGTGCGGGATCCCGACCGTGCCCCACCACAGCGCGGCGACCAGGCTGGCCAGCGCGGTGGCCTGGACCGCCTCGCAGCCGAGCATGATCTTCCGGCGGTCCCAGCGATCGACCAGGGCACCGCCGGGCAGCCCGACCAGCAGCTGCGCGACGGCGTCCGCGGCCAGCACCAGCCCGGCCGCCCCGGCCGAACCGGTGGCCGCGAGCACCAGCAGGGGGAACGCGATCAGCGAGGCGTTGAACCCGACCTCGGAGAGGACCTGCGAGCTCCACAGGATCGTGTAGTTCCGGTTGCGGGACAGGGGAACCGTCTCGACGGTCGGGCTGGTCATCGGGACTCCCGGCACTCGGCGGCGATCTCGCGCAGCGCATCGCCGAACGCGGCGGCCACCAGCGCGACCGCGCTCGGATCCAGCACGTCCGGTTGGAAGTACCAGCTGAAGCCCAGCCGCCCGTCGCCGACCTCGCCGACCACGTCGATCAGGTGCTCGGCCCGGTCCGCCGGATCGTGGTCCTGGCCGATGGAGCTGCGCACCGCGCGGTAGAGGCTGTGCTCCTCGTCCTGCGCCCGGCTGTCGAACTGACCGAGGTAGTTGAACGCGACCTGGGGACCGGGGCCGGTGACCGCGAGCCCGCCGAGGTGGCGCAGTGCCAGGTAGCCGAACCCGTTGCCCGGCACGGCCCGCAGTTGCCGGCGCACGGATTTGATCCGGTCCCGCCAGCCGCCGGGCGCGACGTCGAGCGCGACCGGGTAGACCGTGGTGAACCAGCCGACCGTGCGGGACAGGTCGACACCGTCGAACACGTCCTCCCTGCCGTGGCCCTCGAGGTCGATCACCACGCGGTCGCCACCGGTCCACCGGGACAGCGCGAAGGCCAGCGCGGCGAGCAGCACGTCGTTGATCCGGGTCCGGTAGACGCTCGGCGCCTCCCGCAGCAGCGCCTCGGTGTCCGCCTCGGTCAGCTCGACCGGGACGACCTCCGGCGGTGTGCCCGGCACCGGCTTTCCGGCGACCGGCAGTTCGACACCGTCCTGTGTGGACAACCAGTGCTCCCGCTCGTGGTCGAGGCCGCCGGCCGCCACGTGCTCGGCCAGCCGCTGGGACCAGTCCCGGAACGAGGTGGTCTTGGCGCCGAGATCGATCTCCGTGCCGCGCTCCGCCTGCTGGTAGGCGAGGTCGAGGTCGTCGGTCAGGATCCGCCAGGACACGCCGTCGACGGCCAGGTGGTGCCCGACCAGCAGCAGTTGCGGGTTGTGGCCGTCGCCGAGGTCGAACAGCGCGGCCGCGAGCAATGGGCCGGTGCCGAGATCGAAGCCCGCGTGCAGGGCGTCGGCCAGGGTCTCCATCCTCGCCCGACGATCCGGCTCGGCCAGGCCCGACAGGTCGTGCCGCACCAGGATGTCGACCGGCGCGGCGTCCGCGTTGTAGGCGGTCCACTCTCCGTCGTCGCGGTCGAACCGCAGCCGCAGCGCGTCGTGCTGGGCAACCAGCGCGGTCAGCGCCCGGCGCAACGCCGCCTCGTCCGGCTTGCCGGCCAGTTCCACCAGGTGCGACTGGTTGAAGTGGTGCGGGTTGGTCCGGCCGGCGTCGAAGAACCACCGCTGAATGGGGGTGAGCGGCACCGGGCCGACCACCGGGCCGCGCTCCCCCGAGCCGGTGTCCAGTTCGGACACCAGCGGAGCCAGCGTCGCGATCGTCTGGTGCTGGAACATGTCCTTTGTGGACAACTGAAGTCCACGCTGCCGGGCCCTGGCGACCACCTGGATGCTCAGGATCGAGTCGCCGCCGGTGGCGAAGAAGTTGTCCGTGCGTCCGACCCTGGACACGCCGAGCACGTCGGCCCAGATCTCGGCGAGCGCGGCCTCGACCGGCCCGACCGGCGCGACGTGGGTCGCGCCCCCGGCGGACGCGGCGAGATCGGGCTCGGGCAGCGCGTCCCGATCGACCTTCCCGTTGGGGCTCAACGGCATCCGGTCCAGCCGGACGAACGCCGACGGCAGCATGTGTCCGGGCAACGTGGCGGCAAGGAACTCCCGCAGGTCCGGTTGCGGCTCACCGGCCGTGCTGACCAGGTAGGCCACCAGCCGGCGGTGTCCTGAGCCGTCCTGGCGGACCGCGGCCACCGCCTCGGTCACGCCCGGATGGCGCAGCAGCGCGGTCTCCACCTCGCCAAGCTCGATCCGGAAACCGCGGATCTTGACCTGGTCGTCGATCCGGCCGGCGAACTCGAGCCGACCGTCGCCCGTCCAGCGGACCAGGTCACCGGTGCGGTACAGCCGCGAGCCCGGCGCACCGAACGGGTTGGCCACGAACCGCTGCGCGGTCAGGCCCGGCCGGTTCAGATAGCCACGGGCCAGCCCGACACCGGTCACGTACAACTCGCCGACCACCCCGAACGGGACCGGGCCAAGCGTCGAGTCAAGGACGTTGGCGCGGGTGTTGGCGATCGGCCGGCCGATCGGGGGCGCGCCGTCCGCCGGAGCCAACGGCTCGCTCCAGGTGCTCACCACCGTGCACTCGGTCGGACCGTAGGAGTTGATCATCCGGCGGCCGGCGGCCCAGCGCCGGACCAGGTCCGCCGAGCACGCCTCGCCGCCGACGATCAGGGTGCGGAAGTCGGGCAGCGGCACCGGTGGCACGGTCGCCATCGCGACCGGCGGGATGAGCGCGTGGGTGACGCCCCGCTCGGCGATCACCTCGGCAAGTTGCTCACCGAGCAGCGGACCCGGCGGCGGCACCACCAGGGCGGCGCCGACCGGGAGCGACATGCACAGCTCGAGCACCGAGGCGTCGAAGCTCGGCGAGGAGAACTCGAGCACCCGGTCGCCCGGCCGTACCTCGTAGTGGTCCGCCTCGGCCGCCGAGAAGCTGGCCAGCCCGGCGTGGGTGACCACGACACCCTTGGGGCGTCCGGTCGAGCCGGAGGTGTAGATCACGTATGCCGGATGGGTCAACCGCAGCGGCGCCAGCCGGTCCGCGTCGGTCAGCTCGTCGTCCACATAGGACGAGACATCCGGCAGCGCGTCCACCACGAGCACCGGCTCGGCGTCGTTCAGCATGAGCTCGATGCGGCCTGCCGGATACGCCGGATCGACCGGGAGGAACGCACCGCCCGCCTTGGACACGGCCAACTGGGTGACGATGATGTCCACCGAGCGCGGCAGCGCCACCGCGACGATCCGCTCCGGGCCGACCCCGCGCTCCACCATCCAGCGGGCCAGGCGGTTCGCCCACGAGCTCAGCTCCGCGTAGGTCAGCTGCCCACCGTCGAAGAGCACGGCCGGCTCGTCCGGCGTGCGGGCCACCTGCGCCGCCACCAGCTCAGGGAACGTCGCCTGCGGCACCGCCCGGTCGGTGTCGTTCCATTCGGTGACCACCCGGCGCAGCTCGGCGTCGGTCAGCACCGGCAGCCGGCAGACCGGACGATCCGGATCGTCGGCGATCCCGTTGAGCAGCACGGCAAGCTGGTCGGCCATCCGGGCCACGGTCGACTCGTCGAACAGGTCGGTGTTGTAGGTCAGGGTCGCCTGAAGCCCGCCGTCGGCGAGCTCGAAGAACTCGACCGTGACGTCGAAGCTCGCGGTGGTGACCGGCAGTTCGATGTCGGCCGCCGACAGCCCGACCAGCTCGTTGGTCCGATTCGGCGCGTTCTGCAGCACCACCATGACCTGGAACAGCGGGGGCCGGCTGGTGTCGCGATCCGGCGCGACGGCGTCCACCACCCGCTCGAACGGCACCTCCTGGTGGGCGAACGCGTCGAGCACCGTGCCGCGGACCGCTTCGAGCAGCTCCCCGAACGTGGCCGATCCGTCCACTGTAGAGCGAAGCACCAGGGTGTTCACGAAGAAGCCGACGATGCCCTCAAGGTCGGGGTGCTCCCGGCCGGACGTCACGGTGCCGACCGCGATGTCGTCCTGCCCGGTCCACCGGCGCAGCAACACCTGGCAGGCGGCGACCAGGGCCACGAACAGCGTGCCGTCGTGGCGCCGGCCGAGCGCGCGCAGCTCCTCGGCGGTCCGGGCCGGGACGTGGAACTCCAACTGCGCGCCGTTGACCGTGTGCAGTGGCGGCCGGGGCCGGTCGGTCGGCAGTTGCAGCGGCGGCACCTCGGCGAGTTGCCGACGCCAGTAGCCAAGCTGCTCGTCCAGCTCCACGCCGCGATCCCGTTGCCAGGCCGCGAAGTCCGGATACCCGACGGGCAGCTCGGGCAGTTCGGCCGGTTCGCCGGTGACCTCGGCCCGGTACAGCTCGGCCAGGTCCGCCATGATCACGCCACCGGACCAGCCGTCGGTGACGATGTGGTGCATGGTCACCGCGAGCACATGGTCGTCGGCGCGCAGGCGCAGCAGCCGAAGGCGCAGCAGCGGTCCGGCCGCCAGGTCGAACGGCGTCTCGGCCTCGAGCGCGAGCGCCTGGTCGAGACCGGCCTCGGCCACGTCGACGACCGGGATTCGCACCGGCCGCGCCGGGTGCACGACCTGGGCGGCCCGGCCCTCCTCGGCGCGGAACGTGGTGCGCAGCGACTCGTGCCTGGCGACCAGCGCGGTCACCGCCCGGGACATGGCGGCCACGTCGAGCGTTCCGCGCAGCCGCACCGCCAGCGGTGTGACGTACTCGGCGCTACCCGGCTCGAACTGGTCGAGGAACCACAGGCGCTGCTGGGCGAAGGAAAGCGGCAGCACGCCAGCCCTGGACACCGTCGGAATCCGCGCGGCGACGCGCCGTTCCGCGGTGAGCGCGCGGGCCAGCCCAGCCACGGTGGGTTCGGTGAACAGCAGCCGCGGCGACAGCTCGAGGCCGAGCGCGGCGCGCAGCCGGGAGATCACCTGGATGCTCCGGATGGAATCGCCGCCGAGCGCGAAGAAGTTGTCCGCCCGGCCGACCCGCTCCACGCCGATCACCTCGGCGAGCGCCGTGGCCACGATCCGCTCGGTCTCGGTGCGCGGCGCCTCGTACTCGGCGCTCACCACGGTGTCGCCGCCGGGCGCGGGCAACGCCTGCCGGTCCAGCTTCCCGTTGGCATTCAACGGAAGCGCGTCAAGGCGTACGAACGCGGCCGGAATCATGTACTCGGGCAGCGAGGTGCCGGCCAGCTCGCGCAGCCGGGCCGGGGTGACCGCCGGTTCACCGGCCGCGACGTAGTAGGCCACCAGCCGCCGCGCGCCGGGCTCGTCCTCGCGGACCACCACCGCGACGGCGGACACCGCCGGCGCGAGCACGGCCTCGATCTCGCCGAGCTCGATGCGCATGCCGCGGATCTTGACCTGATCGTCGATCCGGCCGACGAACTCGAGCTGCCCGTCGCCGCGCCAGCGAGCCAGGTCGCCGGTGCGGTACATCCGGGATCCGGGCTCGCCGTACGGGTTCGCCACGAACCGCGCCGCCGTCAGGCCGGGCCGGTTCAGGTAGCCCCGGCCGAGACCCGACCCCGCGATGTACAGCTCACCGACCACCCCGGCCGGTGCCGGACGCAGCTCCGCGTCCAGCACATAGGTCCGCAGGTTCCACAGTGGACGCCCGATCGGCGGGGTGCCGGTCCCCGCCGCCAGCGGGTCGCTCCAGGTGGACAGCGAGGTGCACTCGGTCGGCCCGTAGACGTTGAGCAGCCGGCGGCCGGGAGCCCAGCGGTCGACCAGCTCGGCCGGCCAGGCCTCGCCGCCGACGGCCAGCGTGCGGAACCGCGGCAGCGGCACCGGCGGCACGGTCGCCATGGCCGCCGGCGGGATGAACGCGTGGGTCACCCCGCGCTCGCCGATCACCGCGGCCAGCTGCTCGCCGAGCAGCGGACCGGGCGGCGGCACGACCAGCGCCGCGCCGGCCGGCAGCGACATGCACAGCTCGAGCACCGCGGCGTCGAAGCTGGGCGAGGAGAACTGGAGAACCCGGTCGCCCTGCCGCACGTCGAAATGCTGGATCTCACCCGCGGCGAAGCTGGCCAGCCCGGCGTGGGTGACCACGACACCCTTCGGCCGGCCGGTCGAGCCGGAGGTGTAGATCACGTAGGCGGGGTGGGTCAGCCGCAGCGGCGCCAGCCGGTCGGAGTCGGTCAGGTCGGTGGCCGCATAGGACGAGACGTCGGGCAGCGTGCCGACGGTCAGCACCGGGGCGGCGTCGCGCAGCATGAACTCGACGCGGCCGGCCGGATACGCCGGGTCGATCGGCAGGAACGCGCCGCCCGCCTTGCTGATCGCCAGCTCCGCCACGACGAGCTCGACCGAGCGCGGCATGGTGACCGCGACCAGTTCCTCCGGCCCGACACCGCGTTCGACCATCCAGCGCGCCAACCGGTTCGCCCACGAGTTCAGCTCGGCGTAGGTCAGCTGCCCGCCGTCGTGGCGCAGCGCGGCCTCGTCCGGCGTGCGCGCCACCTGGGCCTGCACCAGCTCGGGGAAGGTCACGGCCGGCACGTCGCGGCCGGTGTCGTTCCACTCGGTCAGCACCCGGTGCAGCTCGGCGCTGGTGAGCGCGGGCAGCCGGGACAGCGGCCGGTGCGGGTCGGCGGCGATCTCGGTCAGCAGCACGGCGAGGTGGTCGGCCATCCGCGCGACGGTCGGCGCCTCGAACAGCCGAGGATCGTAGGACAGCTCGAGGTGCAGCGCGTCGTCCACGTGGGCGCGCAGGCCGAGCGGGAAGTTGCTGGTGTCCAGCCCGCCGATCTCCTCGACCCGCAGGCCGTCGCCGGAGTCCGCGCCGATCGGGTAGTTCTCGAACGCGAGCAGGCTGCTGAACAGGTTCGTCCCGGCCGGCAGGTCACTCCACGCCTGTAGCTGGGCCAGCGAGACGAAGTCGAAGCGCCGCGAGTCCGTCGCCTCGGCCTGCAGCCGGCGCAGCCAGGGCAGGATCGCGTCCGGGTCGTCGGTGCGCACCCTGGTCGGCACGGTGTTGATGAACATGCCGACCATCGACTCGACCCCGGGCAGCTCGGCCGGACGACCGGACACGGTTGTGCCGAACACCACGTCGGACTCCCCGCCGTAGCGGGACAGCACCAACGCCCAGGCGCCCTGCACGATCGTGTTGACGGTGAGGCCGCCGTCGCGCGCCATCCGGTAGAGGCCGTCGGCGGCGACCTCCCGGCACACCACCTCCGTCGACTCGGCCCGGTGCGCGTCGGCCACGGGATGGTCGAACGGCAGCGGTGTCGGGGTGTCGAACCCGGTGAGCACCCGCCGCCAGTGCTCCTCGGCGGCGCGGACATCCTGCTCGGCGAGCCAGCGCAGGTAGTCGGCGAAGGGCCGGCGGGTGGCCAGTTCCGGCCGGCGACCGTGCACGATCGCGGCGTACTGTTCGCACACCTCGTCGAAGACCTGGGCCGTGCTCCAGCCGTCCAGCAGCACGTGGTGTGCGGTCCAGAGCAACTCGACCTGGTCGGCCGAGACCTGTCCGATGTAGACCCGCATGAGCGGCGCCGCGGTCAGATCGATGCCCTCGGCCTGGTCGGCGGCCAGCACCGCGGGGCTGATCTCGCCGTAGCGGACCGGCAGGGTGACCGTGCGGTGTACGACCTGGACCGGCGCGTCGACGCCCTCCCAGACGATGCCGCTGCGCAGGATGGGGGTTCGGTCGACCACCCGTTGCCAGGCCTCGCCCAATGCCATGGGGTCGGACACCCCGGCCAGCCGCAGGTGCACCTGGTTGAAGTACGCGGTGGCCTCGCGGTCCATCAGACTGTGGAACAGCATCCCGGCCTGGAGTGGGGTGAGCGGGTAGATGTCCTCGACGTCGCGGCCGTCCCCGGCGATCCGGTCCACCTGTCGCTGGTCGAGCCGGGCCAGTGGGAAGTCCGACGGGGTACGACCGCCCGCGCCCGGCCGGCCGCAGTGCTCGACGATCTCGCGCAGGCACCCCACCACCCGGTTGGCCAGGTCGAGCACGGTGACCTCGTCGTGGACCTCGGTGGAGTACTCCCAGTCCAGCCGCAACTCGCCGTCCTCGACCGCCGCGTTGATGTCCAGCAGATGCGGCCGGACCGCATCGGGCGCGACGTCCCGGCCGGGCGTGGCGCACCGTTCGCGGAACAGCCCGTCCGCTTCGGCGCCGTCCCACTGTCCGAGGTAGTTGAAGCAGACCTGGGGTAGCGCACCGGAAAGGGCGCTGCCCGGCCGCAGGTAACGCAGCGCCTCGTAGCTCAGGCCCCGTCGGGGAATCGCCCGCAACTGCTCCTTGACCGACTTGAGCACCTCGCCCCAGCCGGCATCCGGCACCTCGAGCGCGACCGGGAACTGCGCGGTGAACCAGCCGACCGTGCGGGACAGGTCCACGCCGTCCAGGATCTCCTCGCGGCCGTGCCCCTCCAGGGTGATCAGCGCCTGGCCGCTCGGGTCACCGAGCACCCGGGCGAGCGCGCTCAGCAGCACGTCATTGATCTGGGTGCGGTACACCTCCGGCACCTGGCGCAGCAATGCGTTGGTGTCGGACCGGCTCAAGTGGACGGTGACGCTGGCGGCCGAGCCGGCCGTGGTCGTGGTCGACGCCTCGCCGGGAATGGCCGACCAGTGGGCCAGGTCGTCGTCGAGCCCGCCCGCGGTGACGTGTCCGGCCAGCCGGTGCGCCCAGGCGGTGAAGGCGGTGGATGCGGGCGGCAGGGCGCCACCCCGGTAGGCGGTTTCCAGGTCCTCGAGCAGAATCCGCCAGGAGACGCCGTCGACGACGAGGTGGTGCGCGGTGAGGAGCAGCCGCGGCCGCGCCCCCCGGAACAGCACCACGCGCAGCAGCGGCCCATTGGTCAGGTTCAGCTCTCGTTGCGCGGCAAGGGCATGCGCCTCGACCTGCGCCTCGTCTACATCGGACTCGATGACGGTGAACAGCTCGGCGCTCTCAACCCCGGCGACCTCCTGCCGCCACTCGCCGCCGGTCTCGGTGAACCGCAGGCGCAGCGCGTCGTGGTGCGCCACGACGGTGTGCACCGCGCGGCGCAGCGCATCCTCGTCGACCTCGGGTTCCAACTCGAGGAACGTCGACATCAGGAAGTGGTCGGTTCGGCCCTGGGTGTCGAAGAACCAGTGCTGGATCGGGGTGAGCGGGGCCGGCCCGGCGACCGGCTGGTCGGCCGGCGCCGGTTCGGCGGCCGGTTCGGCCGCGGCGACCCCGAGCGCGAGCTCGGCGATGGTCTGGCGCAGGAAGATGTCCTTCGCGGTGAGCCGCATCCCGGCCTGCCGGGCGCGGGACACGACCTGCATGCTCAGGATCGAGTCGCCGCCGAGGGCGAAGAAGTTGTCCGTGGCACCGACGTGCTCGACGCCGAGCACCTCGGCCCAGATCGCGGCCAGGTCGCACTCCACGCCCGGGCGCGGCGCCACCTGGTCCGGCGTCGGCGACGTGTCCGGTGCGGGCAGCGCCTTGCGGTCGACCTTGCCGCTCGGCGTCAGCGGCAACACGTCCAGCTCGACGAACACCGACGGCACCAGATACTCGGGCAGGCTCTTGCGCAGCCACGGCCCGAGGTCGCCCGCGGTGGACACCACGTAGGCCACGAGCTGCTTGTGCCCCTGCCCGGTTTCCGGCCCGATCTCCCGAGCCACCACAGCGACATCGCTCACCTCCGGGTGGCGGCGCAGCGCGGCCTCCACCTCGCCCGGCTCGACCCGGTGCCCGCGGATCTTGACCTGGTCGTCGGCCCGGCCGAGGAACTCCATCCGGCCGTCCGGCAGCCACCTGACCCGGTCGCCGGTGCGGTACATCCGAGAACCCGGCGCACCGAACGGATCCGCCAGGAACCGCTGCGCCGTCAACCCCGGCCGGTTGAGGTATCCGCGGGCCACCTGGGCGCCGGCCAGGAACAGCTCGCCGGCAACGCCGGCCGGCACCGGCCGGAGCGCACCGTCGAGCACGAACGCCCGCACGTTGCGCAGCGGCCGGCCGATCACCGGGTGGTCACCGGAGACCAGGCAGGACAGCGCGTCCACGGTGCCCTCGGTCGGGCCGTAGAAGTTGTGCACCGCGGTGCCGGACGCGGCGGCCAGCTCGGTCCACAGCGTCGGGTTGATCGCCTCGCCGCCGAGCATGACGAACCTCGGCCGGTGCCGCTCGCCGGTGAGCAACCCGGCGGACATCAGTTGGGGCAGGTAGGACGGCGGCAGATCGAGGAAGTCGATGCGGTGCTCGGCGACGTAGTCGACCAGCGTCTCCGGGTCCAGCCGGACGTCGTCGTCGATCAGGTGCAGCTCGTGCCCGTCGGCCATCAACACCAGACCCTCGAACGAGGTGTCGAAGGAGAAGACCGCGGTCAGCGCCGCACGCATCCGCGTGCCCCCGGCGAACCCGGCCCGGTGTGCGTGCAGCAGGTTGACCAGGTTGCGGTGCTCGACCACCACCCCCTTCGGCGTGCCGGTGGAGCCGGAGGTGTAGATCACGTATGCCGGGTGGTCCGGCCGCAGGGCGGTCACCGGCTCGCTGTCCGGGTAGTCGTCGAGCGGCGGTAGCTGGTCCAGAACGATCGCCGGCCGGGCGTCGTCGAGCACCAGGTCGATGCGGCGGGTCGGCAGCGACGGGTCCAGCGGCAGGTACACCGCGCCCGCCTTGAACACAGCCATGACCGCCACCACCATGTCGATCGAGCGCGGCAGCAGCAGCGCGACGATCCGGTCGGGCCCGGCGCCGTGCCGAATCAGGTGGTGCGCCAGGCGGTTGGCCCGCGCGTTCAGCTCGGCGAAGCTCTGCCGCCGCTCGCCGAACACCAGCGCGGTCGCATCCGGGGTGCGCGCCACCTGGGCGGCGAACAGCGCGGGGAAGGTCGCGGCCGGCACGTCGAGTGCCGTGTCGTTCCAGTCGACCAGCACCCGGGTGCGCTCCGCCTCGTCCCACAGCGGCAGGTCCGCCAGCCGCTGATTCGGATCGGCCGCGACGGCGTCGAGCAGCACCACCAGATGGCCGGTCAGGCGGTCGATGGTGGCCGCGTCGAACAGGTCGACGTTGTACTCGACCGCGCCGAGCAGCTGATCGCCGTACTCCTGGAACTCGATGGTCAGGTCGTGGGTGGCCGTGACGATCGGCGAGCGCACCTCGTCCACCCGCAGGCCCGGCAGGTCCGGGATCTCGCTCGGGGTGTTCTGCAGCAGCACCAGCACGTCGAACAGCGGGTTGCGGCTGGTGTCCCGCTCGGGCCGCACCGCGTCCACCACGCGCTCGAACGGCACGTCCTGACGGGCGAACGCGTCCAGCACGGTCGTGCGCACCTCGGTGAGGAACCCGTCGAAGGTAGCCGAACCGTCCACTGTGGACCGCAGCACCAGGGTGTTGACGAAGAACCCGACCAGGCGCTCCAGCTCGGCGCGGTCCCGGCCCGAGGTGATCGTGCCGATCGCCACGTCGTCCTGGCCGCAGTACCGGGCGAGCAGCAGTTGGCAGGCGGCGACCAGGGCCATGAACAACGTGCTGTCCCGGTGCCGGCCCAGCTCCTTGAGCCGGGTGGTTACCTCGGCGGGCACGGCGAACTCACGCATCGCGCCCGCCGAGGTGCGTACCGGTGGCCGCGGCCGGTCGGTCGGCAGATCGAGCGGGGTCAGGCCGGCCAGCCGGCCGGTCCAGTAGTCGAGCTGTCCGGTGAGCGGCTGTTCCCTCTGCCACACCGCGAAGTCGACGTAGCGCAGCGGCAGCGCGGGCAGCTCGGTCGCGCCGGTGTAGAGCGCGCTGAGGTCCTCGGTCAGCACGCTGGTGGACCAGCCGTCGGTGATGATGTGGTGCAGCGTGAGGATCAGGACGTGGTCGTCGGGCGCGAGGCGGACCAGCCGGTGCCGCAGCAGCGGTCCCTGGCGCAGGTCGAACGGGGTGGCACTCTCCTCGAGCAGGATCGCGTCGAGGTCACCCGTCTCGGGCCGCAGGGTGACCTGGTACGGCTCGTGCACGATCTGCACGCCCTGCCCGCCGGTCTGGTCGAAGGTGGTGTGCAGCGACTCGTGCCTGGCAACCAGCCCGGTCAGCGCACGGCCGAGGGCGTCGGTGTCGAGCGGTCCGCGCAGGCGCAGCGCGGTCGGCGTGATGTAGTCGGTGCTGTTCGGCTCGAACTGGTCGAGGAACCAGAGCCGCTGCTGGGCGAACGACTGCGGCGCGACCCGGTCGTGCGGCGCCGCCGGGATGGTGCCGGTGGGCCGCTCGGCGCCGACCGCCGCGGCCAGGCCGGCCACGGTCGGGTGCCGGAACACCGCACGCGGCGAGATCTGCACGCCGAACGCGGCCCGGAGCCGGGAGATCACCCGGATGCTCACGATCGAGTCGCCACCGAGCTGGAAGAAGTTGTCCTCGGCGCCGACCTGCGGCACGCCGAGCACGTCGGCCCAGATCTGCGCCACGATCCGCTCGGTCTCGGTACGCGGCGCGACGTGGCCGGCGCCGGCGAAGTCCGGCGCGGGCAGCGCCCTGCGGTCGAGCTTTCCGCTCGGCGTCAAGGGAAGCGCGTCGACGCGGACGAACGCGGACGGGATCAGGTAGTCCGGCAGAGTGGCGGCGAGCGCGTCGCGCAGGCCGGGTTCCGGATCGCCGACCAGGTAGGCCACCAGCTGGCGGCGGCCCGGCTGGTCCTCCCGGGCGATCACCGCGACCTCGCGGATCCCGGGCCGGCCGAGCAGCACGGCGGCCACCTCGCCCGGCTCGATCCGGAAGCCGCGGATCTTCACCTGTTCGTCGGTGCGACCGAGATAGTCGAGCAGCCCCTCGGGCGTCCACCGCACCCGGTCGCCGGTGGCGTACATGCGGGCGCCGGGCGCGCCGAACGGATCTGCCGGGAACCGCTCGGCGGTCAGGCCAGGACGGCCGAGGTAGCCGCGGGCGAGCTGGACCCCGCCGAGGTAGAGCTCGCCGGGCACGCCGACCGGAACCGGACGCAGGTCGGCGTCGAGCACGTAGCCCCGGACGTTGCCGCACAGCCTGCCGATCACCGGGCGTTCGCTCTCGTCGAGCCGGCAGTGGGTCGAGTCGACGGTGACCTCGGTCGGGCCGTAGTAGTTGTGGCCGGTGACCCCGGGTGCGGTCCGAACCTGCTGCCACAGCGTCTCGGCGGTTGCCTCGCCGCCGAGCAGCAGCACGCTGGCGCCCGCGGTGAGCAGGCCCAACGGCACCAGCTGCTGGGCGTAAGACGGCGTCAGGTCGAGGATGTCGATGCCGCGCTCGGCCACGTAGCGCAGCAGGGCGGCCGGGTCGAGCCGCAACTCATCGTCGATGACGTGCAGCTCGTGGCCGGCGGCCAGGAACAGCGGGCCCTCCCACGAGGTGTCGAAGGAGAACGTCGCGGTCAGCGCGAAGCGCAGCCGGCCGCCGGTGGCGTGCGGCTCGATCAGCTGGGCCCGGTGCTCGTAGAACAGGTTGGCCAGCGCGGCGTGGTCGATGACGACGCCCTTTGGCCGGCCGGTCGAGCCCGAGGTGTAGATCACGTACGCGGCGTTGTGCGGCGCCAGCGCCGGCCTCGGATCCGTCTCCGGGTAGCCGTCGAGCGCGGGCTCCTCGGTGAGCACCAGCACCGGGTCCGCGTCCCGCACCATCAGCTCGACGCGGTCGGGCGGCAGCTCCGGATCGATGGGCAGATAGACCGCGCCGGACTTGAGGACGGCCAGCATGGCCACCAGCGAAGCCGCGGAGCGGGGCAGCGTGACGGCAACCACCCGCTCCGGGCCGGCGCCGAGCTCGATCAGCCGGTGGGCGAGCCGGTTCGCCCTGGCGTTCAGCTCGCGGTAGGTCAGCGACTCGGTGCCGCACACCAGTGCGGTGGTCGCCGGCGTCCGGCGGACCTGACGCTCGAACTCCTGGTGGTAGCACCGGTTCGGGGTCGCCAGCTCCGCGCCGTTCCATTCCACCAGCACCCGGTGCCGCTCCTGCGCCGGCATCCAGGCCAGCTCCCCGACCGGCCGGTCCACTCCGGACGCGATCTCCCCGAGCAGCATGGTCAGCCGCTCGGTCAGCCGCCGCGCGGTCGCCGCGTCGAAGAGCCGGGGGTCGTAGGCCACATCGAGATGCAGCCGGCTGTCCTGGTGCGCGGTCAGGGTGAGCGGCAGGTTGGTGGGGTCGACCGAGCGCACCTCCGCCACCCGGACCCCGGACGCCTCGGCGTTGTCGAACGGGTAGTTCTCGAACACCACAACGCTGTCGAAGAGAGTGACACCGGCCGGCACGTCACTCCAGGCCTGGATCTGGCCGAGCGACACGAAATCGTGCCGGCGCGCCTCGCTCTGCGCGGCCTGCAGCTGACGCAACCAGGCGCCGGTTGGCGCCGAGCCGTCCACGACGACCCGGCTCGGCACGGTGTTGATGAACATGCCGATCATCGACTCGACCCCGGCGAGCTCGGCCGGGCGCCCGGACACGGTGGTGCCGAACACCACGTCGCGCTCGCCGCTCTGCCGGGACAGCAGCAACGCCCAGGCGCCCTGCACCACCGTGCTGACCGTCAGCCCGGCGCTGCCGGCCGCCGACCGGAGCTCGGCCGACTGCTGCGGGCCGAGTGCGACCCGGATCGACTCGGTGGACTCCGCCCGGTGCGCCTCGCGCGGGGGCCGGTCGAAGGGCAGCGCGGTGGGGGTGTCGAAACCGGCGAGGGCGGTGCGCCAGTGCGCCTCGGCGGCCCCGGTGTCCTGTTCGGACAACCAGCGCAGGTAGTCGCGGAACGGCCGGCGGGTGGCCAGCACCGGCCGGCGCCCCTCGGTGATCGCGGCGTACTGCTCGCACAACTCGGTGAAGACCTGGCCGGTGCTCCAGCCGTCCAGCAGGATGTGGTGCGAGGTCCAGGTGAGCTCCACCCGGTCGGCGCCGAGCCTGGCGATGTTCAACCGCATCAGCGGCACCGCGTCCAGGTCGATGTCGCGCGGCCCCGGGTACTCGTCGTAGGTGATCGGCACGTCGACGCCGCGGTGCACCACCTGCACCGGTTCGTTCACGCCCTCCCAGACCACGCCGCTGCGCAGAACCGGCGTCCGGTCGATGACCCGGCGCCAGGCCGCACCGAGGGCCTGCGGGTCGCTGACCCCGTCCAGCACCAGGGTGAGCCGGTCCACGTAGGCCGCGGAGCCGGTGTCCACCAGGCTGTGGAACAACATCCCGGCCTGGAGCGGGGTGAGTGGGTAGATGTCCTCGACCGTGCCGCCGTCCCCGGCGAGCCGGTCCACCTGGCTCTGGTCGAGCCGGGCCAGCGGAAAGTCCGAGGGGGTGCGGCCGCCCGCGCCGGGCTGACGGCAGTGTTCGACGATCCCACGCAGCGCGGTGACCATGTTCTCGGCCAGCCCGGCCACGGTCGCCTCGTCGTGCACGTTGCGCGAGTACTGCCAGGTGAGCGCCAGCTCGCCGTTCTCAACCAGGCCGGAGATGTCCAGCAGGCAGTCCCGGGTGGCGCCCGGTGCCAGGTCGGCACCGATCGGGTCGAGCCGGCGCCCGATGAGCCCGTCGGCGGCACGCTCGGTGTCCCACTGACCGTGGTAGTTGAAGCAGACGTCGGGCAGCGGTCCGGTGATCCCGCTGTCCGGCCGCAGGAAGCGCAGCGCGTCGTAGCTCAACCCCCGGTTCGGCACCGCGCGCAGGGTTTCCTTGACGGACTTGAGGATTCGGCCCCAGTCCTGGTCGCCGAGCTCGAAGGAGACCGGAAACTGGGAGGTGAACCAGCCGACCGTCCGGGAGGGGTCCAGCCCGGCCAGCACGTCCTCCCGGCCGTGGCCCTCGAGGGTGACGCTGACCCGGTCGCGGCCGGTCCACCTGGCCAGCGTCGCGCCGAGCGCACTGAGCAGCGCGTCGTTGATCCGGGTCTGGTAGGCCGCCGGTACCTCGCGCAGCAGTGCGTCGGTGAGCCCGCGGTCCAGCCGCACGGTCAGCGCGCGCGTCGAGTCCGCGGTGTTGCGCTCGTCGTGATCGACGGGGACGGCCGCCGCGGCCGGAAGTCCTTGCCAGTAGGGCAGATCGTCCGCGAAGCCGCCGGAGCGCAGGTGCTCGGTCAGGTCGTGCGCCCACCGGGTGAACGGCACGCCGGCCGGGTCAAGCGCGGCACCCCGGTAGGCCTGCTCGAGGTCGCGCAGCAGGATCCGCCAGGAGACGCCGTCGACGACCAGGTGGTGCACGGTCAGGAACAGCCGGGGACGGGCGCCCGGGAACAGCACCGCCCGCAGCAGCGGGCCGGCCGTGAGGTCCAGACTCTCCTGCGCGGCGTTGGCCTGCGCCTCGACCGCCGCGTCGGCCAAGTCCGGCTCGGCGACGGAGAACACCTCGGCGGGCTCCGCGCCGGCGACCTCCTGCCGCCATTCGCCGTCCACCTCGGTGAACCGCGTCCGCAGCGCCTCGTGGTTGACCACAAGGGCGTGCACGGCCCGGCGCAGGGCATCGGGGTCCACCTGGCCGGTCAGCTCCAGGTACATCGACATGGTGAACCGGCGCAGCGGTCCGTGGGTGGCGAAGAACCAGCGCTGGATCGGGCTGAGCGGCACCGGTCCGGTGATCCGCTCGGCGACCGGGGCGTCGGCGGCCGGCACGGCGACCGCCGCGAGCTCGGCGACGGTCTGGTACTGGAAGACATCCTTGGCGGTGACGCGAAGTCCGGCCCGCCGTGCGCCGGACACCACCTGCATGCTCAGGATCGAGTCACCGCCGAGGGCGAAGAAGTTGTCCGTGGCGCCGATGTGGTCGGTGCCGAGCACCTCGGCCCAGATGGCGGCCAGCTCGGTCTCCGGGCCCGGCCGCGGCGCGACGTGTTCCGACTCGGCGTGTACCCGCGGCGCGGGCAGCGCCCGGCGGTCCACCTTTCCGCTCGGGGTCAACGGAATCTCGGCGAGCTCGACGAACACCGACGGCACCAGGTAGTCCGGCAGGCTGGCCTTGAGCCACGACCGCAGCTCGTGGTGCGGTGCGCCGTCGGACACCACGTAGGCCACCAGCCGCTGGTGCCCGTCGTCCTTCCTGGCCTGCACGGTGGTCTGGCGGACCAGCGGGTGGCGCAGCAACACGGCTTCGACCTCGCCCGGCTCGACCCGGTGCCCGCGGATCTTGACCTGGTCGTCCACCCGGCCGAGGAACTCGACCTGGCCGTCCGCACCCCAGCGCACCCGGTCGCCGGTGCGGTACATCCGGGAACCGGCCGAAGACCCGCTTGCGGGGTCGAGTGTCGATGTGGCGAACGGATCCGCGACGAACCGGCCGGCGGTCAGCCCGGGGTTGTTGAGGTAGCCGCGGGCCAACCCGGCGCCCGCGACGAACAGCTCGCCGGGCACCCCGACCGGCACCGGGCGCAGACCCGGGTCGAGCACGTAGACCTGGACGTTGCGCAGCGGGCGCCCGATCACCGGACGCCGGCCGCTCACCCGGCAGGTGGTCACGTCGATGGTGCACTCGGTTGGGCCGTAGAGGTTGTGCACGGCCAGCCCGGGCCGGCCGGCCAGCCGCTGCCACATCACCTCGTCGATCGCCTCGCCGCCGAGCAGCAGCATCTTCGGTTGGTACCGGTGGTCGTCGAGCAGCCCGGCGGAGAGCAGTTGGGGCAGGTAGGACGGCGGCAGGTCGAGCAGGTCGATGTGCCGGGTGGCCGCGTAGTCGACCAGCGCGTCGGGATCCAGCCGGGTGGCGTCGTCGATCAGGTGCAGCTCGTGGCCGAGAGTCATCAGGGCGATGCCCTCGAACGAGGTGTCGAAGGAGAACACCGCGGTCAGCGCGACCCGCATGCGCTGCACCGAGGCGAACCCGGCGCCATGGCTGTGGACCAGGTTGACCAGGCCGCGGTGCGCGACGACGACACCCTTGGGCGTGCCGGTCGAGCCGGACGTGTAGATCACGTACGCCGCGTTCTCCGGTCCTATGTGGACGACCGGATCGGTGTCCGGGTAACGGTCGGTGTTCGGCAGGTGGTCGAACATGAGCACCGGTTCGGCGTCGGCCACCAGCAGCCCCACCCGGTCCGACGGCAGCCCGAGGTCGATGGGCAGGTAGGCCGCGCCCGCCTTGAGCACGGCGAGCATCGCCACGACCATCTCGGCGGTGCGGGGCAGCCGCAGGGCCACCACCCGGTCGGGCCCGGCCCCGTGCTCGATCAGGTACCGGGCAAGGCGGTTGACCCTGCTGTTGAGCTCGGCGTAGGTCAACCGTTGCGCGCCGAACACCAGCGCGGTCGCGTCCGGGGTCCGCGCCACCTGGGCCGCCAGCAGTTCCGGGAACGTCGCGGCGGGCACCGGCAGCGCGGTGTCGTTCCATTCGGTGATGACCCGCCGCAGTTCCGGCTCGGCGAGCAGCGGCAGCGCCCCCACCGGCCGGTCCGGGTCGGCCACGATCCCGGCCAGCAGGACGGTGAGGTGCGCACCGATGCGCCGCACGGTGTCCAGGTCGAACAGGTCGGTGTCGTACTCCAGCACGCAGCCGATCGCGCCGTCCCGCTCGGTGAAGTCCAGGCTCAGGTCGAAGATCGCCTTGGAGCGGGCGATGTCGATCTCCTCGACGGTCAGCCCGGCGAGCCGGGGCGGCGTGCGCTGCGCGTTCTGCAACGCGACCATGACGTCGAACAGCGGGTTGCGGCTGGCGTCCCGCTCGACGCCGATCGCGTCGACCAGGCGGTCGAACGGCACCTCGTCGCGGCGCCACGCGTCGAGCAGCTCGTCCCGCACGATCGCCAGGAGATCGGTGAACGTCCGGCCGGTGTCCACCGTGCAACGCAACGCCACGGTGTTGACGAAGCACCCGACCACCCGGTCCAGCTCGGGCCGGCGCCGGCCGGCGGTGATCGTGCCGAGCGCGAAGTCGTCCTGGCCGCTGTAGCGGGCGAAGAGCACCTGGCAGGCGGCCATCAGCGCGGTGAACAGCGTGGTCTCGGTGCGGCGGCAGAGTTCGCGGAGCCGGCCGGCCAGCTCGGCCGGCACGGTGACCTCGTGGGTCGCGCCGGCCGCGGTCCGCGCGCCCCGGCGCGGCCGGGCGGTGCACAGCTCGAGCGGCGGCACCCCGGCCAGCTTCCGCTTCCCGCGCTCCAGTTGTTCGGCCAGCTCCGCCCCGGCCAGCCGGTCCCGTTCCCACACCGCGTAGTCCGCGTACTGCACCGGCGGCGCCGGCGGCTCGGCGCCGTCGTAGCACGCCGCCAGATCCTCGGCGAGCACACCGAAGGACCAGCCGTCCAGCACGATGTGATGCGCGGCGAGCAACAGCACGTGCTCCTCGGCGCCGGTGCGCAGCAGCACGGCCCGCAGCAGCGGTCCGGTGCGTAGGTCGAAGGGCCGCGTGGTCTCGGCGGCCAGCAGCGCGTCCAGCCTGGACGGCGGGCAGTCGACGACCGGCACCGCGAGGTCGCTCTCCGGCGCGATGAGCTGCACCGGCTCCCCGTCCACCTCGCCGAACACGGTGCGCAGCGACTCGTGGCGGCGCGGCAGCGCGGTCACCGCCCGCAGCAGCGCGTCGACCTCAAGGGGGCCGGTGATGCGCAGCGCCATCGCGCTGTTGTAGTCCGCGGAATCGGGCTGGAACTGGTTGAGGAACCACAGCCGGCGCTGCGCGGACGACATCGGCAGCGGCCCGGTGCGCGGCACCGACGGGATTCCCTCGGCCCGGCGAACCCCACCGCCTCGCAGGCTCGGCGCCGGGGCCGCGTTCGACGGTTCGCTCGCAAGCTCGCTCACCGGCCGGCCGGCCAACCGGTCCCGCAGCCGCTCCCGCAGGTGTGCGGGCAGCGCGGAGATACGACTTTCCTTGGACATCGGTATTCCTATCGCTCGTGGTCCGCGCGGTCGGCGAGCGCCAGTGCCTCAAGCTCGCCCAGGATCAGGTCCTCGACCCGGTCGGCCAGCGCGGAAACCGTGCGCGCGACCAGGACATCGCGCGGGGTGAGGGAAACCTCGAAGGACGCTCGGATCCGCGAGGTGATGTGCATGCTCACGATGGAGTCGCCGCCGAGCTCGAAGAAGTTGTCTTCGACGCCGACCCGGCCCACGCCGAGCACCTCGGCCCAGATCCGGGCGAGTGCCGCCTCGGTCTCCGTGCGCGGCGCCACGTGCTCCGCGCTCGCGGCCGCGGTCCAGTCCGGTGCGGGCAGCGCCCGGCGATCGAGCTTTCCGCTGGTGTTCAACGGGAACACCGGCAGCGGCAGAATCGCGGCCGGCACCATGTACTCCGGCAGCGCGGCGGCCGCCGCGGCTCGCAACTCGTCGGGGTCCGCGTCCGCCGGGGTCACATAGGCCACCAGCCGGCCGTCGCGCTCGAGTACGGCCGCGTCGTCCACCCCTGCCACCCTGGCGAGCACCGTCTCGATCTCGCCGAGCTCCACCCGGAACCCGCGGATCTTGACCTGGTTGTCGGTGCGGCCCAGGTACTGCACCACACCGTCGCCGGTGCGGCGCACCAGGTCGCCGGTGCGGTACATCCGGCTGCCGGCCGGACCGAACGGGTTGGCCACGAACCGCTCCGCGGTCAGGCCGGTCCTGCGGTGGTAGCCCCTGGCCAGCTGCGCCCCGGCCAGGTACAGCTCACCGGGCGCGCCGGGCACGACCGGCTGCAACTCGGCGTCCAGCACGTGCAACTCGGTGTTCCACACCGGCAGTCCGATCGGGACGGACGGCGCGCCCGGCTCGCAGTGCCACGAGGTGACTTCGACCGACGCCTCGGTCGGCCCGTACAGGTTGACCGGTGCGACCCCGAGCACGGCAAGGCAGGAGTCGACCAGGTCGGGCGGCAACGCCTCACCGCTGCACGAGACCTGGCGCAGACCGGTGCAGGCGGCCGCGTCGGGATGGGCCAGGAACGCCCGCAGCATCGACGGTACGAAGTGGACCCTGGTGATCGCCTCGCGGCGAATCACGTCGGCCAGGTAAGCCGGATCCCGGTGCCCGCCCGGCTCGGCCAGCACCAGCGTGGCACCGGTGGCGAGTGGCCAGAAGAACTCGGGCACGGAAACGTCGAAGCTGGTCGGCGTCTTCTGCAGTAGCCGCTCCCCCGCCCGCAGCCGGAACTCGTGCTGACCCCACAGCAGCCGGTTGACCACGCCGGCGTGCGGCACCACGACGCCCTTCGGCCGGCCGGTCGATCCCGAGGTGTACATCAGGTACGCCGGGTGGGCGGGAGCGAGCGCCACCTCCGGTTCGGTGTCCGGGAACCCGTTCACCCGAACCGCGTCCGCGCTGTCCAGCACCAGCACCGGTTCGCTGTCGGCCAGCATGAAGCCGACCCGCTCGGCCGGCAGGTCAGGATCGATCGGCAGGTACGCGCCGCCCGCCTTGAGGACGGCGAGCAGGGCGACCATCAGCTCGACCGAGCGCGGCAGCGCGACGCCCACGTAGCGTTCCGGCCCGACGCCAGCCGCGATGAGCTTGTGCGCCAGCCGGTTCGCCCGGCGGTGCAGCTCCGCGTAGGACACGGAGACGCCTGCGAACCGCACCGCCTCGGCGTCCGGGGTGCGAGCCGCCTGCGCGGTCAACAGGTCCACGATGGTCGAGTCGGGCACGGTTGCCGATGTGTCGTTCCAGCCGGCGAGCAGCTCGCGCTCCCCGGCCGAGAGCATCGGCACCCGCGACACCGGGCGGTCCGGGTCGGCGGCCAGGCCGGTGAGCAGCATCCGCAGGTGCTCGCCGAGGCGTTCGACGGTCGCGGCGTCGAACAGATCCGGGTCGTAGCCAAGCAGGAGACCGAGCCGCTCGTGCGGGTAAACCGTTGCGCTGAGCGGGAAGTTGGTCGTCTCCACCGCGCGCAGATCCCGGAGTCCAAGGCCGTGCTCGGCCGCGACCCGCTCGTCCACCGGGTAGTTCTCGAACACCAGCAGGCTGTCGAACAGGGCGCCACCGGTGGGAACCCCGCTCCAGGTGCGCAGCCTGGGCAGCGCGATGTGGTCGAAGCCGCGCGACTCGGCCTGCGCGGCCTGTAGCTCGCGCAGCCAGGACGCCACCGGCCGGGAGCCGTCCACCCGTACCCGCACCGGCACGGTGTTGATGAAGATCCCGGCGATCTGTTCCACGCCGGGCAGGTCGGCCGGGCGGCCGGAGACGGTCGAGCCGAAGCAGACGTCGGACTGGCCGCTGTGCCGGGCCAGCAGCAGTGCCCACGCCCCCTGCACCAGCGCGCCTGGGGTGAGCCGGTGGCGCCGGGCGAAGGCATAGCACCGCTCGGAGTCCGCTGTGGACAGTTCGACCGTGGTTCGGGCGGCGGACACCGCTTGGTGCGCCTGCGCGGGCGGCCGGTCGAACGGCAGCGGGGTCGGACCGGGCAGGTCACCGAGCACTCCGCGCCAGTGCCGCTCGGCGGCCTGGTCGTCCTGCTCCCGCAGCCAGTCGACGTAGTCGCGGAACGCCGGGCGCTCGGGGAGTGTGGCGCCGGCGTGCGCGGCGAAGACGTCGGAGAGCACCTGGAAGACGCTCCAGCCGTCCAGCAGTACGTGGTGGAAGCTCCAGATGACCTTGACCTCGGTCGCGGAGAGCCGGGCGATGGCCAGGCGCATCAGCGGGGGCACGCCGAGGTTCATCCCGGCCGCCCGGTCCCGCTCGAGCAGCGCGGCCAGCGCCTCGGCGCGCCGCCCGTCGGTCAGCCCGGTCCAGTCGGGGTACGCGATCGGCACCACGGCCCGGTGGTGCACCACCTGCACCGGTTCGGCGACCCCCTGCCACACCACTGCCGAGCGCAGCACCGGAGTTCGGTCGACCACCTGCTGCCAGGCCGCGCCGAGCCGCAGCGGGTCCGGCACCCCGTCGAGCACGAAGCTCACCTGCTGGAAGTAGACGCCCGACCCGCCCTGCGACAGGCCGTGGAACACCATGCCGGCCTGCATCGGGGTGAGCGGGTAGACGTCGGCGACGTCCGGGCCACCCAGCTTGTCCACAGTGGACGCGCAGTGCGCGATGATCTGCCGCAGCGCGGAGGCCAGCTCCCCGGCCAGCTCGGTGACCGTGTCCTCGCGGTGCAGGTTCGTCGAGTAGTACCAGGTCAGCTCAAGGCGACCGGCCACAACGCGGCCGACGACGTCGAGATCGTGCGCCCTCGGCGCGCCCGGATCGGCGTCCAGGTCGAGGTCGCGTGCGGTGGCGTCGAACTGCCCCAGGTAGTTGAGGCTGACCCGGGGGCGGTGGCACAGGCCCGGCGCGCTGGCGAGGTAACGCAGCGCGCCGTAGCCGATGCCGCGCCGTGGCAGGGCGTGGAGTTGATCCTTGACCGATGCCAGGCGCTCTCCCCAGTCGGCACCGTTGGTGTCCGGTGCGACCGGGAAGATCGTGGTGAACCAGCCGACCGTCCTGGACAGGTCGACCCCGTCGAACAGTTCCTCGCGACCGTGGCCCTCGAGATCGACGAGCACCCGGTCCCGGCCGGACCACCGGGCGAGCACCCGCCCGAGCGCGGCCAGCAACGCGTCGTTGAGCTGGGCATGGTGCACGCGGGGCACGTCGCGCAGCAACGCCGCGGTCTCCTCCGCACCGAGCCGCAGGCTGACCGAGCGCATCGAGGCCACCGTGTTGGGCCCGGCGCCGTCCCGTGGCACGTCGTCGCCGGACACCCCGCCCCAGTACGCCAGCTCGTCGTCGAAGCCGCCGGCCGCGGTGTGCTCGGCGAGGCGGACCGCCCACTCCTGGAACGAGCTGGTCTTGGGTCCCAAGTGGACGGTCTCGCCGCACCGCACCTGCCGGTAGGCGGTGTGCAGATCCTCGGCCAGGATGCGCCAGGACACCCCGTCCACCACCAGGTGGTGCGCGGCCAGCGAGACGGTGCGCGCGTCGAGCAGGTCCGCCCGCAACAACGTGTGCGCACCGACCGGCTCGTTGACCTGCCGCCACGACCCGTCGGTGTCGCTGAACCGCATCCGCAGCGCGTCGTGGTGATCGGTGAGCGCGGCCAGGGCGACCCGCAGTGCCGGCTCGTCGATGTCCTCATCGAAGTCGACCACCACGGACTGGTCGAAGCGCTCCGGGCGGACCGTCTGCGTGGCGAAGAACCAATGCTGGATCGGGGTGAGGGGCACCGGACCGGTCACGGGCCCCTGAGGCGGTTGGGCCGTCGTGGCATCCGTGCCCGGCGCCGCGTGCCTGGCCAGTGCCGCGATGGTCTGGTGGGTGAAGACGTCCTTTGAGGTCAGCGAAAGACCGGCCGATCTGGCTCGGTTGACCACCTGGATGGCCAGAATCGAGTCGCCGCCCAGTTCGAAGAAGTTGTCCCGGACGCCGACCCGATCCGCGCCGAGCACCTCGGCGAACACGCCGGCCAGCACGGCCTCGGCCGGGGTGCGCGGCGGGACATGTCCCGGCCGGGACGCCGGAGTCTCGCGCACCGCGGGCGGCGCCGCGTCCGCCGCCGAGGTGACGAACCGGGACAACTCCAGGTCCGGGTCGGCCACAACGGCGTCCAGCACGGCGAGGATCTCGCCGGCGATCCGCTCGATCGTGTCGCGGTCGAACAGGTCGGTGTTGTACTCGAGAGTGAGGTCGAGCGCGTCGTCCCTCGGCCAGAACTCCACCACGAGGTCGAACCGGGCGGCCGGGCGCGGCAGCGGGTGCTCGCCGATCCGAGCGGCACCGATCCGGTCCCGGCGGACCAGCGGCTGGTGCAGCGCGACCGCGGCCTGCACCAGCGGCGTGCGGCTGGGATCGCGGCGCGGCGCGACGTGCTCGACCAGCCGGTCGAACGGCACCTCGTTGGCGAACGCCTCCAGTACCGTCTCCCTTATCTCACCAAGGAAGTCGGTGAACCGCCGCGAACCGTCCACAACGGAGCGAAGGACCAGGGTGTTGACGAAGAAGCCGGCCAGGGCCTCCAACTCGGCCCGGTCCCGCCCGGAGCTGACCGTGCCGACCGCGACGTCGCGCTGCCCGGCGCGGGCGGACAGGGCCACCAGGACCGCCGCGGTGAGCGTCATGAACGTGGTCGCGCCGTGCGCCTGGCCCAGCACGCCGATCCGGTGCACCGCCTCGGCGGAGACCGGCCGGCGCACAACGTCGCCCGCCGTGGTGCGCACCGGCGGGCGGGGCCGGTCGGTCGGCAGGTCGAGCACCCGGACGCCGTCGAGCTTGTCCTTCCAGTACGCCAAACGCGCCGGGTCGACCTGCTGGTCCTGTTGCCACACCGCGAAGTCCGGATATTGGATGCCCAGCTCGGGCAGGGTCGCCCCGGTGTACAGCTCGGCGAGCTCGTCCAGCAGCAGCGCGACCGACCAGCCGTCGGTGATGATGTGGTGCTGGCCGAGCACCAGGACGTGGTCCTGCGCACCGAGCCGGACCAGCAGGACCCGGGCCAGCGGGCCGTGCTCGAGGTCGTACGGGCGGGCCAGTTCGCGGCGCAGCTCATCGTCGAGGTCGGCGGGCGCGCGGTCCACGATGCGCAGCGGGATCTCCCCATCCGGCGCCACGATCTGCGCGCCGCGCCCGTCCACGCTGTGGATCGTGGTGCGCAGCGCCTCGTGCCGGCGGGCCAGGCCGGCCAGTGCGGCCCGCAGCTTCGGCACGTCCAGCGGTCCGGACAGCCGCAGCGCCACCCCGGTGTTGTGCGCGATGCCGTCGTCCAGCAGCCACAGCCGGTGCTGCGCGGCGGAAAGCGGCAGCGCTCCGGTGCGGGGCACTCGGGTGATCTCCGTCGCGGTGCACGACGGCGCGGGCAGCAGCGCGGCCAGCCCGGCGACCGTCGGCGCGTCGAACATCGCGCGGACCCCCAGCTCGGTGGCGAACGCGGCGCGGATCCTGGCCAGCGCCCGGACGAGCACGATCGAGTCGCCGCCGAGCGCGAAGAAGTTGTCCTCGACCCCGACCCGGGCCACGCCGAGCAGCTCGGCCCAGATGTCCGCGACGACCCGCTCGCGCTCGTCGCGCGGCGGTACGTGGCCCTGCTGCGCGGCGACCCCGACCACCGGTGCCGGCAGCGCGTCGCGGTCGAGCTTTCCGTTGGGGCTCAGTGGGAACTGGTCAAGCACGACGAACGCGGCCGGCACCATGTAGCCGGGCAGCGTCTCGGCGACGTGCTCGCGCAACGACGCCGGGTCGGCCGTGTCGCCGGCCGGCAGCACATAGGCGACCAGGCGCTTGACGCCCGGCTGGTCCTCACGGGGGACCACCACGACATCACGGACGCCGGCGTGACGGAGCAGCACGGACTCGATCTCGCCGGGCTCGATGCGGAATCCGCGGATCTTGACCTGGTGGTCGGCCCGGCCGACGAACTCGAGGTCGCCGGCCGGACCACGGCGCACCACGTCGCCGGTGCGGTACATGCGGCTACCCGGCGCACCGAACGGGTTGGCCGGGAAACGTTCGGCCGTGAGGCCGGGCCGGTCCAGGTATCCCCTGGCCAGCCCGATCCCGGCGACGTAGAGCTCGCCCGGGGTGCCGTCCGGAACCGGACGCAGCGCCTCGTCCAACACGTAGGCGTCGATGTTCGGCAGCGGCCGGCCGATCGGCGGCGTCGCGCCGGGCGCAAGCGGTGCACTCCAGGTCGACACCACGGTCGACTCGGTCGGCCCGTATGCGTTGATCATGGTGCGGCCGGGTGCCCACCGTCGCACCAGCGCGGCGGTGGACGCCTCGCCGCCGACGATCAGACAGCCGAAGTCCGGCAGGTCCACGTCCGGCACCGTGGTGAGCGCCACCGGTGGGATCAACGCGTGGGTGATCCGCCGGGTGGCCAGCACCGTCGCGAGCGCCTCGCCGACCAGCGGGCCCGGCGGCGGCACGACCAGGGATGCCCCGGCCGGCAGCGACATGCACAGTTCCAGCACCGACGCGTCGAAGCTGGGTGAGGAGAACTGCAGCACGCGGTCGCCCGGCCGCACGGCGAACCGCTCGATCTCCGCCGAGGAGAAGTTCGCGATCCCACGATGTGAGACAACTACTCCCTTGGGCCGCCCGGTGGAGCCGGACGTGTAGATGACGTAGGCGGCATTGTCCGGCGCGCACGCGACCCGGGGATCGGTGTCCCGGTACCCGCGTGTGTCGGGAACGTCTTCCTGCGATATCACCAGAAGCGGCGCCGAGTCGGTCAGCATGAAGGAGATTCGGTCGGCCGGGTAAGCCGGGTCGACCGGGAGATAGGCGGCGCCCGCCTTCATGGTCGCGAGCTGCGCGACGACGATCTCCACCGACCTTGGCAGCACCAGCGCGATGATCCGTTCCGGCCCCGCACCCCGCTCAACCAGCCAGTTCGCCAGCCGGTTCGCCTCCGCGTCCAACTCCGCGAAACTCAACGTTCGATTGTCGGACACCACGGCCGGCGCGTCCGGAAATCGTGCTACCGCCTCGCTGAACAACTGTGGAAATGTACGCAGCGCTAAGTGGGGGGACATGAAATGAAGCCTTTCCGGGCATGCGGGAGCTACGTCGTCTACTGTTTCTGGGGTCAGGCGACGTGTTGCGCCCGATGGTGACGCCGGGCCAGTCGGCCGCCCACCTGTATCCACTCGACCCGACCGTGGCGATCACGCAAGAATCGCCCTGTCTGGTCGATTTCGCCGGTTTCCGCATTGCGCACCGCGAAGACGAACCCGGCGTGCAGGATCAGGTCGCCGTAAAGTTCTCCGTCAACGGAGAGACTCAGTTCGGTGCCGGTATCGCAGACCTCGTAGTCGACCTCGCCGTTGCGGTAGCCGCCGCCGCACCTGGACTCCTCGGCGCGGGTGGCCGGCGGCGTTTCCACCTGGCGCACGCCGTGGTAGTCGCCAATCGGCAGGCCCAGGTCGCGCAGCCGGATGACCAACTCGTGCCACATCGGAAAGCCGGTGCTCCCGTTGGTGGTCAGCGCCACGACGGTGCCGGAGGCGGGCTCGATCCGCAGGTGGCACGAGGTGCCGTCGGCGGTCCCGTCGTGGCCGACCCAGGCCCGGTCGCCGTCGCGGTACAGCGCAAGGCCCAGCGCCCAGCCGTCGGCCACGCCGAACGGCTCCGCGTGCGGCGCGGGCGTGCGCATCTGCTCCAGCACCTCGGGCCTGATCAGGTCCTGGTACTCCGCGCCGGCCAGCAGGCGGCCGAGTACCACCAGGTCGGAGGCGCTGGCCGCGATGGCTCCCGCAGGGGCGTCGATGGGCGCGAGCGACTGGCGGACCGGCCGGACCCGGCCGAGTGCCCGGTTGACCGAGTGGCCGGTCGCGGTGCGCCCTCGGGGTCCGGGGCCGACCACGAAGGTGGGGCTCAGGCCGAGCGGCTTGAGCAGCACCAGTTCCATCGCCTCCCACCAGCTCATCCCGGTCGCCACCTCGATGAGGTGGCCGGCGATCACGTAGCCGATGTTGGAGTAGGAGAACACGCGGCCGGGTTGGTCCAGCGGGTCGAGGTCGCGGAACGCGTCGAGGGCGTGCCGGCGCAACGAGGAGGCACCGGGGTGCTCCCGGTCCGAGGGCAACCCGGCGGTATGGCTGAGCAGGTGCCGCACGGTCAGCCGGCCCCCGTCGTCGGGGGTCTTGCGGCGCAGCTCAGGCAGGTACTCCGCGATCGGCACATCCAGGTCGAGGTCGCCGTCCGAGACCAGCACCATGATCAGCGCCGCGGTGAAGGTCTTGCTGATCGACCCGATGGGAACCTTGGAGTCCGCGGTGAGCAATCGGCCGTCACCCCGTTCCTCGACCCCGAGCTGGCAGGTCCACATCTCCGCCCCGTCGTGCACGGCGAACTGCGCGCCGGGAACGGCCGAGTCGCCGGCTAAGCGCGCCAATTCCGAATAAATACGGACAGTGTCCATTGGTCCTCACGTTTGAACTTTTCCCGCGGGTCATGGGTTACCAACGAGTAATCCCATACTGCGGCTATCTACTTAATCACGACACGGCATCGAGGCCGAAGCGAGCTCTTGACGTCCGGCGGGTTTCCCCGGCCCGGCGCATCTATGCCTGCGCCATCTCTAACGAGCTGCCTTGCCCAAGGTAACGGAACTCGACAATTTCCTGACACCCATCTGGGCGGCGGCCAACAGCGCGGGCGGCGTGCGCCGAACGGACTACCGAGATATATTACAAACGCATCGCGTCGCTCGTTACACCAGACACGCCAGCACGAATTGTCACCAATAATTATTGAGATTCATCCAGGTGCGATGTTTAGACCCGCGAAAGGGGGGAACTCCGCTCAGTTCCGCGCGCTTACCCGGTTCAGCCAAGCCTCTGACCAGCGCGTTTCCGCAATGCTGTGCCTCGGCGCCACGGTATCTCATCATGTGAGAGTCGGCTCGCATCCCGCCCCACCCGAAGCGGCCCCAAACCCGCGTGATTGTGATGTAGATCACGATCCCGACCACAGCTGGTTGGCCGAAGTCGGGCACGCCCAGTCACCGAGACGGCGTCGACATTCACCGATGGTGATCTTGGAGTGCGCGGAGAGCCTGGCGATGGGTTCTCGGGCCACCACCCGTCCTGCCGGGTATGACCGTGCGGGAAGACGAGTTCAGCGAGTCCGTCGAGCGGTACCGCCGAGAGCTGGTGCGTCATCATCGGATGCTCGGCTCGCTCGCCGGATCCAACTGCTGCCGCCCAACCCGGGGGCCGCCCAGAATCCCGCGGGACGTGCTGCACCGGTCGGCCCAGCAGGCCGCCGAGCTGCTGGACACCGGCGTCGCGTCGGTCACCAGCGTGCCGCAGCGGGCCTGGTCGACCATGCGCCGGCACGACGGCCATGGGTTGGCAAGGCGCCCAGGCCGATCCCGGTGAACGCGCGGTGCCGCGGCGCTACCTGACGGCGCACGACCGGGCGGACACCGCCGCCGTGGTGGCCATGCTGAGCGCGGACGTCCGGTTCACCATGCCGCCGCAGCCGACGCTGTACACCGCGGCCGGGCCGCGGTGGCCGAGTTCTTCGCGGACCGGCTCAGGACTGCGGCCGGTAGGACAGGCGGATCACCCCGTTCTCGTACGCCTCACTGGTCGTGAGCGACAGCTTGGTCGGCGCGGCGTCCTGCGGGAACAGGCGCGGGCCGGAACCGAGGGTCAGCGGGTAGACGAAGAGGTGCAGTTCGTCGACGAGGCCGTCGGCGAGCATCGCGCGCACCAACTGGCCGCTGCCGCTGACGTAGAGGTCGCCGTCGACCTCGTCCTTCAGGCCACGGATCGTGTCGGGGTCATACGGCCCGATGATCTTCGAGTTCCGCCAGGTCGCGTTCGTGAGTGTGCTGGAGACGACGTACTTGGTGGTGTCGTTGAAGAACGGGGCTCCCGGATCGTCCTCGACGGTCCGCACCGACCAGGCCGGTTCGAACATCTCGTATGTGTTGCGCCCGAGCAGAATGCCCCGGCAGCGTCCCACAACCGAGGCGATGGCCTCGCCCATCTGGGGGTGAAAGCCATAGTCGGCCGTCCATGTCGGCGCGTCGATCACGCCGTCGAAACTCATGAACTCATGTACGTGGATCTCGCCCACCCTGTTCCTCCATCCAGGTCCGCCGTGGAGATCATCTCGGCTAGACGGTTGATTCCAAGGGGTGGTCGCAGACGTGGAGCGAGGGTGTTCAAGATCATTGTGTGACGAACGACCTGGACACCCTCGCAACTGCACTCTATGTCAGAACTGATGATCTGTTGAAGCAAGCCCCGCATTGGGCGCCGTGGCGACCTGCAGTGGGGATCGCACCGCGGCTCAGTGATGCCGAGTTGGTCACCTTGGCGGTGATGCAGGCCTTGCTCGGG
>JBJMIG010000007.1:0-23157 GCA_045806965.1 Labedaea sp. | reverse complement strand
TGACGCAGGTCAATGCCACCGCGGTTTTCCTTATCGCGTCTCCAGCGGCGACTCGAATAGGGGCCGCGTGGAATGACTCGTGGAACAAGTACGGCGTATCGTGCGGGTATGGAAGCTTTGGGGGAAGCTTCCCTGGGGGGAGGCACGGCGGCGTCCGGCTGGGCGCGCCCGAGGGAAGTCACGGCAGCGCCCGACGGGGCGCGCCAAGGGACACATCGAGAAGCTGCCGAGCGGCTCGGCTCGGGTCAAGGTGTACGCCGGCCGAGACGCGCTGACCGGACGCAACCTGTACCTGACCGAGACGGTGCCCGCCGGGCCCAATCTCGACGACCGGGCCGAGCAGGTCCGGGCGGCGCTGGTCGCTGCCGTGGCGCAGGGTGAGCATCCGCGCACCTACGGGACCATCGACGAGCTGATGGAGCGGCACCTGGCCGAGGCGAAGCTCGGCCGCAAGACGCGGGACAGCTATCTGGGTTACCACCGCAAGCACATCACGCCGCTGCTGGGCAAACTCAAGATCAACGGCGTGCTGGACCCGGAACTGCTCGACGTTTCTACGCCGAGCTGGCCCGCTGCCGCGAGCACTGCACCGGCCGGCCGACCGTCAAGCACTGGACCGACCGTCCGCATACGTGCTCGGATCGGTGCCAGCGGCACGTCTGTCGGCCGCTGGCCGACTGGACCATCCGCAAGATCCACTGGATGCTCAACCGCGGCTACAAGCGCGCCATCCGGCGCAAGTGGGCGCTGACCAACCCGATGGACCACGCGGAACCACCACCACCACCACCGCCACCGCCGTCGCAGCCCGCTCCGCCCACGACGGCGGAAGCGGCCCGGATCGTCAACGCCGCCTGGCACGACCTGGACTACGGCCGGATGGTGTGGACCGGAATGGTCACCGGCGCCCGGCTGGGCGAGCTGTGTGCGCTGCGGTGGCGCGACTTCCAGATCGAGCACGTCGACCCCGGTCACGTACGGGACGGGCTGGGTGGCTACGACTGCCTGGAGCAGGGCTGCCAGTGGGTGCTGTCGATCTCCCGCAGCATCGAACACCTCGGCCTCAACATCTGGGAGACCGACACCAAAACCCACCAGCACCGCCGGATCGCCCTCGACGCCGAGGCAGCGGCGGTGTTTCTCGATCTGCGCGAGATCCGCGAGGTGGACGCCCGCGTGTCGAGTCGCCAGGTCAGCGAGGACGATTTCATCTTCCACCACCGCCGCGGCCCCGACGTGTGCCTGCGGCCCGGAGCGGTGTCCACGCACTACCGCCGGTTCACCGCGAAGCTGGGCATCACCACCACGTTCCACAAGCTGCGCCACTACAGCGCCACCGAACTCATCACCGCCGGCGTCGACATCCGCACGGTCGCCGGCCGCCTCGGCCACAGCGGCGGCGGCACCACCACCCTGAAGGTCTACGCCGCCTGGGTCGCCTTGGCCGGTTCTACCAACCCGACCCCGACCCGGCGGTAACGCCACCGCGTATGACTACTGCTCCGGCGACCCGGTCAACTGCACCGACCTCGACGGCCGGTGGGGCTTCGGTTCCATCATCAAAGCCGTCTGCAACACCGTCGCCAAAGTCGCCGAAGTCGCCTCCTACATCCCCGGCCCCATCGGCTCCATCGCCGCCGGAGTATCCAGCGTCGCCTACGCCGCCACCGGCAACTGGTCCAAAGCCGCCGAAATGGCCGTCACCGTCGGAGCCGCCCTCGTCGGCGCCACCGTCGCCGTCAAAGCCGTCGTCGGCGTCGTCAAGGTCGCCGCCAAAGTCGCACCCAAAGCCGCCGCGAAGGTAGCCAAGGTGGGCCGCTCCGTAGCAGAGAAGGCGACGACCCTTGCGGAACGCTTCAAGGTTGTCAATCGCCCGGGCAAGAGTTATGGAGTCCAATACAAGGGGCCAAAGCTGGGCATCTCCGTGCGGTATGATAAGCAGCCTCATCCCTTCCCAAGGGTCGGAAGGCGACCGCACCTCCAGGTAACAATATGGAAGCCTCAAATAAAGAAGTCCAATCGTGACATACGAATCCCGTTTGGAAGGCGAAAGCGATGAGTCTATGGCGCCGGCGACGGCGTGACACTTCGGAGGCGGATAGGCTGGCTGAACAGATTGGTCTCGAGGTGTCCCAACGGGCACCCGACGCAATTCGGATCCTGCTTGACGAGCCGGATCGGTTCACCGTGACCGCTGACAGCGGAGTCGAATATCAGGTGGTCGTGCAAGTCTGGGGTAAGAGGCAGGACCGGTCCGTGATTGTTGCGGTTTCGGTAGACGGCGGGGAGGTCTCTGCATACCGGCCTGTCAGTTGGATCAATGAGATCGAGCTAGATTCCTAATGCCGTGGGCTGCAGAGGCGGGCCGGCTGGCCGAACAGATTGGCCTCGAGGTGACCAGGCGTGCCCCGGACGCCTTGCCATACCTCGTTCATGTTCCGTACCGGTTCACCACCGGCCCGTCCGGTGCGGTGACCTTGCAGCTGACCTCGCTGCACGGCGATGTCATGGCCACCGTCCCGGTCGATCCCGCCAGCGGTTCGATCACCGGTGCGGTCACCGTCGTGGACTCCGACGAGTTCGGGATGCCCTCCGCCGAGACCCCGGCCGCCGCGAATGCGCGCTACGGTGGCTCGGCGGCAAACAACGCTCCACCGAACCCTCGGCGGCATGGTCCTGATGGGGGTGCGGGTCTACGACCCCGCCACCGGAGGCCGGACTGCTGATGCCATCGTCATGTGGGAACAGTCCCTACGGGTTCTTCCAGAGAGCGTCCGGCCGCAATGTGGTGACGTCAATCTTATCGGGCCGTTATCACTGTCGGGTTCGAACGAGAAGTCTTGCGCGGATATTGTCGGTATCGGGAAGATCTGGATCGTCGAGGATGTCGAGTGCCTTCTGTCCGATTACACCCGCAGATGTCGCGCCACCGCCATACGATCCGCGCGTAGAGCAGCAACGGACGCGCACAAGTGTGGTCAGCCCGCACGGCTGGCGAGTCCGAGGCGTTGTGCCTTGGCGCGGCTGATAGTGGGAGACTGCGCCGTATGACCCGAGGCTCCATAGAGCTCCCGGCGTTAGGTGCGCTGCTGGAGCGCGACGACAAGGGCGTCGCCAATGTTCGTGCGCTGCTACGCAGGGCAGGCAATGGGTGGACGTTGCGTCACTTGTGGCGTTGATTGGCTTCGAGCCACCGCATTGGGTTGAGGGGCGCTGGTGCTACGCCGAGGTTGCCCTTGTCGCGTGCTCCATCCCGCGCGCGAACCTCGGCTGAGCTCACCAGCGGACCTGTGATGGAGAAGTTCACGATGCGATGGTGCCGCCAGGAATGCGTCGATGAGACCGCGCACATACTGCGCGCTAACAATCCGATTCCACATCGACAGTCAGATGGGGCGCCCGTACAGCAGGAGCTGAGCGAGCTCCCACGAGTCGGCCACTGCTGGCAGGCCGTCGAAATCCACGACGTCCACGTCAACGGTGAATACCAGCAATCCGCGTCTCAGCTACCCGATGATCTCCATTGACAATGGGTGGCTGGCCGTATTGTCACCAATATAGGGGCCATCGGAGGGGTTCGTGACCGAATTGATAAGCTCTTTGTCGGACATCCGCACGACAGGTCCGGTTGAACTTTCGGCGGCGGATTTCCCGGTTGTGGACCGCGCACGGGTGACCGGGTAGGCAGCGGCCGATTCCCACCGTCCGGAGGGCAGTTGGACCGGGCAGTGTAGAGTAAGCGCTGCCGGCGCAGGGGCCGGGTAGCCCTCGACCAGGTGCAGTCGCGCTCGATCAGGCCCGATTCGCACGTCACCGACCTGACACAGCCCGCGTCCGGGCTGTTGGCCCACCCGGTCTCTAACGCCTTTGTGCGCTCCACATTTCCGAGGGCGCCGCTTCGTGGCGGCCGCTTCGCTGCCGTTACACACGTTTCGGCCCATCCCACGGGAGATCCGCCATTACTCTTTCCCCTCCGCTGTCGCCTTCCGTCAGCACCCCTCGTGCTCTCACCGATGTCTACGGTCCTGGTGTCGCCGTCTGCGCGCGGCCGATGCTGGAGGACAGCGAGCCGTCGGGCAGGCACCGGCACAACCGCGATGTGGTCTCCGCCAGGCCGATCGCGGTCGCCGCGGACACGCCGGTCATCTGCAGCGCGGGCGGCACCGACCCCACGTTGCTGGCGGTGCTGCGCGACGGCGGCCTGCCGGTCGGCACCGACCTGCGCGAGTTCCGTACCGAAGCGGAATTCGTCACGCGCGTGCGGGAGGCGATCGGCGACGGTCTGCGGATCTCGATGGAGTACCCCCAGCCGACCACGCTGTGCCCGGACGACCGCGCCGTCAAGACCGCGCAACTCGTCGGCTACCTGAACAACAAGGCCAGTATCAGCACCTTCGTCGATCCGCGCTTTCAGGCGCGCCGCAGCGTGGTGCCGCGCGCTCAACTCGCCGAAGCGACACCGGCGGACAAGTCCTGGGTACTGAAGGCGGCGACCAATGCGGCGCACGGCGGCAGTCTCGACGTGTACCTGCACCAGGCGGGCCAACAGATCACGCTGCCCGCGTTCACCGATGTGCTCGGCGAGTTCGTGATCGAACAATACCTTCAGATCCGGCACAACTGGGGCATCCAACTCTCCATCGGAGTCGACGCCCAAGCGCGACTCCTCGCCATCACCGAACAACGCGTCGACACCACCGGAATCTACGTTGGCGGAATATTCGGACTGGTCACACCACCACCAACCGAACTGCTCGCCGAATGCTTCGCGATCGCCCAACGCGCGGCCGACCTCGGATACCGCGGCCTGTGCAGCCTGGACTGCGCCCAAAGCCAGGACGGCCAACTCGTCGTGCTCGACCTGAACTTCCGGATCACCAGCGGGACCATCCCCTTGCTGGCACTGCAGTCGGTCCGACCCGACGCCTTCGACCGGCCCGCCGAGTCGGCAAAACTGACCGTGGCCGCGCCGATCGCCGAACTGCTCGTCGGGCTGCGGCCGGCACTGTCGACCGGCGGCCTGGTCATCATCGCCGGCCACGACACCGCCCGCACCGACAACCCCGTCAAGCAAAGCACTCTTCAACTGCTCGTGTTCGGCGACGACCCCGCCGAGGTAGCCATGCGCCGCAGCACGCTGGAAGCCCAACTCGGCAACTGACCGGACAGGACATTCGCACCCAAAGGCCAACCCGCGGGCAAGGTTGGCGTCTACCGCCCCGAACAGCACCTCTCTCCTGGCCGTAGCCGGGCGACGCCATGGCGTTGCGCCACCCGGGCAACACGGTCAGTGGCGGCCGGGCACCCGCGGGCTGGTACAGCACGCCGTGTCGGAAGGCCGCGCTGGTAGCCCGCGCGGTCGGAGGCCTGGCGATCGCGACTACCTCCGAGGTGCGGCCCGTCAGGGCGAGGAAAACGTCATCGAGGTCGGGTGTGTGGACGGAGAACTCTTCGGCACTGATCGAGTACTCGTCGAGCATGTCCAGTAGGGCCCGCAGCGATTTCGTCCCGCCGTCGCTGGGAACCCGCAGGGCCAGGGCGCGGTTGCTGGATCGGCGCACCTCCAGCCCGGCGAGGTCAAGCCAATCCTCGGGCGGATGAAGCTGGGCCTTCGAGCAGGCCCTTGGAGAGGAGTCCTGCTCGGCGGATGCGGGGTTGCTCGGCACGCCAGGCAGCAACCAGCAGGCCAGCGAGCTGGAGCCGATGGAGCCTGATCGTGACCGACAACGGATACTGCCCGTGCGGTTGACACTGTGTGGGTGAACATCCGGTCGAACGCCAGCCGTGTGCGGACCGGGAGAATCCGCGTTCCTCCGCCGTCCATACCCGATGGTGCACCCCTCAGTGGCCGAGGACGTACAGCTCGCCGTTGTTCTGCGCGTACACCAGGCCATGCTGGTCGATCGACACCGGGGTATAGGAGGCGGCCAGGGTCTTGGACAGGAAAACCCGCTCGCGCAGGTGGCCCCGGTTGTCGACGACGTAGAGGTTGCCGTCCTCGGACAGCCCGTAGACTGTGCCGTCGCGGTCGATCGCGGGCGCGCTGATGCACCACTCGAATCCGTTGGGGTGCGTTCCGTCGTCGGCACAGCTGATCGTGCCGTCCGGGTTCCGCTGGCAGGTCCTGGTTTCCGTGTTGGTGAACGACCACACCACGTTGAGGCCGGCGTCCAGCCGGGTGAGGTTGAACTCTCCATCGGGGTCGACGTAGTGATTGTCCTTGGTCAGCAACGAGTAGGTGCCGTCGTGGCGGTACACGCCCGGGGTGCTGTCCCAGCCGAAGTCGTAGCTGGCCCGGAACCGCCCGCGGCCGTCGAACTTCACCAGATGCCCGCGCCCGCGGTTGTAGAGCGAGCGCGACCCGTACACGACGCCGCCGTCCGGCAGGGCCACCGGTGATGCGGAGCTGAAGTCGTTGACTCCGGCGACACCCGGCAGGTTCGTGAACGAGTCGACACCGACCGTGCTGCCCGAACGGCAGTCGAAGAAGCCGTCGCCGTAGGGGGTGCGGACGCCGCATCCGTCGGTGAAGTTGAGACGTAGCGACGTAGCCCATTTCAGACCGAGGTCCGGCTTGAGCGCGACGAGGTAGCCGTAGTTCTCCTGGCTGTGCGAGCGGGTGACCGTGAAGATCGTGCCGTCGGCGCCGATTGCGGGCGCCACGCCAAGCCCGGGCCGCTGGGACAGGCACAGCGTGCGCGGGGGCAGGGTCGGGGAACCGTCCGGCTGCGGTGGCGGGGGGAAAGGTGGCGACAGCCCGGCCGTCAGGAATGTCGCGAAGCAGAGGTCGGTCGGCCGCGGCGCGTCGGGGACGAGCGTGCGGTAGTCGACCATGGTCATCCGGTCCCGGCCGGCGCGCACCAGCCAGCCGTGCCCGTCGGTCACGCTGGTCGGGCCCGGTTCGAGCTTGATCACGTTGTAGAACAGGGTGCCGTGGGCGTCCAGGGTGAGCCCGCCGGAGACGAATGTCTGCGGGTCGATCGCATCGCCGAACGGGTTGATCCGCCGCACGACCCGACCGGTTCCCTTGGACAGCTGGAAAACCGTGCCGCCGGCACCCGGAACATAGACGGAGTCACCGCTCAACGCGGACTGGATCAACGCCTCGAACCCCGTCTGAAGCGGTTTCCAGTCCGAGGTGAACGTCCACTTGGGAGTCAGTCGGTCATGCTCCCAGCGCAAGGCCTGCACGGACCAGGTCATCCTGTTCAGGTTCCCGGGATCGAGCCCACACGGCGCGGGCTGCCCCGAGCCGGGCGGGTCGCAGCTGACATAGGAGCCACCCTTGCGCAGGACGAACACATTCCCGTCGCCATCGAGCAGCGGCACCGGGAAGTGTCCCCCGAGAGCCCCGAAGTTGTCGGCGGTCTCCTGCTCGGCAAACGGATCCAGCACCATTCGGGTCAACAGTCGGAGATCCCGCTGACCACGCACACACACCTGACCATCGTGTGCGGCGCTCTGCCCCCACTGCGTCCAGTCACAACCGCCCGACCGATCGTCCGCGGCGGCGACCGGAGCCAGTCCGGCGATCATGAGCAACACTGCGACCGCGGCCGAATAGACACGTCGCCTCATGAGATTCCTTCCCAGAAGCCGCTGTTGGCTCGACCCGGATCAGTAGAACAGAGCCAGGGTTTCCGTTTGATCGCGTTGGGATCGCAACAAGGTCACTTTCGTCTCATTCGGCCAGGGCGCGGCGCAGGGCCGGAGACGCGGCCGTTGACAAGCGATCCCCCCCGACGCCGCAGCGCGCCCCGACTCTGACACCACGCGGCCGATGTCGCGACGCAAGCTGATCGTTGTCTGCGCTGGTCAGCGGCAATGTGGACGTAGAGGCACGTGAGGCACGACGCTCCGGCTGCTGTTGTGGGATGCCGTCGGGCGGGGTGGGCGGCACTGTGGGTTGGTTCAGCTGTGGATGTTCCTGGTTGGGTTGGTAGCGACACGGTGCGTGCGTAGACCGAGGTATGCGATGACACCGGCGAGAAGATAGAGAACGGCTTCGGCGTTGAGGACGATGACGACTTCTACCGCGTCCCCCAGGACGCCGGCGAGCACCATGCCGAGTGCCTGGAATCCCGTGTAGACGGTGAGGAAAGCACCGAATATCCGGCCGAGGTGGCTTGCCCACTGCTGCGCCGACCGCACCCGGCAGCCAACTGGTGACCTGGGATGACCAGACCGGCGTTGGCCTGCAAGCTTGGGAATGCAGCGAGCTCCACATCTGTTTCTGGACCGGAAGGAACGGGACCGGTTCTCGGTGCACCTGGGACATCGCCGACCCGGACTGGACCAGCGGTGGCATCGTGTGTTCCTGGGCGAAGACCAAGAACGTGGCATCGGTCATGAACCTCGGCACCAGCAGCGACGGATCCACCGGCGTGGCCTACTACACCAGCACCGACTACAACAACCGTATCGGCTGCACCCGTAACCAGCACGGGGGCAACCTCGCCGGAACCTATCAACTCCGCTCACACAAATGGATCAGTGGAAGCTGCGGCTAACTCCATCGACGGTGGTCGCTGGCCGGGGGACTACCCGGCCAGCGACCGCTGTCGAACATTTGGCGTTTGACCATTGAAGTTGACCTGGCCTTCGACCGCTCCGAAGCTGTCGGGCAGGGGCAGCGCGCCGTTGACGGCGTCGAAGTCGCGTTCCAGGCCGGTGACCGCCGAGCGGAGTTCGCTCGGGCGTTGACCGTCATGTTTCTGGTGCGGGCAGGGTCGCCGCGAGTATGTCGCGCACAACTTGTGAGTGCACGTAGGCATGGCCGACCCGACCCAGCCATTCGGCTTCCGCGTCCAGGCCTTTCCCGGTCGGCCGGGCCGGCTGTCGGCCGGGCCGGTCAACGGGGGTGGTTACGCCGCCTCGGTCGCGGATGGCGGCGGCGATACAGGCCGCCTCCGCCGTTGCCAAAGCGTCCTGTTCGGACAGTCCGACAGTGGTGCACCGCTGGGAGGCCAGATCGAATACCCGCGGGTCCAGATGTGTTCGCAGGGGACCGGTCAGTGCGTCCCGAATGAAGATCGTGCGCTGGTGGAGCCGATCGCGCAGCGTCCGAGCGGCCGCGGCGGGCGGGTTCGCCGGTACCAGTTTCCTCAGGTCGGCGATCATCGGCGTGAGCCTGCGATAGGCACGCAGCCGGTCGCGCCACAGCGCCACACGCGGCCCCCAGGAGGGAATCGTGACTCCGACCATGATGCAGGTCACCGCGGGGGCGAGGAACAGTATCTGGACACCGTGTGGGCCGCTTTCCTGCCACGGCAACCGGATACCGAACCCGGCCAGAAGTTGGTATGTCACCTTGTGGGCCATTTGAACGGCGACGCAGACATACCCGGTCGCCATCAGGTTCAGGCCGATCCGGAGGTACCTGTTCTCGGTCCGCAGACCGTGCCGGCGCAGGCGAACGGTGTCGACCAGTGTGACGGCGGCGTAGAGCTGCCAGGCGATCACGTAGCCGGTGATGCCCCAGTCCTGCTGGCCCGACGTGTCGATGAGCGGGATGCCCAGCCGCACCGGTCCCAGCAGGTAGCAGCCGAACAGGATCCCGACGGCGACAACCAGCCAGCGGCGCCGAACCCGGAGCAGCCGGTCCCGAGCCCACAGGTCCTCCTCCGGCGTCTTCACGCAGACCATGAGGACGGCGGCGTAGTACGCCATCATCATGCCCGCGATGTGCTGGAATAGCTGCGGTATGCCCGGTAGCTCGCCGAGCAGCCGGTGGACGAACCAGTAGAACTCCGGATAGCCGAGCCCGAAGCCGACCTCGAAACACAGCAACGCCAGGAATACCGCGCGAACGGCGCGGTCACCCGGATTGCGGCGAACCGACCGGAAGCGATAAACGACGGCCAGCCCGGCCAGCGTGACGAGCAGCAGGTGTGTCGCGTTCGCCGTGCCCATTTACCACAGCCCCCACGGTCGACTTGAACAGTCCCCAGTCCCCAGTCCCCAAGCCCCAGTCCCAAGCCCCAGTTCGCGGTTGCCCGCCTGAATCAGTCTTCCAGAACCCTGCCGAGCCGTCCGGCCGGGTCGTCCGGCGGCGGATCCTTGGGCGGGTGGTACTCGGCTTTCCGCCATACCAGGTAGGCGAACGTCTCCGCCTCCGCTTCCTGATCATCGGAGTAGGCGTCGTGCCGACGGGCCAGCATGATCCGCAAGGTGTCCGCACTGAGATGGGAGAACATCTGGTTCAGTGTCTCCGCGCCGCCGTGCCCGAACATGATGTGGCCGAGCTCGTGCAGAATGATGTGTTCCTGGTGGTGCGCCGAGGTGTCCTGCTCATAGCAGACGTAGTCCACCGCGCGGGCCGCCAACCAGAGGCCGCAGAACCCGGTCGCCGAGAGGGCGATGGCACACGGCCGGATCGGCCTGCCGCGGCTGGCGCCGATGCGCCGGCACAGCTCATGCACGTCGAACGGGTCGGGTAGGTCGAGCCGCGCCACCAGATTCCGGCAGCGGCGCCCTAGCCGGCGTCTGGCCCGATACATCAGCCCCCCTGGTCGCCTTGTCCCTCCGGGTCGAGACCTTCCAGCTTCCTGAGCTGTTCGGTGAGTGCGATGAGACTGTCGACGCTCCCCTTCGACAGCCCCGCCATCCGGCCCGCAACGCGCGCGATGCCTGCGTCCCGCAGCGCCGTCGCCAACCCGATCTGTGCCGCGACCTCGTCGGCGGTCAGGTCGTCGAAGAAGAAGGCCACCGGAACCCCGAAGAACTTGGCCAGCCGTTCGAGGGTGTCCTTGGTGGGGTTGGCGTTCTTGCCGGAACGCAGTGCCGACAGCAGTCCGGTCGACAGCCCGGTTGCCGCAGCCACCTCCGGGTGGGTGAACGGCTTGCGGCCACTCGGATGAACCTGCCGGAAGAGGTAGTCCACCTTGTCCCGCAACGTCCGCGGAGCGAGACCGGTCTCCCGGTGTGGCTCGCTCATCCCGAAGCTCCGATCATCTCGCTGACCCAGGCCGACCGATTGATCAATAGATTGACACTTCCGGACGGCGTGGTATAGCTTGCCATATGTCACTCAACTGATCCAACTGAAGTAAACGATCAGTAAAATGACAATACTGGGGCTGGGGTGGCGCCGCTCGGGCTCCGATCGGCCAGTTCACACGATGATCCACCGGAGGTTTCGATGAACAGGATGCAAAAAATCGCGGCTGGAATGGTCGCGGCGGCAGCGATACTCGTCCTGCCAATGACCGGCCAGGCCGGTGCCGCCCCGCCGGCGCCCGGGCCCGACGCCGGTCAGTCAAGCACTCCCGGCAAGGCCACACCCACGAATGGAGTAGAGGTCGCCGGACCATTTCATGTCAACGTTACACACTCGCCAACCTGGCCTTTCCAGTGTACCCACTCCTATTGCAATCATGGGGTGTCCACGCCGGGCGACACGATCGTCGACTTTTGCTTCAAGGTGGGAGACGAGGTAACGAACTCCGATAACGGCCGCAAATCGATTTTCTGGGACCTCGTGTATGACGTAACGACCGGAGAGTCGGGGTTCATCCCAGAGGTGTACCTGACAACGGACGTGCAGACTCTAGCGTGTGCCGCCGCAGCGGGCTAATAAGACCGAGGACGTGTGGGCCCGCCGACCGGCGGGCCCACATTGTTCGGCGCGGGAGATCGGCGGCACCTGGTGGGAGAGCGCGGACGGCCGCGTTACTCGTCGCCGGCCGGCGTAGCCGGCGTAGCCGGTGTAGCGCGGTGCTGGCCCGCCAGCCGCGGCGAGCCGGCGCCGGTTCTGCTCCGGCCGATGCGCCGAGAGACACGGGATGGCGTCGTGGTTGAGTCCACCGAACGGCGGCGACCTGAGGACGGAGGATTTCGGATCATGGAAGCCAACCGAGGGCAGGTGCAGCGGTCCGTATCGACGTGGCAACAACCTATGCCACCTCCCGGTTCAGCCACACGCACCGCGCTCATCAATGACATCGCGGACCGGATCCTGACGCTGGGCACCCATCGGCTCCGCGTCGCGGTCGATGGACGCACCGCCGCGGGCAAGACCAGCTTCGGACATGAACTCGCCGAGCGCATCGCTCAGAACGGCCGGCCAGTCCTGCGCGCAAGCCTCGACGACTACAAGAAGCCGTGGAAAGACCGGCACCTCTACGATCGCGAGTCGGGAGAAGGTTACTACCGCAATGCCTTCGACTACCAGGCCACGGCCCGGCACCTGCTCGAACCGGCCGGCCCACGCGGCTCAGGCGCGTGCGCACTCTGCTACCTCGACCCACTGACTCAAGTGGACCATTCATCGAGGATCACCCAGGCGGCGCAGGACGCCGTGCTCATTGTCGATGGCGTATTCGCCTTCCGGCCTGACATCAACGATTACTGGGACTACCGCATCGGGCTCGACATCGACCCGGACAGTCCATCCAACGAGGAGCCGACCGAGACCAGGACTGGGCAGGTTTCGACGCCGAAGCCATACACCGCACCCGCTACCACGTCGCCGAGAACATCTACATCGCCGATGTCGACCCCGTGAACTTGGCAGACGTCGTCATCGACAACCGCGTGTTCGAACGGCCCAGGATGATAGACAACCGCGGAAGAACAAGGCCGGAACCCTGATCAACTGCTGGGAACCGCGGGAAGACGGAGAAGAAAGGATCAGATCTGGGCCGAACCTACAATTGCATGTACTTTCCGCGGCGAGATGAGCATCTCCGCGTGCCCATGAGCACGGCGTGAGCATTTGCTCATGCAGAGCGGAAAGTAGCCCGCGGCCGCACTGGAGCCCCGAGGGGTTGCCCAGGTCGACCTGCCAGCGGTCGGACTGGCTGGTCGGTGGTGGTGGGTTGGGGGAGGATGGTCGACTGTGGCACATCCGGAGGAGTTGGTGGCGCTGGACCTGTACCGGGTCTGGGTCGCGGCCGGGGACTGGGGGGAGAGGTTCGATCCGTTCCGCTTCCAGCAACGGATGGCGGCCTACCGGTTGTTGATCGGCAACACCAACGCGGGAAACCGGTTCGGTGCCGACAACCGGCATAACCCGTTGTGGGGGTTGATGTTTCAGCACCAGTGGCAGTTCCGCACCGGCCGGCTGGGGCGGCACACCCGGAGGGATGGGCGGATCGATCCGGACGCGCCGTGGGGATACGGCAATTACACGCTGTGCGTGGTGCCGTATCTGGGTGCCGTGGCTGCCGGCGTGGTGCCGCAGCTGCCGGTGGGCGATCCGCCGGCGCACAGCCGGTTTCGGTACGTGGCAGACGGGGCCGTACCCAGCGAGTTGGTTGCCGGGGTGGCCGACTGGCGTGCCTACTTCACCCTGGTGACCGCGAGCGGGCCGGTCGAGCGGGAGGCGGCCCGCCTGGCGTTGTGGAAAGCGCACAAGAGCTGCTTGGACGTGGTGGTCGACGCATTGGCCGAGGTTGACACCGAGCCATGGCCCGGCCTGGAGGTCACCTTTCTGCGTGGCTGGTGCCGGATGGTCGACTACCTGTGGGCGGCGGCCTGGCCAACCGACTTTGGTTTCACGACCAGGCACGGACTCGACGTGCTACCCGAGTGGTTGCTGACCACTGCTGCGGACCTGACCAGGCTGCCGGCCAAGACCCGCCGCAACACCGTCAACATTCTGCGGCTGGCCACCACGCCGGCCTGGCGCTACCGGCTCAACCTCACCCTGTGGCAGCGGATCATGCGGTCCCGCGAAGCCCGCGACCAAGTCCTGCCCCTACTCGACGCGGTATTCAACCCACGACCGGACAACACGGCCGAACGCCGCAAGCTCCTGCGCTACCTCCTCAAACCGTGAGCACAGCGCGCCCGGCCGGGAGATCAACGTCGGGTCGCGGGTCCCGACGCCGCACCTCCTCCCGTCGACCTCGTCACGTGCTTCCCTCCGGTGAACGCGACATTCCTCGTTGGCTGCCCGTCTGGCCATGTTGGCGGTCCGCGGCCAGCGCTCAGACTGGCTGACATGGCATACATCACCCGAATCACGATCCACTGCATCCGCCAGGAGGACTGGACCGGCAGCGACGACCTCGACTTCTACGTCGACCAGACCTACCTCGGGCGGGTCACGATCGCCACTGGCGACACTCGGGACGTCGACGGGTCGACCATGCTCTTCCAGCACGGGTTCGTCGACGCCGGGCAGACGATCAGCGTGTACGAGGACGACTTCGATCCGGACGACCTGATCCTGAGCCATAACGTGACACAGGACGACATCAACAACGGGCTGCACACCAACAACACGGCCGGGAACTGCAGCTACACCTTCGACTTCACGTTCGAGCCCGGCATCTAACACCCAGTCCCAGGCACAGCATGGTGATGCGGACTTCCCGCCCCGCGCTCACCTGTCCAGCACGGCAAATAGCACGCGCCTGAGGTCCGCGGCCGGTTGCGCGCCCGGGTGTTCGCCGCGCCAGGCGATCACGCCGTCCGGCCGGACCAGCACCGCGCCGGCCGGCGGGAGTCCGACGGCGGCGGCGAAACCGCCCGCAGGGTCAACGACGGGTCCGGTGCCGGCCACGAGATGCGCGGTGAGCGGCACGTTCGTCGCCGCGGCGACCTCGGCGGCGGCCCGGCACCAGGCCTGGCCCTCCGCTGCGGCCAGCAGGGTGAAGCCAGGGCCGGCCAGGTCGAGCGTGGACGGGGCGACGCCGTCCAGCTCGATCGGCAGGTGTGGCAGCCGGGTGCCGACCCGGCCGGTGGGCCGCATCGGATCGTCCAGGGCGGGCCCGCCGGTGCCAGACGGGCCGGCGTCAACCGCGGCGGAACGGTACAGCGCGCCCAGCTCGATCGACGGATCGTCCACCGCGGCGGCCAGACCGTCATCGGACAGCGAGGGATCGACCCGAAGCACGTAGCGGGTGTATGCCTGCTCGGTGGTCAGCGCGCCGACCGGGGCGCGTTCGGCCGCGTAGCTGTCCAACAGTCCGGGTCCGGCGACGCCGGACAGCGTCATCGCCAGTTTCCAGGCGAGGTTGTGCACGTCCGCGACGCCGGTGTTGCCGCCGAACCCACCGGTGGGCGGCATGACGTGCGCGGCATCGCCGGCAAGGAAGATCCGGCCGTCGCGGTAGCGCTCGGCGTAGGCGGCGGTGGCGTCCCAGCGCTGCACGTCGTCGATCTCCACCGGCAGGCCGGGGGCACCGAGCGCGGTACGCACCAGTTCGACGCAGCGCTGCCGGCTCATGTCCTTACCCACCTGGCGGTCCTGCGTTCCGTCCGGGCGCGTCGTCGAGAACACCGCGAGGAAGCCGGAGTCCGAGGTGATGGCGAACCGGAAGAAGCCGAGCAGTTCCGGGTGGTTGACGTAGACCACGCTGAGGTTGCGCTCGCCGATCAGGTCCCGGACGTCGGCCTTGAAGTAGATCGTCACGCAGTCGGCGAACGCCCCCCAGCCGAGCATCCCGATGCCCAATCGGGTGCGGACACTGCTGTGCGCGCCGTCCGCCGCGATGAGGTACTGCGCGACAAGGGTTTCCCGCGGGCCACCGGCCCGCGGCTGGATCACGCAGACGACGCCGTCGTCGGACTGCTCGAAGTCCACCAGGTCGGTGCCGAAGCGATGGTCGGCGCCCAACTCCGCCGCTCGCCCGCGCACCACCGGCTCCAGCCCAACCTGGGTGATGAACACCCGCGACGTCGGACTCAGCTGCTCCACACCCGCGTTGACGGACCGGAAGAAGTACTTCAGCTCCCTGCCGGCCAGGCTTTCCACCGCCACGATGGCGCCGTTCTGGACGAACTCCCGCTCGGCGGCGGCCTCCACCTCGTCCTGCAGTCCGACCTCGCGGAAGATTTCCATGGTGCGCTGGTGGAACATCGCCGCGCGCGGATGGATTGCCGTACCGGTGTGCCGTTCCACGAGAACGTGCTCGATGCCACGCACAGCCAGCAACAGTGATGCCGAGAGGCCGACGAGGCTGCCACCGACGATCAGGACCGGAACGCGCTGACCGTCCATCGAGCGTCCTTTCCTTATGGTGGACCGACATCTCCGCATCGGGGGCCGGGTGCGGCAACCCGCGCGCCGCGGCCGGACAGCCGAAGGGTGTTAAGTATCATTGCACGCCCGTAAAGTGGGGGCATACACGTTGCTCGGCAGCAGCCGTCGTGCCCGGTTGGCGACTAGGGCTTGCGTCCGACGCCGACGTGGATCGGCGCCCGTTCCGGGTTCTGCATGTCGTCGAGGTCCTCGGGCAGCGGTCGCCACAGCGGCACGGGCACGATGCCGGGCTCGACGAGTTCCAGCCCGACGAAGAAGTTCGCGAGCGCGATTGGGTCGCGGGGATACATCTGGGGCCGCGGCCCGAGGTTCATCTGGTCGAAGGTCCCAAGCGAGGATCCGATGTGCTGGTCCGGGCCGTTGTGGGACAGCGCCAGATAGCTGCCCGAACACATCGCGTCCAGGTAGGCGGCCAGCACGCCGGCGGGGTTGTCGGAATCCGGGATCTGCTGCATCGTGGCGATCGCCAGGACCGCGACCGGGGCGCCGGGGTCGAGCAGCCGCCGGGTGTGCGGACTGTCGAGCACCTGCTCCGGCTGGCGCAGATCCGCCGCGAGATAGGCGGCGTTGGCCGCTCCGGCGAGCACCTGCTGGCCATCGGCCGCCACGCCGGGATCGTTGTCGACGTAGACCACCCGCGCCGCCGGCTGACTGTTCTGGGCGATCTCGTGCACGTGGCCACGGGTGGGCACCCCGGACCCGAGGTCGAGGAACTGTCGCACCCCCTGCTCGAGCAGGTACCGCACGATACGGCCCAGCACGGCACGTTGCGCTCGCACCAGAAACGGGATCTGCGGCACCACCATTGCGGCATGCTCGGCCAGAGCGCGGTCGGACTCGCTGTGGTGGACGCCGCCGAGCCAGTAGTCGGTGGTGCGAGCCACGTTTGGCCGGGCGCCCGGCTTTGCCAACGGATCAGGCCGCAGAGGACGATTCATCATTCGGTGCAAGGCCATTCGTCTGCCGGAAGAAGCACGCCCGAGCGGGCGGCCCGGCCAAAAGTACCGCGACTCCGGGCCTCGCGAGTAAGCGGCACCGGCGGCTCCGGCCGCGGTGACCTACCTGCGGCGTCTGAACACCACGGGGCCTGCCGCCGGGGCGTGCACCCGGGCACCACCGTCTCGGTGCCCGACACCGCCGACTACACCATTGGTGACCAGTCAGGGGCGCGACCCCGAGCCGGGTGCGAACGGGTGCGGTGTGGTGGTCCCGCCCTTGGCGACCATGCACGTGGACTCGGGAACTTCCTGCCAGGCTCCGCGCAGGTTTCCCAGCGGCTCGGACACCACGAGCAGGGTGTCCTCCGAAAGGTCGTGCAGCACCGGGTTCTCCGGGTGCTGAGCGCGAAGCGCCGAGATGTCGGTGTTGTGGAACAGCGACCGGGACCGGCCCTCGCTGGAGTACCGGAACGCCCACAGGGTGTCCCCGTCGGTGGTCGCGACCGTCATCTGGATCGGGTATTCGGTGCCGTGCGCGCGGCCGGTCTGTTCGACCAGTTCGACCGCCTGGGCCACCGCGGAAACAGGGTCTTTCTCCAGGCCGAAGGTGAGGGCGAGGTAGAACAGGATTTCGGAGTCGGTCGACCCCTCGATGTCCGGGTAGATGGCCGGTTCCACCGCGAAGCTGAGCTCGCGCCGCACCTTCGGAAAGTCCACGATGAGGCCGTTGTGCATCCACAGCCAGCGGCCGTGGCGAAACGGATGGCAGTTTGTCTCCTGGACCGCTGTGCCGGTAGTGGCACGAATGTGCGCAAAGAATCGGCCGGACTTGGCGAAGGCCGCCAGTTCACGCAGATTGCGGTCGTTCCAGGCCGGTTTTACGCTGTGGAACACGCCTGGTGTGTCACGATTTCCGTACCAGCCGACCCCGAATCCGTCCCCGTTCATTGGTTCCACGCCCATGCGTGCGTGCCGGCTCTGCATGACCAGCGAGTTCTCCGGCTTGTACAGCAGCTCCTCGAGAAAGACGGGTGAACCCGAGTACGCCAGCCAACGGCACATGTTTCCTTCGTTCTTGTCCAACGGATGGGTGCCACCCGACCTTGGGCCGCCGCCTCCGACCGGTCATCCCCCGCAGCGGATGAGTTCACCCGCCGACGCAGGGCGCGCCCTCGCCCGCGATGTGGGGAGGTGCCGTGGGGCGTTGCCCGACGGGAACTGGACCGGGTCGGTGCAGCCGGCAGGCGCGATGATGCCACCCCAGTGCGAGAACGTTGCCGACAGCCAGAATGGTGGTTCGGCCACTGCCCGGCTGTTGGTTGGTCGAGTTGGGGCCTGTTGGGCGGGGGTTTAGCTGCGGCTGCGGATGGTTCGTTCGACTGCGATCGCGCCGAGCAGGAGCGTCGCGGCCAGGAGCATGGCGGTTTCGGTCCATTGGAATTGCCAGTATCGGGTTGGGGGTTGGTAGGAGACGAGTTGGCGGGTGACCGTCTCTACCGGGCAGTTCGTTGCGTTGGGTGGGCAGCCGGCCGATCGGCCGCGGGGGAGGAGTTGCCCGTTGGCGTCGACTGGTTCGAAGCCCTGGATCAGCGATCCGGCCGGGACTTGCTCACTGGTGGCGATGTTGTCGACGATGGTGTGCTCGGCGGGGGCGTAGTAGGCGCGGACGTTGTAGAAGAACATGCCGAGGATCGCCGTCAGAACGATGGCGAGGGTGACGGCGATGGCGGGCAGCGTGCGCCGGAACACCGCTCCGGCGGCGACGCCGGTCATGAACGCGAACAGCCACCAGGCGGCGGGGACCACTCCGGTGAGCACGAAGATGCCGGAGTTGCTGAACCTGTCGGCCCGGGGGGTGCCCGCGAAGGCATCGAGCCAACGGCCGATCATGGCCGCGAAGGCCAGTCCGGCGAGCACCACCATGGCGCTGAGCATGCTCAGCTTCACCGCCAGCCAGCGCCGCGTGGACACCGACTGGGTCCAGGCCAGCCGGTGCGTGCCGCGTTCGAACTCCTTGGCCAGCACCGGTGTTCCCCAGAACAGGCCGATCAGTGCCGGTGCCAGCGGCAGCCAGCTGATCGCGTCGAACAGCCCGCTGAACTGATCGCCGAGTGCCGGGCCGGCCAGGGCGTCGGCCCGCAGGCCGTGGACGAGCAGAACGGTGCCCAGGATCAGCAGGATCGCCGTGGTGACCAGCAGTTGGGGCCGGTGCTGTCGCCAGGTGAGCCACACCATGTCGTTGGTCCTCCTCGGTTCAGGCGCCGGTCAGCGTTGGGCGCGGGAGAGCGGCGAGTTCGGGCCGGCGCAGGTAGGCGAGCACCAGTTCCTCCAGGCCCGCCGGCCGCCGGCTCCACTTCGGGTCGATCGCGGTCGTGGGGGCGATGCGTACCATCAGGGTTGCCTGCCGGTCGGTCCGTGCGTCCTCGATGACCGTGTGGCCGGTCGGGAGCCGGTCGGCCAGTTCCGCGGGTCCGGTCAGCACGTGGTGGGTGGACAGCAGTTCCTCCAGGTCGCCGGCGACCTGGACCCGTCCACGGTTGAGCACCACCAGCCAGTCGCAGGTGTTCTCCAGGTCCGCGACGATGTGCGAGGACAGCACGACGGTCAGCCCGGTCTCGGCGACCGCCGCCATCAGGGCCCGCATGAGGTCGTGCCGGGCCAGTGGGTCGAGGTTGGCCAGCGGCTCGTCGAGCAGCAGCAGGTCCGGCCGCTTGCCGAGCGCCACGGTCAGCGCGACCTGTGCCTGCTGCCCGCCGGAGAGCTTGCTCACCTTGCGACCAAGGGGAATCTCCAGAGCCGCCAACCGCTTCTCGGTCAGGTCGCGGTCCCATCGGGAGTTGAGGTGACGGCCGAACCGCAGCATGTCGGCGACGGTGAACCCGTCGTAGAGCGGACGATCCTGGGCCATGAACGCGACCTGGGCCAGGGTCGAGGACCGCCCGGCTGGTGCACCGAGCACCCGGAGGCTGCCCGCGGTCGGCGCGAGCAGGCCGACGGTCAGATGCAACAGGGTGGTCTTGCCGGCGCCGTTCGGGCCGACCAGCGCGACGACCCGGCCCGGCGGAATGCGCAGCGAGCAATCGCGCAGCGCCCACAGCCGCCGGTAGCGCCGGCCGACGCCGGTCGCGGTGAGGATGGGCTGTTCATCCATCATGCGGTTCCCTCCCGAAACGAGTCCAGCAGCACCGAGGCGAACAGCGCCTCGAGATCCTCCTGGTCAAGGCCCGCCCGGCGGCCGTCGCGGACCCAGGCGGACAGCGTTGCGCGCAGTCGCGTGTGCTCGGCGAGGGAAACGCCGCCGAGAGTGCGCTGCACGAACGTGCCGAGCCCCGGCTGCGCGGCGACCAACCCCTCGCGCTCCAACTCTCGGTAGGCCTTGAGCACGGTGTTCGGATTGATCGCCAGCTTGGCGACGACATCCTTGGCCGTCGGCAGCCGGTCGCCGGGTCGCAGCGCGCCCAGCCGCAGCGCGTGCTTCACCTGGTGCACGATCTGCAGGTAGGTCGCCACGCCCGAGCCACGGTCGAGACGGAACTCGATCACCGCACCACCCTTTCACTAATCAAGTAGTGAAATGATGGAGCACGGCCGCAACGTTGTCAAACCGCGCGGCGACCGGTCGGCGGTGGCCGCCAGCAACCCCGCGCAGCAGAACGAGGTGAGCCGATGTGGATCAATGCGGTCGGAGCTTGACATTTGAGGACGATATGGAGGTGACGACCAGCAGGGCACCGGCCGGCGCGTTGGGTGAGCGGATCTCGGAGTTGGCGGATCGGTTCTCAAGCCGGGCGAGGGAAAGCGAGCGGCTCGCCACCCTGCCCGCGGACCTGGTTGCCGAGGCGAAGGCGGCCAGAGTGTTCATGATGGCCATGCCGAAGGGGCTCGGCGGCCTTGAGGTGGAGCCGGCCACGCTGGTCGAGGTCGTCGAGGAGTTCAGCCGGGCCGATGCCTCGGCCGGCTGGTGCACCGCCATCGGCAACGCCACCTCGTTCTTCGCCTGGCTTGATCGCGACGTGGCCACCGGGCTGCTGGCGGGCCGTGCGGGCATTTCTGTGGCCGCGTCATTCTCCCCGATCGGCCGCCTGACCCCGGCCGCCGCGGGTGCACACAGCCTGGCAGGGAACTGGAGGTTCATGAGCGGATGCCGGCACGCCGACTGGGTCTTCCTCGGTGGCCACGTCATGGACGGCGATGGCCCACGGATGGTCGGCGGTCGCCCGGACTGGCGACTCGCCGTCTTGGCGCGCGACCAGGTCGAGATCATCGACAATTGGGACGTGTCCGGTCTGTGCGGCACCGGGAGCCATGATCTCGCCGTGCGCGGGGCGACCATCCCCGACGAGCACACGACCGTGCCGTTCTTTCACCCGGCCCGACACGACGGCCCACTGTGGCGGTTTCCGTTCTTCACCCTCACCAATGTTCTGATGGCCGGTCACCCGCTCGGTGTCGGCCGGCGCGCGCTCGACGAGTTCATCGGACTCGCCAGCACCAAGACGCGCGCCGCGGCCACGAGCACCATCGCCAACGAGGATGACGCCCAGGTCGCCCTCACCGCCGCCGAGGGGGACCTGCAATCCGCCCGCAGCTTCGTATTCGACGCCCTCGGCGACCTCTGGGACACCGCCTGCCGGGGCGACGTGCCCGATGTCGACCAGCGCGCCCGGTTCTTGCTGGCCACGGTGCAATCCATGCGGGCCGCCCGAAACGCCGTGGACACCGCCTACAGCTACGCCGGTACCAGCGCCGTCCACGCCGAGCACCCTCTACAACGCTGCTTCCGCGATCTGCACGTCGCCGCTCAGCACGTCGGCTTCGCACCTGGAGTCGCCAAGCGCTACGCCAGGACCCGCTTCGGCGTCGACCAGCCGACATTCCTGTTCTGACCGAACGTTCCGGCCGGCTGACGACCAGCCGGCCGTTGCCGTCGTGCGCGAGGTAGGCCCGCGCATCGGTGGAGAGCCGTAGCAGACCCGTGGCCCGCCTCGCCAGGTCACCCCGAAAGCGCTTACCCCAACTGGTCCCGGCGGCGGGTCAGGTGGGCGGTCTCGGCGGCGTTGCCGGCCAGTTCGATGGCCTTGTCGTAGGCCGTGCGCGACTTCTGACCGCGGTCCAGCCGGCGCAGCAACTCGGCGCGGGTGGCATGGTAGGCGCGATAGCCGGCCAGCTTGTCCGCAAGGCGGTCCACGGCCGCCAGTGCCACCTCCGGTCCGTCAAGCTCGGCAACCGCGATGGCCCGGTTGAGGGCGATGATCGGCGAGGGGTCAAGGCGGATCAGCTGGTCATAGAGGGCGACGACCTGCGTCCAGTCGGTGTCGCGGACGTCGCGGGCCGAGGTGTGCACGGCGTTGATCGCGGCGAGGAGCTGGTAGCGACCCGGAGCCACGCCGGCGGCCAGGCGCTCGCGCACCAGCCGATGACCCTCGGTGACCAGCGCCGCGTCCCAGGCCCCACGGTCCTGCTCGTCGAGGGCGACCAGTTCGCCGCTGGCCGAAACCCGGGCGGTGCGGCGGGCCTCGGTGAGGAGCATCAGGGCCAGCAGCCCGGCCACCTCACCGTCCTCCGGCAGGAGGGCGCGGATCAGGCGGGTGAGCCGGATCGCCTCGGCGGTGAGGTCGTGACGTACGGGGTCGGTGTCCGGGCCGGTCGCCAGGTAGCCCTCGTTGAAGACGAGGAAGAGGACGGCGAGGACGCCGGAGACGCGTCCGGGCAGATCGTCCGCGGACGGCACCCGGTAGGGGATGCGGGCCGCCTTGATCTTGGCCTTCGCGCGGGTGATCCGCTGCCCCATGGCGGTCTCCTGCACGAAGAAGGCCCGGGCGATCTCGGAGACGGTCAGCCCGCCGATCATCCGGAGCGTCAGCGCCACCCGGGTCTCCATCGCGAGTGCCGGGTGACAGCAGGTGAAGATCAGCCGGAGCCGCTCGTCCTCGACGGCACCCACGGAGTCGCGCGGGACGTCGTCGTACATCAGCTGCGCCTCCTTGTGCTTGTCGTCGCGCTTCTTCTCGCGCCTGATCCGGTCGATGGCCTTGCGGTTGGCGGTGGTGGTCAGCCAGGCGCCGGGGTTCGGAGGTACGCCGTCGATCGGCCATCGTGCGACGGCGATAGCGAACGCCTCGGCGGCCGCCTCCTCGGCGATCTCGAGGTCGCCGAAGCGCCTGGTCAGGGCGGCGAGCACCCGGGCCCACTCCTCGTGGTGCGCCCGGGTAACCGCCGCGCGGACGT
>JBJMIG010000006.1:0-190933 GCA_045806965.1 Labedaea sp. | reverse complement strand
TGGAGGGCGTGCGGCGCCATCCCGCGCACCGCGTCTCCGGCGAGCCGGGGGCGCAGCCCCTCGTTGCGCCGCCGGTTGCCGGAGCGGGGGCCCCGGCGCCGCGGGGGCATCGCGGCGCCGGGGCAGGTCCCGGCCTGTCCGGGCGCGGTCGGCAGGCCGGGGGGCTCACGGTGTGAGCACGGGGTGGGGGACGAGGAGAGCCGGGCCGCCGCGGACGAACGGATCCCGGGAGCGCGAGGCGGTCAGTCGGGGGACATGGCCGGCAGTCCGGCGGCGTGGCTCGTGGCCTCGGCGGATCGGCCGGCCGGGTGCGGGCCGCGTGGTGGCGCTGTCGACGCGGCAGCGCTACCGGGGGTGAGCAGGGTGCCGAGCAGCCGGTCGAACGCCGCGAGCACCGCGACGGCCAACAGGTCACGCCGCAGGCTGGGCAGCCAGGTGCCGGCACCATCCGCCGGTGCCGTGCCGTCCACCGCAGCGACCACCGTCCGGCTCTCCTCCGCTGTCCCCACCACCGGTGCTCACTATTCATCACCACTCCGTTACCGGGCACCCCGGTTGCGTCGGATCACCCGGATAGACCGCTGGTCGGCACCGTCCTGGGTGCAATCACCGCCCCGCTATGACCCGCAGTGATGACATCGAGTGGGTGATCCTGGCCGGCCGGGCGCGCGGCGTGCTCAACCTGGAGGGACCGTGAAACCGTGAGTGAGCTTGCGAGGTGACGCGGTGAGCGCCAAACACGCCCGGCGGTTGACGGAGTGGGCCGAGCTGCTCCGGCGGCGCGAGCCCGACCTGCTCGTGCATGATCCCGGCGGCCCGGGCGAGTGCCTGGTCCGCGCCGGGCAGTTGGTGGTGGACAGCGACTTCGTGGCGCCGGCGATGCGTCTGCTCGAGCGCTGGGTCGCCCGGGTCGAGCCGGACGTCGAGGCGAAGCTCGCCACGCTGTGGCTACGCCAGGAGCTGGCCGAGCGGTGCGTGGAGATCGCCGCCCAGGTGGCCCCGCTGCTGCCGGTGTCGGCCAACCACGTGCACCTGGTGGGTGCGCCGGTCCTGCACGGCACCGGGTCCGTGCCGGTGCCGTGCCCGGAACCGATGCCGCCGCCGCTGGAACGCTGGTACCTGCCGGTCAGCGTGGCCGTGCTGGACACCGGGCTGGATCCGCACCCGTGGTTCGCCGGCCGGTCCTGGCTCGCCGAGTGGGGGCTCCAGCCGGAGGTGCTCGACGCCGACCACGACGGGCTGGCCGACCAGCAGGCCGGACACGGCACGTTCGTCGCCGGGGTGCTGTTGCGGCACGCGCCCGGCGTGACCATCCGGCACCGGCGGGTGCTCACGTCGCAGGGTGTTGCCGACGACCGCACCGTCGCGGCGGCGCTGCGCTGGGTCCGGCACCGGGCCGCGAACTTCGGTGAGCACCTGGACATCGTGCTGCTCTCCGCCGGGTGCCACACCGCGGACGACCAGTGCCCGCCGCTGCTGGCCAGGGAGATCTCCCGGTTCGCCGGGGCGGTCGTTGTGGCCGCGGCCGGCAACAACGGCAGCACCCGCCCGTTCTGGCCGGCCGCGCTGCCGCAGGTGCTCGCGGTCGGTGCGCCGGCCGCCTTCGCCAACCACGGGCCGTGGGTGGACGCCATCGCTCCCGGCGTGGACGTGGTCAGCAGCCATGTGGCGTTTCACCCGGTTGGCTCCGGCGTCGCCGTGGACACCGAGACCAGGGAGTACGGCGCGGCGGCGTGGAGCGGGACCTCGTTCGCCGCGCCGAGGGTGGCCGCCGAGTTGGCCACGCTGCTGCACAGCGGGCACTCGCTGGCCGACGCGCGCCGCTTGGTCTGCCATAGGTAGCGCTACTCAATTCGACCGCCGGGGTGGCTCCGCCGGGTGGCGGTGCTCGTCGGACCCGGCATGCCGAACTCACTCGAGCACCTCGACGTCGCCGCGCTCGTCGCACTGGCCAGGGCGCGTGACCAGGCGGCGTGGCAAGAGCTGGTGCGCCGCTACGCCCCGCTGGTCTGGCGGGTGGCGCGGGCGCACCGGCTCGACCCGGCCGACGCGGGCGACGTCTGCCAGCACACCTGGATCGCCCTCGCCGAGCACATCGCCACGTTGCGCCGGCCGGACCGGCTGGCCGCGTGGCTCGCCACCACCGCGCGCCGGGAAGCCTTGCGGGTGTGCGCGGCACGCCGCCGCGAGGCCCGCCCGCAGTGGTGGCCGGAGTCGGTCGAGGACCCGCGCCGGGAGCACTGGCCGGAGCAACAGGTGTTGCGCACCGCCCGGGATCGCCTGCTGTGGCGGGCCTTCAGCGCGCTGCCGGACCGGTGCCGCGAGCTGCTCGGTCTACTGGCGCACGCGCCGGAGCTGAGCTACGCCCAGTTGGCCGCCGCGCTCGGCATCAAGCCCGGCAGCGTCGGTTCGGCACGCGGCCGCTGCCTGCACGAGCTGCGCCGGCGGCTGGCCGGTCTCGGCATCGGCGCGGAGGCGGCCGGATGACCGATGACGAGTTGCTCGCCGGGCTGGCCGCGTTGCTGCGCCGGCACGACCCGATGCCGGACGAGGTCCGCGCCGCGGCCGAGGCGCTGTTCGCACTGGCCTTCCCGCCACCGCGGTGGACGTTCCTCGAACCGGTCGCCGAGCTCGCGGCGGCTCGCTCCGGCTCGCGCACCTTTCACTTCGCGGACAAGGAGATCTCGGTTCGTCTCGGGCTGCGCGGCGCACGGCTGACCGGCCTGGTCGTTCCGGTGCTGCCGGTCGAGGTGTGCTGGCCCGCCGGGAGCCTGCTGGTCGCGCCGGACGACGCCGGATTCTTCGTGGCGGACGGCCTGCCGAGGGCCCCGCTGCGGCTGGTGGTCGGCGGCACCAGGGCCACCCGGTGGTTCTGGCCGTGACCGGCGTGACGTCGGATCCGGACGCGACCCTGCGGTGGGCCGGTGAAGTGCTGACGTCGGGCACCGGCGACGCCGTGGCCATGGCCCGCGCCTGGCACGCCGCCGCCGTCGCGCACCTGGAGCTGGGCCGGCCGGTGCCGGCCCGCCGCGCCGCCCGCCGGGCGGTCGCGGTGCTCGGCGCCGAGGCGTTGCTGGTGCTGGCCTGGATCGAGCAGGACGCCGGCAACGCGGCGGCCAGCCTGCGCCATCTCGACGAGGCGCAACCGTCGCTGCGCGGCGAGCTGCTCGCCAGGGCCCGCTGCTTGCGCGGGCTCAACCTGTGCGTCGCGGGCGAGCACGAGCGGGCCAGCCGCGAGCTGAGTGCCGCGGTGCTCGGCTGCCGCCGGCACGGCGACCGGCGCTGGCTGGCCAACGCGCTCAACGGGCGCGGCGTGGTGCGTGCCTACCTGCGGCGTTTTGCCGGCGCGGACCAGGACCTGGCCACGGCCGGGGAGCTGTACGCGGCGCTCGGCGAGCATGAGCGAGCGGCCACCTGCCTGCACAACCGTGGCTGGGTGGCGTTGCGGGCCGGCAACGTCGCCGAGTCGCTGCGGTGTTACGACGCGGCCGTCCACAACGGACTGCGCACCGGCGCCAGAGCGGAGGTACTCGTCGACCGGGCGGATACGCTGCTGGCCGCCGGCCTGGCCGTCGAGGCCGCGGCAGTCCTCGGCACCGCGGCGGAGCTGCTGGCCAACACGGGCCGGACCATGCGGCTCGCCGAGGCCTGGTTGTGCCTGGCCCGGTGTGCGCTGCGGTCGGGCAGCCGCGACCTGGCCCGCCGCGCGGCCAACCGGGCCGCGGAGCTGTTTCGGGTCCAGCGCAGGGCCGGCTGGCTGGCCGCCGCCGAGTCGGTCCTGGCCCGGCTCGACGGTGCGGCGCCGGCTCGCGAGATCGCTCGGCGATGCGCGCGGCACGGGTTCCTGGTGGACGCGGCCGAGCTGTGGGTCGCGGTTGGCGATCCAGACCTGTTGCGCCGCACCGCGGCCGGCCGCTCGCGCGGCCCGGTTCGGCTGCGGGCGCTCGGCTGGTTGGCCAGGGCCCGGCTGGCCGCCGGAGCCGGTAACCGGCGCGGTGCCCTGGCCGCCGCGCAGGCGGGTCTCCGGTTGCTGAACCGGCAGCCGCAGCCGGACCTGGCCGCGGAGTTGGCCGCGTTCGGGCTGCGCGCGGCGCTGTCCGACCACGACGCGGCCAACCTGTTGCGCTGGGCCGAACACGGCCGTTGCCGAGTCTCCGACCTGGCCGAACCACTCGGCTCCCAGGTGATGTTGCGGTTCGTGGCCGAGCAGGGCGAGTTGGCCGCAGTGTCCATCGTGGACGGACGGGTCCGGCTGCATCGGCTCGGCCGGGTGCCGGACGGGGTGGAGAGCCTGCGGTTCGCCGTCGGAGCGCGGGCAGTGCGGCCGGCCGCCTCGGTCGCCGGGCAGTTGGCGCGAATGCTCCTGGCGCCGGTCGAAGAGCTGATCGGCGACCGGGCACTGGTGGTGGTGCCGAGCGCCGGGCTGCACGGGTTGCCCTGGGCGGCGCTGCCCGGCTGCACCGGCCGGGCCGTTTCGGTGGCATCGTCCTGTGCCGGTTGGCTGACCGCACATCGGGCGGCGGGTCCGGCCGGCGAACCGGCCTGGATCGCCGGGCCCGGGCTGCGGCACGCCGACCGGGAGGTCTCCCGGCTGCACGCCAGGTACGGCGGCACGTTGCTGACCAGTGCGGAGTCGACGGCGGACCGGGTCAGGCAGGTGCTCGAGCGGGCCGATGTGGTCCACATCGCCGCGCACGGCAGGTACCGTCCGGAGGCGCCGGAGTTCTCCCACCTCGAGCTCGCCCGCGGCGCGCTGTACGCCCACGATCTGGTCCGGCCGCCGGCGTTGTTGGTGCTCTCCGCCTGCGACGGCGCGTTGTCCGGTTGGCTGCGGCCCGGCACCAGGGCGGTGCTGGCGAGCACCGTGCCGGTGGCCGACGACGCGGCGCTCGCGCTGGTCACCGTGCTGCACGCCAACCTGCGCGCCGGTCTCGGGCCGGCGCGGGCGCTGGCCGCCGCCCAACTGGCCACCGGGGACCGCGGGTTCGTCTGCCTCGGCGCCGGTTAGCCGAGCTTGTGCAGGCGCTCGATGGCCTCGTCCAGCACCTCGTCGCGCTTGCAGAAGGCGAACCGGACGATGTGCCGGTACCGGTCCGGGTTGTCGGTGAAGCCCTGGACCGGGACGGCGGCGACCCCGATCCGCTCGGGAAGCTGCCAGCACAGCTCGGCGCCGTCGGCGAAGCCGGCCGGGCGGACGTCCACGCAGACGAAGTAGGTGCCGGACGAGGTGTACACCCCGAAACCGGCTTCGGCGAGGCCGGCGGAGAGCCGGTCGCGTTTGGCGGACAGGCCGCTGCGCAGCGCGGCGACCCAGTCCGACTCGTGCCGCAGCGCATGCGCGACGGCCGGCTGGAACGGGGCGCCGCCGACGAAGGTGATGAACTGTTTGGCCGCCCGCACCGCCGAGACGAGCCCGGCCGGCCCGCACACCCAGCCGATCTTCCAGCCGGTGCAGTTGAAGCTCTTCCCGGCGCTGGAGATGGTGACCGTCCGCTCGGCCATCCCGGGCAGCGAGCCGATCGGCACGTGCTCGACGCCGTCGTAGGTGAGGTCCTCGTACACCTCGTCGCTGATCGCGATCAGGTCGTGCTCGACGCACAGCGCGGCGATTCCGGCCAGCTCGTCGCGGGTGAACACGGTCCCGGTCGGGTTGTGCGGCGAGTTCAGCAGCACAGCTCTGGTCCGCGGCGTGATCGCGGCGCGCAGCGCCTCCAGGTCGACGGCGAAGCGCCCGGTGTCGGCCGAGGAGACCAGCGACACCACCCGTCGGGTGGCTCCGGCCATGGCCACCGACGCCGCGTAGGAGTCGTAGTACGGCTCGAACAGCACCACCTCGTCGCCCGCGTCGACCAGGGCCAGCAGCGACGCCGCGATGGCCTCGGTCGCGCCGACCGTGACCAGCACCTCGGAGTCCGGGTCGAAGGCCGTGCCGAACCTGGCCCGCCGCGCCGCGATGGCCGAGCGCAGCTCCGGCATCCCGGGTCCGGGCGGGTACTGGTTCAGTCCTTCCGCGATGGCCCGCTGGGCGGCGGCGAGCATGGCCGGCGGCCCGTCGGTGTCCGGGAAGCCCTGCCCGAGGTTGACCGCTCTGGTGCGGACGGCGAGGGCGGTCATCTCGGCGAAGATCGTCGAGGTGAATGGCTGGAGCCGGGGTACGAGCGTACGTCGGGGCACGAACATGAATAGTCACGGACAATGGTGGCGTGCAGCAAGTGACCCCATCGATGCCGGCGGCCCCGTCCCAGACCGCCCCGATCCCTGCTCGAGCCGCTGGCCTCGCCCCGGGACCGGATGAGGCGGAGAAGCGGCGTGGCCTGCGGAGGATGAAACTGGTCGCGCTCGCCTTCCTCGGCGGCGCCACGCTGATCTTCCTGGCCACCACGTTATGGCAGTCGGCCGGCGCGCCCGGCTGGGTCGGCTATCTCAAGGCGGCGGCGGAGGCGGGCATGATCGGCGCGCTGGCCGACTGGTTCGCGGTGACCGCGCTGTTTCGTCACCCGCTCGGCATCCCGATCCCGCACACCGCGATCATCCCGAGTCGCAAGGACGCGCTCGGCACCAGCCTCGGCGACTTCGTCGGCACGAACTTCCTGTCCGAGCAGGTGGTACGCAACCGGCTGCGCAACGTCGGGGTGAGCCGCCGGCTGGGCGCCTGGCTGGCCGAGCCGGCCAACGCCGAGCGGGTCACCGAGGAGCTGGCCACGGTGGTGCGCGGGCTGATGACCGTGCTGCGCGACGAGGACGTGCAGGCGGTGCTCGAGCAGGCGGTGGTGCGCCGGGTGGTGGGCATCCCGTGGGGACCGCCGCTCGGCAAGCTGCTGACCGGGGTGTTCACCGACCATTCGCACCACAAGCTGGTCGACCTGATGTGCGACCGGGCCTACGAATGGGTCAAGGAGAACCACGCCACGGTGCTGCGCGTGGTGTCCGACCGGGCGCCGACCTGGTCGCCGAAGTTCGTCGACTCGATGGTCGCCGACAAGCTCTACGGCGAGGTGCTGTCCTTCGCCTGGATGGTGAAGACCGACCTGAACCATCCGATGCGGCTGGCCATCGACAAGTTCCTGCTCGAGTTCGCCGCGGACCTGCAGACCGACCCGGCCACCATGGAGCGCGCCGAGCTGGTCAAGCACCAGGTGCTCGAGCACCCCGAGGTGCAGAACATCATCGGGTCGACGTGGTCGACGGCCAAGCGGATGTTGCTGGACGCGGCCGCGGACCCGTCCAGCGAGCTGCGCACCCGGATCCGGGACGGGCTGATCTCGCTCGGCAGCCGACTGGCCGGGGACGAGACGCTGCGCGAGAAGGTGGACGGCTGGGTGGAGGGCGCGGCGGCCTACGTCGTGCTCAACTACCGCGCCGAGATCGTCACGCTGATCACCGACACGGTGGAGCGCTGGGACGCCGAGGAGACGTCGCGCAAGGTGGAGTTGCAGGTGGGACGGGATCTCCAGTTCATCCGGATCAACGGCACCGTGGTCGGCTCGCTGGCCGGCCTGCTGATCTACACCGTGGCGCAGCTGATCATCTGATCAGCTATGTATCACGTGTATAGACAGTAGGTATACACACGTTGTAGTGTGCTCGGCATGTCGATCGGGCACACCTTGCTCGGATTGCTCGAGGGCGGTCCGAGACACGGCTACGACCTCAAGCGGGCCTATGACCAGCGGTTCGGTCAGGACCGGCCGCTGCACTACGGGCAGGTGTACGCGACGCTGTCCCGGCTGCTGCGCAACGGCCTGGTCGAGGAGAACGGGGTCGAGCCGGGCGGGGGACCGGACCGCAAGCGCTACGCGATCACCGACGCCGGGGTGACCGACGTGGCGACCTGGCTCGCCACCGCGGAGAAGCCCGACCTCTACCTGCAGAGCACGCTCTACACCAAGGTCGTGCTGGCGCTGCTGACCGGGCGTCAGGCGGGCGAGGTGCTGGACACCCAACGCGCCGAGCACCTGAAGGCGATGCGCACGTTCACCGCCCGCAAACGCGGTGGCGATCTCGCCGACCAGCTGGTCTGCGACCACGCGCTGTTCCACCTCGAGGCGGACCTGCGCTGGCTCGAGCTGACCGCGGCCCGGCTCGACGACCTGCGCCGGCAGGTGGCGCGATGACCGAGGTGCTGCTGCACGGAAAGGACCTGCACAAGTCCTTCGGGCCGACCGTGGCGCTGGCCGGAGCCGGGCTGTGCCTGCGGCCCGGCGAGATCGTCGCGGTGATGGGACCGTCCGGTTCCGGCAAGTCCACCCTGCTGCACTGCCTGGCCGGCATCATCGCGCCGGACGCGGGCACCGTCGTCTACCGCGGCCAGACCGTCTCGGCGATGCCGGACGGGCCGCGCAGTGCCTTACGGCGCAGCGAGTTCGGTTTCGTGTTCCAGTTCGGGCAGCTGGTGCCGGAGCTGACCTGCCTGGAGAACGTGGCGCTGCCGCTGCGGCTGGACGGCCAGCGCCGCCGGCCGGCCGAGCGGCAGGCCCTCGACTGGCTGCACCGGCTCGACGTGGCCGACGTGGCCGGCAAGCGCCCCGGGGACGTCTCCGGCGGGCAGGGCCAGCGGGTGGCCGTGGCCAGGGCGTTGATCACCAGGCCGAAGGTGGTCTTCGCCGACGAGCCGACCGGCGCGCTCGACTCGTTCAACGGTGAACGGGTGATGACCATGCTGGTGGACGCGGCCAGGCAGACCGATGCCGCCGTCCTGCTGGTCACCCACGAGCCGAGGGTGGCCGCCTGGTCCGACCGCGAGGTGATCGTGCGGGACGGCCGGTCCCGTCAGCTCGACCTGGAACAGGCGGGGCTGTCCGGGTGAATACCAATCAGGGGGACGGTGTTCCGGTTCGGGGCCGGGGCACCTGGCTCGCCAGGTGGGCGAGCGACCTGCGCTTGGGGGTCCGGCTGGCCGTCGGGGGCGGCCGGACCTCCAAGACAGGGGTGGCCCGGCTGGTGCTGAGCACGGTCGGGGTCGGCCTGGCGGTCGGTGTGCTGCTGCTCGCCGCCTCGGTCGGGCCGATGTTCCAGGCCGCTACGGACCGGACCAACGCCAGGAACATGGTGTCCGAACCGCGGCCCGGGGTGGATCGGCTCTATGCCCAACGGACCGGCACCACGTTCCGGGACGACTACATCGACGGCTGGCGCCTGTGGGTCACCGGTCCCCGGCCGCCCCTGCCGCCCGGCGTGTCCAGGCTGCCGGGCGCCGGCGAGATCGTGCTCTCGCCCGCCCTTGCCGACCTGCTCGGCGGCCCGGACGGGGCGCTGTTGCGACCGCGGTTCCCGCAGCGGGTGATCGGCCTGATCGGCCCGGCCGGGCTAACCGACCGGAGCACGCTGAGCTTCTACGTCGGCGGCGACTCGACCGTCCCGCGCGACACCCAGCAGGTCTGGGGTTTCGGGCCCGATGACGGCTATGGCGAGGAACTGCCGCAGAACCTGGTCGCGCTGATCGCGGTCGGCACCGTGATCCTGCTGGTGCCGGTGCTGGTGTTCATCGCGGCCAGCACCAGGATCGCGGGCGCCGAGCGGGACCGGCGGCTGGCCGCGCTGCGCCTGGTCGGAGCGGACGCCAGACAGACGCGGCGGATCGCCGCCGCCGAGTCGCTTGTGGCCGCGGCCACCGGTCTCGGCCTCGGGATGGCGCTGTTCCTGACGATCCGGGCGTTCGCCGGTCGGATCGAGCTCTTCGGCCGCTCGGCGTACCCGAGCGATGTGACGCCGTCGTGGCCGCTGGTGCTGCTGATCGTGCTGCTGGTGCCGGGCATGGCCGTGCTCACCGCGCAGGCGACGCTGCGCCGGACCATCATCGAACCGCTCGGCGTGGTGCGCCGGGGTCGCCCGGTGCGCCGCCGGCTCTGGTGGCGCCTGGTACCGGTGCTGGCCGGACCGGCGCTGCTGATCTCCCAGATCGTCGAGCGCGACCACGATTCCCGGTGGTGGGTGAAGGTGATCGGGGGCACCGCGTTGCTGTTGATCGGGGTGCCCGCGGTGCTGCCCTGGCTGCTGGAGCGGGCGGTGGGCCGGCTGCGCGGCGGCCGGCCGGCGATGCAGCTGGCGATCCGCCGGTTGCAGGCGGACAGCGGCACTCCGGCCCGGGTGGTCGGCGGCATCGCGGTCGTGCTGGCCGGGGCGATCGCCCTGGCGGCGCTGCTGGCGTCGCAGACCGCGAAGTACGGCGGGCCGGTCCGGAACAGCTCGGCGGGGTTGCCGATCCAGATCTACCTGCCGTCCGGGGAGCCGGATGCGGTGGCCGCCGCGGCCCGCTCGGTGCCCGGTGTCCGGACGGTGGTCACCATCCGGATGCTCACCGTGCGCCCGGTGGGCGGCAGCGGCGAAAGCGGCATTGCCGAGGTCGACTGCGCCGGCCTGCTGCGCTACATCCACCTGGACCGGTGTGTCGACGGCGACGTGTTCCGGACCGGCGTCGAGGACCAGCTGTCCCCGGGGCAGGTCGTGACGATGGTCGACTACGAGGGGTACGAAGTGGTGTCCGGCGGCCGGTGGGCCGTCCCGACGGACGTTCGCGAGCTGAACTTCCCGAACGAACTCGGCCACGTCTACGGCTCGTTGGTGGTCACCCCGGGCGCGCTGCGGGGCATCCAGGTGCCGATGTCGTCCGCCGAGCTGTTCGTCCGCACCGAGCCCGGCGACCCGGACGTCATCGAGTGGGTGCGCAACGCGGTCGCCTCGCTCGGCTCGCGGCCGGACGTCTTCGTCAGCGACGGCCACGTCGGCTCCGTCGCCGCGACCATGTTCCGCACCATTCGCACCGCGCTGCTCGGTGGTGCGCTGTTCACGCTGGTGCTGGCCGGGATGAGCATGCTCGTGCTGGCCCTCGAGCAGATGCGGGAACGCCGCCGGCCACTCGCCGCGCTGGCCGCGAGCGGGGTACCGACCCGCACGCTGGCCCGGTCACTGCTGTGGCAGAACGCGGTCCCGGTGCTCCTCGCGGTGTTGCTCGCGGTGGCCGTGGGAATCGCTCTCGCCGGGCTCGTGCTCCCACTGTTCGACGAGCCGTTCACGATGGACTGGCTGCTGGTCGCGCTGTTGTCCGGGGTTGCCGCGCTGCTGGTGCTGCTGGTCACCGCGCTGACTCTGCCGACGCTGCGCAGTGCGACCCGGGTGGCCGCACTGCGCAGCGAATAGCGTCAGGTCACGTCGCGGCGCACCGCCAGCCAGGTGCCCAGGATCGCGAACGCCAACCCGTAGGCGACCAGCAGCAGGCCGCCCTGGTAGGGCTGCAACAAGGTCACGCCCGGCTGTGATCCGCCGGTCAGCGCGTTGTTCGCCCCGCCGGGGAGCCACTTGTAGTAGTCCCGGACCGTGGGCAGGGCCGACACCAGTCCCTCCACCACGAACAGGTAGACCAGCGCCCCGACCACCGCGGCGATCTGGTTGCGGATCAGCGCGCCGAGACCGACGCCGAGCAGGGTGTACACCGCGACGCCGGCGGCCACCCCGATCAGCGTGCGCGGGATCCCGTTGGACCCGAGCGAGATGGACACGTCCTTAGCGGACAGCCAGGGCAGCGCGATGGCGATGGCCACCACGATCGTGACGATGCCATAGCCGATGCCGGAGATCGCATAGCTGATCAGCTTGGCGATCACCACCCGGCCGCGGTGCGGGGTGGCCAGGAACGTCGGCGTCACGGTCTGGTGCCGGAACTCGCCGGTGACCCCGATGATGCCGAGGATCAGGCCGAAGATGCCGGCCGCGGCCGCCGCGCTGAACAGGTTGCGCTGGCCCTCCGGAGTGGACACCCGGGGGTTCGGGTTGCCGGCGGAACCGTCCAACCCGATGGTCAGGCTCACTCCGAGCGCGGTCAGCCCGATCGCGCCGAGCAGCAGCCAGAGCCACAGCTTGGTGGTGAACAGCTTGCCGAACTCGGCGTTGACCAGCCGGATCACGCCGCACCCCCTTCAGTGGCACCGAAATGCTCGACCGCGCCGCCGTTTCCGGTCAGCGCGAAGAAGATCTGCTCGAGGTCGCTCTTCTCGGTGGCCAGCTCATGCAGCTCGACCTGTTCGGTGAAGGCGATGTGGCCGATCTCGGCGGCGTCCGGACCGGTCATCCGCAACGCACCGTCGTCCAGCTTCTCGATCTCCGCCTTGCCGGCCAGGGCGGCCACCAGCTTGTCCGGGTCCGGAGTCCGAACCAGCACCGCGTGCCCGGTCTGTTCGGACAGTTCGGACAGTTTGCCCTGGCGCACCAGCGTGCCCTTGTTGATGATCACGATGTTGTCCACCGTCTGCTCGACCTCGGTGAGCACATGGCTGGACACCAGGATGGTGCGCCCGTCGCCGGCCAGGTGCCGCAGGAACTGACGCAGCCAGACGATCCCCTCTGGATCCAGCCCGTTGGCCGGCTCGTCGAGGATCAGCACCTGCGGGTCGCCGAGCAGGGCGGCAGCCAGCCCGAGCCGCTGCCGCATGCCCATCGAGTAACCCTTGACCTTGCGGTTGGCCGAGCTGGTCAGGCCGACCAGATCAAGCACCTCATCGGCGCGCTGCCGCGGAATCCCGCTTGCCGTGCAGTACACCCGAAGGTGGTTGCGCGCGGTCCGGGCCGGATGGAAGCTGCTCGCTTCGAGCAGCGCGCCGACCACGGTTGGCGGGGTGTGCAGTTCCGAGTACGGCCGGCCCCCGACGGTCGCGCCGCCCGCGGTCGGCGTGACCAGGCCGAGCAGACAGCGCAGGGTGGTCGTCTTGCCGGCGCCGTTCGGGCCGAGAAAGCCGGTCACCGTGCCCGGCTCGACGGTGAAGCTGAGGTTGTCCACCGCTTTGACCGGGCCGAAGTCCTTCGTCAGGCCGGATACCGTGATCCGGCCGGACTCGTCGTCCACTAGGTCCTCCCTTCCTGGGGTTGACCGGACCATCCAACACCCACGAGGGAGGAGCCTTGATACGCCCTGCGGTTGATTCCCCTCATCCGGAGGACTGATATTCAGCCGGCGAGGTTCCAGGTAGTGCCCAGCTGCCACGCCGCGCACACATTGACATCAAGCACGAACGCGGTGGCGTGTCCGCATTGGCCGGTCGCGGTGCCGGGATCGACCGGCTGCCCGTGACCCATGTTGGTGATGGTGTACGTCTCGACCGCGACGCGACCGGCGGCGTCGCGGTAGACCGCATGCGGATAGCCGGCCACGGTGTCGGTGGCCGCCGGGATGGTTGAGCTGCCGTGCACGTTGGTCCACTGGTCGACCAGCTCGCGCTGGTTGGCGGTGGCCACGGTGAAGTCGGCGGTGCCGTGCCAGATGCTGACCGACGGCCTCCTGGCGGGCGGCGGGCTGGCCGCGCGGACCAGGTCACCCCACTGCGCGGGGGTCAGGTTCCTCCCGGGGTTCATGCAGGAGAACGCGTCGATCAGCGTGGTGGCGCAGCGGTACGGCAGTCCGGCGACGATGCCGCCCGCGGCGAACAGCTCGGGATAGGTGGCCAACATGACCGAGGTCATCGCCGCGCCCGCGGAGAGCCCGGTGACGGCCACCCGGTCCGACGCGGAACCCAGGTCGGCGATCGCCAGGCGGACCATCTGCGCGACGGACTCGGCCTCGCCATGGCCGCGGCCGGTGTCGGCGGCCTGGAACCAGTTGAAGCACCGGTTGGCGTTGTTCACGGTCTGCTGTTCGGGCAGCACCACGGCGAAGCGCCAGCGGTCCGCCAACTCGATCCAGCCGGCGTTGCTGCCGTAGCTCGCCGCCAGTTGGGTGCAGCCGTGCAGTGCGACCACCAGCGGGCGGCCGGCGGGCAGGCCGGTTGGTACGTATCGGAACATCCGCAGCGCGCCGGGGTTCGTCCCGAAGCCGGTGACCTCGGTGACGGTGGCGGCGGCTGCCGGCGTGGTAGTGGTGAGCAGCCCGGCGAGCACTCCGCAGAGCACCGTGGTAGCCAGGAGCAGGGACCTGATCGACTTGATCATGCCGCACCTCGTTGTTCGGCACCGTTTTCTCGACCGTAGGCGGCCCTGGTCGCGGTCGTGACGTGGCCGGGCACCACATTCGGCGGGCCGAATGCGTGCCTGGCCCACATGTTCGTCCGGCCGGTGCGGTTCTACCGTCGGGCGCATGATGGTCCGAGCCGCTCTCATCGCCGCCCTGGTCGCCGCTTCGGTCTGCGCCGGGCCGGTCGGGCCGGCGTCCGCGAACAATCCAAGTGGACACTGTGCTCGGCTGGACCGGCTGCACGTCCCGGGCGCGCAGCGCCAGGAGACCGCCTGCCTGGCCGGACTGACCACGGCCAGCACGGTCGCGTCGGGACACACGGTGGCCCCGGACTGGGCCGGGCTCACCTCCGCGAGCCTGCCGCAACCCGTTGGCGTGCCCGGCATCCAGGTGGACGGCTACTTCCCGGACAGCTCGACGTTCAACACCAACCACGGCTGGAACCACGACGCCCAGTTCGTGCTTCGCCTGCCGGATGCCTGGAACGGCGGCCTCGTGGTGTCCGGCTCGCCCGGCACCCGCCGGCAGTACGCCAACGACCGGGCCATCGCAGACGCCGTGCTGGCCCGCGGCTATGCGTTCGCCGCGACCGACAAGGGCAACACCGGCGCCACCTTCTACACCGACGGGGTGCGGCCGGGCGATGCCATCCTGGAGTGGCACGCCCGGGTCACCCAGCTCACCCTGGCCGCGCGATCGGTTGTGGCGCAACGGTACGGCCGCGCGCCGAGTCGGACCCTGATGGCCGGCCTGTCCAACGGCGGCTATCTGGTTCGCTGGCAGCTCGAGCGCAATCCGTGGCTGTTCGACGGCGGTGTGGACTGGGAGGGCACGCTCTTCGCCGGGGACCGCCCGAACCTGCTGACCTTCCTGCCGCCGGCCCTGCGCGCGTTCCCGGCCGGGAACACGGGGGCGATGCTGGCCGCCGGCTACGCGCCCGGCTCGGAGTTCCTCTGGCCGTTCCACAACCAGGTCTACTGGGGCCTCACCCAGCACATCTATCAGCTGGAGCTGGACCCGTCGTACCCCGGCCCGGACGCCGGCTACGACTACGCCGCCCGGCCGGGCGAGGTACACGAGGCGGTGGCGCGGATCTCGCTCACCGGCCGGATCGCCCGGCCGCTGATCACCCTGCACGGCACCCTGGACAGCCTGCTGCCGATCTCCCAGGACTCCGACGTGTACGCGGCGATGATCCACTCCGCCGGGCGGGACCGGCTGCTGCGCTACTACCGGATCGAGTCGGGCAACCACGTCGACGGTCTGGTCGACACGTTCCCGGACCGGTTGCGCCCGATCGCCCCCTGTTTCACCGCCGCATTCGACGCGCTCGCCGGCTGGTTGCGCGGTATCCGCCCGGCGCCGTCCGCCACCGTGCCGCGCGACCGGGAGTGCTCTTTCAGCGCAAGGTGACATTGCGCTGTTGGAACCGCAGTAAGGTCACCTTGTGCGGTAAAGCGTCGAGCACTTTCAGGACAGGCTGTGCAGGCGCAGCGCCAGCTGGAGTTCCAGCGCCCGGTCCGGGGTCGGCCAGTCGTCGCCGAGCAGGGAGGCGATCCGCTCCAGGCGCTGGACGACGGTGTTCACGTGGACGTGCAGAATGTCCTTGGCCCGGGTCAGGTTCGCGCCGCAGTCGAAGTAGGTGCGCAGGGTGAGGATCAGGTCGGTGCCCCGGCGGTCGTCGTAGTCGAGGACCGGGCCGAGGACGCCGCGAACGTAGCCGGACAGGTCGGTGCGTTCGCCGAGCAGTCGCCCGACGAAGCCGAGGTCGGCCAGCGCCGCGCCCTGGCCCCGCCGGCCGAGCGCCAGCAGCGCGCGCACGCACCTGGCCGCCTCGGCGTGCGCCGCCGCCAACGGCACGGGTCCCGCGGCCGGCCCGGCGGCACCGACCGTCACCGGAGTGTCCACAGCGGCCGACAGCTCGGCGGAGAGCTTCACCGCCAGGGAATCCGGCACGCCGCCGGCCACCAGCAGCACGACCTGTTCGGCATGCACCCCGACCAGCGCGGCATGTCGGCCGCACGCCATCGCCAGCCGGCGCCGGGACACCGCGTCCGCCGCGGCGATCAGCACGGTGTGCGGCGCGCCGAGGTCGATCCCCAGCCGGCGGGCCCTGGCCAGCAGCGCCCCGGGGTTGCGGCCGGGCGCGGTGAGCAGGTCGGCCAGCAGCTCCCCGCGCACCGCCTCCTCCGCCTGCGCCACCGAGCGCTGCAACAGGAACAGCAGCGCGGTCACCACGCTGGCCCGTTCGAACAGCCGCCGGTCCGCGTCGGCCAGCTCGCGCCGCCCGGTCAGCACCAGGCTGCCGAGCAGCTCCGGTCCGGCCAGCACGGCACACACCCACAAGTCCGAAGTGGACACCGCACGTCCACTCGACCGGGACGCGGCGATCGCGGCCGGCGGCAGTGCCACCGGCCCGGATTCGACCCGGGCGAGCTCGTTGCCCTCGGCGTCGAACAGCACCAGCCCGCCGTGCAGCACGCCGGCCACGGCGGCCGCCACCTCGGGGATGTCGCCGCCGCGCAGCACCAGGTCGGCCAGCCGGTCGTGCGCGTCCTCGGCCCGGCGCATGGCCGCGTTGTGCGCGCTGATCTCGTCGAGCAACCGGGCGTTGTCCAGCGCCACCGCGGCGTGGTTGGCCAGCGAGGACAGCAGCGCAACCTCCTCGGCCAGCCACTCCCTCGGCGCCCGGTCGGCCGCGTACAGCACGCCGATCACCTTGCTGCCCAACGAGAGCGGCACGCCAAGGATGGCAACCAGGCCCTCCTCGCGTACCGCGGTGTCGATCGCCGCCGTGTGGTGGAACCGCTCGTCGACGGTGTAACCGGAGGTGGCGTACGGCCGTGCGGTCTGCGCCACCAGCCCGCCGAGGCCCTCGCCCATGCCCAGCCGAAGTTGTTGGAACAGCTCGGAAACCGAGCCCTCGGTGACCCGCATGTAAGTCTTGCCGGCGGGTTCGTCGTTGAGCGTCAGGTATGAGGTGTCGGCGCCGAGCAGCATCCTGGCCCGGTGCACGATCGAGCGCAACACCTCGTCCGGGTCGCGCAACCGGGCCAGGTCGCTGGCCGTGTCGAACAACGCGGTCAGCTCGGCCTCCCGGCGCCGGTGCGCCGCGAGGGTGTTCTCGATGCGAAGGGCCAACTCCGTGGCGCGCGCCAGCCGCTCGCCGCTCGCGTCCCCGGCGAGCAGGTCGAACAGCTGGCGCACCACACCATCGGAACCCGTGACCACGACGGTCATGGTGTCACTGCGGGCGCCTTCACGTTAACTGGAAGGCCGGGCACCGCCGCACCGGCCGGCACCGGCGGCTCGTCGAGCACGGTGCCCCTGGTCTCCCTGGCCAGCAGCACCGAGACCACGGTGATCACACACATGCCGACCACGTAGAGCGACACCGGCACCGTGCTGTGGAACGCGCCCAGCAGGGCGACCGCGATGATCGGGGCCAGCGCACCGGCGCCGATGGAGGCGAGCTGGTAGCCGATCGACGCGCCGGAGTAGCGGACCCGGGTGGCGAACAGCTCGGAGAAGAACGCGGCCTGCGGACCGTACATCGCACCGTGCAGCACCAGCCCGACCGTGGTGCCGAGCGTGATCAGCCAGAACGACCTGGTGTCGAGCAACGCGAAGAACGCGAACGCCCACACCGCCATGCCGGACGCACCGAACAGGTACACCCGCCGCCGGCCGACCCGGTCGGAAAGCGCACCCCACAACGGAATGGTCCCGAAATGGATGGCGGAGCCGATCAGCACGGCATTCAGTGCGACCGACTTCGGCAGGTGCAACGCGGTGGTCACGTACACCAGGATGAACGCGGTGATCACGTAGTAGGACACGTTCTCCGCCATCCGGGCGCCCATCGCGACCAGCACCGAACGCCAGCTGTGCCGCAGCACGTCCAGGATCGGGGCCCGCTCCTTGGTGCCCCGCGCGGCGGAGCTCCGCGCCGCCGCCAGGAACACCGGAGACTCGGTGATGGACAGCCGAATCCACAGCCCGACCACCACGAGCACCGCGGAGAGCAGGAACGGGATCCGCCAGCCCCAGGACAGGAACGCCGCGTCGCTCTGCACCGCGGCCAGGATCGCCAGCACCGCCGTGGCCAGCAGGTTTCCACCGGGTGCGCCGCACTGCGGCCAGGACGCCCAGAACCCGCGCCGGTTGGCGTCGCCGTGCTCGGAGACGATCAGCACCGCGCCGCCCCACTCACCGCCGAGCGCGAACCCCTGCACCAGGCGAAGGAACGTGAGCAGCAGCGGCGCCGCGAGGCCGACCGCCGCGTAGGTCGGCAGCAACCCGATGGCGAACGTGGCCGCGCCCATCAGGATCAGGCTGACCACGAGTAACCGCTTGCGCCCCAACCGGTCTCCGAAGTGTCCGAACACCAGGCCGCCGATCGGCCGGGCGCCGAACCCGACCGCGTAGGTGAGGAAGGCCAGCAGAGTGCCGGTCAACGGGTCCGCGGTGGGAAAGAACACCTTGTTGAACACCAGGGCGGCCGCGGAGCCGTAGAGGAAGAAGTCGTACCACTCGATGGTGGTGCCGATCAGGCTGGCGCTGACCACTCTGGCGAGCTCGCGCCGGTCGGTCGTGTCACTGGGTAAGGTCTTACTGGGCAAGGGAATCACCGCACTTCGGTTGGGTGGACGGGGGTCAGTTCGCGGTCCAGCCGCCGTCGACGGGCAGTGCGGCGCCGGTCATCGCGCAGGCGTGCTCCCCACACAGCCACAGCACCAGCGCGGCCACCTGTTCCGGCTCGATCAGGCGTTTGATCGCGGCGCGGTCCAGCAGCACCTGCTCGACCACCTGTTCCTCCGGTATGCCGTGCAGGGCCGCCTGGACCGCGACCTGGTTGGCCACCAGCGGGGTGCGCACGTAGCCGGGGTTCACGCAGTTGCTGGTCACGCCGTAAGCCGCGCCTTCGAGTGCGGCCACTTTGGACAGTCCCTCCAGCGCGTGCTTCGCGGTCACGTAGGCGACCTTGTTGGCGCTGGCCCGCAGTCCGTGTGCGCTGGAGATGTTGACGATCCGGCCCCAGCCGCGCCCGTACATGTGCGGCAGACAGCGCCGGATCAGCAGGAACGGCGCGGTCACCATGACTTGTTGCAGCAGCGTGAACTTGTCGAACGGGAACTCGTGCAGCGGTGCGAGGTGTTGCAGCCCGGCGTTGTTGACCAGGATGTCCACCTGCGCCGGCAGCCGTTCCACGGCGGTCACGTCGGCCAGGTCGACCGCGTGCGCCCAGCCGCCGACCTCGCCGGCGATCTCCTCGGCCGACCGGCGGTCCCGGTCCACCACGTGCACCTTGGCCCCGGCCCCGGCGAGCGCCCGGACACAGGCCCGGCCGATTCCGCCGCCGCCCCCGGTCACCAGCGCGGTGCGCCCGTCGAGATCGTTCGTCATGGAAAGGACGTTAGGTTTCCGCCGCCCGGCCGGCGATGTGGCCACCCGCCACAACCCGCGGCCGACACGTGGTGCCCATCGCCACTACGGTGAAGGGTGGATTTGTCCTGGCCCGCGGCGAGCTTGAGCAGATTCGGTGCGCGGCGCGGCCCGGTACAGCGGAAGGCGGGCGTGGTCGCCTGGTTCGGCCGTCACGGTCACACCGTGAGCGGCCAGCGGTAGCGGCTGTCCGGGCTGTCCAGCCACAGGTCCTGGCCGGTCGGGTCCACGGTGATACCGAACCGGGTGCGCCTCGGCCGGCCGAGCTCGCGCCAGTCCTCGTAGGCCTGCTCGGCCTCCTCCCACAGCCGCCTCGGCCCGGCCTGGGTCACCAGGGTCCGGTCGGACGTGCTGCGCACCCGCGCCCAGGAGCCGTCCGGGTGCACCAGCAACACGCGCTCCGGCGCGACCGGCACCGCGACCACGCCGGCGAGCGCGAGGCCGGCGAAGAACTCGAACGGACTCGCCGGGCTGGTCACCGTGTTCGCCGGCAGGGTGCTGCGCCGCTCCTCGCCTGGCTCCTCGGCGAGCGCGTTGAGCAGGTCCTGTTCGAGGGGCTTGCGGTGTGCGCGCAGCGGCATGAACCGGCCGTCGTCGGCGAGCACCCTGCCCCGTCCGCATGGTCCGTCACCGGCGACGATCCGGACCAGTCCGGCGCCGAGCGGCCGGTTGAGCGTGGTGACCAGGACGCCGCCGGAACGGGTCTGGGCCAGCCAGTGCAGTGGAATCGCGGACACCGCACAGGTGCTCAACAGCCGGTCGTACGGTGCGTTCGGCAGGTAGCCCTTGGCTCCGTCGGTGGCCGCGCAGGTCGGTCGGAAACCGCATCGGGCGAGGGCTTCCCGCGCGGAGGTCACCAGCGCGGCGTCGATGTCCACCGTGGACACGAGGTGTTGGCCGAGGCGATGGCAGAGCAGCGCGGCGTTGTAGCCGGTACCGGTGCCGATCTCCAGCACCCGGTGGCCGTCGGCCAGGTCCAGTGCATCGAGCATCACCGCCATGATCGCCGGCATGCTGGACGAGCTCGTCGGTACGCCGGGGATCTCGCCCTGTGCCCGGGCCACGCCCCAGCGTGCCGGGTCGCCGTCGAGCTGGGTGACCAGTACCCGGTTGGCGTACACCTGAGCGAGCCAGTCGTCGTCGGTGGAGTCGACCGCGGCCCAGCCGTACGTGCTGACCGGGCGGAAGAATCGGGGCAGGAACTCGTGCCTCGGCACGTCGGCGAACGCGGCCCGCCAGTGCTGGTCGGCGAGCAGGCCCTCCCGGGCCAGGGCGCGGACCATCCGGCCGCGCAACCGACGCGCGGCCAGGTCGGTGTCGCCCAGGATGGGCATCCCCTCACCGTAGTTGGCCGTGTGACAGAGCACACGAGGCTAGTGCGTACTGAGTGCTTGCAGGAGCTAGCAGTCGGGCGTACGGTCGGTGGTGTTCGAGGAGGTGACCAGGTGAACGAAGCCATTGACGAGGCCATGGAAAAGGTCGCGGACAAGGTCGTCGACCTCGGGCGGGACATCGGTGAGTACATCCGCCAGCAACGCGGCCAGGCGAAGATCTCGTTGCGCCAGCTGGCGAAGCGCGCCGGTGTGTCCAACCCGTACCTGAGCCAGATCGAGCGGGGCCTGCGCAAGCCGAGCGCGGAGATCCTGCAGCAGATCGCGAAGGGGCTGCGGATCTCGGCCGAGGCGCTGTACGTGCAGGCCGGCATCCTCGACCTGCCGACGGGTGGCCCGTTGGTGGACGCCGTTCGGGCGGACCCGGAGCTGACCGAGCGGCAGAAGCAGGTGCTGCTGGACGTCTACGAGTCGTTCCGCCGGGAGAACAAGACAGCACAGTCCACAGTGGAGGGGTCTAGCGTGGACGGTGAGGAGATCGAGGCCCCACACCGAGGAGTGAGTGAGACATCATGACCATGCCCAAGGCGAAGGACCTGATCAAGTCCCGCAAGCAGGCCGTCGAGACGCTGAGCCATGCGGTCGAGCAGGTGCGCGCGCCGCTGCTGGCCGCCATCGGCGCGGGCGACCTGGCCACCCAGGCCGTGGTGGACGCGGTGAACAAGGCCCGCACCCGGGTCAACCAGCGGGCCGAGGCGGCCAAGGGCGCCGTCGAGGAGCTGCCCGGTGACCTGGCGGGCCTGCGCGAGAAGCTGGACCCGGCCGAGCTGCGCAAGCTGGTCGACGAGTACACCGACGCCGCGCAGAAGCTCTACCACCGGCTGACCGACGCCGGTGAGGACGCGGTGGCCAAGCTCCGCGCTCAGCCGCAGGTCAAGAAGGCGCTGGAGCAGGTCGAGGAGGCCATCGCCACGCTCCAGGAGCGGGTCGGCGACGCGGCCGGTGACGCCCGCGAGCTGGCCGACGACGTGCTGGCCCGGGTGAGCCGCCGGACCCGTTCGCTCGGCGAGAAGACCGCCCGCACCGTCAAGAAGACCGCCGCCGAGGTGTCCGACGACGTGCGGGAGGCCGGCGACGAGGCGGCCCACGAGGTGCGCAGTGCGACCCGCAAGGCCGCCAACAAGACCGCGCCGCGCAAGGCCACCGCGGCACGCAAGCCCCCGGCCACCCGGCCGAGCTCCACCAGCAAAACCGACAAGTAGCCCGGCACCACCGGCGGCTTTTTACAGCGCAAGGTGACATTCCGCTGATAGAAGCGAAGGAATGTCACCTTGCGCTGTACGCCGCGCCGGATGCCCGGCGGCTCGGGTTCACCCGGGACGTTGGGCTCCTCGGATGTGGTATCACCCGCACCTCACGTAGTCTGGGTGGCGTGCCGGTCGAAGCATGGTGGATTTTGAAGATCATCGACTGGGCCGCGGTGCCGGTCGGTGTGTTCGCCTTCGTGCACGCCCTCTTGCAGCGCCCGGATGCCTACACCGCCGCTGAACGCCTCACCAAACCCGCCTGGCTGGCCATCACCGCCGGGTCGGCCGTCGCGCTGCTGCTGTTCAGTTTCGCCGGGGTGGCCTGGATGTTCTGGATGGCCGGGCTGGTCGCGGCCCTGGTCTACATCGTCGACGTGCGCCCGAAGCTCAACGAGGTGCAGCGGGGCGGCAACAAGTGGTGATGCCGGCCGGCGGCTTGGCTAGCCTGATCCGGTGGACTGGACCGTTGCCGGAACCCTCTCGGTAGAACGCGCGCTGGACCGGACCGACCTGCTGGGCGTGCCGGTCGCCAAGGCGCTCGAGTCGCTGCCGGACGCCGGCCGGGTCGGCGTCGCCGCGATCGATCCCGACCTGGCCGACACCGCCGCGTTCTGCTCGGCCTACTCGGTCCCGCTCGAGGCGTCGGCGAACTGCGTCGTGGTGGCCGGAAAACGCGCCGGCGAGGAGCGGTTCGCGAGCTGCCTGGTGCTCGCCACCACCCGTGCGGACGTGAACGGGGTGGTTCGCCGCCGGCTCGACGTCCGGAAGGCCTCGTTCGCGCCGATGGAGCGGGCGGTTGAGCTGACCGGCATGGCCTACGGCGGGATCACCCCGATCGGCCTGCCCGGTGACTGGCCGCTGCTGATCGACCCGGCGGTCGCCCGGCTGCCCGAACTGGTGGTCGGCAGCGGGATCCGGGGGAGCAAGCTGCTGATCTCCGGGCCGGCACTGGCCGCGCTGCCCGGCGCGGAGGTGATCGAGGGCCTCGGCCAGTAAGGTCGCAATCGTGGAGTTTCAAGACGTGGTGCGGCGACGCCGCATGGTGCGCAGCTATGACGTGAGCCGCCCGGTGCCGCCGGAGATCGTGGATCGCATCCTGCACAACGCGACCAGGGCGCCGTCCGCCGGCTTCTCCCAGGGTTGGGGCTTCCTTGCGTTGCAGACGCAGGAGGACATCGCCCGGTTCCGCGAGGCCTGCCGGCTGCCCGACACCGCGCCCGACTACCTCGCGGCCCGGGTCCAGGCGCCGCTGGTGATCGTCACGCACTCCAACAAGGATGCCTACCTGGACCGCTACGCCCGGGAGGACAAGGGCCGCGCCGACCGTTCCGACGCCTGGTGGCCCGCGCCCTACTGGGACATCGACACCGGCATGGCCGCGCTGCTGATCCTGCAGACCGCGGTGGACGCCGGGCTCGGTGCCTGCTTCTTCGGCGTGCCCAAGGACCGCATCACGCAGTACCGCGCGGCGTTCGGCGTCCCGGAGCAGTTCCACCCGATCGGCGCGATCTCCATCGGTTACTCCGACGAGCCGGTGCGCGATCTGCGCGACCGCCGCAAGTCCGACGACGAGGTGATCCACCGCGGCCGCTGGACCACAGCCACCAGCTGATCGCGCCGCGGCTCAGGCGCCGCCCGGCGGGACCGGAAAGCTTCCCGAGTGAGTACTTTGCTACTGCAACGGACGCAATGGTCATGGTTCAACCGCGCGGTCAGACTAGCTGGATAGCGAGTTGCACACTAAGGCTCAACCGCTCGCCGTCCTCCGCACTTCGACCACAATTCGGCGATCACTGTCCCTAACGCGTCCCATGGGAACAACGTGGCCGCTGGCGGGCCCATGTTCGGAGTTGGGAGCGGGTAGCGGTCCGGGTCGAAGATGAGGCGCACACCCCAGGCACGCAAGCGCTCAACGCTGTCCACGAACGCGGGATGCTTCGCCAGGGCAACATTCGGCACCGGAACCGCCACCATCGGCAGGCCAAGTCCTATGGCCTCGTTCAAAATACCGAGTGCCAGCGTGTCACTACTGCCGTGTGCCCACTTATTTATCGTATTGAAGGTCGCCGGCGCAACCGCAATAGCGTCGGCTGGCGGCAGCGGGTCAGGTTCGTCAGGCTGCTTGTAGTCGTAACGCACGACATGGCCAGTTAACTCGCTGAGCGTTGCCAAATCCATGAACTTGAGCGCTGACGGTGTGGCGACAATGCAGACATCCCAGCCCTGTGCTTTCAGCTTGGGAATGAAGCTCGGCAGATCGCCAGCCGGACGGCCGCCACAGGCAACTACATACAATACCGGCGTGGCGGTCACAGTTCTCCTCCACGGTCGATGCCGAAACGTCGGGCAAGGCCGCGTAGGCCAGGGGTGGCGCTCACTCGCTCCCGTTGCAGCATGGTGCGCACCAGGTAGTGAGTCGTCGGGTTAAAGCGCGCTTCTTCCGGTGCGATTTCCTCAGCTCGCAGCAATGTCTCGGTCGCCATGCCGTCACTGCAGAGCAGCACGTGGCCTTGAGCCAGGTCGATGAGAAATTGCCCGCGTCGTTCATTCAGGCTCAACGGCAGGCGCGCGACGTCGACATGCTGACCTCGGCGTACCGCCTCCTGGCCGTTGCCGAGTTCCGCGGCCACTTGTACGCTGTGGATCGCTACGTTGGTCGGCCCAAAGATCGTATGAATATCGGCGTACTCAATGCCGAGCAAACGGCTCGCGGTGCGCGCTTCGCCCAGCAGTGCCCAAGCCTCCGGCGCATCGCCCATGCGGGCGCTGGCAACGGCTCCGGTGAGCAGCAGGCCACCCCAACTAGCCAAGCCAAGTGGTGAGGAGGCTATGCCCGGTGCTACCGAATCAGCGGCGTGCAGCGCGACCTCTCGCGTGTCATCCAATCGCGCGGCGCTCAGGAGTACGTTTGCAAGACGGTAGCTGGCGGCAGCTACGAGCAAGGGGTCATCGAGCGTGTGAGCGGTACGCAATGCCCGATCTGCCGCCAGCAATGCCAGTTCGACATCTCCCAAGCGTTTAAGCAGTGATGATGCCGCGTTGTAAGTGTGGACAACTAATTTCTGTACGGCATGCTGTTCACTGCCGCGCAAGTTGGCGGCGCCGGCTTCGACGTTGGGTATCAGCTCGGCCAGATGACCACCGAGGACGGCATAGGCGGCTTGCTGGCGAAGCTGCCAGGCGTGTTTTACCTGAGTCGTCAGCTCGGGTAGCGCAAGGAGCTCGGCGCTCGTGGCAGGTTGCCGACGTGCCGAATCTCGCCGACCGGAGGCCAGCATGGCGTTAGATAGGCGGCTGATGACCTCGGGCAAGAAACGACGGGCGGCAGTCTCGTCGGCGTGGGCGTGAGACTGGCGTTGCCCCTGGTCGCCGTTTCGGCCGGCACTGCCGCGCAGCTCCGCGACCTTGACCCGGACACTGGCTAGGCGCTGTTCGCGCTCTAGCCGCTCGTGTTCGGACTTGGCGGCCTCTAGTTCCAGGTAAGCGGCAAGTAGGGCACCACCAGCGTCACAGGCGTCATCGACTGCACGCCAGAAGCGCTCATCGCCGCGAGCGCGGCCCTTCTCGATGTGCACGATGGTTGTCCGGTCGCAGATGGCGACCTTGGCGAGCTGGCCTTGCGTCAGCTCGGCCGCCTGGCGGAAGGTAGCGAGCTGCCTACCAAGTGAACGGCGCAGCTCAGCGATGACCTCAGGCTCCCTGGCCATGTCGTCTTTTCCACGCCTTCGGTGTCGGTCTGTCCTCAGCCACGGACACATTAACGCTGGTGACGGCCGGTGTGCGAACTCTGTGCACACGATAGCCCACTGCATGCATCTGCTGGTTTGGTGATCTTTCAAGGCGCCCAACGACGACACGCGGAGACACGGCACAGCAGATGAACAGCCTTCACCTGACCATCGCCGACCAAGCAGCCCTGGCGCTCTACCCGGAATTGACGCTGCTCATCGAGCTACGCCATGGACACGGGTGGTTCTTCCAGCCCGTGCACCTGCATGGCCAGTTGGAGCTGGTGACCGGCACACGGGTCTGGCCGGACAGGTGGTCAGACGCCGTCGCCATTCGTGATCTCGGCGACGCCACGGCCTTCCGCTGTGACCCGGACGGCGGCGCGGTTTGGCAGCACGAAGGCGGCCTGGTCGATGTCATTGACCGCCTGGTGGAGTTGCCCGCTGCCGGCGAGCCGGGCGCGCCACACCTGGTCATAGGGACAGCGCCCCGGCTCTGGACACCGGATACGGGCTTCCGTCCGTGAGTCATGGACGCGGCGTGGGCGGTCGTCGGTTTGACCGCGTCGATGTGCGTGGCGCTGAGCTGGGCGATCTGGTGCCTGGTGGCCAGCGCCCGACAGGAACGGAGATGGCGAGCAGTGCGGCACCACGCCAGCAGCGACCAGACCGGAGCTATTGACGGTTACGAACGGCCAATCCACCGCTTCCGAGGCCAGGGCGAGGCCATCACGGTGGCCGAACTGCTGGAGGAGGCCATCGAGCGCGGTGAAGGCATCCGGCTCAGCTGGCCCACAGAAGACACACAGGCCAGCCCGATACAGGCGGACGAACTGGGGCAGTGGCCGACGGCGGTGTTGCCGAGGGTTGAAGACGACGAGTAGCGCAGCAGAGAGGCAAAGACGGGAAGCGGCCAAAGAGTGGCTCGGGCAGCCCACATTGGGCCGCCACAGTCTGATGACGCCTTGGACGTTGAAGTCAGAGAACGATGTCGGTACGCGATGATCTACATCAATTGGCGGGTTCCACTGGAGCGAGGCCGGCAACGCCGGGTCGCCGTTGGCCACCCGGATGCAGCACGTCAGGCGGGCGTCTCCTTGAGCCGGGTCACCAGCTGCGTCGGGTTGACGAACCGCAGCGCGATCACCAAGAGCACCAGCATCGAGCCGGTGTAGATCACGGCCATCGCGTCAACCGCCTGCTGCGCCCGGATGCCCGCCGAGAACATGGCTTCGTAGAGCGAGACCACCAGGGTCTGGCTGCCGGGTCCCGCGGTCAGGAAGGTTAGCTCGAACATGCCTACCGTGCGCACCAGCACCAGGATCGACGCGGCCAGCATGCCCGGGATGAGCAGCGGGGCAAGCACCCTGGTGAACACCGTGGCCGTCGACGCGCCGCACATCCGGGCCGCCGCCTCGATTTTCGGGTCGATCTGCTCGATGAACGGCGTCATGGTCAGCACCACGAACGGCACCGACGGCACCAGGTTGGCCACGATCACGCCGGTGATGCTGCCGGCCAGGTCGAACTTGTACAGCACGGTGGCCAGCGGGATGCCGTAGGTCAGCGGCGGCATCAGGATCGGCAGCAGGAACAGCACGGTCAGCAGGCGCTTGCCGGGGAAGTCGCGGCGGGCCAGCGCGTAGGCGCACGGCACTCCGATCAGCACCGAGAGCAGCACCACGGCGATCGCCACCTGCACGGTCACGACCAGCACGTCCAGCAGGTTGAGCTCGTGCCAGGCGGTGGAGTACCAGGCCGTGGTCAGCCCGGCCGGAAACCAGGTGCCGAACCACTGGGTGCTGAACGAGTTCACCACCACCATGGCGACCAGCGCGAACAGGTTGACCAGGAAGAAGATGACCGCACCCCAGACGATCCAGGCACCGGGCCGAGCTATCACGCGGGTGGCCATCAGCCCTTACCTCCGGTCGCGCCTCGGTACAAAGTGGATCGCCAGGCCAGCACCAGACCGATCACGGCGAGCATGACGACGGCCATGATCATCGCGATGGCCGAGCCGAGCGGGTAGTCGATGTCCCGGAAGGCCGCCTCGTACGCGGCGATCGAGATCACCCTGGTCTCGCCCTGCGGCCGCCCGACCAGATAGGCGGACGGGAACACCGAGAACGCCAGCACGAAGCTCAGGCAGAACGTGATGGCCAGGCCGGGCGCGAGCAGTGGCAGCGTGATCCGGGTGAACCGGTGCCGCCAGTCCGCGCCGAGCGTCGCCGCGGCCCGCTCCAGCGTCGGGTCGATCCCGGACAGGTACGACAGGGTGAGCAGGAACGCGAACGGGAACCCGGTGATGATCAGCGAGAACAGCACGCCCCAGTAGTTGTTCACCAGCTTCACCGGGGAGTCGATCAGATGCACCGTGAACAGCACTTTGTTGAGCCAACCGGTCGGGCCGAGATACTCGATCAGCCCCTCGGCGGTGAGCACCGTGCCGAGCGTGATCGGCACGACCAGAATCGTGGTCAGTAAACGCTTCCCGCGAAACCGGCCGCGCATCCGGTAGGCGATCGGCACCGACGCCAGCACGTTGATCAGCGCCGCCGGCAGGGCGAGGCGCAGCGTGATCCAGATGGTGCCGGACAGGTAGGAGTCACTGAAGAACGTCTGGTAGTTGCGCAGCGGCCCGCCGCCATCCTTGGGCTGGAAGGACAGTTGCAGCCCGTAGAGCACCGGGTAGACGAACAGCACCCCCACGAAGATCACGCCGGGCACCAGCAACAGCAGCACCCGGTCGATGCCACGCTCCGCCAACCGGTGCCGAAGCGCCGGCTTCTCAGTCCGTTGTGGACGATCCAGGGTCGCGGTCACGGGCCGGCCTCGCCACCGAACACCAGCACCCGCTCGGGCGCAACGGCAAGGGTGACCTCGTCGCCGGGGGCCAGCCGGCTCGCGGTGCGCACGTGCAGCCGCTGCCCGCCGGCCAGCTTCGCCTCGACCATCTGCTCCCGGCCGTGATACTCGACGATCTCCACCACGGCCGGCACCGCGTTGGGTGTGGTACCCGGCTCGGCCACGACGAAGTCCTCCGGTCGAATCGCCGCCACCGCCGGACCCCTGTCGAGGTCGTCCCGGTTCGTGCCGACCAGTTCAACAGCACCGGCCACAACGGTGACCCGATCCGCGCGTGCGGCCCGCACCTCGACCGGGATCATGTTGCGGTAGCCCATGAACGAGGCCACGTACCGGTTCGCGGGATGCGCGTACACCCCCTCGGGGGAGCCGACCTGCTGCACCTCCCCGTCGCGCAGGACCACCAGCCGGTCCGCGAGGGCCAGCGCCTCCTCCTGATCGTGCGTGACGTACACCGTGGTGAGGCCGAGGGTCTGGTGCAGCCGCCGGATCTCGGTACGCATCTCCAACCGCAGTGAGGCGTCCAAATTGGACAACGGTTCGTCCATCAGCACCAGCCGGGGCTCCAGCACGATGGCCCGCGCGATGGCCACCCGCTGTTGCTGTCCGCCGGAGAGCTGCGCCGGAAACTTGTGCGCGTGCGGTTCCAACCGCACCAGCCGTAACGCCTCGTCCACCCGCCGGGTCCGCTCGATCCGGCCCACCTTCCGCATGGCCAGCCCGAACCCGATGTTGCGCCGGACCGACATGTGCGGAAACAGCGCGTAGTTCTGGAACACCATGCCGAACCCGCGCCGCTCCGGCGGGAGCTGGTCGATTCGCTTGCCGTCCACCCAGATCGCCCCGCCGGTCAGCGGCAGCAGGCCGGCCAGGCAGTTCAGTGCCGTCGACTTGCCGCAGCCGGACGGCCCGAGCAGCGCGATGAACTCGCCACCCTTGACGGTCAGCTCCATGTCCCGCAGCGCCACCTGCTCACCGAATGCCCGGCGCACCCGGTCGATGCGCAGTTCGGCGAAGCGCTCCGCGCCGAGCGCGGTCATCGGGCCCGCCTCACTTGGTCTTCCCGCTGCCGACCTCGCGGTCCCACTTCTGGAACGCGGCCACCTGCTGTTGCGCCGGGAGCGAGGTCTCCTTGGGGTTGTTCGCGATGAGCTGGTCGTACTCCGGGCGGCCGAACTTGGCGAGCGCATCCCTCGAGTCCTGCGGCGCCATGTCCACGGTGACGTCCTTTACCGCGGGACCCGGGTAGAAGTAGCCCTTGTCGTACGCCTTGGCCTGCTGCTTGGGCTCCAGCATCCACTTGATCAGCGCGAGGTCGGCGGCCAGTAGGTCCTCGGAGACGCCCTTGGGGATCACCGCGTAGTGGGCGTCGGTGACCCAGTGGAAGCCTTGCAGCGTCGTGGTTTTCATCCCGGCGGGAACGGTGCCGAGCACCCGGGGGTTGATGTCCCAGCCGGTGGTGCTCGCGATCAGCGGCGAGGTGCCGTTGGCCAGGTTCTTCATCGTGTCCGAGGTGCCCTTGGGGTAGTAGTCCACGTACTTCCCCAACTCCTTGAGGAATGCCCAGGTCTTCTCCCAGCCGTTCACCGGGTCCTTCGGATCCTTGTCGCCGAGCAGGTACGGCAGGCCCATCAGGAACGTGCGGCCGGGCCCGGAGTTGGCCGGCTGGGCGTACTGGAACTTGCCGGGATTCGCCTTGGCCCAGGCCAGCAGGTCGTCGGTGGTCCTTGGCGGGTTGGGCACCTTGGCCGGGTCGTACTCGAGCAGCGGGCCGGACGGGTAGTAGGTGATGGTGATTCCCTGTCCCTGGGCCAACTGGTGCATCGCGGCGGCCGGCGGCAGGTAGTTCTGCACCAGGTTCGGGAACTTGGCGTCGTAGTTGGGCTGAAGTTGCAGCACCAGCTTCTGCTCGATCACGTTGGCCAGGCCGTCGGTGCCGGTCAGCACCAGGTGGGTCTGCGACTTTCCGCCCTGCTGCTCGGCTTTGAGCTTGCCGGGCATCTCCGGTGCGGTGGCCTTGGTGAAGTTGACCTTGCTGACGATCTCCGGGTGCGCGGTCTTGAACTCCTCGATCATGCCCTGGGTGAGCTGGAGGTTTCCGGCCACGTCGAGGATGTTCAGCTCGACCGGCGCGGACGGTTTGTCCGGCACGGCGCTCGGGGCGTTGCCGGGAGCCTTGCTCTCCGGCGCGCCGCACGCCATGGCGGCGACGAGTAAAGCGGACAGGGCCGTTGTGCTGAGCAGTGACCTCGTTGTCCGTTGCATCCCTAACTCCTCAGGTGATCGGATGTATCTACCGATTACGTCAATGGTGGCATGAGTACACCTGCGTGTGACTGAGGTCAATGGTGGAAATCATCCGATGACCTTGTCGTCTTCACTGCGCATAGGGCTCCGGGTTCTTGCCGGGCCTTGACAGGAACGCGAAGTCGCAGCCCTGGTCGGCCTGCGTCACGTGCTCGTGGAACAGCCAGCCGTAGCCGCGCTCGAACATCGGCTCCGGGGGATGCCAGTTCGCCCGGCGCCGGGCCAACTCCTCGTCCGGCACCTCCAGCCGCAGCGACCGCCGCTCGACGTCCAGCGTGACGAGGTCGCCGTCCCGGACCAGCGCGAGCGGTCCCCCGACGTAGGCCTCCGGCGCCACGTGCAGCACGCAGGCGCCATAGCTGGTCCCGCTCATCCGGGCGTCCGAAACCCGAACCATGTCTCGCACACCCTGCTTCAGCAACCGGTCCGGGATCGGCAGCATCCCGTACTCCGGCATGCCCGGTCCGCCCTTCGGCCCGGCGCCGGCCAGCACCAGCACCGAATCCGCGGTGATGTCCAGTGCCGGGTCGTTGATCCGGTCCCGCAGGTCCTGGTAGCCGTGGAACACCACGGCCGGGCCGGTGTGCCGCAGCAACTCGGGCTTCGCGGCGACATACTTGATCACGGCCCCGTCCGGCGCAAGGTTCCCGCGCAGCACCGCGACCCCGCCCTCGGTCGCAAGTGGACGGTCCAGCGGCCGGATCACGTCGTCGTCGTGTACCCGCGCGCCGGCCAGTGCGTCGCCGAAGGGACGGCCGCTCACCGTGACCCGGTCCAGGTGCAGCCGATCGGCGAGCCGGCTGAGCAGCCCGGGTAACCCGCCGGCGTAGTGGAAGTCCTCCATCAAGTAGTGCCCGCCCGGCCGGATGTTGGCCAGCACCGGGGTTTCCCGGGCGATCCGGTCGAAGTCGGCGAGCGAGAGCGCCACATTCCCCCGCCCGGCCATCGCGATCAGGTGGATCAGCGCGTTGGTCGAGCCGCCGAGCGCCAGTACCGTGGTCGCCGCGTCGGCGTAGGCCCGCGAGTCCAGGAGTCGGGACGGCACCAGGTCCTCCCACACCAACCGCACCGCCCGCAGCCCGCTGGCCGCGGCCAGGCGGTGGTGCCCGGAGTCCACCGCGGGGATGGACGACGCGCCGGGCAGGGTCAGGCCGAGTGCCTCGGCCGCGGCGGTCATGGTCGACGCGGTACCCATGGTCATGCAGGTGCCGGGCGAGCGGGCCAGGCTCGTCTCCAGCTCCGACCACTCCCGCTCGCCGATCGTGCCGGCCCGGCGCTCGTCCCAGTAGCGCCACATGTCCGTGCCACTGCCCAGGATCTCGCCGCGCCAGTGTCCGGCCAGCATCGGCCCGGCCGGCACGAAGATCGCCGGCAGGTCGGCGGACGCGGCGCCCATCAGCAGCGCCGGGGTGGTTTTGTCGCAGCCGCCCATCAGCACCGCGCCGTCCACCGGGTAGGACCGCAGCAGTTCCTCGGTCTCCATGGCCAACAGGTTGCGGTACAACATCGGGGTCGGTTTCTGGAACGTCTCGGAGAGCGTGGCCACCGGGAACTCCACCGGGTAGCCGCCGGCCTGCCAGACCCCGCGGGCCACCTCGGCCGCCCGCTCACGCAGGTGCATGTGGCAGGGGTTGATGCCGCTCCAGGTGTTCAGGATCGCGATGACCGGCTTGCCGAGGTGCTCCTCGGGGTTGAGCCCGAGTTGGCGGCTGCGGGCGCGATGGCTGAACGACCGCAGCCCGTCGCCGCCGTACCACCGGTGGCTGCGCAGCTCCTCGGGCGTTCTCACGACTCGCTCCGTAATCCCCAGGAGGCCAGGATCTCCGCCACCCGCGCTCGTCCTTCGGTCTCAAGCCGACGGCTGGGCGGCCGGATGTCACGCTGGCACAGCCCGAGCTGAGCCAGCGCCTCCTTGACCACGGACACGTTGTTGGCGGCCTCCCCGGCCGCGCGCAGATCCTCGAACGGCCGGATTCGCTCCCAGATCGACATCGCCGCCGGATAGTCCCCTGTGGACAGTGCGGTGTGCATGCCAAGGGACAGCTCCGGGCTCACGTTGGCCAGCCCCGAGGTGAACCCGCGGGCGCCGACCGCGAAGTAACCGGGTGCGGACAGCTCGGCCAGCCCGGCCACCCAGGTAACCCGATCCAGCCCGGCATCCCTTGCCACGCTCGCGAAACGCACCGGGTCCGGGACCGCGTACTTGACCGCGACGAGGTTCGGGCAGGCCTGCGCCAGCGCGGCGAGTTGGGCTCCGCCGACTCGCGGGTTGCGCACGTAGGGCACCACGCCGAGGTCCGGCACCGCGTCCGCGATCGCGCGGTGGTAGTCCACCCAGCCGTCCAGCGACACGTACGGATGCACCGGCTGGTGCACCATGATTCCGACCGCGCCGGACCGCCGCGCGTGCCGGGCCGCCTCGATCGCGGCGGCCACGTCGTGCCCGACCCCGCAGAGCACCGCGGCCCGGTCGCCGGCCGCCTCGACCGTCACCTCGACCGCCCTCGCGGTCTCCGCCACGGACAGCGCGTAGAACTCGCTGGTGTTGCCGTTCGCGGTGATCACCGGAATGCCGCCGCCGGCCAGCCGGTCCACCAGCTTGGCGTACGCGGTCTCGTCCATCGCGCCGTCCGGCCCGAACGGGGTGATGGTGATCGCCACCACGCCGGCCAGCCGGCCGGCCAGTTCCTCATGCGCCATCGGGCAACTCCTCGACGACTCGGTCGGCAAACGCCTGGATGTGTACCCGCATCAGCTCCGCGGCCCGGTCCGGCTCGCCGGCCTCGGCCGCCGCGAGCACCTCGGCGTGCTCGTCCAACTCGGCCGTCCAGGTCGGCCGGATTCCCCAGCCGGCCACCGTGATCAGTGCGGTCTGGTCGCGCAGCCCGTCCAGAATCCCGATCATCAGCGGGTTGCCGCAGCCCTCGTACATGGCGTGGTGGAACCGCCGGTTGATCAGGCTCATCGCGCCGGCCTCGACGCCCTCGGCCGCGGCCAGCCGTGCCTGGGCCAGCGCCGCCCGAGCCGGCTCGAGGTCGGCGCCCCGGCGCACCGCCCGCCGCAGCGCCTCGGGCTCCATCACGGTGCGCACCTCGTACACGGCGCGCACCAGCTCGGCGTCCACGATCCGCACCGAGGCGCCCTTGTACGGGCTCATCACCACAAGGCCGGTGCCGGCCAGCGTCTTCAGGGCCTCGCGCACCGGGGTCTTGGACACCACGAGCCCGGCCGCCAGCTCGGCCTCGACCAGCGCCTGCCCCGGCCGCAGCTCGCCGCTGAGAATGCCGGCCTTGATCGACTGAAGGACGAAGTCGGTCCGCGAAGCGGGCGGTGCCGCCCGCTCATATATCATATATCAGACAGTAGGACGCGGACCCCGCAAGGTCAACACCCGCTCCGCTACTGGAACACCACGGTCTTGTTGCCGTGCACCAGGATCCGGTTCTCCAGGTGCCAGCGCAGGCCGCGGGCCAGCACCACCTTCTCGATGTCCCGGCCGCGGCGCACCATGTCGGCCACCGAGTCGCCGTGCCCGACCCGGGTCACGTCCTGCTCGATGATCGGCCCGGCGTCCAGCTCGGCGGTGACGTAGTGGCAGGTGGCGCCGATCAGCTTGACGCCGCGCCGGTGCGCCTGGTGGTACGGGCGCGCGCCGGTGAACGACGGCAGGAAGCTGTGGTGGATGTTGATCGCCCGCCCGGCCCACCGCGCGCAGAGCTCGGTCGGCAGAATCTGCATGAACCGGGCCAGCACGATGGCCTGCGGCCGGCCGGCGTCGACGAGCTGGCGCAGCTGCGCGAAGGCCGCGTCCCGCTCATCCGGCTCCCCGGCCGGGAACGGCACGTGATGGAACGGGATCTGGTGCGCCCTGGTGACCTGGGCCAGGTCGGCGTGGTTGCCGATCACCGCGCTCACGTCCACGTCCAGCTCGCCGGAGGCGACCCGGCCGAGCAGGTCGTAGAGGCAGTGGCCCTCCTTGGACACCAGGATCACCAGCCGGCGCCGTTGCGCGGTGTCCGTGATGCGCCAGTCGCTCCGCGCGGCCAGCTGCTCGGCTACGGCGCCGAACCGGTTGCGCAGCTCGGTGATGTCGAACGGCAGCGAGCTGGCCAGCACCTCCTGGCGGGTGAAGAACCAGCCGGTGTCCGGGTCGGTGTGGTAGGCCGCCTCGACGATCCAGCCCCCGGCGTCGGCCAGGAACGAGCCGATCCTGGCCACGATGCCGGTTCGGTCCGGGCAGCCAAAAATGATCACATAGCGGCGGTCTGGCACGGTCACTCGTCGAAGTCTCCCAGGAGGATCTGAATGCGTGCTCAGGGAACGCGCAGCGCGTCGATCAACACCGGGTCGCCGCCCCGCACCGCGTGGCTGGGGCGTCGCCACATGGCCCGGTAGACCGCGTCCGCGGTGCCGACCACCGAGGCGTCCGCGTCGATCGCCGGGTGCCCGACCGGACCGACCTCGGGGAGCTCGCCCGGCCGCAGGCGTAGCAGCCAGGCCCGGCCGGCGTCGGCGGCATGGAACAGCACCGTGCCGCCGACCGTGATCGGCTGCCGGGACGCCCGCAGCGGCACCATCAGGGTTAGCGCCTCGTCGATGCCGTCCGCGGCCAGCTCCGGGTCGAAAACCAGGGTGGGCACCGCGTCCGCCAGCGCCGACCCGGTCGCCGCGTGCTCCGCGTCCAACCGGTGGATCGCGGTCTCGTGCGCCTGCCGGCGGGCCCAGAACCCCGCTGCGCCCGGTGCCGGCGGGAACGTCCAGGCCGGGTCGTCCGGGCCACGCTCACGCAGCCGCTCGACCAGGATGTCCCGCTGCGCGTCCCACCAGGCCAGTAGCTCCTCCCACGCCGCGGGCGGCTCGTCGGGCGCCGGCGCCGGCCCGTCCGGGTGCGTCACCAGGGACCGGCCGGCCCACTGGTGCACCTTGGCCAGGTGCCGGACCAGGTCCCGGACCGTCCAGTCAGGACAGGTGGGTGCCGGCGCGTCCGGCCCGGCACCCACGACAGCCGCGCGCATCGCCCCGGCCTGAACGCTCAGCTCATCGACCCACCGCGAGTAGTCCACGGCAAAACCCTAGGACAGCCGGGTCCGGGCGTACGCGGCCATTGCCGCACGCATGAACTCAGCCAGCCGGGGGTCGGTCCGGTCGTAGTTGGCCCGGAACCGCGGATCGTCCGCGTAGAGGTCGCCGAGGCCGGTGTAGGACTCCCGGTTGGGCGTCCAGAACTGGCAGATCCATTGATAGTGGCCGTCGACCACGTCGAGCACCGCCGGGTCATCCGGCGCCGTGCCCGCGTCGATCAGCGTGACCATGGCACCGAGCGTGTCGAGCCACTTGCCGCCCTGCTCCTGCCACCAGTCCTGCGACTTGTCCTTGACCCGCTCGCTGGCCGCGTCGACCGTCGCCGCACCCCAGCGCTGCCGGGCCTCTTCCTGGTACCGCGCCTGCTTGTCGGGGTCGAACCCCTCGAACCAGTGTGCCGCCGCCTTCATCGTGATGTTGTCACCTCCTTCCAGCTCCTCGATGGTGCGCGCGACCGTCCCGGCCAGCCTGCCGAACCGATCCCGCTCCGCCTCCAGCCAGGCGTGGTGCATCCGCAACGCCTCGACCGGATCCCGGCCGTCGTGGATGATCTCCGCGATGGCGTCGAGACCGAGGCCGAGCTCCCGCATGATCAGGATCCGCTGCAGGCTGAGCAGCTGCTTTCCTTCGTAGTAGCGGTAGCCGTTGTGGCCGATCCAGGCCGGGCTGAGCAGGCCGATCTGGTCGTAGTGGCGCAACGTCCGCGATGTCACCTTGGACATCCGGGCCACCTGAGCGATCGACCATGCCATGCGAACCACGATAGAAGTTGACGCTACGTCAACGTCAATGCGAATACCGCGCGGCCAGTACCCGCGCGGCCAGCAGGTCCGGCGCCTCGCGCAGCGCGTTGTGGTGCTGGTCCGGCAACCTCGCGAGCTCCGCGCCGGGCAGCGCGGCGGCCAGTGCCTCGACGCTGGTCCGCATCTTCTCGTCGCTGCGCTCGCCGAGCAGCACCAGGCTCGGCAGCCGCAAGCCGGCCAACCCGTCGAGCCCGGACTCGTCGTGCAGCGTGGTGTCGTACGGCAGAGTGTGCGCCAGGGTGATCGCCACCGGCCAGAAAGCCGTGCGGCGCATGGCATCCAGCAGCCGTTCGGCCATGCCCGTGCTGCGCACCAGGAACGTCGCGAGCGCCGCGTCCCGGTCGCCCTGCGCCAAGAGGTCGATCAGCTGCGCGGTGACCCCGTCCGCGCCGGCACCGCCCGGTACCCGCACCGGCGGCTCGTAGAGCGTCATGGCGTGTACCGCTTCGCCGGCCAGCGCCACGCGCAGCGCGAGCAGCGCGCCGGAGGAGTGGCCGAGCAGTTCCACCGGCTCACCGATCTCGGCGAGCACCGCGCGCACGTCGTCGATCTCGTTGGCCGTGCGGTAGTCCTCGGCGGTGTCCCCGCTGGCGCCCCGTCCGCGCCGGTCCACCGCGAACACGGTGCGCTTCGGGGCAAGGAATCCGGCCACCGCGGCCCATGCCCGCGCGCCGTAGCAGGCGCCGCCGAGCAGCACGATGGGCGGGCCGGTGCCGGACACCTCGAAGGCGATCCGGGTGCCGTCCGTCGAGGTGGTGAAGTCCATGGTCAGGATCCGTGCCTGGCGAGCCACTTCCCGGTGAACTCCGACTCCGCGGCCATGAGCTTGCCGACGTGCTGCGCGATCACGCTCTCCAGCTTGCCGCCGACCAGTGGGATGCCGACCCGCACCTCGGCCGTGGTCACCTGTTCGCTGTCGCCGTCCGGCCGGTCCGCCAGCCTGGTCCGGCTGTGGATCTCCCCCGGCACCCCGTCGATGGTCGCCTTGCCGACCGCGGCGAACCCGGCCCCGTCCGCGCGCCAGCGTTCCTCCCGCTCGACGATCAGGTCGCCCTTGAGCAGGGACCGCACCGCGCCGGGCAGCCGCTCGGCCGCGACGCCTTGGCGGAGCCGGAGATGCACCTCGTCGCCGGACGTGATGTGCTCGACCAGCGCGGCGCCCTTCCCGCCGAGATCCTGGAGCCGTTCCTCCAGGTACGCGCGGTCGACCAGGGCGGAGTACACGGCCACGGCCGGCGCGGAGAAGGTCGCGCGGTGCTCGAAGCGGGTAGACATGCGACGGAGGTTACCGTTGGAGCCCATGACCGGCCTGTCACTAGGCACCGAAGCTCGGGCAGGGGTTCCGCTGTCCGGCTACACCACGCTGCGCCTTGGCGGCCCGGCCGCGCGGTTCGCCGCCCCGGCCACCGCGGAGGAGATCGTCGCCGCGATCCGGGCCGCGGACCGGTCCGGCGAGCCGATGTTGGTGCTCGGCGGGGGTTCCAACCTGGTTATCGCGGATGCCGGGTTCGACGGCACCGTGGTACGGGTCGGCAACCGGGGCAGCAAGATCGACTGCATCCGGCAGGGCCGAATCCAGCTGACGGTCGAGGCCGGCGAGGACTGGGACTGCGTGGTGGCCGAGACCGTGGCGGCCGGGCTGGGTGGGCTGGAGTGCCTCTCCGGCATTCCCGGTCTGGTCGGCGCCACTCCGGTGCAGAACGTTGGTGCGTACGGGGTCGAGGTCTCCCAGCTGTTGATCTCGGTGGATCTGCTGGACCGCGCCAGCGGTGAGGTTCGCACCCTGCTGGCCGCCGATCTCGGCCTGGGGTACCGGACCAGCGTGCTGAAGAACAGCGCGCGCGCCGTGGTGCTCCGGGTCCGCTTCGAGCTCACCGACGGCGGCCGCTCCGCGCCGGTCCGGTACACCGAGTTGGCCCGCGCGCTCGGCGTCCGGCAGGGCGCGCAGGTCCCGGTCGCCGATGCCCGCGCGGCCGTGCTCGCACTGCGCCGGGGCAAGGGCATGGTGCTCGACCCGACGGACCACGACACCTGGAGTGCCGGCTCGTTCTTCACCAACCCGGTGATCTCCGACGCCGAGCTTCCGGCGGTGCTGTCCCGCATCGCCGCCAGGGTGGGCGAGTCCACCCCGGTGCCGCGCTACCCCGCCGGCCCGGGCGCCACCAAGCTCAGCGCCGCCTGGCTGATCGAGCGCGCCGGTTTCCACAAGGGTTACCCCGGCCCGGCCGCTCCGGTCGCCCTGTCGTCGAAGCACACCCTGGCGCTGACCAACCGCGGCACCGCGAGCACCGACGATCTCCTTGCCCTGGCCCGCGAGATCCGCGACGGCGTGCACGCCGCCTTCGCCGTCCCCCTGCTCCCCGAGCCCGTCCTCGTCGGCTGCGCCCTCTGAGCCCGGGTCACTCCCGGTGGGCCCGGCTGGCGGAGTACTGGGCGCGGGGCTTGAGCACGATTTGGTCGATGTTCACGTGTGGCGGGCGGGTGACCGCGAAGGTGATCACGTCGGCCACGTCCTCGGCGGTGAGCGGGGTGAGGCCTTCGTACACCTTGGCGGCGCGGGCGCTGTCGCCGTCGAACCGGGTCACCGAGAAGTCCGTCTCGACCATGCCGGGCAGGATCTCGGTGAAGCGCACCGGCTGGCCGAGGTGCTCGCCGCGCAGGGTCCGGTGCAGTGCGGACTGGGCGTGCTTCGCCGAGGTGTACCCGGCGCCGTTGTCGTAGGTCTCGGTCGCCGCGACGGACGTGACGGTCACCACGTGGCCGTTGCCGGACTCGATCAGCTTGGGCAGCAACGCCTTGGTCAGCCGCAGCGTGCCAAGCACATTCGTCTCCCACATCCAACGCCAGTGCGACTCGTCGGCGGCGGCGACCGGGTCGAGGCCGCGCGCGCCGCCTGCGTTGTTCACCAGCACATGGCACTCTGGGATACGCGAGCAAAAGGCGTCGACCGAGTCAGGATCGGTCACGTCGAGGGGCAGTGCGATGGCGTCGATCGAGGTGGCGAGGGTTTCCAGCCGGTCCAACCGGCGGGCGCCGAGCACCACCCGGAAGCCCGCCTGGGCGAGCCGGCCGGCCGTTGCTGCGCCGATGCCCGCGCTGGCACCGGTGACGACTGCGGTGTTCACACACCGATCCTGCCGGGTGAGCGAACCCGCCGGGTGCCTCGGGCGTCATGAGAGGTGTCACACTCGCACGCGACCCGAACGATGCGGAGGCTCACGGTGAGATTCAGACTGGTCGGCGCGCTGGTGGTGGCCGTCATGACGCTCGCCGCGTGCAGCTCCCAGTCCGCCGGCACACCGACCGGGCCGGGTGGCTCGCCGATCCCGGACCCGCCGAAGGCGCGGATCACCGCGACACCCGCGGTGGACAGCAAGGACGCCCCGGTCACCGACCCGGTCAAGATCTCCGTCGCGGACGGCACCCTCACCGAGGTGGCGGTGACCAACCAGGACGGCAAGGCACTGGCCGGCAAGCTGGCCGACGACAAGCTGAGCTGGATCAGCAGCGAGACGCTCGGCTATGGCAAGACCTACAGCTACGCGGCGAAGGCGACCGGCTCGGACAACCGCACCGCCGAGCTGAAGGGCAAGTTCAGCACCCTCAACCCGGCCAAGCAGGTCAGGGCGACGGTCAATCCGATCGACAACGCCACGGTCGGCGTCGGCATGCCGGTCAGCCTGAAGTTCGACAGCGCGCCCAAGGACCGTGCCGCGGTGCAGAAGGCGCTCAAGATCACCACGTCGAAGGGTGACGTCGAGGGGTCCTGGGCCTGGCTTTCCGCCGCCCAGATCGACTTCCGGCCCAAGGTCTACTGGCCGGCCAACATCACCGTGACGGTGACCGCGAAGCTCTACGGCGTGCCGTACGGCGACGGGGCATACGGCAGGTCCGACCTGTCCACCAAGTTCGCCATCGGCCGCAGCCAGGTCTCGAAGATCAACACGCCGGACCACCATCTGGTGGTGTACCGCGACGGCGCGCAGGTGGCCAGCTACCCGTCCAGCAACGGCCGGGACGACGACCCGAACCTGAACACCCCGAACGGCACCATGATCATCATGACCAGGGAACCGATCGGCGACTTCTCCAACCCGCGCTACGGGTACACCAACGTCAAGAAGAAGTGGTCGCTGCGAATCTCCAACCACGGCGAGTACATCCACGAGAACGAGGAGAACCACGCCAACATCGGCAAGAAGAACAGCTCGCACGGCTGCGTGAACCTCTACGAGGCCGATGCCAAGGCGTTCTTCGACAGCGCGCTGATCGGCGACCCGGTCGAGGTCACCGGCTCCCAGGCGAGCATGCCGACCACCTCGGACGTGAACGACTGGCTGTTCTCCTGGGACAAGTGGAAGTCGATGTCCGCGGTGTGACCGAGCTGTTGTCTCTGCCCGGCGCGGGTGGAACCCGACTGGCCGTGCGCGCCGCCGGGCGGGCCGGCCACCCGCCGATCGTGTTCGTCCACGGCTGGGCCAGGGCCGGCACCGACTGGGCGGCGCAGTTCGCCGATCCGGAGCTGTCCGGACGGTTCCGGCTGCTCGCCGTGGACCTGCGCGGCCACGGTGACTCCGAGATCGCCGAGGACGGCTACGACGATGCCGAGGTCTGGGCCGCCGACCTGGCCGCGGTGCTGGAGTTGGCTGGGGCGCCCGCCGTGCTGGTCGGCTCGTCCTACGGCGGCCTGGTGATCACCGACTACCTGCGGGTGCGCGGCCAGGACGCGGTCGCCGGCCTGCTGCTGGCCGGCGCGCTCACCGAGATCGGGCCGGGCAACCCCGGGGGTGCAGTCGGCCGGCTCATGGCCGCCGACCTGCGCGCGTTCCTCGCCGACGAGCCGGACGTGGCCGTCCCGGCGCTGACCAGGCTCAGCGCCGGGCTGACCGCCGAGCCGGCCGGCGGTGCCGTGGTTCAGCACCGGCTGGCGACCAGCCTGCGGGTGCCGCCCCGGGTGCGCCGGGCGCTGTTTCGGCGCAGTGTCGCCAGCGCCGACGTGCTGGCCGCGATCACCGTGCCGACCCTGGTGGTGCACGGCACGGCCGACGAGGTGGTCGCGCCGAGCGCCGCCGAGTACGCCGCTGGGAAGATTCCGGGCGCATCGCTGCGTTGGTTCCAAGGGGTGGGTCACCTCCCGTTCGCGGAGCGTGTCGAGGAGTTCGATCTGGCGCTCCGCGAGCTCACTGACCGATGTGGGAGGACACCGAGGTGAGCTTCGAGGATGTGGTGCGGCTGCATCGGCCGCGCCGGGTTGCCGTGCTGTCCGTGCACACCTCCCCGCTGGACCAGCCGGGCACCGGTGACGCGGGCGGGATGAACGTCTACATCACGCAGACCGCGACCAGGATGGCGCGGCGCGGCATCGCGGTCGAGGTGTTCACCAGAGCCACGTCCTCCGATCTGCCGCCGGTGGCCGAGCTCGCCCCCGGGGTGCTCGTCCGGCACGTGTCCGCCGGCCCGTTCGAGGGTCTGGCCCGCCACGAGCTGCCGGCGCAGCTCTGCGCGTTCACCTCGGGTGTGCTGCGCGCCGAGGCCAGGCACGAGCCCGGCCACTACGACCTGGTGCACTCGCACTACTGGCTGTCCGGGCAGGTGGGTTGGCTCGCTAGGGAGCGCTGGGGGGTGCCGCTGGTGCACACCGCCCATACCCTCGCCAAGGTGAAGAACGCCGCGCTGGCGGCCGGGGACGCCCCGGAGCCGAGGACCCGGGAGATCGGCGAACAGCAGGTGGTGGACGCGGCGGACCGGCTGGTGGCCAACACCGCGGTCGAGGCCGGGCAGCTCGTCGCGCTCTATGGCGCCGCTCCGGACGCGGTGTGCGCGGTCGCTCCTGGGGTGGACCTCGAGCTGTTCCGGCCGGGCAGCCGGCTGGCCGCGCGGACCGCGCTCGGCCTGCCCGCGGACGCCGTTGTGCTCGCCTTCGTCGGCCGGATCCAGCCGCTCAAGGCCCCGGATGTGCTGCTGCGCGCGGCGGCCGAGCTGATCAGGCACCGGGCGGTGCCGCGCGAGCGGTTGGCCGTGCTGGTCGCCGGCGGACCGTCGGGCACCGGCCTCGACGCCCCCGCCGCGCTGCATGAGCTGGCCGCGGAGCTCGGTATCACCGACGTGATGCGGTTCCTGCCGCCGCAGACCGGAGCCGACCTGGTCAGCGTGTACCGCGCGGCGGACGTGGTCGCGGTGCCCAGCCACAACGAGTCGTTCGGCCTGGTGGCGCTCGAGGCCCAGGCCTGCGGCACGCCGGTGGTGGCGGCCGCGGTCGGCGGGTTGCCGGTCGCCGTGGCCGACCGGTCCTCCGGGCTGCTGGTCGACGGGCACGACCCGGTCGCCTGGGCGGACGCGCTGGCCACGGTGGCGCTGCGGCCGGAGATGGCCGAGCTGCTCGGCCGGGGCGCGGTGGCACATGCCGCCCGGTTCTCCTGGGACCGCACCACGGATGCGCTGATCGCCGAGTACACCGAGGCGACCAGAGCCTTCCGGCGGGCCGTCCTGGACACCGGGGTCGCGGTGTGACAGAAGATCTTTCCACGCTGATCAGGTCCACTTTGGACGAACGAGAGCTGATCTACCAGGAGCCGCGGCCGGGCCGGTTCTTCGTCACCCTGCCGGGCACCAAGAAGTTGCAGACCAACACCTGGCTGATCGTCGGCACGCACGCCATGGTGGTGGAGGCGTTCGTCTGCCGCCGGCCGGACGAGGCACACGCCGACGTCTACCGGTTCCTGTTGCGGCGCAACGCAAGGCTCTACGGCGTGCACTACACGCTCGACCCGGTCGGGGACATCTACCTGGTCGGCCGGGTGAGCCGGGACCGGGTGGACGCCGACGAGCTGGACCGGCTGCTCGGCCAGGTGCTCGAGGCGGCCGACGGCGACTTCAACACCCTGCTGGAGATCGGTTTCGCGAGCTCGATCCGGCGCGAGTGGGCCTGGCGCACCGAGCGAGGCGAGTCGCTGGCCAACCTGGCCGCGTTCCGGCACCTGGTCGAGCCCGAGCAAGGTCACGACAGCCGTTTCGGAGCCGAGGCCGACTCGTAACGCACCGGAGACAACGGGTTCCCGTCCGCCGTCCGTCTGCCCCACGACAAGGCAGCGACTGGAGGAAACATGGACGGTAGACGGTTCTCGGCGTTGGTCGGCCTGTTACTCGCGGCCGGCGTGCTGGCCGGGTGCGCCACGGGCAGCACCGCGAGCGACAGCGCGTCGACGGCCGGCGGGCAGGGCCGGGCGGCCGACGTGGCGAACGAGGCGGGTGCGGCGCCGGCTCCCGCGCAGCCGAAACCCGAGCAGCAGCAGCAAAAACAGATCAGCCAGCCCGGCGTGGACCGCAAGCTGATCAGGACGGCGAACCTCGAGCTGGTCGCCTCGGATCTGGTCGATCTGAGCAGGCGGGCGCGGGAGATCGCGGTGGGGCTCGGCGGGTTCACCGGGCAGGAGGAGGTCCGTAAGGACAGCGCGACGATCACCCTCCAGGTGCCGTCCACCCAGTTCGACAAGGCCCTTGGCCAGCTCTCCGACCTGGTCCCGAGGGGCAACGTGCGCTCGAGCAGCACCACGGCCGAGGACGTCACCGAGCAGCTGGTCGATGTGGAGAGCCGGATCGGCACCCAGCGGGCCAGCGTCGACCGGGTGCGCGCGCTGATGGACCGGGCCCAGTCGGTGACCGACGTCGTGCAGCTGGAGGGCGAGGTGACCAGGCGGGAGGCCGACCTCGAGTCGCTGCAGAAGCGCAGGGAGGCGCTGTCCGGGCAGGTCGCGCTGTCCCGGATCACCCTCAAGGCGAGCCTGGACACCGCGGCGCCACCCGCGCGGCAGGATGACTCGGGCGGCATCCTCGGTGGTCTTTCCGGGGGCTGGCACGCCTTCCTCACGGCCGGCGGCGCGGTGTTGCGGGTGCTGGCCACGATGCTGCCGTTCCTCGTGGTGCTCGGCGTTCCCGGGCTGTTCGCGCTGCGCTGGTGGCGCAGGCGCGGCCTGGCGGCGGTGCGGCAGAAGGCGTAGCCCGTAGCGGGTCGGCGGGCTTCGGGGCCTGGACATGGTTCGCGGGGCGGCTCGAGCGAGGGGGGAGTCGCGATCTCGAGCCGCCCCGCGTCAGGCCCGCCGCAACGGAATCCCATGGCGGGGGGCACCCGGGTTCCCGGCGGGGTGCGACTCGGCAGGGGAGACGAGTCGCACTGGTTGCTCATCCCGAACCAGGGAGTGCGTGGGAGCTGATTCGGGGGAGCGAATGTCAACCTGTCAGAAGTCGCTCAGTTACACAAGGCCACCACGTACCCCAGAAGTGGTATGTCGCACTCAGTAGGTAACAATTCAATGACGAACTTGACTTCCCAGTCAACTTCAGATGCCCATACGTGCGAGCGGTAACCCGAACGGGTGACAAGCGCTATGGCCTCCGTGTTCTGGCAGGCTGGCCCCATGGGTGTAGGGACACTGGTGCTGCTCCGGCACGGCGAGAGCACGTGGAACGCGAAGAACCTGTTCACCGGGTGGGTGGACGTTCCGCTCTCCGAGCAGGGCGAGGCGGAGGCCGCGAGGGCCGGCGAGCTGCTCCGTGACTCCGGCACGCTGCCCGATGTCCTGCACACCTCGTTGCTGCGCCGGGCGATCGGCACCGCCAACATCGCCCTCGACCGGGCCGGCCGGCACTGGATCGACGTGCGGCGCGACTGGCGGCTCAACGAGCGGCACTACGGCGCGCTGCAAGGCAAGAACAAGAAGGAGACGCTCGCGGAGTTCGGCGAGGCCCAGTTCATGCTCTGGCGCCGCTCCTACGATGTGCCGCCGCCGCCGATCGAGCTGGGCAGCGAGTTCAGCCAGGACGGCGACCCGCGCTATGCCGGACTGGGCGATGCCATGCCGCGCACCGAGTGCCTCAAGGACGTGGTCGCCCGGATGCTGCCCTACTGGGCGAGGGCGGTCGTGCCGGACCTGCGCACGCACCGGGTGGTGTTGCTGGCCGCGCACGGCAACTCGCTGCGCGCGCTGGTCAAGCACCTCGACGGAGTCTCCGACGAGGACATCGCCGGACTCAACATCCCGACCGGCATCCCACTGGTCTACGAGTTGACCGAGGACCTCACTCCGCGCAAGCCCGGTGGCGAGTACCTGGACCCGACCGCCGCCGTCGCCGCCGCAGCAGCCGTGGCCAACCAAGGCCGGTAGGAGCACGAGACTCGCGGTGTGAGCAGTGCGCTGGTGTGCTCCGAAGCTGGCGAGTCGGCCGCCGGCGCAAAGGCCGCGAGCCGCCCGGGCGAGGAACGAGCGAGGGCAGAAAACACAGCTCAGACCAGGCCCAGCTCGCGGGCGCGGACGCCGGCCTGGAACCGAGAGCTGGCGCCGAGCGCGGACATCAGCTCGGCCACCCGTCTGCGGTAGGTCCGCACCGACAGCGACAGGGTCCGCGCGGCCGTGTCGTCCTTGCAGCCGGAGCCGAGCAGTTCCAGGATGCGCGGGGCCAACCGCCGGATCTCCACCATCTCCCGGTCGTAGACCTCGAGCTCGGTCGACGTCCGCCAGGCCGCGTCGAACAGCGAGCAGACCGCCTGCACGACATCGGACGCCCACACCACACTGAAGCTGCGCGGGCCGTGCGCCGTGTCCCCGGCCAGGATCACCACCCGGCGGTCGATGATGATCGTCTCGTTGAGCTCGTCGGCGATGAAGCGGACCTGCGCGCCGTGCGCGGCCGCGGTCCGCATCTGCTGGGTGGCCACCGGGTCGAGCAGCACGCCCGGCCGGTACAGCTTGCGCACGGTCAGCAGGGCCGGCCGGTCCCGTGGCATCGGCGGCCGGGCGGCCATGCCGTCCTTCAGGGTCACCCAGGTGTAGTAGTCGTTGGCCGCGCAGGAGATCTCCGTCGTCGCCGCCTGGAACAGATGCCCGGTCCGGGCGTAGAGCTCCTCGTGCCCGCGAATCACCGCGAGCTCGTTCTCGGTTCTCATCGAGGTCAAGTTTCGGCCGCCCGATCCGCCCGGTCAAAGATTGGCAACTTGCTGCCACGGCCGGCCCCGCGATGCGGTCTCGGTCAAGGTTGAGTTCATGACCAAAGCGACGACTGACCGCGGCCCGGCCGCGGCCGCCGGCCAGTGGACCCTCGGCGACCTGACCGTGAACCGGATCGGGTTCGGCGCGATGCGGCTGATGAGCAACGCCGACGGCGGCCCGAGCGACCGTGACCGGGCGATCTCCGTGCTGCGCAAGGCGGTCGAGCTCGGCGTGAACCACATCGACACCGCCGCCTTCTACTTCTCCCCGCTGCGCTCGGCCAACGAGCTGATCAACACCGCGCTCGCGCCGTACCAGGACGACCTGGTGATCACCACCAAGGTCGGCCCCGGCCGCGACCCCGGAGGCAACTGGCTGCCGCCGGCCACGCCGGAGCAACTACGCGGGCAGGTCGAGGAGAACCTGCGCCAGCTCGGCCGCGACCACCTTGACGTGGTGAACCTGCGGTTGGGCGCCGGTGTCGAGCGGGGCACCGGATCGCTGGCCGACCGGTTCGGCGCACTCGCCGAGCTGCGCAGCGCCGGCCTGATCCGCCACCTCGGCATCTCCAACGTCGCCGCGGAGCACCTGGCAGAGGCGCGAGCCATCGCGCCGGTGGTGTGCGTGCAGAACCAGTACGGCCTCACCGCCCGGCGCGAGGACGACGAGCTGATCCGCCGGTGCGCCGATCTTGGCGTCGCGTTCGTGCCGTTCTTCGCCATCGCCAGCGGCACGCACGGTGCCGAGCACGCCCAGCGCACCGAAGCCGCGGTGGCCGCGGTCGCCAGGGCGCATCAGGTCAGCCCGGCCCAGGTCCGCCTGGCCTGGACGCTGACCCGCGGCCCCAACGTGCTGGCCATCCCGGGCACCGGCGATCCGGCCCACCTGGCCGAGAACATCGCCGCCGGCCGGCTGAAGCTGACCGAGGACGACCTGGCCACTCTGGAGACGATCAGGTGAACGCGGGCTGACCGGCCGGCGAATATTCGCCGGGTACCCCGTCGCGGTCGGCACTCCATCCGTGGTGTGTGGCCTTCTGGATGGTCCGACTGCTTACCATGCCTGCGTGACCGACGTGGTCTGGACGATCGTGTCGATCGGCGGCGTGCTGGTCGGCCTGCTCGTTGGCTTCCTGATCGGCCGGAACCGGCGTCGTGGCGCACAGCGGCCGGCCGGTCCAACGGTTGCCGCCCTGGTTCAGCGTCTCGTGCACTCCTCGCACAACGGGATCGTGGTGCTCAACCACTTCGGCGACGTGGTGCTGCACAACCCGAGGGCGGCCGAGCTCGGCCTGGTGCGCAATCTGCGGGTGGACCCGAGGGCCGGCAAGGCCGCCGAGGTGGTCCAGGAGACCGGCGAGTCGCTCGAGATCGACCTGTCTCCACTGGCCGCCAAGGGTCGGCAGCCCGAGGCGGTGCTCGGCGAGGTCCGCCCGCTCGGGGACGGGTTCACCGCGGTGGACGCCGCGGACGAGTCGGACGCGGTGCGCCTCGAGGCCACCAGGCGCGACTTCGTTGCCAACGTCAGCCACGAGCTCAAGACCCCGGTCGGCGCGATGGCCCTGCTGGCCGAGGCGTTGCTGGGCGCGGCGGAGGATCCCGAGGCGGTCCGGCGTTTCACCGGCAAGATCCTGCACGAGTCGACCCGGCTCGGCACCCTGGTCACCGAGCTGATCGCGCTGTCCCGGCTGCAGGGCGCGGAGCGGTTGCCCGAGCTGAACGCGGTTGAGGTGGACGGCGTGGTGCGCGAGGCACTCGGCCGGTCCCGGCTGGCCATCGAGTCCACCGGCATCGGCATCACCACCGACATCACCACCGACGCGGACAGCGGCCTGCTGCTATCCGGCGACCGCACGCTGCTCGTCACGGCGCTGACCAACCTCCTGGAGAACGCGGTCGCCTACTCCCCGCCGGGCAGCCCGGTCTCGGTGAGCCGGCGGCTGGTCGACGGGTTCGTCGAGATCGCGGTGACCGATCGGGGCATCGGCATCGCGGAGGAGGAGCAGCAGCGGGTGTTCGAGCGCTTCTACCGGGTGGACCGGGCCCGCTCCCGGGCCACCGGCGGCACGGGGCTCGGCCTCGCCATCGTCAAGCACGTCGCGGCCAACCACGGCGGCCAGGTGACGCTGTGGAGCCGGCTCGGTACCGGTTCCACGTTCACGCTGCGCATCCCGGCGCACGGCCAGGCGACGCCGCAGCAGCGCGCCGAGAGCGCGCCGCCGGTGGCCACGGTCACGACGACGTCAACCACTTCGAACGCCCCGTCAACCGATCTTGGAGGCGCGTTGTGACCAGGGTGCTCATCGTCGAGGACGAGGAGTCCTTCGCCGACCCGCTCGCCTTCCTGCTGCGCAAGGAGGGCTTCACCGCCGCCGTGGCCGGCACCGGTCAGCAGGCGCTCGAGGAGTTCGACCGCAACGGTGCCGACATCGTGCTGCTCGACCTGATGCTGCCCGGCATGAGCGGCACCGACGTGTGCAAGGCGTTGCGCCAGCGCTCCGCCGTGCCAGTGATCATGGTCACCGCCCGGGACAGCGAGATCGACAAGGTGGTCGGGCTCGAGCTGGGCGCCGACGACTACGTGACCAAGCCGTACTCGGCCCGTGAGCTGATCGCCCGGGTACGTGCGGTGCTCCGGCGCGGCGGTGAGGCCGGCGACGGCGACCTGTTGCCCCAGGTGCTTGCCGCCGGCCCGGTCCGGATGGATGTCGAGCGGCACGTGGTGACCGTGGGCGGCGAGGAGGTCCCCTTACCCCTCAAGGAGTTCGAACTCCTCGAGTACCTGCTGCGCAACGTGGGCCGGGTGCTCACCAGGGGGCAGCTGATCGACCGGGTTTGGGGTGCCGACTACGTCGGCGACACCAAGACCCTCGACGTCCACGTGAAGCGCCTGCGGTCCAAGATCGAGCCGGATCCGTCCTCTCCCCGGCACCTGATCACGGTGCGCGGGCTCGGGTACAAGTTCGAGTCCTGAGGCCGTCCAGGTACCGTGCAGCTCGTGCGCCTAGGGGTGCTTGACGTCGGTTCGAACACGGTTCACTTACTCGTGGTGGACGCCCATCGGGGTGCCGCCCCGGTTCCGGCGCGCTCGGAGAAGACCGTGCTGCGCCTCGCCGAGCGGATCGGCAGGTCGGGTGAGCTGTCCAAGGCCGGGGCGGACGAGCTGGTCAGGACCGTTGCCGACGCCAAGGCCTCGGCCGAGAAGCTGGGCTGCGACGACCTGATGGCGTTCGCCACCTCGGCGGTGCGCGAGGCGGACAACTCGGCCAAGGTGCTGCGCCGGGTGGTCGACGAGACCGGGGTCGATCTCCAGGTGCTCTCCGGCGAGGATGAGGCGAAGTTCACTTTTCTCGCCGCGCGCCGGTGGTACGGCTGGTCCGCGGGCCGGCTGCTGGTGCTGGACATCGGCGGCGGCTCGCTGGAGATCGCCGCCGGCGTGGACGAGATCCCGGACTTCGCCACCTCGCTTCCGCTCGGCGCCGGCCGGTTGACCAGGACCCGGTTCTCCACCGACCCGCCGACCAGGGGCGAGGTGATCGACGCCGCCGACTGGCTCGGCGAACAGTTGGCTCCGGTGGCGAAGAAATTGGCCAAGCTGGGCCAGCCGGACCGGGTCGTCGCCACCTCCAAGACGTTCCGGTCGCTGGCCAGGCTCACCGGCGCGGCGCCGTCCTCGGCCGGGCCGCGCGCCCGCCGGCTGCTGACCGCGACCGGGCTGCGCCAGCTGCTCGCGTTCATTTCCCGGATGTCCGCCTCCGACCTGGCCGAACTTGAGGGGGTCAGCCCCAGCCGGGCACACCAGCTGGTGGCCGGCGCGCTGGTCGCACAGGTCTCGATGAGCGCACTCGATCAGCCGGAGCTGGAGATCTGCCCGTGGGCGCTGCGTGAGGGTGTGATCTTGCGGCGGCTGGACCAGACCGACGGTGAGGACCACACTGTGCAGGATTCGAGGTAGAACTGGATTCACGGGCGAAACGGAGTTCGATGACGCGCGCTGGGCCAGGTGTCCGGCGTCAGGCACGGTGGAGTAGATGAGTCACGAAGGCGGACCGGAGAGCACTCAGCAACGCACGGTTGCTGAGTTGCTTGCCATGTACGGCGGCGACCAGGGTGAGCGCGCGCCGCGCCGGCGTCGACGGCGGGACGACCCGACCGAGACCGCACCGCAGACGATCATCGAGCGGGTGAACTCGGAGAGCGCGAAGTTCGCCCCGATCCGGGAGGACCAGCCGCCGCCGAGCCGCACCTCGCACCGGCAGCGCTCGACCGGCCACCATCAACCGGTCGGCGAGCCGCGTCCGGCCGAGCCGCGCCCGGCCGAGCCGCGCCCGGCCGAGCCGCGCCCGGCCGAGTTCCGCCAGGCCCCACCGCGTCAGCCCGAACCCCGCCAGGCCGCACCGCGTCAGGCTCCGCCGAGGGCGGCCGCGCCACCGGTCCGGCCGGCACCCAAGCCGACCGCGCCGCCGCCCAACCGGCCGGGCCCGCCGCCGCACCAGTCCCAGCAGTTGCCGGCGCCGCCGCGCGAGGCCCCACCGCCGCCGACCCAGCAGATCCCGGCGATCACACATGTTGAGCCGACCCGGCCGGTGCCGCCGCGGCGACCGCGTCCGGCCCCGCCCCAACTGCCGTCCGGCACGTTCCCCCCGGTCGAACCCAAGCCGCAGCAGGGTTCGGGCTACTTCGCGCCGGTCGAGGCCAACCCGCAGGGCTCCGGATACTTCCCGGCCGCGCCGCCGCCGAAGGCACCGCCGGCCGCGCCGCGCAATGGTGTCGAGCCGGAGTTCGCCACCGAGCAGCTGCCCAAGATCCCGCCGGCCAACCGGCCAGGTACCGGTTCGCATCAGGTGCCGTTCCCGCCGACCCGCACCGGCTTCGGTCCGACGCCCGGCCCGCCGCCGCCCGGCCCGGAGCGGCGCAATGGCGTCGAGCCGGAGCGCTACCCGGACGGCTTCGGCGACCTCGACGAGGACGACGGCCCGCTTGAGGACTATCCGGGCTATTCGGACGCCGACGACGCCGATGATGCCGAGCACGACTTTGCCGAGGACGACTACGCCGAGGACGACTACGCCGACGAGGATCTGGCCGGCCCGTCGCCCGGCCGGGAATGGTTGATCATGGCCGGCCAGGTGGCGGTCAGCGTGATCGGCGGCGCCGCGGTCTGGCTCGGGTTCAACTGGCTGTGGGGCCGGTTCCCGCAGGCGGCCCTGGTCGCCGCGCTGGCCGTGATCGTCGGACTCGTGTGGATGGTGCGGAAGATCCGCCGGGCCGATGACCTGCAGACGACCGGTCTCGCGGTGCTGGTGGGCCTGTTCGTGACCGTCTCGCCGGCCGCGTTGTTGCTGTTGAGCCGGTAGCCGTGACCCCAGTCGGCGTGTCGACCGCGTCGGTGTGGCCACAGACCGCCGCGTCGGCGTTCGTGCTCGCCGCCGACCTCGGCTACGACGGGGTCGAGGTCATGGTGTGGGCCGACCCGATGAGCCAGGACGTGCCGGCGCTGCGCCGGACCGCGCGACAGCACCGGATGCCGGTGCTGGCCGTGCACGCGCCCTGCCTGCTGATCACCCAGCGGGTCTGGTCACCGGATCCGGAGATCCGGCTGCGCCGGTCGGTGCAGGCGGCGCAGGACCTGGACGCCGGCACCGTGGTGATCCACCCGCCGTTTCGCTGGCAGCGCCGCTACGCCGAGGCGTTCCCGGCGCTGGTCGACGAGCTCGAGGCGGAGAGCGGCGTGGCCATCGCGGTGGAGAACATGTTCCCGGTACGCCGCTTCGGCGGCGTGGTATCCGCGTTCCGGCCGTCCATCGACCCAACCGACGTCGGTTACCGCAACTACACCCTGGACCTCTCGCACACCGCCGCGGCCGGCGTCGACGCACTCGAGCTGGCCAAGCGAATGGGTGACGGGCTGACCCACCTGCACCTCGCGGACGGCTCCGGGATCCCGCGCGACGAGCACCTGGTTCCCGGCCGGGGCACCGCGCCGTGCGCCGAGGTGTGCGAGGAACTGGCCCGCGACCGGTTCGCCGGCCAGGTGGTCGTCGAGATCAACACCCGGCGGGCCCGGCATCCGGCGGAGCGGGCCAAAGATCTCGCGGAAGCCCTGTTGTTCGCTCGACTGCACCTCGCCCGGTGAGCGCCGGGACGTACAGTCTGCGGCGTGAACCCGTTGCGCACGTTGATTCTCGCCGCGGCCGGTAACCAGACCATCCGGCGCGTGGTCAGCACCGCTCCGGTGAGCCGGGACGTGGTGCGTCGTTTCGTGGCCGGAGAGAGCACCGCGGACGCGGTCGAGGCGACCGCCCGGCTGGTGCGCGACGGTCTGTCCGTCTCGCTGGACTACCTCGGTGAGGACACCACCGACGAGGCGCACGCGCGGCACACCGTGCGGGCCTATCTCGACCTCCTCGGCGCGTTGGACGAGCGCGGGCTCGCCGAGCGGGCGGAGGTGAGCGTGAAGCTCTCCGCCGTCGGGCAACTGTTCGACGAGCGGCTGGCGTTGGACAACGCCAGCCAGATCTGCGCGGCCGCCGAGCGCCACGGCACCACGGTCACCCTGGACATGGAGGACCACACCACCACCGATTCGACCCTGCGGGTGCTCGCCGAGCTGCGCGCCACCTGGCCGTGGGTCGGTGCGGTACTCCAGGCCTACCTGCACCGGACGGAGGCCGACTGCACGCGGTTGGCCACCGCCGGCTCCCGGCTGCGGTTGTGCAAGGGCGCCTACGCCGAGCCGCCCGAGGTGGCGTTCGACGACGCGCACCAGGTCGACCTGAGCTACGTGCGGTGCGCGCTCGCCCTGCTCTCCGGCGACGGGTACCCGATGTTCGCCACGCACGACCCCCGGTTGGTCCGGTTGGTCGGTGAACGCGCGGCGTTCTACGGCCGAAAGCCGGGCAGCTTCGAGTTCCAGATGCTGTACGGGATCCGGCCGGACGAGCAGCTCCGGTTGGCCCAACTTGGACACGCCGTGCGCGTCTACGTACCGTACGGCGGCGAATGGTACGGCTATCTGATGCGGCGGCTCGCCGAGCGGCCGGCCAACACGGCGTTCTTCCTTCGGTCGCTTGCCTCTCGGGGCTGAGCAGGGTTGTGCTCCCGTTCGTCCGCGCGTAACGACATGGCAGGGTTACGATCATGAGCAGTGTTGCTGGCCAGGGGGATGCCCGTGCCGCGGCGGGTGGTACGGCCGGACCGTTCGCCACCGCCTCCCGGGTTCGTTCGCTCGGTGACGGCACCTTCACCGCCGAGCTGCCGTCCAGCTGGACGGTTCGCGGCCGGCCGCACGGCGGCTTCCTGCTCTCCCTGCTGGCTCGCACCGCCATGGCCGCGCACAGCGGCGGTTCCGGCGCGCCGCTGGTCGACCCGCTGTCGGTAAGCGCCCAGTTCCTCAACCCGCCGAGCGCCGGACCGGTGCTGTTGCGGACCGAGGTGCGCAAGTCCGGCCGCCAGGCCACGGTCACGTCCGTCCACTTGGTACAGCGCGGCAAGAGCTGCGTCGAGGGCATGGTCACCACCGGCCGGCTGCCCCGCGACCGGGCCGCCTGGTCGGATCTGCCCAACCTGTCGGCCGAGCCGCCCGGCAACGCGGTCGAGGTGGCCGCCCTCCCGTTGTCCTCGGTGTTCAAGCTGACCGCCGCGTGCGACATCCGGCTCGATCCCAACGGAGCCGGGTTCCTGCACGGCCACATCGGCGACCCGCTGCGGCTGCGGCTGTGGGTTCGCCCGCGCGCCGAGCCGGTGGACCCGCTCTTCGCCCTCGTCGCCGGCGACATCAACATGCCGCTCACGTTCAACCTCGGCCGCTTCGGCTGGACGCCGACCGTGCAGATGACCGCGTTCATCCGGTCCCGCCCGGCGCCCGGCTGGCTCCGCGTCCTGGTCGAGTCCCGGGCGGTGCACGGCGCCTGGTTCGACTCCGATGCCACCGTCATCGACTCCACCGGCCGGCTGGTCTGTCAGGCCCGCCAGTTGGCGCTTGCCGCACTCAGCTGAGCGGCGAAGCCCGCCGAACTCGCCGTGGCCCGATCGCGGGCCGGTGCGTCCTCGCGGGGTACGGGCTGGCAGGCTGAACCCATGGCGGCGAGTGATGAGCGGCCCACGATCGCGGTGCTTGGCGCGGGGAAGATCGGCGAGGCCCTGCTGTCCGGCCTGTTGAGCGGCGGCTGGCGGGTCGACGAGCTGATGTTCAGCGAGCGGCACACCGAGCGGGCGAAGGAGCTCACGACCAGGTACGGGTTGCGGGCGGTGGACGTGGCGACCGCGGCGAACGAGGCGGACGTGCTCGTGGTGGCGGTGAAGCCGCAGGACATCGAGCCGCTGCTGGACGAGCTCGGGCCGGTGATCAGCGCGCCGACGCTGGTCGTCTCCCTGTGCGCCGGGCTGCCGACCGCGTTGTACGAGCGGCGGCTGCCGGCCGGCGTGCCGGTGGTACGGGTCATGCCCAACACCCCGGCCGTGGTCGGCCAGGCGATGAGCGCCATCTCGCCGGGCGGGCACGCCGGGCCGGAGCATCTTGACGTGGTCGAGCACGTGCTCAGGGCGGTCGGCGACGTGGTCCGGGTTCCCGAGTCCCAGCAGGACGCCGTCACGGCGCTGTCCGGTTCCGGCCCGGCGTACTTCTTCTACCTGGTCGAAGCCATGATCGACGCCGGTATCCTGCTCGGACTGCCGCGCGCGGTGTCCGAGAAGCTGATCATTCAGTCGGCGGTCGGCGCGGCCGCGATGCTGGCCCAGACCGGCGAACATCCAGTGATCCTGCGTGAGGCGGTCACCTCGCCGGCCGGCACCACCATCATGGCCATCCGGGAGTTGGAGAGACACGGTGTCCGGGCGGCGCTGCTGGCCGCCATCGAGGCCGCTCGGGACCGCTCGCAGGAGCTGGGCAGCGTGCACAAGCTGGATTGAGCGGGCCGGCACCCGGGTCCGAGCCGTCAGCGACGAGGTGCGGCAGGACGCGGAAGTGACGTCGCATCAGTCACAGGTGTCACGCTACTCTCTAGAGAAGCACATACGGGTCGGTCCGCCGGTGGGGAAGCCGGTGGCGCGGCGCGTGGCAAAGGATGCGGTGACGACTATGCCTGGGAAGAAGAGGGAACCGGACTCACCCGGGGTTGCCCAGGTGCAGTTTCTGACGGTGGCCGAGGTGGCCACGATGATGCGGGTGTCCAAGATGACGGTGTACCGGCTGGTGCACAACGGCGAGCTGCCCGCGGTCCGGGTCGGCAAGTCGTTCCGCGTTCCCGAGAAGGCCGTGCACAGCTACCTGGAGGGCGCGTTCTTCGACGCCGGCTGAGCCGCCTGCGGGCGCCAGGTGGGCGCCAGGTAACCTAGGTGCTCGTTGTGCCTGGTGCCTTCGCACGCGCCGTTGAGTGGTCGTTGCCGCACCGGTACCAGAGCAGTACGACCACCGACGACAAAGTGAAGGCTCCGCATGGGTTCGGTTATCAAGAAGCGTCGCAAGCGCATGTCGAAGAAGAAGCACCGCAAGCTGCTGCGCAAGACCCGGGTGCAACGTCGCAAACTCAAGAAGTAGTCGCATCCCAGCATCGCCGAGCTGGCCAACGACCGGTGTGACCTGCGTTAAGAGCATGTTGCCAGACCGACTTGATCACCAACTGCGGGTAGAGTCGCGTACTTCAACGGCCGACTTCGAAGGAACACATTGACGCCCAACGTCGTCCTGGTTACCGGCGTCGGCGGCAGTCTCGGTGGCAACCTGGCCGCACGGCTCGCTGCCAACCCGGCGATCGAACGGGTCCTCGGCGTGGACACCGCGCCGCCGGCGAGCGGCGTGCTCGGCCGGGCCGAGTTCGTCCGGGCGGACATCCGCAACCCGGTGATCGCCAAGGTGATCGCGTCAGCCAAGGTGGACACCGTGGTGCACGCGTCGACCACGGTGCATCCGCCCGGGCCCGCCCGCCGCACGGTGCTCAAGGAACTCAACGTGATCGGCACCATGCAGCTGCTGGCCGCCTGCCAGCGGTCCAGCACGGTGCGCAAACTCGTGGTGAAGTCGACCGCGGCGGTCTACGGGGCGAGTTCGCGCTCGCCCGCGGTGTTCGCCGAGGATGACACCCCGAGGGACCTGCCGACCAGCGGCTATGCCAAGGACGCCGTCGAGGTGGAGGGCTACGTCCGCGGGTTCGCCCGCCGCCGGCCGGACGTCGTGGTGACCACGCTGCGGCTGACCAACCTGATCGGCCCCCGGGTGGACACGGTGCTGACCAGGTACTTCGCCCTCCCCGTTGTGCCGACCGTGTTCGGCTTCGACGCCAGGGTGCAGCTGCTGCACATCGATGACGCGCTCGCGGTGCTGGACCGGGCGATCACGCGCGACCTGCCGGGGGTGTTCAACGCGGGCGGCGACGGCGCCCTCATGCTGTCCCAGGCGATCCGCCGGGCCGGCCGGCTGCCGATGCCGCTGCTGCGCTCGGCCATCCCGAGCATGGCGCGGTTGTTCCGCGGCACCCGGCTGGTGAACTTCTCGCCGGATCAGGTGCGGTTTCTCAACTACGGGCGGATGGTCGACACCACCCGCCTGAAGACGGAGTTCGGGTTCACCCCGAGGTGGACCACGGCCGAGGCGTTCGACGACTATGTGCGCGGCCGCGGGCTGCGTCCGCTGGTCGACGCCGGCCGGCTGGCCGGGCTGGAGCGTCGGCTCCAGCTGACCGGCACTGCTCAGCGCTGAGCAATTCCGACTGCATGGCGAGTCTGGAAGGTAGCGCGGTATGCAACAAGCACGGGTGATTCCGCTTCAGCGAGCGGATCGCCGGCGTCCTGTCCCACCCGGTGCGACGAGGGCCGCGGCGCCGGATGTGGTGCCCCGCCGCGCGGCGCCGAAGCCGGGACCGCACGCACTGGTCGAGCCGACCCCGCTGCACCCGTCGCGCGAACCGGCCGGCGGCGAAAGCCTGGCGCACCGGCTGGCCGGCGCGGTCGACTTCCTGCGCCGGCGGGTCACCGGCGACTACCAGGTCGACGAGTTCGGTTTCGACCAGGAGTTGACCGACCGGCTGCTGCTGCCGCCGCTGCGGCTGCTGTACAAGAACTGGTTCCGGGTGGAGGTTTCCGGCGCGGAGCACCTACCGGTCGACGGCGGCGCCCTCGTGGTGAGCAACCACTCGGGCACGCTGCCGCTGGACGCGGTGATGACCGCGATCGCGGTGCACGACAACCACCCGAAGCAGCGGCACCTGCGGATGCTGGGGGCGGACCTGGTGTTCCAGACTCCGGTGCTCGGCGCGCTGGCCCGCAAGTCCGGGCAGACCCTGGCCTGCAACCCGGACGCGGAGCGGTTGCTCAACGCCGGCGAGCTCGTCGGGGTGTGGCCGGAGGGCTTCAAGGGCGTCGGGAAACCGTTCCGGGACCGGTACAAGTTGCAGCGCTTCGGCCGGGGCGGGTTCGTCTCGGCGGCCATGCGCACCAGCGTGCCGATCATCCCGTGCTCGATCGTCGGCGCCGAGGAGATCTATCCCAAGATCGCCGACCTGCGTCCGCTCGCCCGGCTGCTCGGTCTGCCCTACTTCCCGGTCACGCCACTGTTCCCGCTGCTCGGCCCGCTCGGCGCGATCCCGCTGCCGTCGCGCTGGCACATCGAGTTCGGCGCGCCGATCCACACCGAGGCCCAACCGGACGGCGCCGAGGACGACCCGATGCTGGTGTTCAACCTGACCGACCAGGTGCGCGAGACCATCCAGCAGACCCTGTACCGGCTGCTCGCCCAGCGCGGCAACCCGTTCCTAGCCTGATCTTTCGGCCCTCGCTCGCCTGCTCGCTCGGCCCTCGCTCGCAAGCTCGCTCGGGCGGCTCGCGGCCTCTGAGCCGATGTCTTCCCACCTGCGCTGCTCACACGCTCGTTCCTCGCTCGCTGCGCTGCTCGTCAGTCCAGACACCGGCCGGCCGACTCGCACGGCTTCGGCGCGCATCAGCGCACTGCTCACACCGCGAGTCTCGTGCTCCGGCACGCAAGTCCTGCATTCAGGCAATTGAGGAACGAGTGAGCGCAGAAGACACTGCTCAGGCGTGCTCCCGCTTGCGGTAGGCGAGGCCGACGGCCACCGCGCCGGCCACCGCGCCAGCGCCGAGCACCGAGGGGACGCCGATCTTGGCGGCCTTGCGTCCGGTGCGGAAGTCGCGGATCTCCCAGCCGCGCTTGCGGGCCGTCTCGCGCAGACCGCTGTCCGGGTTGACCGCCACCGCGGTGCCGACCACCGACAGCATCGGCACGTCGTTGGCCGAATCCGAGTAGGCGGAGCATCGGCGCAGGTCAAGCCCCTCCCGGGCGGCCAGTGCGCGGACCGCGTGGGCCTTGGCCGGACCGTGCAGCATCTCGCCGACCAGCCGGCCGGTGTACACCCCGTCGACGCTCTCCGCGACGGTCCCGAGCGCGCCGGTCAGCCCGAGCCGCCGGGCGATGATCGTGGCCAGCTCGACCGGGGTGGCCGTGACCAGCCAGACCCGCTGCCCGGCGTCGAGGTGCATCTGGGCCAGTGCCTTGGTCCCCGGCCAGATTTTGTCGGCCATCAGCTCGTCGTAGATCTCCTCGCCGAGGGTGTTCAGCTCGGCCACGGTGTGTCCGGCCACGAACGACAGCGCCTGTTGCCGGCTGTTCCGGATGCCGTCCTGGCTCTCCTTCCCGGCCACCCGGAACTTCAGCTGCTGGAGCGCGAAGCGGGCCAGGTCGGAGTTGGTGAAGAACTTCCGCGCGGCCAGGCCCCTGGCGAAGTGGAAGATCGACGCGCCCATCATCATCGTGTTGTCCACGTCGAAGAACGCGGCCGCGGTCAGGTCCGCCGGACCTGGGCGATCAGCGGCCGATCGGCTCGGCTCGGACTGTTCGAGGGCGAGCGCGGCGTCGGCCGAGGCCTCGCCGGCCAGCGCGGCCAGCCGCTCGAGCTCGGTGGCCTTGCTCTCGTCCTGCCAACGGGGCACCGCATTCGCCTCCGGGGGTCGACAACCGTTGGTTCTACGCACAGCGTATCCATCGGCGACGGATCAGCCTCCCAGGCGAACTCCGGGCAGGCCGGGCAGCAGTGGGGGAAGCTCGACCGTCGGCAGCGGCAGCACGATCACCGGCGGCACGGTGACGGACGCGACCGGCGGCCGCAGGACGCTCGGTAGGCCGGGCTTGGGCGGCCCGGTGGTCGGCGGCTGCGGCGGTCCGGGCAGCGGAAGGGCCGAGGTGGGCACCGACTGCGCAGCGCCGGTGGCGGTGGCCGGGGGAGCGCCGGTCGGCGGGCCGTTGCCCGCGCCTGTGGTCGTCCCGCCCGGGTCGGCCTGCACCGGAGGAGCCGGAATGCGCTCGCAGACGCCGGTCGCCGGTAGCGCGCCGATGTCGTCGAACGAGCCGGTGGTGATCTGGTAGCACTGCATCCTGGTCAACAGGTCGTCGGCCCGGCCGGCGATGCGGCTCAGCAGAGCGAGCGTGACGACCTGCCGGGTGTGCGCCGGGTCGGGCAGCCGGGACGACAGCGCCGCCAACCGGTTCGCCTGCTGGCCGGCCCACGCCCGAAGCGCGTCCAACTGCCGGCCGTCGTCGCGAGTGGCCAGCGCGATGAGCTGCCGGGAACCGGCCGCCGCGTCGTTGTCGAAGTCGCTCAGCGCGGTCAGGTACCCGCCGGCCGGCGCGTCGGCGGGGTTGGGATAGCGGCTGGCCAGCGTCTCGATCTCGGTCAGCCGGGCCGAGGCGAACTCGAGGTGCTTGAGCGCCTTGGGCTCGTCGCCGAAGGTCAGCCCGAGCGACGCCGCCTCCGCGGTCCGCTTGATCCCGTACAGCGCGTCACCCGGCAGCGCGTCCCTGGCCAGCAGCAGGCTCATCCCGGTGAGCGAGAGCACCAGCGCCAGCAGGGCGACCGCGGCGATCACGAACCGGCCCCGGGCCCCGGTGCCGGCTCTGGGTAAATCGCCGGGCCGGGTGGAGCCGCGGTCGCCGGCCGAGCGGTTGCGAGGCGCGCGGGATCCCTTGCTGGGCGGAGAGATGGGTGACACCGGCATGGTGGGCACGGCAGGCGCGGCCGGTTCGGGTGCGGGCCCCCCGGAGGCCGCGGATGGCTCCGGAGTGACCAGCCCGGCCAGGATGCGTTCCCGCATCCGGTTCCGCGCGAGCTGGTCCGGTGCGGTGAGCGGGGCAAGCCGGCGCACGAGATGGGCGACGACTCGCTCGTCCACCTCGGCCGGACCCTCAGGCCCGGGCATCGCGCTGTCCACCATCTGCTCCGGGTTGCTCAGCCAATCAGTGGATCCTGTTGTATTGAAAACGATTGGGCCGCCGTCAAGTTACGGCAGCGGGCACTCATCGCAACTCCGATGGCAACAACTGGGCGAGACGCCGGACCGCCCGATGCTGCAACGCCTTCACCGCGCCCTCATTGCGTTGCATCACCGCGGCGGTCTCGGCGACCGAGAGGCCGTGCAAGAACCGCAGCACGATGCACTCCCGTTGGTCATCGCCCAACTGGTCGACGCACTGAAGCAACGCCGCATTGGTGACCTTGGACAACACCTGCTGTTCCGGGCCGGACTCGACGCGCTGGGCGTCCACCTCGGCGGTCGCCACCTCGAGTCGGAACCGGCTGGACTTCACGTGATCGAGCACGAGGTTGCGGGCGATCGTGACGAACCAGGCGCCCACGTCGCGGCCCTGATAGCTGACCGTGGTGATCCGGCGCAACGCGCGCAGGAAGGTCTCGCTCGTCACGTCCTCGGCCAGCTCACGGTCGCCGACCCGGAACAGCACATACCGGAACACCACGTCCACATACCGGTCGTAGAGTCGGCCGAACGCGGCGGTGTCGCCCTGCTGCGCGGCATGCACCAGGTCCCAGGAGTCGGTCGGTTCCCTCGCCTCGGGCACTTCCGCCATGTCTTCCATTCCGTGCTTCTGCACGTGCACGGACGAGTCGGCGCTGCTGGGAGTGGGCATGGCCGGATCCGGCCGCGCCTGACGTGTCATAGGGCGGTCGCGCCCCTGCACCGGCGCAGCGCTGAGGCCGGGATCCTCATCGCCACTCCTCGTCAGTTCTCCGGCTCGCCGCACACCAACCGGAGCCGTTGGCAGCATACGTGTTATTGCTTTTTAGTAGGTGGACGACTACAGAAACGGGGCCTTGGTGAGGCGACACGTTGGTAACCGTGACGCGCATCGCCCGTGACACACTTCGGCGCAATGCCCCGGAGCATTACGCAGGAAAGAGGAGCCGATGGTAGATGCGCTGACCGGCAACGTCGCCGATCTGGTCGCCGAAGCCGCCGCGAAGGTCCCCCGCCACCCCGCGTTCGAGGACAACGCCACCGGCCGCACGCTCACCTGGGAACAGGTCGACCGCGGCGTCGACGCCTTCGCCGCCCGGCTGCTCGGTGCCGGGCTGGCCGCCGGTGACCGGTTCGCGCTGGCCCTGCCCGGTACCGCCGCGTTCGCGATCGCCCTGTTCGGCGCGCTGCGGGCGGGTGCGGTCGTGGTGCCGGCCAGCGCCGAACTGCCCGACCCGGAGTTGCGCCGGCTGCTCGCGGACAGCGGCGCGCGCTTCCTGGTCGGGCCGGCGCCGGCCGACTCCGGAGTGACCTCGCTCGAGCCGCCGGACCTGGACGCGGCCGGCGGAACCCGGCCCGATGCGGTTGCCCGCGCCGGCGAGGACCTGGCGGTGCTCTGCTACACCTCCGGCACCTCGGGAGTGCCGCGCGGCGTGATGCTCTCGCACCGCGCGCTGCTCGCCAACGTGGCGCAGTGCGCGGCGCTGCGGCCGGCCCCGGTGAACGCCACCGACCGGGTGCTGCTCGCCGTGCCGCTGTTCCACCTGTACGGCCTCGGTCCCGGGCTGCTGCAGGTGGCCGCGGCCGGCGCGACCGCGGTGCTGCTGGACAAGTTCTCCACCGAGACCGCGCTCGAGCTGTGCCAGCGGCACCGGGTGACCGCGATGGTCGGGGTGCCACCGATGTACCAGGCGTTCGCCGGCGCGGGCAGCGAGCGGCTGGGCGAGGCGCTGGCCAGCGTGCGGCTGCTCACCTCGGGTGCCGCGCCGCTGCCCCCCGCGGTTCTCGCCGCCGTGCGCTCGGCGACCGGGCTGAACGTGTTCGAGGGCTACGGGCTCACCGAGACCGGGCCGGTGCTCACCTCGACGCTGGTCGGCGGGTACGTCAAGGCCGGCTCGGTCGGCCGGCCGGTCCCCGGCGTCGAGCTGCGCCTGGTCGACTCGGACAACCGCCCGGTGACCGCGCTCGACGACCCCGACGAGCCCATGGACGAGCTGGACGAGGACAGCGAGACCGGCCTGGTGTCGGCGCGCGGGCCGAACCTGTTCAGCGGGTACTGGCCGGACGGCGCGGACGGGCCGGACGACGCGGGCTGGTTCCGCACCGGCGACGTTGGCTACCTGGACGCGGACGGTGACCTGCACCTGGTGGACCGGGCCAACGACCTGATCATCGTCAACGGCTTCAACGTCTACCCGCAGGAGGTGGAGCGGGTGATCGCCGAGCTGGCCGACGTGGTGGAGTCGGCCGCGGTCGGGGTGCCGGACGAGCGCACCGGCGAGCGGGTCAAGGTGGTCGTGGTGTCGCGTCCCGGCGCGGCGCTGACCGAGGACGCGGTCCGCGAGCACTGCGCCGAGCGGCTGGCCAAGTTCAAGGTGCCGGGCATCGTCGAGTTCGTCGACGCCCTGCCGCACTCGGCGACCGGCAAGCTGCGCAGGGCCAGCCTGCGCGAGCCGCTGTCGTGACGGCCCGCGCGTGAACGTCACCGTGCTCGGTCGCAAGGACTGCCCGGCCTGTGCGAAGGCCGAGTCCGAGGTCCGGCGGATCTGCGGCGAGCTCGGCGTGCCGTGGAGCGTCGCGGACGTGGACCGCGACCCGGAGCTGCGCGCCGAGTACGGCGACCGGGTGCCGGTCATCCTGATCGACGGCGTTGAACACGGGTACTGGGCCGTCGAGGAGGACCGGCTCCGCGCCGCGCTCGGCTCGGGGCCCGGATCACGGTAAGGAAGCGGTAACCCGGATCTGGTTGAACCGAAGCGCGACCAGGGCCGAAATAGAGGTGTGGACACCGTCGAGCACACCGTGAACGAGACCGTGGTCGAGGACGCCGCCCCGCGGCTGACGTTGCCGGTGGCGACGGCGGTCGGTGTGCTGTCGGTGGCCGCGGCGCTCGCCGCCGGGCATCTGGTCGCCGGGTTGGTCGGGCCGACCGCCTCGCCGCTGATCGCGGTCGGGAACTCGGCGATCGACCTGACCCCGCTGCCGCTCAAGGACTTCGCCGTCCGCGCCTTCGGCACCTACGACAAGATGGTGCTGCTCGCCGGCATGGGCGTGGTGCTGGTGCTGCTTGCCGTGCTGGCCGGCCTGCTCTCCCGCAGGCGGTCCTGGCCGGGCGTCGCGCTCGCCGCCGCGGTCGGGGTGCTCGGTTTCGTCGCCGTGCTGGCCCGCCCGGACCTCGGCCAGCTCGGCATCCTGGCGCCGCTGGCCAGCCTGGTCGCCGGGGTGCTGGTGTTCCGCTGGCTGCACGGCCTCGCCCTGCGCCGGGCGGACCGCGACGACCCGCTGGTGAACGACTCGCGCCGGCAGTTCCTGCGCTCGTCGGCCGGCGTCGTGGTCGGTGCCGGAGTGCTCGGCGGTGCCGGTCAGCTGCTCGCGGTGCGGGTCGACGTGGAGAAGTCGCGGGCCTCGGTCGGCACCCTCACCCCGGCGCAGCCGACGCCGCCGGTGCCGGTCGGCGCGGACTTCGCGGGCAACGGCACGCCCCGGTTCATCACCAGCAACCGGGAGTTCTACCGGATCGACACCGCGCTCACGCTGCCGAGGGTGAAGGCCGAGGACTGGCGGCTGCGCATCCACGGCATGGTGGACAAGGAGGTCAGCTTCGGCTTCCAGGACATCCGGGACCGCCGGCTGGTCGAGCGGCCGGTCACGCTGACCTGCGTGTCCAACGAGGTCGGCGGCGAGTACGTGTCCAACGCCAACTTCATCGGGGTGCCGATCCGCGAGCTGCTGCTCGAGGCCGGCGTGCGGCCCGGCTCCGACCAGCTGCTGTCCACCAGCGTCGACGGGTTCACCGCGGGAACCCCGGTGGACGCGCTGCTCGACGAGAAGCGGGGGGCACTGCTGGCGATCGGGATGAACGGCGAGGCGCTGCCGATCGAGCACGGGTTCCCGGCCCGGATGGTGGTGCCCGGCCTCTACGGCTACGTGTCGGCGACCAAATGGGTGGTCGACTGGAACCTCACCCGGTTCGACCAGGCCGAGGGCTATTGGGTGCCGCGCGGCTGGTCGGCGAAGGGACCGATCAAGACCGAGTCGCGAATCGACAACCCGCAGACCAACGCGCGCCGGCCGGCCGGCCGAATAATGGTGGCGGGGGTGGCCTGGGCGCAGTCGGTCGGCGTCGAGAAGGTCGAGGTGCGGGTGGACGATGGCCCGTGGCAGCAGGCGGAGCTGTCCACCGAGGTGAGCGTGGACACCTGGCGGATGTGGCGGGCGACGGTGGAGGTGGGCAAGGGCGAGCACCGGGTGGCGGTGCGCGCCACCGACCGCAAGGGCTACACCCAGACCGACCAGCAGGCACCGCCGGACCCCGACGGCGCCACCGGCTGGCACTCGGTGCCGTTCACCGCTGCTTGATTGCGCGGTGTCTGCGGCGCTCACTCGCAAGCTCGCTCGGGCTGTGTCTTCGGCGCTCACTCGCAGGCTCGCTCGGGCTGTGTCTTCGGCGCTCACTCGCAGGCTCGCTCGGGCTGTGTCTTCGGCGCTCACTCGCAGGCTCGTTCGCGCGGCTCGCGGCCGTTGAGCCGGCGTCTTCCCTCCTGCGCTGCTCACTCGCTCGTTCCTCGCTCGCTGCGCTGCTCGTCAGTCCAGACACGGGCCGGCCGGCTCGCACGGCTCCGGCGCGCCGTTAGCGGATAGAGCGGAAGGTCACCTTCATGCGGTTCTACACGCGGAAGGTGACATTCCGCTGTATCTGCTGCGCTCACCTCGCTGTGGCTTCGGCGCCCGGGGTGACTCGGCTCCATTGGTGTTCGACCGGGTCTGCAGCGGTTGCCTTGCGGGGTGTTGTGTCCTGGTTTCATGTCCCTGGCCGGCGACTTTGTGCATACGTTCACAAGCGGCTACCGTGTTCACACATCCCAGGGGCGAGTTTTGTCGAGGAGTAACGGCGTGGCGCAGCGTGGCCAACGTGATGGATTCGGCCGCACGTCTCCGGCACCGAGCGACGCGGAGCTGACCACCCCCATGCCCGCCGTGACCGACGGCGCCGCCTTCGATCCTGCCGTGCCCGCGGCGCGGGACCGGGCCAGGTCCGTCCCGGAGGCCGCGGTCGCCCGGCTCGCCCTCTACCTGCGAGTGCTCTCCACGATGCAGGAGCAGGGCGTCGGCAGCGTCTCCAGCGACGGTCTCTCCGTCGCGGCCGGAGTGAACTCCGCCAAGCTGCGCAAGGATCTGTCCTACATCGGCTCGTACGGCACCCGGGGCGTCGGCTACGACGTCGAGGTGCTGATCGACCAGATCGAACGCATTCTCGGCCTCACCCGCCGGCACAGCGTCGCGGTGGTCGGCATCGGAAACCTCGGGCACGCGCTGGCCAACTACGGCGGGTTCCCCGGCCGGGGCTTCCCGGTCACCGCGCTGTTCGACGTGGATCCCGACCTGATCGGGATCCCCGTCGGCGGTCTGCCGGTCAACCACATCGACGACATCGTGCGGGTCTGCACCGAGCGCGAAGTTTCCATTGGGGTTATTGCCACCCCGCCCGCTGCCGCACAGGCTGTGTGCGACCGGCTGGTGGAAGGCGGTGTGGAGTGCATTCTGAACTTCGCACCGGTGGTTCTGCAGGTACCCGACACCGTCGAGGTCCGTAAAGTGGACCTGGCGGTCGAGCTGCAGATCCTTTCCTTCCATGTGGCTCGCAGGGCGGACGGGGCCGCGCCTACCCCACAGGTCAACGGGGTTGCGCCGGTGCTCGACCGCGGCATGGACGGGGTGGTGGTCCGCGGATGAGTGTTCTGGTGGTCGGCCTGTCGCATCGCACTGCCGACATGGGCGTGCTGGAAGGTGCGACGGTGCCGCCGGACAAGGTCGGCAAGCTGCTCGGCGAACTGCTGGCCGCCGACCCGGTGTCCGAGGTCATGCTGGTCTCGACCTGCAACCGGGTCGAGGTGTACGCGGTGGTCGACGCGTTCCACGCCGGCCTCGCCGAGATCGTCGCGGTGCTGGCCAGACACGCCGGCATGGAGCCGGCGATGCTCTACGAGCACCTGTACGTCCACTACGCCGCGGCCGCCGCCGAGCACCTGTTCACGGTGACCGCCGGGCTGGACTCGATGGTGGTCGGTGAGGCGCAGATCATCGGGCAGGTGCGGACCGCCTACGGCGCGGCGCGCGACGCCGGCACGGTCGGCCGCACCATGCACGAGCTGGTCCAGCAGGCGCTGCGGGTCGGCAAGCGGGCGCACAGCGAGACCGGCCTGGACCAGGTCGCCCGATCGGTGGTCGCCGAGGCGCTGGCCGACGCCGAGACGGTGCTCGGCGGGCTCGCCGGCCGGCACGTGCTGATCGTCGGTGCCGGGTCGATGGGTGGCCTGGCCGCGGCCGCGGTGCGCCGGGCCGGCGTCCGCGACGTGCTGATCGCCAACCGGACCGAGGCCAACGGCGTCCGGCTGGCCGCCGCGCTGGTCGAACAGGGCGTCCCGGCCGCCGCCGTCGGGCTGACCGGAGTCGCCGAGCGCATCGCCGCCGCGGACCTGGTGGTGTCCTGCACCGGTGCGACCGGCACGGTGATTGCCGACGGCATGGTCTGGGCCCGCACCGCCGACCGGCCGCTGGTGATCTGCGACCTCGGCCTGCCGCACGACGTCGACTTCGGCGTGGCCGAGGTGCCCGGCGTGACCGTGGTGGACCTGGAGAGCCTGCAACGGCGGCTGGGCGGCTCGTCCGCCGGCCTGCCGGACACCGGCAAGGCCGCCGCGATCGTGGCCGACGAACTGCGCGGCTACCTGGCCACCCAGCGTTCGGCCGAGGTCACCCCGACGGTGACCGCGCTGCGCCGGCGGGCCGCCGAGGTGGTGGACGCCGAGATCCTGCGGCTGGACTCCCGGCTGCCCGAACTTGACGCCGCGGTGCGCGCGGAGCTGACCAAGACCGTGCGCCGGGTGGTGGACAAACTGCTGCACACGCCGACCGTGCGGGTCAAGGAGTTGGCCTCCGGTCCGGCCGGCGCGGGCTACGCCGACGCGCTGCGCGAGCTGTTCCAGCTCAACCCCGAGGCGCCCGCCGCGATGAGCCGGCCGGGCGTGGACGGTGAGCCTGGGTGAGGGTCATCCGGATCGGCACCCGGGGCAGCGCGCTCGCGCTCGCCCAGACCGGGTTGATCGCCGACGCACTCGAGCGGGCCGGCGCCCGCACCGAGATCGTGACCGTGTCCACGCCGGGAGACCGCTCCTCGGCGCCGGTCGCCGAGCTGGGCGTCGGGGTGTTCACCTCGGCCCTGCGCGACGCGCTCGCGGTGGGCACCGTCGACGTCGCGGTGCACTCCTACAAGGACCTGCCGACCGCGCCGGACCCCAGGTTGTCGCTGGCCGCGGTGCCGCTGCGGGCCGACCCGAGGGACGCCGTGGTGGCGCGGGACGGGCTGACCCTCGGCGAGCTGCCGCCGGGCTCCCGGGTGGGCACCGGCTCGCCGCGGCGGGCCGCGCAGCTCGACGCGCTCGGCTTCGGCCTCGAGGTGGTGCCGATCAGGGGCAACGTGGACACCCGGATTCGCAGGGTGCTCGACGGCGAACTGGACGCGGTGCTGCTGGCCAGGGCCGGGCTGGCGCGGCTCGGCCGGTTGGACGTGATCACCGAGGTGCTCGACCCGATTCAGATGCTTCCGGCGCCGGCGCAGGGCGCGCTCGCGATCGAGTGCCGGGTGGACGACGTGGACACCGAGCACCTGCTCCGGTCCACTGTGGATGATCCGGCGACCCGCGCGGCGGTCGCCGCCGAGCGGGCCATGCTCGCCGCGCTCGAGGCCGGTTGCAGCGCCCCGGTTGGCGCGCTCGCCGATGTGGTGGAGGATCTCGAGAGCGGGGACGACGGGGTGGACCGGGTGGTCCATCGGTTGTCCCTGCGCGGGGTCGCCGCCGCATATGCGGACGGTCAGATCGTCGAGCTGCTGCGTGCGTCGGCGACCGGAGACCTGACCGAAGCCGAGCGGTTGGGCCAGGCTTTGGCCGCCGAACTGCTCGAGCTCGGGGCCGGAGTGCTGTCCGGCCCGGAGTCGTGACGAGGTAGTTGATAGAAAGTGTGGCTGAATGACCACCCGTGTACGTAAGAGTCCTGGGCGCGTCGCGTTCGTTGGATCCGGGCCCGGTGACGCCGGGCTGCTCACCGTGCGGGCCGCTGACCTGCTCGATCGCGGTGAGCTTCTGGTGACCGACCCCGACGTGCCCGCCGACGTGCTGGCCGTGGCCAGCCAGTTGGCCGAGGTGCGCCCGGCGGTCGGCGAGCCGGCCGACGTGGCGCGGGATCTGGTGACCGAGGCGAAGGCCGGCCGCCTGGTGGTCCGGCTGGTAGCCGGCGACCCGCTCACCCACACCGGTGTGGTGGCCGAGGCGCAGGCCGTGGCCCGCACCAACGTGTCCTTCGAGATCGTGCCGGGCGTGCCGGCGGCCACCGCGGTGCCCGCCTACGCCGGCATCGCGCTCGGCGCCACGCACTGCGCGGTGGACGTGCGGGGGGACGTGGACTGGGCCGGCCTGGCCGCCACCCCCGGCCCGATCGTGTTGAACGCCAGCGCGAGCCACCTGGCCGAGGCCGCCTCCGCGCTGGTCGAGCACGGCCTCGCGGCGCAGACGCCGGTCGCGGTCACGGTGGACGGCACCGGGCCCGGGCAGCGCACCATCGACACCACGCTGGCCTCGTTGACCGCGGACGCCGGGGAGATCGGCGGCCCGTTGGTGGTCACGGTCGGCGCCGCCGTCGCGCACCGCTCGAAGCTGTCCTGGTGGGAGTCGCGGGCGCTGTACGGCTGGCGGGTGCTGGTGCCGCGCACCAAGGATCAGGCCGGCGAGATGAGCGAACGGCTGCGGCTGCACGGCGCGATCCCGTCTGAGGTGCCGACCATCTCGGTCGAGCCGCCACGCAGCCCGGCGCAGATGGAGCGCTCGGTCAAGGGTCTCGTCGACGGGCGCTACCAGTGGCTGGTGTTCACCTCGACCAACGCGGTGCGCGCGGTCTGGGAGAAGTTCGTCGAGTTCGGGCTGGACGCGCGGGCGTTCTCCGGCGTGAAGATCGCCTGCGTCGGCGAGGCCACTGCGGAGAAGGTGCGCTCGCTCGGGATCACCCCGGAGCTGGTGCCATCCGGCGAGCAGTCCAGCGAGGGCCTGCTCGAGGAGTTCCCGCCGTACGACGACATCCTCGACCCGGTCGAGCGGGTGCTGCTGCCCCGCGCGGACATCGCCACCGAGACGCTCGCCGCCGGGCTGCGCGACCGCGGCTGGGAGATCGACGACGTGACCGCGTACCGCACGGTGCGCGCCGCCCCGCCGCCGGCCGACACCCGCGAGATGATCAAGACCGGCGGCTTCGACGCGGTCTGCTTCACCTCGTCGTCGACCGTGCGCAACCTGGTCGGTATCGCCGGGAAGCCGCACACCAGGACACTGGTCGCGTGCATCGGGCCGAAGACGGCGGAGACCGCGCGGGAGTTCGGGCTGCGGGTCGACGTCCAGCCGGAGCACGCCACCGTGCCCGCCCTGGTCGACGCGCTGGCCGAGCACGCGGCCCGGCTGCGGGCCGAGGGTGCGCTGCCGCCGCCGAGGAAGACCAAGCGGGCTCGCAGATAGCCGACCCCGACGGCGCACTGTGACGTTGCCGCGCTGCTAGCCGCGCAAGGTGACATTCCGCGTCAAGAACCCCGGGAAGGAGAGCGGCCGATGTTCCCCACCCACCGGCCTCGACGGCTGCGCCGAACTCCGGCGCTGCGCCGGCTGGTTGCCGAGACCACGGTCCGGCCCAACCAGTTGGTGCTGCCCATGTTCGTCCGGGAGGGCGCGGCCGAGCCGGTCGCCATCTCGAGCATGCCCGGCGTGGTCCAGCACACCAGGGACAGCCTGCGCAAGGCCGCGCACGAGGCGGTCGAGGCCGGGGTCGGCGGACTGATGATCTTCGGGGTGCCGCTGACCAAGGACGCGGTCGGCTCCGGCGGGGTCGACCCGGCGGGCATCCTCAACGTGGCGCTGCGCGACCTGCGGGCCGACCTCGGCGACGACACCGTGCTGATGTCCGACCTGTGCATTGACGAGTTCACCGACCACGGCCACTGCGGCGTGCTCGACGCGGCCGGCCGGGTGGACAACGACGCCACGCTTCGGGTGTACGGCGAGATGGCGGTGGCGCAGGCCGAAGCCGGGGCCCACCTGCTAGGGCCGAGCGGGATGATGGACGGCCAGGTTGGCGTGATCCGCGAGGCGTTGGACGCGGCCGGCCATCTGGACACCGCCATCCTGGCCTACACCGTCAAGTACGCCTCGGCGTTCTACGGTCCGTTCCGCGAGGCGGTGGCCTCCTCGTTGTCCGGCGACCGCAAGTCCTACCAGCAGGACCCGGCCAACGTGCGCGAGGCGCTGCTGGAGGCCCGGCTCGATCTCGACGAGGGCGCCGACCTGGTGATGGTGAAGCCGGCGATGAGCTACCTCGACGTGCTCCGGGCGGTGGCCGAGGTGTCCGACGTTCCCGTCGCGGCGTACCAGATCTCCGGCGAGTACGCGATGATCGAGGCCGCCGCCGAGAAGGGTTGGCTGGACCGGGAGCGGGCGATTCTGGAGACGCTGACCTCGATCCGGCGGGCCGGCGCGGACATCGTGCTGACCTACTGGGCCACCGAGGTCGCGGGCTGGCTGCGCAGGGGCTGAGCATTGTGAGCACGAGTTCGGGCGCCGAGGATCGCGCAGATCCGCCCGCCGAGGAGTCCCAGGTGATGCCGACCGCCGCCGAGGCGGCGGCCGCGGCCGGGACGGTGCGGGAGCGTCCGGCGGCGGTGCGCTACGCCTTCGTCGTGTGGGTGCTGGCCGGGGCGTTCGGCATCGCCAACGCCGTCGATCTGTTCGTGCACAAACAGCAGATCGTGGACACCTGGATGCGCACCAAGGACCCGCAGGTCACCAATGAGCAGGTGGTGTCGAGCGTGAGTTCGCTGCTGTGGATGCTCCTGCTCGCCGCCGTGGTGTTCACGGTCTTCTTCACCTTGTTCGCCTACAAGGCGCAGGAGGGGGTGCGCCGCGCCCGCTTGCTGCTGACCATGCTGTGCGTGCTCAGCGTCGCGTTCTACTTCACCTTGATGCGCACCACCTTCGGTCTGACGGCGGCACTGCTGACCCTGATCGGCGCGGCGATGCTGTACCTGCCGAAGTCGAACGAGTACTTCGCGCCGCGCGACCTGCCTTCGTGACCGAGCCGGTGCGCTTCGCGCGACCGGTGCGCTTCGCCGAGCCGGGGTCGACCTGGTGGCCGGTGCTGTGGGGACCGGCGTTCGCCGGGCTCGGCGCCGGGGTCGAGGCGATGTCCGGGCGGCCGCACCTGGCCGGCTGGCTGGTGGTCGGCGTTGGGCTTGCCGGCCTGGCCGCGCTCTGGGTGCGGAGCAGGCGCCGGCTGCTGTCCGTGTCGCTCACCGCCGACGAACTCGTGCAGGGGCAGGAAAGCCTCGCGGTGCGGCGGATCGCCGACGTCGTGGCGGACCAGGACGATCCGGCCGACGGCGCGGCGCCGGTGGGTGCCCGGGTGCTCGGTGGTGGCTGGACCGTGCCGCGCAAGCTGACCGGAGTGCCACTGCGGCTCGACGACGGCAGTGTGGTGCTGGCCTGGGCCCGCGACGGCGAGCGGCTCAGGTCGGCGCTGCGTGCGGTCCTCGTCCCGCCCGAGTCCTCTTGACCAGGCCGTTACCTCGGTTTTGTCCGTGCTGAGGACCTACGCGCGGTAGCGTCTGCGCATGACAGGTCCCACTGAGCCGCAAGGCCAGAAACCCTACGAACCAATGCCAACCGCCCCCTCGCTGAACGAACAGGAGTACCAGCCGGTTCCCGCGGACCGGCCGAAGTCGGTAGACAACGCGTTCCTGTTGTGGCTCATCGGCGCGGGGATCAGCCTGCTGGGCGTCATCTTCGTCTTGACCGTCGGCGTCGACGCGATCACCGACTCCGCACGGGAAAGCCTGAAGAACTCCGGCCGGCCCTACACCGAGGAGGACGTGAAGAACTTCGCCAACCTCTCCAAGATCATCGGCGTGGTGATCGGCCTCTTGTTCGTCGGGCTGTTCGTGCTGTTCGCCTACAAGATGCGGGCCGGCCGCAACTGGGCCCGGATCCTGCTCACGGTGCTTGGCGGGCTGAGCCTCGTGTTCACCCTGCTCGGTATTTCCTCGACGGACGGGCTGACGCTGGTGGTGCGGCTGATCGAGGCCGTGCTGACCCTGGTCGCGATCTACTTCATGTTCCGCCCGGAGGCGAACCGGTACTTCGCCGCCGGCCGGGCCAGGCGCTGACCGAGTCCCTCGACGGGGCGATGCCGCACGGATCCGGCGCGTGAGAGGCTGGAACCCATGAGCGCACCGCCGATGGCCGAGGAGCCCGCCGCCGCGTCGCTCCCGCCCGGCGCGCCGGGCGGGACGCGATGGCCGTGGCGGGCGCTCGTCGCGCTCGCCGAACTGCTCGGCGCGGCCGGCGCGACCTGGCTGGCCTACTGGTGCTGGCCGCGCGGCATCGCCACGGTCACCCTCGTGCTTGACGACGGCACCAGGCTGGTTTCCACGCGGTACTACGGAAACTGGATCGCGGCGGCGATCGCCCTCGGCACCGTGGCCGCGCTGCTCGCCCTCGGCGCGGTCCGCCAACTCGTGCTCGCCGCCCGGGGTCGCCGGCGCGCTTAGGAAGCACTGCGGCGGGTCCGACGCGTCCAGCTAACTCCCAGGTTCCTCCAAGCTAATCCGAACCCCCGATCGACAGCATTGCCGGCATGAAGCGCAGCAGGCGGGTTCTGGCGATCAACGGCGTCCTGGTGCTCGTGTTGGGCGCGGCCGCCTGGGGTGCGTACGTGCTGCTCTGGCCGAGCGAGCAGAGCAACGCCGCGTCCGGGGTGCGCACCACGCAGGTGCTGCGCACCAACGTGGTGGAGACCGTCTCGGCGGCCGGCACCGTCCAGAGCGCCTACACCGCGAACGCCGACTTCGGCACCAGCGGCACGGTCACCGAGATCGACGTGAAAGTCGGCGACGTAGTCGCCGTCGGGCAGCAGCTCGCCAAGCTGGACCCCACCCAGGCCAGCCAGCAGGTCACCGCGGCACAGTCCAGCTTGAGCGCGGCGAAGGAAGACCTGGCCAACGCGCAGGACGCCGCGGCAACGCCGACGACCAGCCCGAACGGTCAGCAGCAGTCGGCCAACGCGCCGACGGTGACCTCGCTGCAGGCCAAGGTGGACCAGGCGAAGGTCACGTTGCAGCAGGCGAAGGACGCGCTGGCGGCCACCGTGCTCAAGGCGCCGGGTGCCGGCACGGTCACCGCGATCAACGGCAGCGTCGGGCAGCGAGCCGGCTCGTCCAACGGTTCCGGCTCGGCCACCGGGCAGTCCACCGGGCAGTCCACCGGCACCGCCGGCAACTCATCGGCGAGCTCGTCGAGCAGCTTCATCGTGCTCACCAACATGACCAACCTGGTGGTCAAGGCGAACGTCGCCGAGATCGACGTGAGCAAGATCAAGGCCGGGCAGGACGCCACGGTCACCATCAACGCGATGCCGGACACCCCGGTGGCCGCCAAGGTCGGCGCCACCGACCTGACCCCGACCACCAGCAACAACATCGTGCAGTTCGGCGTGTCGCTGAACCTCACCCAGCCGCCGGCCGGGCTTCGGCCGGGTCAGTCGGCCAGCGTGTCGATGGTGGTGGCCAGGGCGGACGACACGCTCGCCGTGCCGTCGGCCGCGGTGCGCACGGTCGGCGGGCAGAACTCGGTCACCGTGCTCTCCGGGGGGCAACAGAGCGCCAGGGCGGTCGAGGTCGGAGTGCGCAGCGAGGCGCTGGTGCAGATCACCTCGGGGCTCTCCGAGACGGATGAGGTGGTGCTGAGCACGGCCAGCGCGACCACGAACGGCACCGGCGGGTTCGGCGGCTTCGGTGGTGGCGGCGGCGGGAACGGCGGCCGGCAGGGCGGCGGCGCCGGCGGGTTCGGCGGCGGCGGTGGTGGCGCCGTGGTGCCCGGGACCGGCCGGTGAACCCGGTCATCGAGGTCGCCGGGCTGCGCAAGACCTACGGCTCCGGGGACACCGCGGTGCATGCGCTGCGCGGGGTCGACCTGACCGTGGCGGCCGGCGACTACCTGGCCATCATGGGCGCGTCCGGCTCGGGCAAGTCCACCCTGCTCAACCTGATCGGCTGTCTCGACGTGCCGACCGAGGGCAGCTACCGGCTCGACGGGATCGACGTCGGCGAGCTGAACGAGCGGCAGCTCTCCCTGCTGCGCAACCGGCGGATCGGCTTCATCTTCCAGTCCTACAACCTGGTGCCCCGCACCAACGCGCTGTCCAATGTGGAGCTTCCGCTGGTGTACGCCGGGGTGTCCCGCAAGGAGCGCCGGGCCAGGGCACGGGCCGCGCTCGACCTCGTCGGGCTCGCCGACCGGGCCACCCACCTGCCGAGCGAGCTCTCCGGCGGGCAGGCGCAGCGGGTCGCGGTGGCCCGCGCGCTGGTCAACTCGCCTGCTCTGCTGCTGGCCGACGAGCCGACCGGAAACCTCGACAGCACAAGCACTTCGGAGGTGCTCGCGGTGTTCGACCGGTTGAACGCGCTCGGCCGGACCATTGTGGTGATCACGCACGAGGACGACGTGGCCAGCCACGCGCACCGCACCGTGCGGGTCAGCGACGGCCGCATCGTCGAGGACAGCCTGCTGGACACGGCTTGGGCGGCGCGATGAACCTCGTCGAGATCCTGCGGTTCGCGATCCGCGGGCTGACCGCGAACAAGCTCCGCAGCTCGCTCACCACGCTCGGCATCACGATCGGGGTCGGCGCGGTGATCCTGCTGGTCGCGGTGGGCAGCGGGGCCTCGGCTGCGGTGGAGCGGAGCATCGCCGGGCTGGGCACCAACGTGCTCACCGTGGCCAGGCAGGGCGGCCCGGCGTCGAACGGCACCGTGCGGCCGCTGACCACCGGCGACGCCAAGGCTCTGGTGGACCCGCTCGGCGCGCCGGACGTGCTGGCTTCCTCGCCGGTGGTGAGCACCTCGGCCACCGCCGTCTACGGCGGGCAGAGCCACGACGTGCCGCAGTTCACCGGCACGTACCCGGCCTACTTTCAGACCACCAACAGCCCGGTCGGGAAGGGCGCCGCGTTCACCGACGACGACGTGACGCAGGCCCGTCGGGTGGTCGTGCTCGGCACCACCGCGGCCGACGAGCTGTTCGGTACCGAGGATCCGTTGGGGCAGCAGGTACTGGTGAACAGCATCCAGTTCACCGTGATCGGCGTGCTGGCGCCGAAGGGCACCAACGGCCTGCAGAACGCTGACGACAGCGCGGTCGCTCCGCTCACGTCGGTGCAGAACTCGGTGACCGGTTACGGTCCGGTCAACCAGATCGTGGTACAGGCGAAGTCGGCCGACGCGATCGCCGCGGCGCAGGCGGAGGTGACCGCGATCCTCAACGCGCGGCACCGGATCTCCGCCAACCGCACTTCGGACTTCCGCATCCTCAACCCGTCGCAGCTGCTCGCCGCCCGCACGGAGACCACCCAGACGTTCACCGTGCTGCTTGCCGCGGTGGCCGCGATATCCCTGCTGGTCGGCGGCATCGGGGTCACCAACATCATGCTGGTCACGGTGACCGAGCGAATCCGGGAGATCGGCATCCGCAAGGCGATCGGTGCCACCCGGGCCGCGGTCCTCGGGCAGTTCCTCACCGAGGCGACGCTGCTGAGCCTGTTCGGCGGACTGCTCGGGGTGGCCGTAGGGGTGGCCGGCAGCCAGTTCCGGGTGGTCGGCATCGAGCCGGTCGTGGTGCCGTCGTCGATCCTGCTCGCCTTCGGCGTGTCCGCCCTCATCGGCTTGTTCTTTGGCAGCTACCCGGCCAGCCGGGCCGCGCGGCTGCGTCCCATCGAGGCATTGCGCCACGAATGAAAGGAAAATCATGTCCGAGCAACACGTTCCCGGGCAGCCGATCGAGCCCGGGCCGGTTCCGGAGCAGATCCTGGCCCAGCCGGTGGTCATGGGCGACCTGGGTGCCGAGCTGAAGCAGAACAAGCGGTCGCTGAACAAGGTGACGCTCGGCCTCGGCGGGGCGGTACTGCTGGTCGCCGCGTTCTTCGGCGGCGTGGCAACGCATGCCGCGATCGCCAAGCCCGCCCAGCCGGCCGCCCAACAGGCCGGCAACGGCCGCAACGGCGTCGGCCCGTTCGGCGGCCGCAATGGCGGCGGCGGCCAGAACGGCACCGGGCAGGGCCAGAACGGTTTCCGTGGCACCGTCGGCACGATCGACCACGTCGACGGCACCGACGTCTACCTCAAGACGCCGGACGGGCGCACCGTGAAGGTGTCCACTTCGGACCAGACGCAGGTGCGGATCAGCCAGCCGGGCAAGGTTTCCGACCTCAAGCAGGGGGAGAACATCATCGTGCAGGGCAGCGCCGGCACCGACGGCACGGTCAGCGCGCAGACCATCACCCAGCAGCCGGCCCGGCAGGCCGGTTGAGCAGTGTCTTCTGCCCTCACTCGCAAGCTCGTTCGGGCGGCTCGTCGGCCCTGAGCCGGTGTCTTCCCTCCTGCGCTGCTCACTCGCTCGTTCCTCGCTCGCTGCGCTGCTCGTCAGTCCAGACACCGGCGGCCGACTCGCACGGTGTCTTCTGCCCTCACTCGCAAGCTCGTTCGGGCGGCTCCGGCTCGCCGTCAGCCCGTACAGCGGAAGGTGACATCGCTGCGGTTCTAGACGCGGAATGTCACCTTGCGCTGTAAACGGACGGCGTACAGCGGAATGTCACCTTGCGTTTTTTCGCGCGCGATGCAGCGCCACCGCGCCGAAGGTGAGCCCAAGCCACTCGACCTCGCGCCAACCCGCCGTCACGATCAGCTCGGCCAGCGAGCGCTGGTCGTGCCAGTCGCGCATGGATTCGGCCAGATAGCCGTAGGCCGCCGGATTGGACGAGAACGGTCGGGTCAGCAGCGGCAGCGCGCGCAGCACGGTGTTGTGGTAGAGCCAGCGCACCGGCCGCCAGCGCGGCTGGGACACCTCGCAGATGACCAGCCGCCCGCCTGGGCGGACCACCCTGGCCATCTCGCGCAGCGCGGCGACCGGGTCGTTCATGTTGCGCAGTCCGAACGAGACGGTGACGGCGTCGAACACCTCGGCCGCGAACGGCAGGTGCAGGGCGTCCGCGGCCACCTTGGGCACGTTGCGGTGCGCGCCGCCGCGCAGCATGCCGAGGGAGAAGTCGGCGGCCACGCACCAGGCGCCGGAGCGGGCGTACTCGACCGTGGACACCGCCGTGCCCGCGGCCAGGTCGAGCACCTTCTCGTCAGGCCCGGCGTCGAGCACCTGCCTGGTGTGCTCGCGCCACCGGCGGTCGAACCCGAGCGTCATCACCGAGTTGGTGCGGTCGTAGCCCCTGGCCACGCCGTCGAACATCGCCGCGACGTCGTGCGGGTCCTTGTTCAAGCCGGCACGAGACATGCGAGCAGCCTAGTGGTGCCCCGCCCGCGAACACCCGCGAGTCGCGCGCTCAGGCAACTGAGTCTCGCGCTCGGGCAACTGATCGGCCCAATCGGCACGGGTGCGCCACCGCCCCTTTTGCTGGAGCGCGAGACTCGCTTGCTGGAGCGCGAGACTCGCGGCGGGGTGGCGGGCTAGCCCCACCAGAACGCGGTGGCGATTATCCCGTAGAGGGCGATCAGGGTGACCCCCTCGAACCAGTTGGACTCGCCGTCGAACACCACGATCACGGTGACCAGCACGGCGAGCACGAGGGTGGCGATCAGCAGCGGCGGCAGCACCAGCGTGAAGGTCGCGCCGACCAGCGGAGCACCGAGCACCAGTACCGGGGCGAGCACCAACGCGATCTGCACCGGGCTCTGCAGGATCAACGACAGCGCGTAGTCCGGCCGGTTGCGCGCGGCCAGTTGGATGCCGGCCACGTTCTCCACCGCGTTGCCGGCGATCGCGACGATCACCAGTCCGGCGAAGGTCTGGCTGATGTGCAGGGTTTCGATGGCCGGTTCGAGCGCGTCGACGAACCAGTCCGACACGAACGCGGCGGCCACGCCGGTCGCCGCGAGCATGCCGATGGCCAGACCGAGCGGCCACCGCGAGCCGCCGTGCTCCGGCTCACCTGCTTGCGTCCCATCGGGTTGCGGTTGCGCCGGCCGGTCCCGGCGGATCGCCGCCGGCAGCGACAGGAGGAACAACGCGAGCAGTACCACCGAGACGATCCGGGACAGGCCGAGCTCGTGGCCCTCGGCCGGGGTGTGCAGCGCGGCGGTGAGCGCCGGCACCAGCAGCGCGGCCACGCTCAGCATCAGCATCAGCCCGAGCATCCTGGCCGGCCCGGTGCCGATCCGCTGCGTGCCGTGCCGCAGCCCGCCGACGGTGAACGCGAGGCCAAGCACCAGCAGCACGTTGGCCAGGATCGAGCCGACGACCGCCGCCTGCACCACCGGGATCAGCCCGGCTTGCAACGCGAACAGGGCCACGAACAGTTCCGGCAGGTTGCCGAGCGCGCTCTGCACCACGCCGGTCAGACCGGCGCCGAGCCGGTCGCCGAGCGCCTCGACGCTGCGTCCGACGAGGGCCGCGAGCAGCGCCAGGGCCACCGCGCTCACCAGGAACGGCACCACGTCCCCGACGTCGACCAGTCGCACCAGGAACGTCGCCAGCGCGGCCACCAGGCAGATGCCGATCAGCCGCAGATCCGCTCCGTCGAGCCCGGAACGCCGGTGCGTCACATGAGAGTTGGCCACCCGCAAATCATGCCGCGCCGATTCGCACCTGGCTCGGTTGCCACGCGCACACGGGTTGTACCGGTGTGCCACCGTTGCCCGCCACGTGTGATACTGCCCACCCCCGAATGATGGACCCGGAAACCACTACCCATGGCCCGACACGCTCGGCAGCGAGTCCCCCGAACCCTGCTCATCGGTGCGATCGCCCTGGCCGTGGCCCTCGCCGGCGCGCTCGTGACGGTGGCGCTGGTGCGCCGCGACCGCGCGGTGGACCGGCTGGCCCAGACCCAGTGCGGGGTCACCCTTGGCGTGGTCACCGCCTCGTCCTACCTGCCGGTGCTCGACGCGGTGGCCGGTGGGCTGGCCACCGGGCCGCAGTGCGTGCGGCTCGACGTCCGGCCGATAGACGGGCGGCCGGCCGCCGCCAGCATCCCCGAGATCCACGCCGACCTCTGGATCCCGGACGACCCCGGATGGTCCCGGACGGCCGCGGCGGCCGCCGCGAACCTGGCCAAGCCGATCCCCGGCGGGGCCGGAACCGTGCTCGCCACCAGCCCGATCTACCTGGTCAGCGATGCCGGCACGGCCAGCAAGGTGACCGGGCAGGGCGGCGGCTGGCGCGGGCTGGCCGGCCTCGCGGCGAGCGGCGGCGTGCACCTGGCGCTGTCCGACCCGGCGGGCTCCGGGGACGGCCTGCTCGCCGCGGGCGCGCTGGGCGAGGCGGTGTGGAACGACGGCGGCATGGACGCCTCGGCCGAGGCGCTCTCCGCCGCCGTGCGGGTGACTCGCACCGTGCGCACCGGCGACCCGGTGCTGCCTCCCCGGCCGGGAGAGGTGGCCCTGGTCGCCGAACGAACGCTGGTGCCGGTGCTCAGCACGGTGCGGCGGGACAACCTGACGATCACCGCCCCGGCCGACCGCACCGCGGCGTTGCGCTACACCTTCCTGCCCACCGCGGCCGCGGTCGCCGATCCGGCGCTCGGCGGCGGGCTCGACCGGCTGCTCCGCGCGCTGAGCGGCGCCCAGGCCGACCGGGGCCTCGCCGCGGCGGGGCTGCGGCGGCCGGGTAAGGGCCCGCCGGAGGGTGCGCCGGCGGGGCTCCCGCCGGTCAGCGCGCCGCTGTTCGACGTGCTCGCCGCGCACCACAACGACCACGACTTCGCCACCTGGCATGCCGCCGATCGGCGTGGCGACGTGCTGATCGCGGTGGACGTCTCCGGGTCGATGGCCGATCCGGCGCCGGCAACCGGCCGTCCGCTGATCAACCTGGTCGGCGACAGCATCGGCGAGCTGGCCGAGCTGCTGCCCGACGACGGTCGGCTCGGGTTATGGGAGTTCGGCAGCAAGCTGGACGCGAACACCGACTACCGCGTCCTGGTCTCGCCGGACGATCTGGACCAGCGGCACCGCGCGGCGATCGCCGCCGCCGTCGCTCAACTCCGGGCCAGGCCGACCGGAACCGGCCTGCACGACACGATCCTGGCCGCCTACCTGGCCGCCCGCGACGGCGCCCGCCCCGGCGTGCCCAGCCACGCCCTGGTGTTCACCGACGGCCGCAACGAGGACGACGAACCGAGCCTCACCCTGCCCCAACTCACCGAGCAGCTCGCGCACGCGGCCGACCCGGGCCGGCCGGTGCGACTGACCGTGATCACCTTCGGCGCGGCGCCCGACGTCGCCGCACTGGCCGCCGGCCTGCAACCGGTGCGCGGGTTCGTCGACCCGGTGAGCACTGCCGGCCAGGTCCGCGCCGCCTTTCTACACGCCGCCGCCGGCGGCCTACCCGAGTAGCGTCGACGGCATGACCAGCGAGACTCCGCCGCCGGTGCCGGACGGCGACTACAACGAGGCCGGAGTGCCCAGCTTCGAGTACGTGCGGGACCAGATCGAGGGCCGGATCGCCACCTCGGCGGGCGCCAGCGAGCTGGCCGAGGGCTCGGCCCCGGCCGCATCGGTCGACGAGCAGTTCGCCGACCGGGAGCGCGCCGGCCGCGACAAGCTCGAGCAGATCCGCCGCTCGATGCGCGGCGAGTAGCCGCGGCCGCCTACGGCCAGCCCTGCAGCCCGGCACCGTAGGGGTAGAGCGGGTTTCCGTAGGTGGTCGGCGGCGACTGCCCGGCGTCGATGCGGGCCCGCAGGTCCGCTCGCTCGGCGGCGGTGGCACCGAGGTCGTATGGCAGGTCCCAGCTCTCCGCCGCGTCGGCCGGGACGTCCGTGCCGCCCGGGCGCAGCACCTGGTCCAGACTTCTCGGGAGCTGCCATGGCAACCGGCCGCGCGGGGCGTAGTCGCCGAACAGCAACCCGGCCGCCGCCGGTCCGAGCTCCTCGCCGCCGCGGTAGGTCACCACGATGGCGTTCGCCAGGCCGTTCCACTCGGTGATCACGTAGGGGCGCGGCAGCACCAGCAGCACGACGACCGCAATCCCCTGGTTGCGGAAGCCCTGGATCACCGCCAGTTGGTCCGGCGGCAGGACCGGCTGCTCCTTCACCCAGCTGGTGGCGTGCGTGTAGGACGGCTCTCCGACGGCGACCACGGCGAGCTTGGGCGCCGGGCCGCTGTCCTGGAAGACGTTCACCCCGGCGGTTGCCGCTCTGGCCCTGATCGCGTCCAGGATGGTCCGGGAGCCGTACTCCTGGTGGAAGAAGCTGGTCCAGATGCAACACGCGTTGCCGTCGGTGGCTCTCGGCCCGGCCACCACGATGTTGTCGCCCCGGTTGAGCCGCACCGGCAGCGTGCCGTCGTTCTTGAGCAGCGTCATGGCTTCGCGGGACGCCTGGTTGGCCAGCGCCGCATACGCCGGGGTGTGGAACCGGTAGGGCCCGTTGACCGGGTCGCCGTAGGGGTTCTCGAACAGGCCGAGCTGGAACTTCAGCCGCAGCACCCGGCGCACCGCGTCGTCGATCCGGGCGGCCGGCACGTTCGCGGTGAAGGTGGCCAGCGAGAACCCGGCGGCGCCCGGGTCGGCGCCACCCATCACGTCGGAGCCGGCGTTGGCCGCGCCCACCCAGGAGCCGGACGGCAGCCAGTCGGTGGTGATCAGCCCGGTGTAGCCCAGGTTCTGGCGCAGGTAAGCCAGAATCGGCGCGCTGTCCCCGGCACCGGGCCCGCCCGGATCGAGCAGTGAGCTGCCCGCGTAGCCGGGCATGATGTTGACCGCGCCGGCCTCCATCGCGGCCCGGAACGGGATCATGTGGTACTTGATGGTCACCGCGTCGTAAGTGATCAACGCTTCGCCGCCGGCGCCCTCGCCCGGCCAGTGCTTGACCGTGGCGAGCACCGACCTCGGGTTCAGCTCCGGACCCCCCTGCAGCCCCGCCACCAGCGCGCGCACCTGTGCCGCGGCAACGTCGGCGTTCTCCCCGTTGCCTTCCTGGATCCTCGGGTAGAGCACCTTGGTGCCGACCTCGGCCAGCGGTCCGAGCACACCTCGGGTGCCGACCTCGATTTCCTCGCGGCGCTGCATGTCCCCGAGCCGGTAGTCCAGCGCGAAGTCCCGGCCGGCGGCCAGCGCGCTCTGCGTCGGATAGGTGGTCTGGTAGCCGTGGATCGTGTCGCCGGCCGAGATGAACGGGACGCCCAGCCGGGTTCCGGCGGCGCCGAGCAGGAAGCCGTGCAGATCCTGGGCCTGCGCCGGGCCGAAGTGCCAACCGGACTGGGGGAAGACCTGGGCGTTGTAGAACATCTGGTAGGCCTTCTCGGTCGCGGTCATCCGTCCGAGCAGGTCGTTGACTCGGGTCTCGACCGGCTGGTGCCAATCCTCGTACGGCTCGATGGCGCCGTTCTTGTTCAGGTCCCGGCTGCCGCCGAGCACGGCCACGCCGTCGGCGACCGTCTCCACGATGGGCAGGTACACGCTGAACGTCCGGATGTTCGACGTGCTGGTGGCGTTGTTCGCGGCGACCGAGACGACGAACCACTTGTAGGTCCACCGGTCCGGCAGGTCCCAACTCGGGGTGTAGCCGGTGCCGGTCGGCTCGGCCACCTTGGTGTAGAGGTCGATCAGGTTGCCGGCGGCGGTGAAGTCGTAGTCGGTGCGGCTGATGTTGATCCAGACCTGGTAGCGCACCGCGCCCGGCACGGCCGCCCAGGACAGCGCGGGCCGGCGGGTGTTGGTGATCATCGCGCCGTTGGCCGGTGCGCCGAGCGCGAACTGCCCGGTGGCGGCCGGCGCCCTGGTCGGCCCGGACAGCATCGGCGGGGTGGCCGTCGAGGTGTCGACCGTGCCGTGGATCTCGAACTCCCACAACGAGAAGCCGTAGCCGGTGGCCCGCGCGGTGCCGAACATCCTCACGTAGCGGCCGGTTCCGCGAGCGGCGAGGTTCTCCAGCCCGCCCCGGCCCGTGGTGGTGGCGAAGATCGCGGTCCAGTTGACCGCATCGGCGGACACCTCGATGCGATACCCGGTGCCGTAGGCGGTCTCCCAGTTCAGCACGACGCCGGTGACCGTGGCCGGCCCGCCGAGGTCGACGGAGATCCACTGCGGATCACCGGGCAGGCTGCTCCACCGGGTGGTGGCGCGGCCGTCGAGCGCGGCGGCGGGCGCGTTGCCACCCTCCCAGGAGGACGCCGTCACCGGCATGTATTGGGAGATAACCGGATCCGGCGACGGGCCGGTCCCGCCGCCGGTGGTGTGGACTTCGAACTCCCAGAGGGAGTAACCGAAGCCGGTGGCCCGGGCGGTGCCGAGCATCCGGACGTAGCGGCCGGAACCGGTGACCGGGAGAGCCTGGTTGCCGCCGGTTGCCGTTGTGGTGGCGTAGATCGTGGTCCAGGTGGCCGCGTCGGTGGAGGTCTGGAGCTGGAACGCGGTGGCGTAGGCCGCCTCCCAGCTCAGCGCGACGTGACAGATCGTGCTGGTCGCGCCGAGATCGACCTGCAACCACTGCGGGTCGCCGGACCCGCTGGACCAGCGGGTGCCCGGGTTCCCGTCCACGGCCGCACCGGCCGGGGTGCCGCCGTTCTCCGTCGAGGAGGCCGTCGCCGGACGGTTCAGTGCCGCGTTGGCGCCGCAGCCGGCCGCCCCGAACTCGCGAGAACCCCGAACTCCCAGAGGGAGTAGCCGTAGCCGGTGGCCCGGGCGGTGCCGAGCATCCGGACGTAGCGGCCGGAACCGGTGACCGGGAGAGCCTGGTTGCCGCCGGTTGCCGTTGTGGTGGCGTAGATCGTGGTCCAGGTGGCCGCGTCGGTGGAGGTCTGGATCTGGAACGCGGTGGCGAAGGCACCCTCCCAGTTCAGGGTGAGCTGGGTGATGGTGGCCGGGGCACCGAGGTCGACCTGTAACCACTGCGGGTCGCTGAACGCGCTGGACCAGCGGGTGCCCGGGTTGCCGTCCACGGCGGCGGCGGCCGGGGTGCCGGCGTTCTCCGTCGAGGACGCCGTCGCCGGTTTGTTCTGCGACAGCAACGAGGTCACCGCCGCGGCCGGCGCACCGGAAACCGCGACCAGACCGCCGCCCGCGAGGACCATGACCGAGAGGAGTGCCACCATCGAGCTACGACGCCGTATACCCATGCCGACTCCTATGAGCGCGCTCTGAAGGCTCTACCACCCGACGGCGACCACCAGCCACTGCGGGTTGCCGTGTGAGATGAATGAGGACTGGCCGGCGACATCGTCGTAAGGGAAGCCGTAGGCCAGCTTGTTGATCGCGTGGTCGTGCCAGAACTTCGCGTAGTAGTTCGCCGGCGCGGCCAGGTAGTAGCGCGTCGGGTCGGACCACTGGGCCTGCGGCAGCGTGGCGACGTGCCGGTTGAGCGCCGCGCACATGTTCGGGTCGCCGGCCAGCGCGGCGGCGCAGCCGAAGATGTCCGAGGTGGCCGCGCTGACCCCGACCGAGTTGGCGTATGCGGTGAAGTAGTTGGCGTTCCCGCCGCCGGACCGGAAGCTCGGGTCGCTGCCCGGCGCGATGATCCGGAACGGCGCCTGGGTCTGGGCCAGCACGTCGAACTGCGCGGGGACCTCGTTGATGAACTTCTGGAAGGTCACCGAGCGGTCCTCGGCGAACGTCGCCTGGTCCTCGCCGACCGACACGTCGTAGCCGTCGCGGGCGTGCAGCCGCATGGCGAGCTTCACCCCGAACGCGTCGACCCGCGTGGTGTTTCCGTTGAACACCGCGGGTCCGACGGTGAACTCGATGAAGTCGAAGTACTGGCTGTTCGGCGAACCGAGGAAGAAGTACATCCGGCCGGCGGAGTTGGCCGGCATGTCGAGGTACTGCTGCTCGGCGATGGAGTGCACCTGCCCGTTGAAGTTCCAGAACACCTGGCTGTCCGGGTACCGGCCGTTGGTCCGGTTGAGGATCTTCACCGTCAGCACGTTCTGCGCCGGTGGGATCGTGCTGGTGTCGCCCCAGAACTGATCCGGCGGCGGTGGCGGTGGCGGCGTGCTGCCGCCGCTGGTGAACACGCCGAACTCCCAGAGGGAGTAGCCGAACGCGGTGGCCCTCGCGGTGCCGAGCATCCGGACGAAGCGGCCGGTGCCGGTGACCGCGAGCGTCTGGTTGCCGCCGGTTCCCGTGGTGGTGGCGAAGATCGTGGTCCAGTTGGCCGCGTCGTTGGACACCTGGAGCTGGAACGCCCTGGCGAACGCGGCCTCCCAGCTCAGCGTGACCTGACAGACCGCGGTGGCCGTGCCGAGGTCCACCTGAAGCCACTGTGGATCGGCGAACGCGCTCGACCAGCGGCTCGCGGGGTTCCCGTCCACCGCGGCGCTGGCCGGGGTGGTGCCATTCTCCGTCGAGGACGCGCTCGCCGGCCGGTTCAGCGCCGCGTTGTTCCCGCAGGCAGCCGAGACGAACTCACCGAGGACCCCGAACTCCCAGAGCGAGTAGCCGAACGCGGTGGCCCTCGCGGTGCCGAGCATCCGCACGTAGCGGCCGGTGCCGGTGACCGCGAGGGTCTGGTTGCCGCCGGTGGCGGTGCTGGTGGAGAAGACCGTGGTCCAGGTGGCCGCGTCGTCGGACACCTGGAGCTGGAACGCTCTCGCGGATGCGGCCTCCCAGCTCAGCGTCACCTGTGCCACGGTGGCCCGCGCGCCGAGGTCGATCTGGATCCACTGCGGGTCGCTGAACGCGCTCGACCAGCGGGTACCCGTATTCCCGTCCACCGCCGCGCTGGCCGGTGTCCCGGCGTTCTCGGCCGAGGAGGCCGTGGCCGGCCGGTTCTGGGAGAGCAGGACCGGCGCGGCGGTGGCAGGGGTGTTGAGCACGGTGAGGGTGGCGAGCGTGGTCGCCATGACGGCGAGCGCGCTCAGCGAGCGGGGAAGGGGAAGTCTCATGGTCTCGCCCGTCGGGAGAGTTGCAGGGGAGGCTTCGGAACCGGTTCCGGAACCGGTTCCGGACGCCCTACCAGCATTTAACAGCCAGGCAATCTGCCCGTCAACCCAACGACCCAGCCCAGCAACGCCGGTTCCCGCAAGGTCAGCTTCCTGCGGTTCTGTCACCGGACGCCACCCAGCAACGTGTCGGTTACCGCGCAAGGTCATCTTCCTGCGGTTCTATCGGCGGAAGGTGACCTCGCGCGGTACCGGCGTCGTGCCGTCCCGCCTCGCGCGGTCAGGCGTCGTAGTTGACGGTGAGCTCGGCGGTGGTGGGCAGTGACTGGCAGGTGAGGATGAAGCCCTGGGCCAGTTCCGTCGGCTCGAGGGCGTAGTTGCGCCGCATGGTGACCTTGCCGGCGGTCAGCTTGGCGCGGCAGGTGCCGCACACGCCGCCCTTGCACGCGAACGGCAGGTCGGCGCGGATGCGCTGGGCCGCATCCAGAATCGGGGTGTGGACCGGCAGGGTGAGCGTGGTTTCCTTGCTGTCCAGGATAACCGTCACCTCGGCGGTTGGTCCATCCACTTCGGACTCGTCGATCCGCTTCGGCGGGGGCGGCGGCTCGTCGACATAGAACAGCTCATGGTGGATGCGGTCGGCCGGCACGCCCCGGTCGTTCAGCACCCCGGTGGCGTCCTGAACCAGACCGTACGGCCCGCAGAGCCACCAGTGATCGACATCCGCGGTGGGGACGATGCCGTCCAGCAACGCGCGGAGCCGCTGCGCGTCCAACCGGCCGCTGAACAGCTCCACGTCGCGCGGCTCTCGGGACAGGATGTGCACGAGCTGGAAGCGGGACCGGTAGCGGTCCTTCAGGTCGGCCAGGTCCTCGGCGAACATCACGGTGTCGGTGCGCCGGTTGCCGTACAGCAGGGTCACCTGGCTGTCCGAGTCGGCCGCGAGGACGGTGCTGACGATGGACAACACCGGAGTGATGCCGGAACCGGCCGCTATGCAGCAGTGGTGCGCCGGCTCCCGGCCGGACGGAGTGAACTTTCCCAGCGGCGGCAGCACTTCCAGCACGGCACCGGGGACGAGGGAGTCGACGAGTTCGGCCGAGAACAGGCCGCCGTCGACGCGGCGGACCCCGATTCGCGGCGGCGCACCGGCCGGGGCGCAGATGGAGTAGGAACGGCGCTCGTCGACGCCCTCGATGTCCTGGCGCAGGGTGAGGTACTGCCCGGGCTTGAAGGTGTACTGCTCGGCCAGCTCGTCCGGGACCTCGAAGGTGATCGCGACGGCGTCGGCACACAGCCGGTCCACCCGGGCCACCCGCAGCGAGTGGAAGGTAGGCCTGGACATCTACAGCTCCTTGAAGTGCTCGAACGGCTCGTGGCAGTCCGCGCAGCGGCGCAGCGCCTTGCACGCGGTGGCGGAGAACCGGGACAGCTCGGTGGTCCGCGCGGAACCGCAGCGCGGGCACTGGATCCGGGCCGGTGGGGGCGTCAGGTTCAGCGGTACCGGGCCGGCGGCGTGCGGGCCAATCCGTTGCGGCGGCGCGATTCCGTGCTCGGCGAGCTTGCGGCGGCCGGTGTCGGTGATCCAGTCGGTGGTCCACGCCGGGCTGAGCACGGTGTGTACCTCAACCGACGGGTAGCCGGCCGAGGCCAGGCGGGCCCGCAGATCCGCGCGCATCTCGTCCAATGCCGGGCAGCCCGAGTAGGTCGGCGTGATCGCGACCCGGACGTGACCGGCCGCGCTGACTCGAACGTCGCGCAGAATGCCCAGCTCGGCCAGGGTGAGCATGGGCAGCTCCGGGTCGGGAACCTGCTCGGCGACCCGGCGTGCGTGCGCCACGGTCACCAGAGCGCTCCCGGCAGCGAGCGGGCCAGATCCTGCATCTCGGCCAGCAGGTGGCCCATGTGCTCGGTGTGTACGCCGTCGCGTCCGGCTCGCCCGGGCACCGGGGACAGGAACGGCACATCGGGCCGGTCGAGCCCGGCCGCGGTCAGCACCCGATCCAGCACACCGTCCACTTCGGCGGAAAGGGCGCTCGGATCGACGGCGGTCGCGGACGCGGCAAGGCGAAGCTCGATCTCGTGCGGGGTGAACAGCTCACCGAGCAGCGGCCACACCGTGGCCAGGCCGGCGACCATGCGCGCCCGGGAGTACGCGGTCCCGCCGGCCAGCCGCAGGGTCCACTGGGCGGCATGGTCGCGGTGGTAGGCCAGTTCCTTCACGCCCTTGGCGGCGATCGCGGCCAGTACCGGGTCGTTGCTGCCGGTGAGCCGCTCCAGCAGGCTGAGCCGCCAGGTGGAGAACAGCAGCAGCCGGGCGATCGTGGTGGCGAAGTCGCCGCCGGGTCCTGGTCCGCAGTCGATCTCGACCAGCCGCACGTTGCGGAACTCGGGCTCGTCGCGCAGGTAGGCCATGGCGTCCTCGTCCCGCCCCGCGCCCTCGACCTCGCCTGCCCTGGTGAGCAGCATTCTGGCCTGGCCCAACAGGTCCAGTGCGATGTTGGCGAGCGCCACATCCTCTTCGAGCTCGGGCGCCCGGGAGCACCACTCGGTAAGGCGGTGGGACAGGATCAGGGCGTCGTCGCCGAGCATCAGGCAGTACGCCGTCAGGTCGGCGGGGTCCACACCGGACGGTATCGCCCTGTCTACTTCGGACAGTGGGTCGTCGAATCCGGTGCCGAACGCCCAGTGCTGCTCGTCGTTCGCCTCGTTGATCGACTCGTAGGCGTTGTCGAAGCTCATAGGTGCGGCACGTCCTCCGGAATCGCGTAGAACGTGGGGTGGCGGTACACCTTGTCGCCGCTTGGCGCGAAGAACGGGTCCTTCTCGTCCGGGCTGGACGCGGTGATCGCGGCGGCCGGCACCACCCAGATGCTCACACCCTCGTTGCGCCTGGTGTAGAGGTCGCGGGCGTTGCGAAGCGCCATCTCCGGATCCGGCGCGTGCAGCGACCCGACGTGGACGTGGTTGAGGCCGCGCTTGCCGCGCACGAACACCTCGTAGAGCGGCCACGAGGACCGGGGCGGCTCGGTCATGCGCGCACCGCCGCCGCGCTCTTGGCGGCGTAGGCGGCCGCCGCCTCGCGCACCCAGGCGCCGTTCTCGTGCGCCGCGCGCCGGTGCGCGATCCGGGCCGCGTTGCACGGCCCGTTGCCGCCAACCACCTGCCGGAACTCGTCCCAGTCGGGCTCACCGAAGTCGTAGTGGCCGCGCCCGGAGTTCCAGGCCAGCTGCGGATCCGGCAGGGTGACGCCCAGCTTCTCGGCCTGGGGCACGGTCATGTCGACGAACCGCTGGCGCAGCTCGTCGTTGGTGTGCCGCTTGATCCGCCAGGCCATGGACTGCTCGGTGTTGGCCGACTCGGCATCCGGCGGTCCGAACATCATCAGCGACGGCCACCACCACCGGTCGGTTGCCTCCTGGACCATGTGCCGCTGCGCTTCGGTGCCGCTCATCATGGTCATCAGCAGTTCGAAGCCCTGCCGCTGGTGGAACGACTCCTCCTTGCAGATGCGGATCATGGCCCGCGCGTACGGGCCGTAGGAGGTGCGGCACAGCGGCACCTGGTTGCAGATCGCCGCGCCGTCCACCAGCCAGCCGATCACGCCGACGTCGGCGAAGGACAGGGTGGGGTAGTTGAAGATCGAGGAGTACTTCTGCCGGCCCTCGATCAACTTGGCGGTCAGGTCCGCGCGGTCGGCGCCGAGTGTCTCGGTCGCGGCGTACAGGTAGAGCCCGTGGCCGGCCTCGTCCTGCACCTTGGCCAGCAGGATCGCCTTGCGGCGCAGCGATGGCGCCCGGCTGATCCAGTTGCCCTCCGGCTGCATCCCGATGATCTCGGAGTGTGCGTGCTGGGCGATCTGGCGGATCAGCGTCCTGCGGTAGCCGTCCGGCATCCAGTCGCGCGGTTCGACGCGATGCTCGGCCGCCACCACGCGGTCGAACTCGCGTTCCAGGTGCTCGTCCACATCACAGATGTTACACCTGGGAGTCGAAATCACGGTCCGGTGTTACACGACGGTGGCGCAGCCAGAGCACCGCCGGAACGATCACCAGCCAGCTCGTGAGCACGGTGCTGCCGACCGGAAGCAGGGTCAGCGACACACCGCGCCCGGCCACCCGGACCAGCTCGGGTTCCCGCGTGTCGTACTCCACCCGGACGGTGTCGCCCTCGCTGAGCCCCTCCGGGTAGAGGACGCCGACCGACGGGATGTGTTCCGCACCGTCCGGGGTCTGGTAGCGGACCAGGGTGCGCTGCAAGGACACCGAGACCACGTTCGCCTCGGCATGCCCGGTGTGGCCGTCGATCTTCGCGTCCTCGGTCCACGCGCCAACCACCAGCAGCACGCCGAGGCCGGTAATCAGTGCGCCAACCGCCAGCAACACCCTGGTCACGATTCGCCGGATGTGCTCTCGCCGGGCTGAGGGAGCCGGCACGACCTGCTCCACCACCACCCGGCCGAGCTTATACGTCGCCCGCCCGGGGCTCGGTACCGCGGCGCTACCGCCCGCCGACCAGCGACTCCCGCGTCTCCTTGATCTTCGCGAAGGACTTCGGCTCGGCGGCCGGCCGCAGGCTCGCCGGGCGCGCGCCGACCGCGTCGTTCGGCCCGGTGGCCGGCTTGCCCTTGGTGTAGAGCCAGGTGCTGAACAGGTCGCTGAGCTGCCGGCCGGAGATCTGCTCGGCCAGCGCGATGAACTGCGGCGTCGAGCCGTTGCCGTAGCGGTGGGTGGCCGACCAGGTCCGCAACACCTGGAAGAACGCGTCGTCGCCGATGGCGGTGCGCAGCGCCTGGAGCGTCATCCCGCCCCGGTCGTAGACGGCGTCGTTGAACTGCTCGTTCGGACCCGGGTCGGACGGCAGAACCTGCCAGAACTCGTCGTCCGCGGGGATCGACTCGTAGGTGAACTGGGCCACCTCGGCCGGGGTGCCCTCGCCGAGATACTCCGACCAGAGGTACTCCGCGTAGGTGGCGAAGCCCTCGTTGAGCCAGATGTCGGTCCAGCCGTGCACCGAGGTGGAGTCGCCGAACCACTGGTGGGCGTTTTCGTGGGCGACCACATAGGTGTTCGAACCGCGGCGGAACGAGCGGCCGTCGTACACCGGGCGGGTCTGGTTCTCCAGCGCGAAGCCGAGCTCGCCGGGGTTGACCACGATGCCGCCCTCGGCCTCGAACGGGTAGTCGCCGAACTGGGTCGCCTCGAACTCCAGGATCTCCGGAGTGCGCTCGACACTGGCCCGGGCCGCGTCCGCGCTCGCGCCGAGCTCGTTGCCGTAGGCGCTGACGAACGGCTTGCCGTTGGGCGCGGTCTGGAAGCGGAGGTCGTCGAACTGCCCGACGACGAAGAACGTGGCATAGGTGTTCTGCGGCTGGATGCTGCGCCAACTCCACCGGACAAAGCCGTTGGGCTGCTGCTGGCGGTCCACCAGCACGCCGTTGGACAGCACCTCGTAGCCCTCCGGCGCGGCGATCGACACGTCGAAGGTGGCCTTGTCGGTCGGATGGTCGTTGCTCGGGTACCACCACGGCGCGATCTGAGGCTCGTTGACCGCTAGCGCGCCGGTGGGCGTGCGGGTGTAGGAGTTGAAGCCGTACAGCTTGTAGTCCGGGTTCGACGGAACATCGCTGTAGGACACCACGATCGTGAGGTCGGTGCCGCGCGGCAGGACCTTGGTCGGGGTGACCACCAGCTCACCGTCCGATGTGGACCGGAACCCGGCGGCCGCGTTGTTCACCCGGACGGACTTCACCTTGAGCAGGAAGTCGAGGTCGAACTGGGCGAGGTCCTGGGTTGCCTTGGCCAGGATGGTCGTGGTCCCGGAAATCAGGTCCATGGCCGGCGTGTAGTTCAACCGAATGTCATAGTGCACAACGTCATACCCGCCATTTCCGTCAAACGGGTAATACGGGTCGCCTATCCCCGGAGCGCCGGCGGTCGGAGCCGCGCTTGCCGTCGTCGTGCCCAACACCGCGACCAACATCGCCGCAGTGCCGGTGAATATCAGCCTGGAGAGTCGCATGTCTCCTACGTAACCACGGGCCGCCGCTTACCACTACCGACAATCAGTGGGGTTTTACCCAGTGAGACTGGCGCGGCGGCGCGCGCGGTAGCTCAGCGCAGTGCGGATTCGATGACGGCGGCACGCAGTCTGGCGTGCAGATCGCGCAGCCGGTCGCGGTCGGAGCGGACCTCGACCACCCGCAGGCCCGCGCCCGGGGCGAGCGCGGCGCGCAGCCCGGCCGGATCGGCGGCCAGCGTGTGCGGGACGTGGTAGCCGGCACACAGCGAGGCGAGGTCGGCGCCGACCGGGGTGCCGAACACGCGCTCAAAACTCAGGCCGTGTTCCGCGGCGCCCTGCTCGAGCAGGGTGAAGATGCCGCCGCCGTCGTCGTTGTGCACCACAATGGTCAGCGCCGGACGCCGCTCGAGCGGGCCGATCGCCAGGGCGTTGAGATCGTGCACGAAGGTGAGGTCGCCGACGAGGGCGTACGCCGGCGCGGCCGGACGGGTCAGTGCGATGCCGATGGCGGTGGAGAGGTTGCCGTCGATGCCGGCGACACCGCGGTTGGCGTACACCGACACGTCCGCCCTCGGCGCCGCGACCAGGTCCATGTCGCGAATCGGGTTGGAGGAGCCGAGGAACAGGCTGGCGCCGGCGGGCAGTGCGTCGAACACATCGCGCGCCACGCCGAGACCGGTCGGCCAGTCCTCTTCGTCAAGCAGCTTGTCCGCCGCCGTCGCCGCGCGCACGTCGGCCTCGTGCCAAGCGGCCGGCCAGTCCGCGTCCGGTGCGGCCACGGCGGGCATGTCGTCCAGGTCGAGCCAGCCCCGGACGTGCTCGGCCACGTACTGCGGATCGGTCCACTGTGGATGGTCGCCGATGCCGTACACCGGGGCCCGGCCCATCAGCCCACGCACCCCCCGGGAGAGCGTCGGCCGGCCGACCACGACCACCGCGTCCGGTCGCATCGGCTCGGGCAGCTCACCACAGGCCAGCAGCAACGCGCCGCAACGCAGTACGCCGGCGCCGCCGGCCAGCGCGGCGGCCTGCCGGCCCGGCTCGGCCACCACCGGCCACCCGGCCCGGGCGGCCACCCGGGCGGGGGCCGTCGCCCGGTCCGCCCGGCCCCAGCCCACCACCATCAGCGTTCTCGCCGGCAACGGGAAGTCCACCCGGCTGCCGGTGAGCGACCGGGGCGCGGCCGAGGTGGTCCACGGGCGCCGACCCGGCCGGCCGTCCAGCGCCTCCGGCCAGCGCGGTTCGAAGGTGGGCACCAGCGGCTCGCGGAACGGGATGTTCACGTGCACCGGCCGGCCGTGCTCGGCCTGCGCGACCGCCCGGCAGACCAGCCCGCGCCACACCGGGTTCTGTCCGCCGCGCCGCTCGGCCACCGGGAAGTCCACGGCGACCGCCGCCGGACCGAACAGCAGCCGCTGGTCGATGGTCTGGTTGGCGCCGCTGCCGTGCAGTTCGGCCGGCCGGTCCGCGGTGAGCGCGAGCAGCCCGACGCCGGAGTGGTACGCCTCCAGCACGGCCGGATGCAGGTTCGCCGCGGCGGTGCCGGAGGTGCACACCACCGCCGCCGGTCGACCGTCCCCGATGGACAGTCCGACGGCGAGGAACCCCGCGGCACGCTCGTCGGTGCGTACGTGCAGGCTCAGCTCGCCACGTTCGGCGGCCTGGTGCAGGGCCAAGGCCAGCGCCGCGTTGCGCGAACCGGGGCACAGCACTACCGACCGGATCCGGTTGCGCACCAACTCGTCCACGATCACCGCGGCCTGCGCGGTCGACGGGTTCACCAGGGCACCTCGCGCACCCGGCGCGGGTGGCCGACCTTGCGAGCGGAGTCGGTGTCGTGCACGAGGCCAAGCTTGGCACGCCGCACCGGCCGGTGCTCAGAGCTGTCCACAGGCAGGCCATATGCTGCGGCGATGGCTGATCACGCGGTTTCCGAGCTGTTCGACCCGTCCGCCTGGCGCGCCGTCGACGGCTTCGGCTTCACCGACATCACCTATCACCGGTGTGTGCGCGGCGGGCCGGAGCAGGCAACCGTGCGGATCGCGTTCGACCGGCCCGAGGTGCGCAACGCCTTCCGTCCGCACACCGTCGACGAGCTGTACCGGGCGCTGGACCACGCCAGGATGTCGCCCGACGTCGGGTGTGTGCTGATCACCGGCAACGGGCCCTCGCCGCGGGACGGCGGCTGGGCCTTCTGTTCCGGTGGGGACCAGCGGATCCGGGGGCGCACCGGCTACCAGTACGCCAGCGGGGAGACCGCCGACACGGTGGATCCGGCGCGGGCCGGGCGGCTGCACATCCTGGAGTGCCAGCGGCTGATCCGGTTCATGCCCAAGGTGGTGATCGCGGTGGTGCCGGGGTGGGCGGCCGGCGGCGGGCACAGCCTGCACGTGGTGTGCGACCTCACGCTGGCCAGCGCCGAGCACGCCCGGTTCAAGCAGACCGACGCCGATGTCGGCAGCTTCGACGGTGGCTTCGGCTCGGCCTACCTGGCGCGGCAGGTGGGTCAGAAGTTCGCCAGGGAGATCTTCTTCCTCGGTCGCGCCTACACCGCGGCGGAGATGCACCGGATGGGCGCGGTGAATGCCGTTGTTCCGCATGCCTCGCTCGAGGCGACCGCGCTGGACTGGGCCGGCGAGATCAACGGCAAGTCGCCGACCGCGCGACGGATGCTCAAGTACGCGTTCAACCTGATCGACGACGGCCTGGTCGGTCAGCAGCTGTTCGCCGGCGAGACCACCCGGCTGGCGTACATGACCGACGAGGCGGTCGAGGGCCGCGACGCCTTCCTGGCGAAGCGGCCCCCGGACTGGTCGCCCTATCCGTACTACTACTGAGGATCAGCTGTAGGGCATGGTCGGCCACCAGTACCAGCCGGCCCGGCTGCCGAGTTTGACGCCCCAATAGAAGATGAAGAACGTGCCGAAGACGGTGAACGCGGCGGCGGTGAACCTGGCCGCGCGGCTCGGCGTGGCGGCCAGCCAGCGCTGGAACCCGCCCCGGGTCAGCAGGGTGATGAGCAACAGCAGAATGGTGACGCCGACGATATTTCCCAGTGACTGGAGGGCAAAGGTCAGGAACCCGATGAGCGGGTTGTCGGTGGACGCCGCGTATTCGTACATATGGCGGAACATGCCGAATGGCCGGCCGACCAGGAACCCGCCGATCAGCGCGCCGAGGAAGGCCATCTCGGCCCAGCGGTACCTGGCGAAGAAGCGGTCGAGCGGGAAGCGCGCCAACCGGAGTTTGCCAAGCGCGTACCAGACCATCACCGCGCCGATCAGGGTGAACACCACGGCCGACTGGATCGAGCGCACCCGAAGCCCGGTCTGCGGATCTCCGATCCGCGCATCGGACAGTTGCGGGGAGTTGTCGCCGATGAATACGCCGATGGCGCCGTAGACACCGGCCACCACAACCGCGCCGAGGGCCAGCCAGCCGATTGGCCGGAGCACCGCGACGAGTTTGTTGCGCAGGCCGTCCGGCTGCGCGGAAAGGGGGGCGATCGCGCCGAAGACGGCGATATTGCAGGCGGTGAACATGCCGCCGACACCGGTGATGAACGCGAACACCGCGGCCGCCGCGGAGCCGCTGATCGCCACGTCGGTGGCGTCGCCGCCGACCACCGGGTCGGCTATCGAGCTGGCGATGACGCCGTCGACGAGTCGTGGCGACCAGATGACGGCGAGCACAACGCCGGCGATCGCGCTGTAGACGACCAGGCTCCAGCGTCGGGTGGAGCTCTGTTCCTCGGTTAATGTCCGGTCGGGTGATGATTGCAGGTCCGTCACCGAAAGACCTCCGCAGGTTGGGTCACCGGGAAATGGGCACGGTTGGCTAAACGCAGAGAAATGAGCAGTGACTCGAGGGACGACCCGTCGCCCCAGACGAGATTTTGTTTCCTGGCCAGAATAAAGACAGCGAAGGCCGGTGGGTAGTCGGCCGGTGACAATTGGTAACTGTGGATGATGACGTCATGCGTGAGGTGCGGCTCGACGGATCGCCGGTCGCGGTCACCGCGCTGATCGGCGCGCTGCGCGCGGCGCTGGACGGCTCCGGCCCCGCGGTGCTGCCGCTGGCGGTTGGCGACGAGCGGCTGCGCCTGGCCGCGGCGCCGGGGTTCCCGGTCGAGCCCGGCACGGCGCTGGTGGTGGCCACCTCCGGGTCGACCGGGACGGCGAAGGGCGTCGAGCTGTCCTCGGCCGCGCTGCGGGCCTCGGCCAACGCCACCCACGAGCGGCTCGGCGGGCCCGGCGGCTGGCTGCTCGCGCTGCCCGCCCAGCACATCGCCGGGGTGCAGGTGCTGGTCCGGTCGATCATGGCCGGGCGGGATCCGGTGCTGCTCGGCACCGCGACCGGCTTTCGGGCCAAGGGGTTCACCGAGGCGGCGGCCGACCTGCTCGGCACCGAGGGGCCGCACTACACCGCGCTGGTGCCGACCCAACTCGGCCGGCTGCTCGACGGTGACGGGTTGCGGGCGCTGCGCGCGTTCGACGCGGTGCTGGTCGGCGGGGCGGCGACCACCCCGACCCTGCTGCGCCGGGCACTGGACGCCGGGGTGCGGGCGGTCACCACCTACGGCATGACCGAGACCGCGGGCGGCTGCGTGTACGACGGGGTGCCACTGGCCGGAGTCGGGATGCGAATCGGCGACACCGGGGTGATCGAACTGTCCGGGCCGACCCTGGCCACCGGGTACCGGCCGGCGGCCTCGTCGGGGGTGTCCACCGCGTCCGCGGCGGCGTTCGCCCGCGGCTGGTTCCGCACCGGCGACCTCGGGCGGATCCGGCCGGACGGCACGCTCGAGGTGCTCGGCCGGCCGGACGACGTGATCAACACCGGCGGGATGAAGGTGGCCGCGGCCGAGGTGGAGCGGGTGCTCACCGCGCAGCCCGGGGTGGCCGAGGCGTGCGTGGTCGCGCTGCCCGACCCGGAATGGGGACAGCGGGTGGCGGCGGCCGTGCGGCCCACCCACAACGGTTCGCCGGACGCCGACGCGCTGCGGGCGGCGGTTCGGGCGGAGCTCGGTGCTCCCGCGGTGCCGGCGGTGTTGCGAGTGGTCGACGCGCTGCCGCTGCGCGGGCCGGGCAAGGTGGATCGGGCCGCGGTCGCGGCAACACTCGGCCGGGCGGACCCGCCCGGGTAGCGCAGGTCACCGTGGCGGGGGCCGTGCCAGCCGGACCCCGGCGGGCAAGATGGGGACATGGCCACGATCACGCAGTGGGTGGCGGGCGCGCGGGTGCGCACACTGCCCAACTCCGTCGCACCGGTGCTCGTCGGCGCGGGAGCGGCCGCCGCGATCGGCGGGTTCAGCGTCGCGTGGTCGGTGCTCGCCCTGATCGTCGCGCTGGCCCTCCAGGTCGGGGTGAACTACGCCAACGACTACTCCGACGGGGTGCGCGGCACCGACGCCGAGCGGGTCGGGCCGCTGCGCCTGGTCGGCTCGGGGGTGGCCCGGCCGGGACAGGTGCGCGCCGCGGCCTTCGCGTGCTTCGCGGTCGCCGCCGTGGCCGGGCTGGTGTTGGTGGCCGCGACCGGCCGGTGGTGGCTGGTGCTCATCGGCGTCGCGTCGATCGCCGGCGCCTGGTTCTACACCGGGGGCAGCCGGCCGTACGGCTACTCCGGGTGGGGCGAGGCCGCGGTGTTCCTGTTCTTCGGCCCGGTGGCCGTGCTCGGCACGCTGTACGTGCAGACCGGCCGGCTGACCTGGCCCGGCGCGGCCGCGGCGGTGGCGCTCGGCGCGTTCTCCTCGGCCGTGCTCGTCGCCAACAACCTGCGCGACGTGCCGACCGACCGGGTGGCCGGCAAGGTCACCCTCGCCGTGCGCCTCGGCGAGCAGCGGACCAGGACGGTCTACTGTGGACTGGTCGCGGTGCCGTTCGCGATCACCGTGCTCGCCGCGTTCGGCAATCCCTGGCTGCTGGCCGGGCTGCTGGCCGCGCCGGTGGTCGCCGGGTCGGTGCGCCGGGTGGCCGGCGGCGCCGCCGGGCCGGCGTTGATCCCGGTGCTCCGCGACACCGCGCTGGCCATGCTGGTCTGGGGGGCGAGCACGGCGCTCGCCCTCGCCCTCGGCTAGCGCCACCGGCCGCCTATGGCTCGCCGACCCACTCCCCGGTGGCCAGGAACGTGTCCAGAAACCGTTGGTACGGCCCGAGATCCAGATGGTGGCGGGCCAACCAGGCGTCGTCGTAGTAGGTGTTGGCGTAGCGCTCGCCGCCGTCACACAGCAGGGTGACCACGCTTGCGCTGCGGCCCGCCGCCTTCAGCTCGGCGACGATCTGGAAGGCGCCCCAGAGGTTGGTGCCGGTCGAGCCGCCGACCTGCCGGCCGAGCAGCCGCCGCACGGTCCGGATGACGGCCAGCGACGCGGCGTCCGGAACCTTGATCATGCGGTCGATCACCTCGCCGATGAACGACGGCTCCACCCTCGGCCGGCCGATGCCCTCGATCCGGGAGCCCTGGCAACTGGTCAACGCCGGCTCGGCGTCGCGCCACGCGTCGAAGAACACCGAGTTCTCCGGGTCCACCACGGCCAGCCTGGTACGCAGCCGCCGGTAGCGGATGAACCGGCCGATCGTGGCGCTGGTACCGCCGGTGCCGGCACCGACCACGACCCAGTCCGGTTCCGGATGCGGTTCGAGGGCCAGCTGCTCGAAGATCGACTCGGCGATGTTGTTGTTGCCGCGCCAGTCGGTGGCCCGTTCGGCGTTGGTGAACTGGTCGATGAAGTGCCCGCCGAGCTGCTCGGCGAGGCGCCGGGCCTCGGCGTAGATCTGGCTGGGCTCCTCGATGAAGTGGCAGGCGCCGCCCTGCCGCTCGATCAGCGCCACCTTCTCCTCGCTGATGGTGGCCGGCATGACCGCGATGAACGGCAGGCCAAGCATCCGGGCGAAGTAGGCCTCGGACACCGCGGTCGACCCGGAGGACGCCTCGATCACCGGGGTGCCCTCGAGGATCCAGCCGTTGCACAGCGCGTAGAGAAACAGCGAGCGGGCCAGCCGGTGCTTGAGCGAGCCGGTGGGGTGGGTGGACTCGTCCTTCAGGTAAAGCTGGATATTCCAGTCCGGCGGCAGCGGGAACGCCAGCAGGTGGGTGTCCGCGCTGCGGTTGGCGTCCGCCTCGATGATCCGGACCGCCTCGCAGACCCAGTCCCGGGTCGTGTCGCTACATCGGTCCACCGCGGTCATCCGCGATCGTCCTCGCCGCGCAGCTCGGCGCGCAGCCGCTCGCGCTCGGCGTGCTTGGCGGCGCCGCGGGCGGCGAGGCCCTCGGTCACCCGCCGGTTCAGTCCCCGGAAGACCAGCAGGCCGACCGGGAAACCGACCACCACGGCCACCGCGAGCGCCACCAGGAACGGCACGTCGAACACCAGGAGCAGCCCGGTGACCGCGGCCACCAGGCCGACTCGGACCAGCGTGTAGAGCGCCAGGTCGCGGCCGAGGCGGGCATCCGACATGGCTGGAGGTTACGCCTCGGCGGTGCTCGGCCGGCCCTCGAACCGGGTGGAGAGCACCACCGTTGTCCTGGTCCTGGCCACCCCGTCGATGCGGCGCAGCCGGCCGAGGGTCCGCTCCAGCTCGTCCACCGTGGCCACCCGCACCTTCACCACGAACGCGTCGTCGCCGGCCACCGCGTAACAGGACTCCACCTCGGCCAGACCGCCGAGGGCGGTGGCCACGTCCTCGTCGTCGGCGGTGTCGGTCGGGTGGATGCCGATCAGCGCGGTCACCCCGAGTCCGACCGCCGCCGGGTCGACCGCGGCGTGGTAGCCGAGGATCACTCCGGCCGACTCGAGCTTGCCGACCCGTTCGTGTACGGCCGAGGCGGACAAGCCGACCTGGCGCCCCAGCTCGGCATAGGTGGCCCGGCCGTCCCGGCGCAGCGCGTCGATCAGCGCGCGGTCCGTGGCATCCACGGCAGCCAGCCTAGGCCCCGCGAAAATCAGATCCCAAGGCATGTCCGAACCGGTCGATTTGTCCCTTACTACCTCTTTACCTCTGGACAACCGTTCGAGTACTCGACGGGCGAGATGCGACGATGCGTGCAACGCTGTAGAGGAGGCCCTGGTGACCGCTGCGACACACATCGGCGAGCGGCTGCTGACCCCGGGTGAGGTCGCGGCCCTGTTCCGGGTCGACCCGAAGACCGTGACGCGGTGGGCCACCGCGGGACGCATCGGTTCGATCCGCACGCCCGGCGGACACCGCCGGTTTCGGGAGTCCGAGGTCAAGGCGTTGCTCGCCGAGTTGACCACCGAGGCGTCCGCGCCGGCCGGCCGGGACTGATCGCCAGCCTGTCACCGTCCCGACCCTCCGAGTGCAAACGGGCTAATGTCGATGAGGGGTCTGCACAAGGGAGGTGGCATCAGATGCTGTACCTGCTCGCTCTCATCGGCGCGGTGGCCGTCGTCGTGCTGCTGTGGCGGGCGTTCGTCGCCCGGCCGGCAAGCGTGGCTCCCCGGCAGTCGCGAGGTGTGGCTCCGGACGACGATCCCGAGTTTCTCCGCCGTCTCAACGAACGCAAGCGCCCGGACGACGAACCGCCGGCCTAGTGCTCCGCGCCGGTCAGGCGCCGGGGAAGGCGTCGGCCACGGTGGCCGCCATCTCCAGCAAGGCCAGCCGGGTGTTCGGCTGCAGCCGGTCGAGCTCGATCTCCGCGCCCTCCTCCAGGTGCGGGTCGAACGGGATGCGGCAGACCGCCCGGCAGCGGGCCCCGAAGTGCTGGGCCAGCCGGTCCAGATCCACCGAGCCGGATCTCGGCCGTACTGAGTTGATCACCGCCACGGACCGGGCCACCAGACCCCGGTAGCCGTGCACGTCCAGCCAGTCCAGCGTGGCCGATGCGCTGCGCGCGCCGTCGACCGACCCGGACGACACGATCACCAGCGAGTCGGCCAGGTCGAGCACACCCTTCATGGCCGAGTGCATCAGACCGGTGCCGCAGTCGGTGAGCACGATGTTGTAGAAGTGCTCGAGCAGCGTGATCGTGCGCCGGTAGTCATCCTCGCTGAACGCCTCGGAGACCGCGGGATCCTGGTCGCTGGCAAGCACTTCCAGCCGTGACGGGCCCTGCGAGGTGTACGCCCGGATGTCGCTGTAGCGCTTGATCCGGGTGGCGTCGCGGAGCAGGTGCCGGACCGTCGCCGTGGTCTCAAGCGGAATCTTCTGGCTCAGCGTGCCCCGGTCGGGGTTCGCGTCCACCGCGATCACCCGGTCGCCGCGCAGCGAGGAGAACGTGGAGCCCAGCGTGGTGGTCGTCGTGGTCTTGCCGACGCCGCCCTTCAGGCTCAGCATGGCGATCTTGTAGCAGCCCCGCAGTGGCTGGTTGACCCGGTTGATCAGCGCGCGCCGGTTCTCCTCGGCTGGGCTCTCCCCGACGTTGATCAGGTGTCCGCTGGCCACGAACACCGCCTTGCGCCAGCCGGACTGGGGCCGGCGCTTGTTCGGCTTGAGCAGCCGGGCCGAGGACAGCTCGTCGGCGTGCACGGCGGCCCGGCCGCGCGGGTCGGCCTGCTGCGTCATGCCCGGCTGGTGCTGGTACGGCTGCGGGTAGCCGGGGCGGTGCGGCGGTGGTGGGTAGGCGGCGGCCGGATCGGCGTAGTACGGGCCGGACGGGCCAACGGGGTGTGGGCCCGAGTGCGGCCCGGACTGCTCGGCGGCCACCTGGTGCGGGCCGGACTGGTGCGGCGGCATGGGGTGCGGGCCGGACTGGTACGGCGGCATCGGGTGCGGGCCGGACGGATGCGGGCGCGGACCGGGCGGGGCCGGCATGGGGTGCGGGCCGGACTGGTGCGGCGGCTGCGGGGCCGGATAGGGCGTCGAGTCGGTCCGCTCCTCGTCATCGAGATGCGCTGCGTTCGGCCCGAAATCCTGCGCTTCCGAATCGAGTTGATCTATCCGGGCGTGCGGCTGCGGTTCGCCCGAGCCGGGTGTGGCCGGCTCGGGTGGCTGCCACGTCTCGTCCTGCCGCCCACTCACCGCTGGGGCCCTCCCTGCAACTACCGAACTCGGAGATCTCGCTACCTACGACGGTAGTCGTTGGCGGGCCCGCCGCACGACACGGGCCACCCGCTCAGCCGACGCCCGCGTAGGAGTGCAGGCCCGCGACCACCAGGTTGATGAAAAACAGGTTGAACACCATGACCGCGAAGCCGAGCGCGTTGATCACGGCCGCCCGGCTGCCCCGCCAGCCGGCGGTGGCCCGGGAGTGCAGGTAGGCCGCATAGATCACCCAGGCGACGAACGCGCAGGTCTCCTTGGGATCCCAGCCCCAGAACCGGCCCCAGGCCGCCTCCGCCCAGATCGCCCCGAAGATGACCGCCATGGTGTATGCCGGAAACGCGATGATCGTGATCCGGTAGGCCAGCCGGTCGAGGGTGTCCGCGGCGGGCAGCCGGCCGGCCAGTCCGGCGAACTTCGTCGGATCCGCCTCGTTCCTGGCCTTGACCAGGTAGAGCACGCTGGCCACACCGGGTACCAGCAGCGCGCCGCTGGACGCCGCCACGGTGAAGACGTGGATCACCAGCCAGTAGGACTGCAACGCCGGCTGCACCGGGGCGGCGGTGGTGTACAGCACGGTGCCGCCAAGGAACATCAGCAGCACGATCGGCAGCAGCACGAACCCGCCGAGGTGCCGTACCGGGAACCGGCGGAGCAGCACCAGCCAGGTGCCGACCGCGACCAGGCAGAGCACCGAGCCGAACTCGTACATGTTGCCCCACGGCACCCGCCCGGCCGCGAGCCCGCGCAGCACGAGGGAGGTCAGGTGCAGCACGGCGCCGAGTACGGTCACCGACACCGCCATCCGGCCGAGCCGCTCCGCCCGGGTGCGCGCGCCCGGCCGGCTCTCGCCGTCCGGCGCGGTGTCGCCTTCGCGCGCTTCTCGCAGCGGAAGGTCACCGTGCGCCGAATAGTCGGCCGCGGAAGCGGAGTCGGCACTCCCCGCGGCCACCAGCACGTTCGCGGCCGCCCGGGGCGTTCGCGCGAGCGCCTGCTCCACGAGGTAGAGCACCATGGCGAGAACGTAGAACGCGACCGCGGTGAAGTAGGTGTAGTCGCTGTAGGTGGACAGGGCGTCGTCGTTCGGCATCAGGTCTCCCTCGTGCGCACCAGGTCGGCGGCCAACCTGTCGAACTGCTCGCCGTATCCCGCCCGGTCCGTGCGCGCCAGGCCGCCAACCTCGACCACGGTACGTTTCGGATCGTCCGCGCCGGGGACCGGGGTGGCACGCACCCAGAGCCTTCTGCGCTTGATGGTCAGCGAGGTGGCGAGCCCGGCCAGCAGCAGCACCGCGAACACCAGCACCCAGCCCTGCGTCGGGTCGTGCGCGATCTCGAGCGACACCCACTGTTGCGCACCGTCGAACCGCACGCTGGTGCCGTCATCGAGCTTGATCTCCTGACCCGGCTTGAGGTTCGCCCTGGCCACCCGGTTCAGCCTGCCACTGTCCACAAGCGACTGGTCGACGCTGAAGATGGACTGGCCGCGGCCGGCGTCGAGACCGAGGTCGCCGCGCAACACGTCCACCGCGACCGCCGGGTTGCGCAGGTCCGGGAACCCGGAGTCGAGCAGCGTGCCCTGGAACACCGCGGTCGGCGCGAACAGGCCGGTGATGGCCAGTTGGCGCTGCCGGCGCAGGGCGGGATCGGTCACCCCGGGCTGATCCAGCTTGGTGGCGCCTTCGGAGAGCAGGGTCTGCTGGTTGACCGGACGCCACTGGATGGTGCTGGTGCGCCGCTGGCCGTCCGGGAAGGTCACCGTGAACGTCGGCGCGTAGCCGTGGCCGAGCAGGTAGACCCGGTCGCCCGCGGTGCGCAGTGGATCGTTGACCGCCAGCCGGTACGGCCGCCAGTTGCCGGAGTCGAGGTCCCCACCGGACTGGTAGGACACGTCGGCGCGGAAGGTCTTCGCCTGCCCGCTCGGCAGGTAGCTCGCGGTGAAGTCGTTCACCTTGACGCAGAACGGGTTCAGGTCCGTACCGTCTACCCGCAGCCCGGGCCGGAAGGTGTCGTAGCCGAGCGTGCCGGAGTTGCAGAACTGGCCGCCGTCGGCCAGCACGATCACCTGGCCCTCATAGTTGAACATCTTGCCGAGCGCCAGCGCCACGACCAGGCCGAGCATGGCGAAGTGGAACACCAGGTTCCCGGTCTCCCGGAGGTAACCCTTCTCGGCGCTGATGGTGTGGACGCCACCTTCCTCGGTCCGCTCGGCGATCCGCCAGCCGCGCAACCGGCTCCTGGCACCGTCGATCACCTCGGCCACCGGGACGTCCACGGTGGACCGGGTGTGGTGCGGCAACCGGCTCAGGTTGCGCGGGGTGAGCACCGGCTCGGCGCGCACCGACATGGCGTAGTCCAGCGTGCGCGGTAAGAGACAGCCGACCAGCGAGATGAACAGCAGCAGGTAGATCGCGGAGAACCAGACGCTGGCGTAGACGTCGTAGAACTGGAACCGGTCGAGCAGCCGCCCCACGGCACCGTGACTGTCGATGTAGTCGGTGACCTTGGGCGAGTTCAGCGACCGCTGTGGCAGCAGGGCGCCCGGCATCGCGGCGAGGGCCAGCAGGAACAGCAGCACCAGCGCGGTACGCATGGAGGTGAGCCCGCGCCAGGTGTTGCGCAGAAAGGCGAGCCAGGCGTTGCCGCCGGGCGATCCCGGCGGAGTGTTCGCCGCCGCCCCGGTCTCGATGCTGTCGACGCTCATTTACAGCGGCAACCTCGTGTCGGAGACGACGGTGTTGCGTAGCCACGAGGTCAGCTCGCCCCACAGTCCGGTGATCAACAGGACGCCCACGACCAGGAGCAATCCGCCGCCGATGAGTTGCATGGTCCGCCCGTGCCGGCGCAGCCACCCGGACGCCCGTACGGCCCAGCGCGCCCCGACCGCGATCAGCAGGAACGGCACTCCCAGGCCAAGGCAGTACACCAGCACCAGCAGGAACCCGCGGGCCGCCGTGCCACCGGTGCTGCTCGCGACGGCCAGCACCCCGGACAGCGTCGGCCCGATGCACGGCGTCCAGCCCAACCCGAAGACCGCGCCGAGCACCGGCGCGCCCGCCAGGCCCGCGTTGGGCACCCGGTGCGGCCGGAAGTCCCGCTGTAGCCCGGGGATCAGCCCGATGAAGACCAGCGCCATGATGATGGTCAGCACGCCGCCGACCCGCTGTAGCAGGTCCTGGTTGAGCGCGAGCGCATCGGCGAGCCAGACCAGGCTGCCAACGCCGATGGCGAACACCACGGTGAACCCCAGCACGAACAGGCCCACCGCACCGAGCACCCGGAACCGGCCGCGCTTCACCGGCTCCCCGGCCTCCACCGCGGGTGCGTCCGCCCCGACCAGGGCGGCCAGGTACGCCAGGTACCCGGGCACCAGCGGCACCACGCAGGGCGACGCGAACGACACCACCCCCGCCGCCAGCGCCACCAGCCCGGCCAGCACCAGCGGCCCGGAGGTGGCGATCTCGGTCGGGTTCACGCTGACCAGGGTAGGCAGCCCGGTAGCGGGCAGCGCGGGTGGGCAGCGCCCGGGCGCCGATCGAGCGGCTCAGCTCTCCGCGGCGAGGCGGTTGACCACCGGCAGTAGGTCGTCGGCCCGCAGGTCGCGCAGGTAGACGGCGGCGACCCGGTGCTCGCGGTCGAAGATGATGGTGGACGGGACGGTGGAACGCGGGTAGCCGCGCAGGGCCAGCAGGGTGCGCGCCGGCGGGTCGTAGATCGACGGATAGCTGATGGCGCGGTCCCGGACGAAGTCCGCCGGGGCACTGCGCTGCTCGTCGTGCACGTCGACACCGAGCACCGTGACACCGGAGCCGCGCGTCTGGTCGTAGAGCTTCTGCAGCTCGGGCGCCTCGACCCGGCAGGGCCCGCACCATGAGCCCCAGATGTTGAGCACGACGACCTGGCCGGCGTAGTCGGACAGCCGCACCTGCTTGTCCGCCTCGAGCAGGCTCTCGCCGGCCAGCTCGCCCGCGGTCTTGCGGTCGGCGCCCTCGTAGCGGATGTCGGTCTTGCCGCCAGGGGAGACGAACTGGAAGTCACTGCCGGCCGACACCGCGTCCTTGCCGGTCGCGCACCCGGCCAGCGCCAGGAGCACGCCGAGGACCGCGAGTGGCCCGACCCGCCTCACGCGCCGGTCACCTTCGGACTGCTCACGCCGGCCGGTTCGGAGTAGCGGATGGCGGCCAGCTCCTCGTCGTCGAACACCAGGCTGGTGAGCGAGGCAAGGGAGCACTCCCGGTGGGCGGGGTGGTGGTAGAGCCGGCGGCCTTCGAGATACCGCCGCAGCGTCCAGATCGGCAGCTGGTGCGACACGACGACGGCCTCGTGCCCGGCCGAGGCGCTGCGGGCCCGGTGCACGGCGGCCAGCATGCGGTGCGCGATCTCCAGGTACGGCTCACCCCAGGACGGCCGGAACGGGTTGCGCAGCAACGGCCAGCTGCTCGGCGAACGCAGCGCACCGTCCCCGATGGACACCCGCTTGCCCTCGAACGAGTTGGCCGCCTCGATCAGCCGCTCGTCGGTGACCAGCTCGAGCCGATGTGAGTCGCTGATCGGGCGCGCGGTCTCCTGGGCGCGCTCGAGCGGCGACGCGACCACATAAGTGATGTCGTTGTCCCGCAGGTGTTCCGCGACGGTGAGGGCCTGGCGTTGACCGAGCTCGGAGAGGTGGAAGCCAGGCAGCCGGCCGTAGAGCACTCCGGTCGGGTTGTGCACCTCGCCGTGCCGCAACAGATGCACCACGGTCCGGCTCGCACGCTCGCTCACGACGTCTCCTCGCAGGCTCGGAGTCGCCGCACCCCGCCGCCTCGCACGCTCGGCGCCGGGGCAGTGCCCAATTGTTCGCTCGCACGCTCGCTCACGACGTCTCCTCGCAGGCTCGGAGTCGCCGCACCCCGCCGCCTCGCACGCTCGGCGCCGGGGCAGTGCCCAATTGTTCGCTCGCACGCTCGCTCACGAAACCCCCTCTTTCGCTTGCGCCGCCGCGGCAGCCGCCGCCGGCAGGGCCGCCGAGATCACCTCGAACGCGGCGTCGTCCATGGCGGCGTTGACGAACCAGGCCTCGAACGCGCTCGGCGGCGGGTACACCCCGCGCTCGAGCAGCGCGTGGAAGAACGCCGGATACCGCCAGGTCTGCGTGGCGCGGGCGGCGGCGTAGTCCGGTACCGGCGCGGTCGTGAAGAACACGCTGAGCAGGTTGCCCGCGAACTGCACCCGGTGCGGCACCCCGGCCGTGCGCAGCGCCTCGGTCAGCAGCGCGCCCAGCCGCCGCGAGTTGGCGTCGAGTGCCAGGTAGACCTCGGCGTCCGCGGCCCGCAGCGTGGCCAGCCCCGCGGCGACCGCGACCGGGTTCCCGGACAGCGTGCCCGCCTGGTACACCGGGCCGGACGGGGCCAGCGCGGCCATCACCTCGGCCCGGCCGCCGAACGCCGCCGCGGGCAGCCCGCCGGACATCACCTTGCCGAAGGTGTAGAGGTCGCCGGGCACCGCGTCGATGGCGAACCAGCCGGCCGGCGCCACCCGGAACCCGGTCATCACCTCGTCCATGATCAGCAGCGCACCGTGCGCCGTGGTCAGCTCGCGCAGCCCCGCGTTGAACCCCGGCTCCGGCGGGACCGCGCCCATGTTCCCGGCGGCCGCCTCGGTGATCACCGCGGCGATCGACGCGCCGTGCTCGGCGAACGCCGCCCGCACCGCCTCGGTGTCGTTGTACGGCAACACGATGGTGTCCGACGCCTGCGCCCCGGTCACGCCCGGCGTGGTCGGCAGACCGAGGGTGGCCACCCCGGACCCGGCCTCGGCGAGCAGCGCGTCCACGTGCCCGTGGTAGCAGCCGGCGAACTTTACGATCTTCGTGCGCCCGGTGAACCCGCGCGCCAGCCGGATCGCGCTCATCGTGGCCTCGGTGCCGGAGTTGACCAGCCGCACCTGCCGCACCGGACCGACCCGGTCGATGATCTCCTCAGCCAGCTCGATCTCACCCTCGGTCGGGGTGCCGAAGGAAAGGCCGGAACCCGCGGCCGCGCGTACCGCGTCCACCACGGCCGGGTGGGCATGCCCGAGGATCATCGGTCCCCAGGAGCTCACCAGGTCGACGTAGGAGTTGCCGTCGGCGTCCCACAGCCGCGGCCCGGCGCCGCGGACCATGAACCGCGGCGTGCCGCCGACCGCCTTGAATGCCCGTACCGGCGAGTTGACCCCGCCCGGGGTCACCGCCATCGCCCGGTCGAACAGCTCCGCCGAACGCGCTGTCGTCTGCTGAACCTCGGTCCTCACCCACCCAGTCTGGCAGGCCGGCACGGCGGGAACACCGTGGCAGGTGGACATGTGTCGCTCGACTCGTCCGGCTCGGATCACCCGCGGCTAAACTGGCTCGTGAACCCTTTCACAAGCCGGTGAGGAGCCGCATGACGCCGTCGATCAGCCCGTCGGTCAGCCGGCGGCGGGCGGGGGAGGACGCCGACGTCATCGTGGTCGGCGCCGGGCCGGCCGGTGCCACCGCCGCGACCTACCTGGCCAGGGCCGGGCTGGACGTGTTGCTACTGGAGAAAAGCATCTTCCCCCGGGAGAAGGTGTGCGGCGACGGGCTCACTCCGCGTGGCGTCAAGCAGCTGATCGACCTGGGTATCGACACCAGGGAGGAGGCGGGCTGGCTGCACAACCGCGGCCTGCGGGTGTGCGGCGGCGGGGTCACCCTCGAGCTGGACTGGCCGGATCTGGCCACCTTCCCGCCCTACGGCGTGGTGCGAACCCGCGAGGACTTCGACGAACTGCTGGCCCGCAACGCCCAGCAGGCCGGGGCGCGGCTGCTCGAGCAGACCACCGTCACGGGCGCGGTCACCGACGAGCGCAACGGCCGGGTGGTCGGGGTGGCCGCCAAGACCGGCGCCGAGCGAACCCCGGTCACCTACCGGGCGCCGGTGGTCCTGGCCTGCGACGGGGTCTCCGCACGGCTGGCGCTCTCCGTCGGGATCGACAAGAACAGCGCCCGGCCGATGGGTGTCGCCGTGCGGCGGTACTACACCAGCCCGCGCAGCAAGGACGACTACCTCGAGTCGCACCTGGAGCTCTGGGACCGGTCGAACCCGGCGGAGCCGCGCCTGTTGCCCGGCTACGGGTGGATCTTCGGAATGGGCGACGGCACCGTGAACGTCGGCCTCGGCATCCTCTCCACGTCGAAAGCGTTCGGCAGCACCGACTACCGGGCGCTGATGCGCTCGTGGCTGGACGGCACACCGGAAGAATGGGGCCTGCGCGAGCCGAACGCCGCCGGCCGGATCGGCGGCGCGGCGCTGCCCATGGGCTTCAACCGCACCCCGCACTACGCCGCCGGCCTGCTCCTGGTCGGCGACGCGGGCGGACTGGTCAACCCGTTCAACGGCGAGGGCATCGGCTACGCCATGGAGTCCGCCAAGCTCGCCGCCGAGTGCGTGGTCCAGGCGCTGGCCCGCGGCGACGGCCCGGCCAGGGAGCGCGCCCTCGCCGGTTACCCGCTGGCGCTCAAGCAGTCCCTCGGCAGCTACTACCGCCTCGGCAACATCTTCAGCCGGCTGATCGGCAACCCGGCCGTCATGCGGGTCGCCACCAGGTACGGCCTGCCGCACACCAGCCTCATGAAGCTGGTGCTCAAGCTGCTCGCCGGCCTCTACGACCCGCGCGACGGAGACGCCTTCGACCGCCTGATCACCGCGGCCACCCGGCTGGCCCCCAGCGCCTAGCTCCCCGCGCCGAGCAACCCGGTACACGCCCGCGCCGATCGCGCCCGCGCCGGTAAAGCGCGATGTCACCTTCCTGCGCTTCTACACGCGGAATGTCACCTTGCGCTGTATCGGCCGGGCGAGCGCCGGGCGAGCGCCGGGGACACTGTCAGCTCAGGCGCTCCAGGACCATGGCCATGCCCTGGCCGCCGCCGACGCACATGGTCTCCAGGCCGAACTGCTTGTCGTGCCACTGCAAAGAGTTGATCAGCGTGGTGGTGATCCGGGCGCCGGTCATGCCGAACGGGTGGCCGACCGCGATCGCGCCGCCGTTGACGTTGAGCCGGTCGAGGTCGATGCCGAGGTCGCGGTAGGACGGGATGACCTGCGCGGCGAACGCCTCGTTGATCTCCACCAGGTCGATGTCGCCGATGCTCATGCCGGCCAGCGCCAGCGCGCGCCTGGACGCTTCCACCGGGCCGAGTCCCATGATCTCCGGGGACAGCGCGGACACCCCGGTCGACACGATCCGGGCCAGCGGCGTCAGGCCGAGTTCGGCAGCCTTGGTGTCGCTCATGATCACCAGCGCCGCGGCGCCGTCGTTGAGCGGGCAGCAGTTGCCGGCGGTGACCCGCCCGTCCGGGCGGAACACCGGCTGCAGGGTCGCGGTCTTCTCATACGTAACACCCGGGCGCGGGCCGTCGTCGGTGTCCACGATCCGGCCGTCGGGCAACTCGACCGGGATGATCTCCCTGGCCCAGAAGCCGTCCTTGATCGCCTGCTCGGCCAGATTCTGCGAGCGCACACCGAAGTGGTCCATGTCCTCCCGGGTCACGCCCTTGGCCATGGCGAGGTTCTCCGCCGTCTGGCCCATCGCGATGTACACGTCGGGCAGCTGCCCGTCGTCCCGGGGATCGTGCCAGGAGCCGCCGCCGGACTCGGCCACGGAGGAGGTGCGCGCCACCGCGTCGTCGAAGCGCGGGTTGCGGGTGTCCGGCCAGGAGTCGGAGCTGCCCTTGACGTAGCGGGACACGGTCTCGACACCGGCGCTGATGAACACGTCGCCCTCGCCGGCCTTGATCGCGTGGAAGGCCATCCGGGTGGTCTGCAGGCTGGAGGAGCAGTACCGGGTGATGGTGCAGCCGGGCAGGTGGTCGTAGCCGAGCAGGACGGCGACCACGCGCCCGAGGTTGTAGCCGGCCTCGCCGCCGGGCAGCCCGCAGCCGAGCATCAGATCGTTGATGTCCTTGGGGTCGAGCGCGGGCACCTTGTCCAGTGCCGCCCGCACCAGCTGCGCGGCGAGGTCGTCCGGACGCACGTCGACGAGCGATCCCTTGGACGCGCGGCCGATCGGGGATCGGACCGCGGAGACGATGACGGCCTCGGGCATGGCGGAGCTCCTCCTACGGTTCCCGGTTCTGCGACACTGCGAGGTTACCCCTCGGTAGGGGCTGGCGTATCGGTGCGGTTACCGGTCTCAGCAGTCTCATCGATCAGGTCCGGTGGCTTGCTCGCGAGCTCGTTCACGCCGCCAACGGCTCCGTCAGCATCGGCCGCCGACCGGTGAACAGCCCGGCCGCGCCGCACAGGGCGGGCAGCAGCGCGTCGGCGGCGATCCGGTAGCCGGCACCGTTGGGGTGGAAGCGATCCGGGCTGAACAGCTCGTGCGGCCGGACCATGAACTCGGGGGACACCAGGTCGAACAGCGACACCGCCGCGGTGCCGATCCGGTCGAGCACCCGGTGCTGCGCCCTGGACAGGGCCCGCCCGTAGTGCCTGGCAAGCTCACGCAGCGGCTGCGGGATGCACCTGGCCACGCCGAGATCGGGGCAGGTGGCGACGACGACGTTGGTGCCGGCCGCGGTCAGCCGGCGCACCTCGCGGCCGAGCACCATGGCCGACGTGGCGATCCGGGCCCGCGCCGTGACGTCGTTCCCGCCGATGATCACCAGGGCCAGTTCCGGCGGCGCGATCAACGCCCGGTCCACCTGAGCCGGCAGGTCGAACGTCTTGGCGCCGCTGATCGCGTGCGTGGTCAGCCGCACCGGCGCGGCTCCCTCCTCGGCCAGCCCCTTGGCCAGCAGCACGCCGGGCAGCCCGTCGGTGGTCTCCGCGCCGATCCCGGCGGCCAGCGAGTCGCCGAGCACCGCGAGGGTCACCGGGCGGCTGCCGGGCTCCAGGTGCGGCCCACTGCCGTCCGGGTGGTAGACGCCGTCGGCGTTGAGCGGCAGCACCGCTGGCCCGCCGGCAACGCCGCGCGCCCGCCGGGACTGCCCGTTCAGCAGTCCGTAGGCGGCGCCTGACAGGCCGCCGACCGAGCCGGCGGCGAAAACAATGAACCGAACTACGCGGGCTCCCGCCATCGCCGTCCTCCCTCCACGTTTCCGGTTGAAATGCGTACTACGTTCGGTGTCATTCCCGTGTCCCACCACATCGCTGAACTGCGGCAATTTGAAAGGTGTCGAAAGTCTCAATCTGAGAACTGACGGTTCGCTCGAGCTCTGCTCGAGAACGCTGGGACTCTTGCATGCATTCGTGATATTGGGCCTGGTAACGCGGCTGATCCGTGCACGCAACGGGGGCTAGAGTGACGCTGGCGGGGTCCGCTCGACCGCCGGATGCCGCCCCTATGACCGCCCAGAAGGAGAGTCCGGTGGAGTACGTCGAGCATGTGATGGACCTGGTCGGCAACACGCCACTGGTGCGCCTTGGCCGGCTGGCCGACGGGCTGGCCCCGACCGTGCTCGCGAAGGTCGAGTACTTCAACCCGGGCGGCAGCGTGAAGGACCGGATCGCACTGCGCATGGTTGAGGCGGCGGAGCGCTCCGGCGAGTTGCGGCCGGGCGGCACGATCGTGGAGCCCACTTCCGGCAACACCGGCGTCGGCCTGGCCCTCGTGGCTCAGCGCAAGGGCTACCACTGCGTGTTCGTGTGCCCGGACAAGGTCAGTGAGGACAAGCGCAACGCGCTCAAGGCCTACGGCGCCGAGGTCGTGGTCTGCCCGACCGCGGTGGCGCCGGAGCACCCGGACTCCTACTACAACGTCTCCGACCGGCTGGTGACCGAGATCGAGGGCGCCTGGAAGCCGGATCAGTACTCCAACCCGGAGAACCCGGCGAGCCACTACCACTCCACCGGGCCCGAGCTGTGGCGGCAGACCGACGGCCGGATCACGCACTTCGTGGCCGGGGTCGGCACCGGCGGCACGATCTCCGGCACCGGTCGCTACCTCAAGGAGGTCTCCGACGGCCGGGTAAAGATCATCGGAGCGGACCCGGAGGGCTCGGTGTACTCCGGCGGCTCCGGCCGGCCGTATCTGGTCGAGGGCGTCGGCGAGGACTTCTGGCCGACCACCTATGACCGTGAGGTCGCCGACGAGATCATCGCCATCTCGGACGCGGACTCGTTCGACGTGACCCGGCGGCTGGCCAAGGAGGAGGGCCTGCTGGTCGGCGGCTCGTGCGGAATGGCGGCCGCGGCGGCATTGCGGGTCGCCGCGCGGCTCACCGGTCCGGAAGCCGGGAACGCCGTGATCGTGGTGCTGCTGCCCGACGGCGGGCGCGGCTACCTGTCCAAGGTGTTCAACGACCAGTGGATGGCCGCCTACGGCTTCCTGCCGCCGGAGCACTCCGGCGCCACCGTCGGGGATGTGTTGCGGCGCAAGGACGGCAACCTGCCCAAGCTGGTGCACGCGCACCCGGGCGAGACGGTCGGCGACGTGGTCGGTGTGCTGCGCGAGTTCGGGGTGAGCCAGATGCCGGTGGTCAGTGCGGAGCCGCCGGTGATGGCCGCGGAGGTGGTCGGCGCGGTGAACGAGCGGGACCTGCTCGACGCGCTGTTCAACGGGAAGGCCGCGCTCGCCGACCGGGTGGACAAGCACATGTCGCCGCCGCTGCCCACGATCGGGGCCGGTGAGCAGGTGACCGTCGCGATGTCCGCGCTGTCCGCGGCCGACGGGGCAATGGTGTTGGTGGACGGCAAACCGGCCGGTGTGGTCACCCGGCAGGATCTGCTCGGGTTTCTGGCCGGTCGCTGAGCCCGCGTAACCAGCGGGGCGTTCCGGGCAGGACCACTCACTATCCGCTAGCGTTGGCCCGGACGCAACTTGACAGCGCAGGTGAAGGGGTTGGAACCCGATGAGTGCTCCGCAGCCGCCGAACCAACCATGGCAGGGCGGCCAGCAACAGCAGCCCTGGCAAGCTGAGCAGAACCAGGAGCAACCGGGCCAGCATTCCGGCCCGCACGAACAGAATCCGCTGTCCGCGCCCGGTCAGACGCAGGCGATCAGCGGCCCGCCCGGCAACCAGTCCGGCGCGGACGGAGTGGAGCGCACCCAGGTGGTGCGGCCGGAACAGCAGGGGCAGGGCGACCAGACCCAGATGGTGCCGCCCGGCACCCTTCCACCGCAGCAACCGCCCTACGCGCCGCCGCCGAGCGCGAGCGACTACCCGCCGTCCCCACCCGGCGGCTTTCCCGGCCCGCCGCCCGGCTACGGCCAGCAGCCCCCACCCGGGTACGGCCAGCAGCCGCCGCCGGGCTACGGCCCGCCGCCCGGCTATGGTCCGCCGCCGCCCGGGTACGGCCCACCACCGGGCGGTTTCGCCCAGCAGCCGGGCCTTGGCCAGGGCCCGGGTTTCGGCGGCCAGGGCCAGAACACCCAACTGATCGCCTGGGCGATCGCCGGACTGGTCGCGGTTCTTGGCCTGGTCACCGCGCTGTGGGCGCTGTTCGACGACATCTTCTCCGGCGACCTCGGCGACTACTCCTCGGCCTACGACGCGCTGCCCTCGCAATCCGGGCTTGCCTCGCCCGGCCTGCTCTACGCCTCCTCGATTCTGGTGACGGTGGCCGGGCTGGCCGCGGTCGCCGGCGGCGTCATGCTGTTCCTCAAGCACAAGCTGGCGATCATCGTGACGCTGGCCGCCGGCATTGGGATGGTCCTGTTCGCCGTCCTGTACATGATCGGTATCGGGCAGTTCGACTTCCCGTCCGGCGCCGACTCCGGTGACCTGAAGTTCAGCGGCGTCAAGCTGTTCGCATTGATCGCCGGCATCCTGGTTGCCGGGGTGGGGGCGATGGCCTTCTTCCCGCAGACCAAGCGCTACCTCGGTGGCGGTTCGGTGCTCGGCGGTCAGAGTGGCCCCGGCCAGGGTGGTCCCGGCCAGGGTGGTCCCGGCCAGGGTGGCTTCGGCCCGCCGCCCGGTGGCGGCTTCGGGCAGCCGGGCGGGTACGGGCAGCAGCAGCCCGGCGGGTACGGGCAGCAGCCGGGCGGGTACGGGCAGCAGCCCGGCGGGTACGGACAACAGCCGGGCGGGTACGGACAACAGCCGCCGCAGCAGGGGTTCGGCCAGCCGCAGCCAGGCGGCTTCGGTCAGCCGCAGCAGCACCCCGGGGGGTATGGCCAGCCGCCCAGCGGCCCGCCGCCCGGACAGCAGTGGTGAACTGACCGCAATCCTCGTTGGGCCCCGGCCGGTATCGGCCGGGGCCCAACGCGTATTCCGGCACTGGTGATCGATCCCACATCGTGGTCCGGTCGGAGGGGCTCCAGGTGCGCCCGTACCCTGATGGCATGTCAGCTGACGCCAGTAGGTGGGGCTTCGAAACCAGGGCCATCCACGCAGGCCAGGAGCCTGATTCGCGGACCGGTTCGGTGATCGTGCCGATCTACGCCACCTCGACGTTCATCCAGGACGGGGTCGGCGGCGTCCGTGAGGGCGGCTACGAGTACTCGCGTTCGGCCAACCCGACCCGCACGGCGCTCGAGCAGGCGCTCGCCGCGCTCGAGGGCGGCCGGCACGCGCTGGCCTTCGCCTCCGGCATGGCCGCGGCCGACATCGCGCTGCGCAGCATGACCCGGCCGGGCGACCACGTGATCCTCGGCAACGACGCCTACGGCGGCACGTTCCGTCTGCTGGACAAGGTGCTCGGCCTGTGGGGCGTCGAGCACACCTCGGTGAACCTGTCCGATGTGGAGAGTGTCCGGCTCGCGGTTCGACCCAACACCAAGGTGATCTGGTGCGAGACGCCGACCAACCCGCTGCTCGGCATCGCCGACATCGCCGCGCTGGCCGGTACCGCCGCGCTGGCCGGCGCGAAACTGGTGGTGGACAACACGTTCGCCACTCCGTACCTCCAGTCGCCGCTCGGCCTCGGCGCCGATGTCGTCCTGCACTCCACCACCAAGTACCTCGGTGGACACTCTGATGTGGTGGGCGGCGTGCTGATCACCTCGGACGACGAGCTGCACGAGAAGTTCGGCTTCCTGCGCAACGCGGTCGGAGCCGTGCCAAGCCCGTTCGACAGCTGGCTGGTGCTGCGCGGCGCGAAGACCCTGGCGCTGCGGATGGAGCGGCACAGCGACAACGCCGAGCGAATCGTCGAGGCGCTGCTCGGCCACCCGAAGGTGACCAGGGTCTACTACCCGGGCCTGCCGGACCACCCGGGCCACGAGATCGCGGCCAAGCAGATGCGCCGGTTCGGCGGCATGGTGTCGATCTCGGTGGCCGGCGGCGAGCAGGCGGCGCTGGACGTGGCGGCCCGCACGAAGCTGTTCATCCTGGCCGAGTCGCTCGGCGGCATCGAGTCGCTGATCGAGCATCCCGGGCGGATGACGCACGCCAGCGCGACCGGCTCCCCGCTTCAGGTCGCCGGCGACGTGCTGCGTCTGTCAGTCGGCATCGAGGACGGCACCGACCTGGTCGCCGACCTGCTCCAAGCGCTCGGAACCTAGGGACTGACCGGGTCGCCGGCCCGTGGGTTGAACGCCGCGGGCCGTGCCGGCAGCTTCTGGTCGCCGACGTGCTGCTCGGCCGGCGCGCTCGGCAGGTCGGCCGGGTCCAGACAGCTGCCGACCAGCTCGACCGCTCCGTCGCGCTGCACGTAGTGACCGGCATCGGAGCACCCGGCGTGGGTCACGGTGAACACCGCCACCCCGGCCAGGGCCATCGCCGCCACGGTGGCTCCGGCGAGCGGGAGCACACCGGTGATGCGCTTGCCGAATGCCATCTCCGCTACTCCCACCTGTACGAAAACCTGCTCATTGCTGAGCGTACCGGAGTGATGCGAATCAGAGATTGCCCCGGCGCTCCTGCTCCCGCTCGATCGCCTCGAACAGCGCCTTGAAGTTGCCCTTGCCAAAGCCGAGCGAGCCGTGCCGCTCGATGAGCTCGTAGAAGACGGTCGGCCGGTCGCCGATGGGCTTGGTGAAGATCTGGAGCAGGTAGCCGTCCTCATCCCGGTCGACCAGGATGCGGTGCTCCTTGAGAAGCTCGATCGGCACCCGCACGTGGCCGATCCGTGCACGCAGCTCCGGGTCGTCGTAGTAGGAGTCCGGGGTCTCCAGGAACTCGACCCCGGCGGCGCGCATGGCGGTCACCGTGGCCACGATGTCGTTGGTGGCCAGGGCGATGTGCTGGCAGCCGGGGCCGCCGTAGAACTCGAGGTACTCGTCGATCTGCGACTTCTTCTTGGCCAGCGCCGGCTCGTTGAGCGGGAACTTCACCCGGTGGTTGCCGTTGGACACCACCTTGCTCATCAGCGCGGAGTACTCGGTGGCGATGTCGTCACCGACGAACTCGGCCATGTTCACGAAGCCCATGACCCGGTTGTAGAAGTCCACCCAGAAGTCCATCCGGCCGAGCTCCACGTTGCCGACACAGTGGTCGATCGCCTGGAACAGCCGCTTCGGCGCGCCGTCTGGCCGGGCCACGGTGCTCTGCCTGGCCTGGTAGCCGGGCAGGTAGGGGCCGGTGTAGCGGGACCGGTCGATCAGTGTGTGCCGGGTCTCCCCGTAGCTGGCGATGGCCGCGATCCGTGCCGTGCCGTGCTCGTCGGAGACGTCGTGCGGCTCCTCGACCACGGTGGCGCCCTGCCGCCGGGCGTGCTCGATGCAGCGGTCCACATCGGCCACCTCGAGGGCGAGGTCGACGACGCCGTCGCCGTGCGTGCGGTGGTGGTCGAGCAGCGGGCTGTCCGGAGCCACGCCGCCCTTGATCACGAACCGGGCCGAGCCGGACTGGAGCACGAACGCCTTGTGGTCCCGGTTGCCGGTCTCCGGGCCTGAGTAGGCGATCAGCCGCATGCCGAACGCCGACTGGTAGAACCACGCCGTCTGGGTGGCGTTGCCGGCCACGAACACGACCGCGTCCATCGACTTGACCGGGAACGGGTCCGTGGTCGGGTCGTAGTCCACCAGGCCGACGAGCTGCCGAAGCTGGTCGTAGCTGACTTCGTCAAGGGTCTCGGTCATGGCGTCCTCCCGTGGGTCTCTCGCCAGGATGAGTGCGGGAGGACATTCTGAGCAACTCTCAGACATTCTTATGGACAATCGGTCCAGCAATCTGCGAGTTTGAGTCGACAAACTGAGCAGACTGTCCAGGAGGCTGGCCGTGGTGTCCGAGGAGCCCATCGACGAGCTGGACGCCCGGCTGCTCCTACTGCTCACCGACGAGCCCCGGATCGGCGTGCTGGAGTGCTCCCGCCAGCTCGGCGTGGCCCGCGGCACCGTGCAGGCCCGCCTGGACCGGCTCGAACGCCGCGGGGTCCTGCACGGCTTCTCCCCGGACCTGGATCTGGCCGCGCTCGGCTACCCGCTCACCGGGTTCGCGGTCCTGGAGATCGCCCAGGGCCGCCGGGTGGAGGTGATCGAGCGGCTCGCCGCGATCGAGGAGGTCTGCGAGGCCCACTCCACCACCGGCCGGGGCGACCTGCTGGTCCGGATCGTGGCCCGCTCCAACGAGGACCTACAGCGGGTCATCGAGGAGGTGGTCAACGTCCGGTGGGTGGAGCGCACCTCCACGTCCATCGCCCTCACCACCCCCATCCCGTTCCGGGCGCGCCAGCTTCTCGAGCGCAGCACCCGCCGCCCCGCCCCCTGACGCGCGAGTCTCGCGCTCAGGCAAGCGAGTCTCGCGCTCAGGCAAGCGAGTCTCGCGCTCAGGCAAGTGAGTTACGCGTTCGGGCAACGCCCTGGCGAGCCTGCGCCACGCGAGATGCGACGGGATCGGAATCGGGGGGATGTGCGGGTGGAGCGTTCAGCTGGCGTACGGGACGGCCTTGACCAGGGTGACCTTCTGCGTGCTGCCGTTGGGCAGCTCGTAGGAGCGCGTCTCGCCCTCGCGCGCACCGAGGAGTGCGCGGCCGATCGGGGAGGCGGGCGAGTAGATCTCCAACTTGCCTTCGACGCCCTCCTCGCGGGTGGCGAGCAGGAAGTTCTCGGTGTCGTCGTCCCCGTCGTAACGGACGGTCAGCACCTTGCCGGGCTCCGCGAGTCCGTCGTTCTTCGGCGCCTCGCCGACCTTGGCGTTGCGCAGCAGCTCCTGCAGGTGCCGGATCCGGGCCTCCTGGTGAGCCTGCTCCTCGCGCGCGGCGTGGTAACCGCCATTCTCCTTGAGGTCCCCCTCCTCGCGGCTGGCGTTGATCTTCGCGGCGATGGCCGGGCGACTTTCAATCAGCTCGTCGAGCTCCTGCTTGAGCCGGTTGTAGGCATCCTGGGTCAGCCAGGTCACCCCTGTCTCGGTCACGGTCACCATCTCCTCGTCGTTACCCGCACGGACGCCCGGACGCGGCCGCCGGTTTCCGGGTCATTTCGGAGCACCCGGAACGGAAAAACACGGCCCGCGCGGGGCCGTGCCGGTGAGTCAGGATATCACGGTTAATACGAAGATCGTGTCCGATTTGTCCGAAATTACCCGAGCCGCCGTCGGGTTTCACCCTGATGGCCGCGTGCCTGGGATGGGCGTCGCTCCCGCTGGGTGGGACGGCACGATCGTGCCGAGTGTCAACCCGGGACGGTCCCGGTCGGCCGCTCAGGGAACAATGACACCCCGGTCAACGGTTCGACTAACCAGTTGGCTGTTGGGGAGATCGAATCGAGAGGTTCATGGCCGAGAAGCTGCGTTTGATGACGGTTCACGCCCATCCGGACGACGAGTCCAGCAAGGGTGCGGCGACGATGGCGAAGTACGTCGCCGAGGGACACGAGGTCATGGTGGTGACCTGCACCGGGGGTGAGCGGGGCGACGTACTCAACCCGGCGATGGAACGGCCGGACGTGGTCGAGAACTTGATCGAGCACCGGCGCCGGGAGATGGCCGCGGCGGTGGAGATCCTCGGCGTCCAGCACCGCTGGCTGGGCTTCGTCGACTCCGGGCTGCCCGCCGGCGACCCGGTGCCGCCGCTGCCCGAGGGCTGCTTCGCACTGGTGCCGCTCGAGGAGTCGGTGCCCCGGCTGGTCGAGGTGATGCGCGAGTTCAAGCCGCACGTCGTGATCACCTACGACGAGAACGGCGGGTACCCGCACCCGGACCACATCCGGACCCACGAGATCTCGATACCCGCGTTCGACGCGGCCGGCGACCCCGATCTCTACCCGGAGACCGGTGAACCCTGGACGCCGCTGAAGTTGTACTACTCGCATGGTTTCTCGCGTACCCGCATGGTGGCCATGCACGAGGCGCTGCTGGCCAGGGGGCTGGAGTCGCCGTACACCGAGTGGCTGCAGCGGTGGACCGAGGACCGCGGCGACAACCAGCGGCGGGTCACCACGCAGATCGAGTGTGCCGACTACTTCGAGGTCCGCGACGCCGCGCTGATGGCGCACGCCACCCAGATCGATCCGAAGAGCCGGTGGTTCGCCGTACCGATGGACGTGCAGCGCGAGATCTGGCCGTACGAGGACTACGAGCTGGCTCGCTCGCTGGTCGACACGACGCTGCCCGAGGACGACCTGTTCTCCGGCATCCGGGAGAAGGTGAGCACGTGACCTTTCCGTCCCTCGGGGTGGTCGACGCCAGTGCGGCGGTACCGATGGTGCTCGTGCAGCCGTCACCGAAACCCGAGGATCCGGGCGGCCGGGGGGAGGACTTCGGCAAGTCCTCCCCGGTCGGCTTCCTGGTGCTGATCCTGTTCTTCATCGCGGTGGCTTTCCTGATCCGCTCGATGAACAAGCACCTCAAGCGGGTTCCGGCGACCTTCGACCCGCCCGAGGAGGGTGACGAGGCCGAGCCGAAGCAGGGCAACGGCAAGCCCGAACCGGCCTGAGGGAACGATCTCCGGCGCGACCTCGGCGCTGTTCGACACGGCGTTGAGCCGCACGGTGGGTGATTTGAGAGGCTTGACCCCATGGCCAACCGACTCGCCGGCGCGACCAGTCCGTATCTGTTGCAGCACGCCGAGAACCCGGTCGACTGGTGGCAATGGGGCGAGGAGGCGTTTGCCGAGGCGCGGCGCCGCGACGTGCCGGTGCTGCTGTCGGTCGGTTACGCGGCCTGTCACTGGTGCCACGTGATGGCGCACGAGTCGTTCGAGGACGCCGAGACCGCCGCGCTGATGAACGCGAAGTTCGTCAACGTCAAGGTGGACCGCGAGGAGCGGCCGGACGTCGACGCCGTTTACATGACCGCCACCCAGGCCATGACCGGACAGGGCGGCTGGCCGATGACCTGCTTCCTGACGCCGGCCGGCGAGCCGTTCCACTGCGGTACCTACTACCCGCCGCGGCCGCGGCCGGGCATGCCCGGTTTCCGCCAGTTGCTCACCGCGGTCGACCAGGCCTGGAGCTCCGGCGATGCCGACGTGCGCGGGGCCGGTGCCCGGGTGGTCGCCGAGCTGGCCGGCCAGACCCAGCCGCTGCAGGAGTCCACCGTGGACGCATCGGTGCTCGCCGGGGCGGCCACCTCGCTGCTCGGCGACTTCGACCGGCGCAACGGCGGTTTCGGTGGTGCACCGAAGTTTCCGCCGTCCATGGTGCTGGAGTTCCTGCTGCGTCATCACGAGCGCACCGGCTCCGTGGAGCCACTGTCCATTGCGGAGCGAACGGCGGCGGCGATGGCCGCCGGTGGCCTCTACGACCAGCTCGCCGGCGGCTTCGCCCGGTACAGCGTGGACGCCGGCTGGGTGGTGCCGCACTTCGAGAAGATGTTGTACGACAACGCGTTGCTGCTGCGCGTCTACACCCATCTGGCCCGGCTGACCGGAACCGCGCGGTACCGGGAGGTGGCCGAGGAGACGGCCGGATTCATGCTCGGCACGCTGCGCACCGCGGAGGGCGGGTTCGCCGCCTCGCTTGACGCGGACGCCGACGGGGTCGAGGGCCTGACCTATGTGTGGACGCCGGTGCAGTTGGTCGACGCGCTCGGCAGGCCGGACGGGTTGTGGGCGGCCAAGGTGCTCGAGGTGACCGGCTCCGGGACCTTCGAGCACGGCTCGTCGACGCTGCAACTGCTGACCGAGCCGGACGATCCGCAGCGCTGGCGCGAGGTTCGGACCAGGCTGCTGGCGGCCCGCGCGGAGCGGCCGCAGCCGGCCAGGGACGACAAGGTCATCACCGCCTGGAACGGCCTGGCCATCGCCGCGCTTGCCGAGGCCGGCCTGCTGTTCGGCGACGAGACCGCGGTGGCGGCGGCCGCCGGTGCCGCTGAGTTGATCGTGTCGAGGCACCTGGTGGACGGCCGGCTGCGGCGCGCGTCCCGGGACGGCGTCGTCGGCGCCGCGGCCGGCGTGCTCGAGGACTACGGCTGCCTGGCCGAGGGACTGCTGGTGTTGCATCAGGCCACCGGTTCGGTGCGCTGGCTGGACGTCGCGCTCGGCCTGCTCGACACCGCGCTCGACCACTTCGCCGACCCCGAGGTGTCTGGTGCCTTCCACGACACCGCCGACGACGCGGACTCCCTGGTCTGGCGGCCGTCCGAGATCACCGACAACGCCAGTCCGGCCGGCGCTTCGGCCCTGGCCGGTGCGTTGCTGCTCGGCTCCGCCCTGGCCGGGACGGACCGGGCCGAGCGCTACCGGGACGCCGCCGAGCGCGCGGTGGCCAGGGCCGGGCTGCTGGCCGCCCGGGTGCCGAGGTTCGCCGGGCACTGGCTGAGCGTGGCCGAGGCGCTGATCCGGGGTCCGCTACAGGTCGCGGTGGTGGGTGCGGACGCCGACCAGGGCCGGGCCGCGCTGTACGCGGCCGCCGTTGCCGCCGCCCCGGGCGGTTCGGTGGTGCTGACCGGCGAGCCGTCCGCCACTCCGTTGCTGGCCGACCGGCCCCTGGTCGACGGCGTCGCGGCGGCGTATGTGTGCCGTGGCTATGTCTGTGAGCGCCCGGTGACCACGGTCGATGAGCTGGTCGCCGCCCTGCGCCGGCCCTGAGCGGTTTCGCTTCCAGTGAACGATCCCCATACCGTCCGCGTTGAGGCGTAACTTCTGAAGTGATGTAATCATGTAATCCGGGAGGCAGCGATGCATGACAAGCACTTCGGAAGGGGCCACATGGGACGCGGCGGTTGGGGTCACCGGGGCCGGGGCGGTTGGCAACAGGCCGACCTGCCATCCGCCGAGGACGCGCCGGCCTGGTTCGCCGGGCGGCTGCCGGACGGCTGGTTCGTCGAGAACCCGAGGGTCACCGTGGACCGCGAGGAGATCATCATCGTCGGTGAGCTGCCGGCGCTGGATGGCGACTTCGCCGACGACGCCGCCCGCGCCTCGGCCGAGGCCGGCCGCATCTCCCGGTTCCGGGAGGACACCCGCGAGGAACGCATCGAGATCGCGCGCCAAGCCGAGCACCGCTACGGACGCAAGGTCGCCTGGGGTGCCAAGGTCGGTGGCACGGAGGAGCTGTTCACCACGCACTCGGTGCCGGTGATGACCCGGCTGCGGCAGGCCGAGCGGCTGATCCTGGACACGCTGGTCGACGCCGGTGTGGCCCGCTCCCGCTCCGAGGCCCTGGCCTGGGCGGTGCGCCTGGTCGGCGAGCACGCCGACAGCTGGCTGGCCGACCTGCGTGAGGCCATGACCAAGGTGGACGACCTCCGCGCGCAGGGCCCCGAGCTGTGAGCACGCGGTCGTTCCGGCGAGATCGCGACGATTGACGCTCGCCAGGCCGTCCACGAGGCAGCGCCCTACCGACCAGGACTCTCGTGCGCGCCGGCGGTAGCGGCGCAAGGTGACATTCCTCCGCTTCTAGACGCGGAATGTCACCTTGCGCTGTATCGGAGCGGGCCTGAGTGCGGAACTCGCGTAATGGTGGCTCAGCCTGGCTTGGTGGCGCGGAACACGCCGTAGTGCATGATGCCCTGGTCGTACAGCTTCTTCATCAGCGGAACCGAGTTGAAGAATCGGAATATATCGAGACCTTTGGCCCGGATCAACTTCACGATCAGGACCGGGTTGCGGACCAGCGGCTTCACGATGTCGGCGGAGAGTTTCCAGGTGTCCCGAACGTTGTCCGTCCAGTCTACCGTGTCGACCTCGACGAATCCGAGGTCGTTGCAGAGCTTTCCATAATGGTCGAGAGGGAGCACGTACGGTGTCACGAAATCGCGGTACATCTTGCGGAGCAGGCGTACCTCGGCAGGGTTGAGCTTGTCGTCGCGACTGCACCAGGTGGCCACGACCAGCTTGCCGCCCGGCTTCAGCACGCGCAGGCACTCGGCGAGGTAGGCCTGCTTGTCCGGCATCAGCTCGCAGCTCTCCAGCGACCAGATCGCGTCGAACGTGTTGTCCTCGTAGTCCGTCTTCAGCGCGTCCATCAGCCGGAAGGTGGTCTTGTCGGCGACCCCGGCCCGCTCGGCCTTCTCCGTCGCCCGGCGGACCTGCTCGGCGCTGATCGTGATCCCGTGGACGGCACAGTCGAGCTCACCGGCCAGCACGATGGACGAAGCGCCGATGCCGCAGCCGCTGTCCAGGATCCGCCCGCCGGTCGGCAGGTCACCGTAGGCGATGAGCTCCCTGACGGTGCGCAGCTGCGCCTCGTGCCGGTGCACGTCGGGCCGGTCGAGGTCCCAGTAGCCGTGGTGGATGTGCTCACCCCACAGGTCCTCGTACAGGTCGATGAGCTGGTCGAAATGGTTGACCACCGCGTCGTGCAGCTCCTCGGCCGAGCCGGTGAGGGACATTCCGTCGTCCTGGCGGCTGTTTTTCATGGAACTTCCCATTTGTCGGGCGGGATGGCTTCTCCGGTAAATGGTACTCGGGCGGGGTTGAGGAATGGTCGAATGTAAGAGTGCGGCACGACGTTGCCAAGAGTGGAAGAAAAGTAACTTTATCGGGTCGGCTGGATGCGCGAAATCACTCGGCCGAACCGTCGAACGTGAGCCCGGTGTCGGTGTCCTTCAGGTGGTGTCCCTCAATTGACGGCAACCTCCCGCGAGCCGGCCCCGCTGGCGGGCACCGGAACCGGCACCCGTCCCCAGACCCGGGCCCCCAGCAGGTACAGCGCGGCCGGCATGACCAGCAACCGGACCACCACCGCGTCCAGGATCACCGCGATGGCGAGACCGAGGCCGAGTTGCTGCACCACGCTGATCTTCGCGGCCAGGAAGGAAAGGAACACCGCGACCATGATCAGTGCGGCGCCGTTGACCAGTCCCGCGGTGCGCCGCATGCCCTCCAGCACAGCGTCGCGATGGTCCCGATGCTCCAGGTACCGCTCCCGCATGCGGGCGATCATGATCACCATGTAGTCCATGCTCAGCCCGAACATGATGGCGAAGAGCAGCACCGGCGTCGTGGGGTCGATCCGCTGGCCGAGGGCGCCTTGGCTGATCAGGGTGAGCAGACCGACGCTGGCCGCCACCACCATGGCGTTGAGGGCGAACGCGAGCAGGGGCAGTCGCCACGAGCGGAACGCCCTGGCGAGCAGGCCCAATGTGATCAACGCGACCGCGCCGAGGATGGCGGGCAGGGAGGCGACGAGTGCGTCGTCGAAGTCGACGCCGTGTGCGGTGGCACCGGTGACCTGCACGCCGATGCCCGGTCCGGCGACGGCCGGCAGTCTCTCCCGCAGCGCGCGCACCAGATCGTGGGTGGCGTCGCTGTCCGGGCCCTCGGTGGGTACCACGATCACCCGGGCAACCAGCCGTCCCTGGTCCCGCGTCCACAGCGCCGCGAAGGCGGCTGGTAGTCCGGCGATGTTCCCGCCGGCCGCGGCGTCGATCACCTCGGACGGCAGCCCGATGTTGGTGACCGCCCGCACGGTGTGGGCGTGCGGTCGCGTGCCGGCCGTGTCGACGACCGAACGGACGCCACGGAGTAGTTGGCCCGCACCGGTTTCCGGCTGCGCGGTCAGCACCACCTGCACCGGGAACAGCTCCCGGAGGTCAAGGCCGGCCCGCAATCGCTCGATGCCCTGCCGCGAGTCCATGTCCGGGGGCAGGATCGTGGCGCTGGCCACGGGTGACTGCAGCCGGATGGCGCTCATCGGGATGGCCAGCAACCCGAACAGCGCCACCAGAACCAGCAGCAGCGGGACCGGCCGGCGGTGTAGCCGCACCAGGATGTGCGGCGTCGAGGCGACCGGGCGCCGGCGGGGCCGGGCGTGCGGCGACCTCCAGTTGATCCGGGGGCCGAGCAGCCGCAGTACGGCCGGCAGCAGCGTCATGGACATCGCCATGGCGAGGAGGGTGACCACGATGCCGGCCAAGGCGATGCTGCTGAACACCATCATCCGGGGGATGAACATCGCCAGCAGGGCGACGACCACGGCGAGCCCGCTGAACCGCACGGCGCGTCCGGCGGTCCGCATCGCGGTCCACAGGGCGGCGACGTAGTCGGCACCGCCGGCCAACTCGTCCCGGTAACGCTTCACGATGAACAGCGAGTAGTCCACCGCCACCGCGAGGCCGATGATGGACACCGCGTTGGTGTACAGGATCGAGACGTCGATGACCTTGGTCAGCAGGAAACCGAACGCGGACGCGGTGACCAGTGCGAAGCCGGCCAGCACCAGCGGTACGAGCATGGCCACCACCGAGCGGAACACCAGGAACAACACGATGAGCAGCAACGGAAACGCGATCACCTCCGCTGTGCCCGCATCGCGCTCGGACTGCACGTTCAGATCGCGGTCCAGTGCTGGCGCGCCGGTCACGTTGACCGCAACCCCAAGCCCGGTAAGCGAACCGTTCACGCGAACACGTAGATCCGTTATCAGGCCCTGCACCGTGCTGTCGTCGGTGTCAAAGCCCAGCTGTAGGAACGTGGTGTGCCGATCGGGCGAGAGCCATGTCGGGTCGGTCCGGAAGTCGCCCACCGACGTTACGTGCGGTCCGTTCCTGGCCGCGGCCGCGGCGGCGTCGACCGCGCCGCTGACGTCTCCGGTCGGGTTGTGCAGCACCACCTGCAGGCTCTGCGGTGCCTCGTGGAAGGCGTGCTGCAGGGTCCGCTGGCCGGCGGCGTCCTCGCCGCGCGGGTTCTCGAACCCGCCGGACTTCAACGCGCCGGACAGGTTCAGCATCAGCGGAACGCAGATCGCGGCCAGGACGGACCAGACGGCGACCACCAGGCGCGGGCGGCCGATCGCGACACGGATGAGGGAGTTCATCGGCGCCTCTCCTGTGATCACTTGTTGACGCCCGGTTGTCTCCTCGCTTGTTTACCCGGTCGGGTTCGAGCATGGGTCGAACCCCGGGCAGGGCCGCACGATGGAATGGTTGGGGCGCTTAGGTTGTGATCTCCCCCTCGGTGCGGATCAGCGGTACACCAAAGATCACGACCACGACCAGGGCGGCGGCGAAGCCGTACTGGGCCGCCTGGACGCCACCCACGAACGCCGCCCGCAACCCGAGCCGGTCCCCGTACCCGACCCAGGCGGACAGCACGACCGCGATCTCGACCGCCAGAGCGGTCAGCCCGGCGAACATCAACTGCGCGACGAACGTACGCCGGGACAGACGAAAACGGTCGAGCAGCCGGCGGATCACGGGGACTCCGACCATCAGCGCGATGCCCAGCACGTGCAACGCGAGGAACCCCGCCCCGGCAAAATGCGGCAGTGGAGCGTCGCTCACCGAACTCGGCGGGGTCATCCCGCTTCCCACCGAGCCGTGGTGCGCGGACACCGCGCTGTGCTGGCTGACCATGTCGACGGGCAGCCGTACTCCGTCACGGATGTGTGCGGGCGGCGCGAGCCTGCGGGTCACCCAGGCCGCGAGAACCGCGAGGGCGCCAACGAGCAAGCCCACCGGAAGCAGCGAAACTCGTTGCGGTGCACCAGTTGCGTCGTTGGAGCGCATGTCAACATCATCACGCGCTCACGTCGGGCCCTACTCGAGGTCCACTGGCGGCGCTCCGGGTCAGCCGATCACCGGACGGCTGGTCGCGGCGTGCGTCTCGAGCAGCTCGGGGAGGGTGTCCGCAGCGCCACCCCGCTCGGGTGGGCGCCGGCCCATCCCGCACTCGGTCGCTACCCCGAACGCCCCCAGGTGCCGCAGCGCGGACTTGATCCGCAGTTGGGTGCCCTCCACACCGTCGCGGAAGTGCACGAGACCGAGGTAGAACTCCGTTTCCTCGGGCAGCGACAGCTCGGCGAATGGCTGGAAGTAGGCGTCGTCGGTGCGGTCGATCGGGACCGGCACGTGGATCCAGTTGACCGGACGCGGGGAACGGGCGGCGATGCCGTTGGCGATCCGCACCACGTTCCCGCTGTCCACCGGCTCCCGCAGGTGCACGTGACCGTAGTCCCCGTAGCACAGATGGAAACCCATCTCCACGTCCTCGGGAACCCACCGGCTCAGACGCTGCATCCGCTCGAACACGCCGTTCTGCACGTCCTCGAACGGCGAGGGGATCCACCCTTCCCAGATCCACACCTCGACGCAGGTGTCCCACTGGATCGCCAGCCGGTCGTGCGGAATGGCGTCCAGGATCTGGACCAGTTCGTTGCGCATGGCGCGCCCGTAGACCGGCTCGACCGCCGCCTGCTCGTCGTCGACGACGAACATGGATACCGGCGCGAGCGGGGTCGGCAGGCTGACCTGGAACCGGGTGTGCGCCGGGATCACCCCGGCGGTCTGCAGCTCATCGAAGATGGCGAACGACTTGACCGCCTCGTCGGCATAGCCGAGGTTGCCGAACCGCGCGCCGGCGAGATCCTCCCCATCGCGCACCCTGAAGCGCGGAATCGGCGGGAACTGACCCGGTTTCGGCAGCACCACGTCGAACTGGGGAACCTGCTGGAACGCGAAGCCCTGCCAGCCGGCCCACTTGAACCGGTCCCCGGTCTCGCCGTCCGGAATCCGGCGCAGATGCCGCCCGAGCACGCCGGCCATGGTGCGGAAGACCTCTTCCGCCGATCCTAAGGGGACACTGCCGACCAGGTGCGCACCACGGGGTTGGTCACTCATTTCTCCGCCTCCTGGGAATGCCGCACGGGATGCTCGCAAGTCTTCTGCGCCGCCATCGCAGGCCACTCGAAGTCCCGTGAGGGTGTGCGGGGGTTGCGTTGCTGAACAAGGAGGTCGACCAGCGGGCTCAGAGGATGACCTGCACGTTGTAGTGCTGGAGCCAGGTATTGATCTGCAGCAGCATCTCGATGTTCGCCCGGGAGACCCAGGCCGCGCCGCCGGCCTCGAGCTTGGTCGGGTCCGCGATGACCGCCCGGCAGGCCTCGGCGTCGAGCAGCGACGCCGCCGGCGCGTTCGGGTTGTTGAGCAGGTCCTCCAGCTCCGCACAGAGCAGCTGCCCGTATGCCGGGTCCTGGGTGACCGGGAACGGCGACTTGTGCCGCTTGAACACCGACTCGGGCAGGATGTCCCTGGCCGCCGCGCGGAGCAGGCTCTTCTCCATGCCGCTGAAGTTCTTCATCTCCCACGGGATGTTGAACACGTACTCCACCAGCCGATGCGTGGCGTACGGCCAGCGGATGTCGATGCCGTGTGCCGCGCTCAGGTTCTCGCTCTGCCCCAGCAGGATCTCCAGCCATCGGGTCAGGTGCATGTGGGAGATCTCGCGCATCCTCTTCTCCACGCCCTCCTCGGTGCCCACGTACGGCACCTCGGCAAGGGCCTGGTGGTAGCGGTCGGCGCTGTACCCCCGCAGGTCGAGCCGCTTGAGCAGGTCGCGGTCGAGCAGGTCGCCGCCGAAGCCCGACTTGCCCCCGGCCGAGTGCGCCCTGGCGACCCAGGGCAGCGTGTCAGCGTTCATGATCTCCGGGGCGAACACCCAGGGGAAGCCGCCGAAGACCGCGTCGGACGGGTCGCCGTGCAGCGCCACCGTGACGTGTTGCTTGAGCTCGCGGCAGAGCAGGTAGAGCGAGGTGTTCATGTTCCCGAGCGGACTCGGCACGTCTCTGGCCCGCAGCGTCGCCAGCCGGGGCAGCGGATCCATCAGCTCCTCGGGGCTCAGTGAGATGATGTGCAGCTCGGCGCCGACGTGGTTGGCGACGTCGGCGACGAACGGGTCGTCCGGGGTGCCATAGGTCTCGTCCGCCCGGAACTTCTCGGCCTGGTCCTTGAAGCTGACCGTGAACACCTTGATCGGATCGGCACCCTGTTCGCGCAACGCCTTGGCGGACAGGCAGGTGACCGTGCTGGAGTCCAGGCCGCCCGAGAGCATGGTGCCCAGCGGCACGTCGGCGACCAGGTGCCGGGGGATCGCGTCCTCCAGCATGGCCCGAATGGCGCTGACCGTGGTGTCCAGGTCGTCGGTGTGCGGGGTGGCGGTGAGCTTCCAGTACTCGACCTCTTTGGGCCCGCCTCGCTGTACCCGGAGCACGTGTCCGGCCGGCAGCTGGCGCATCCCGTGGAAGACCGCCTCACCCGGCGTGCCGGCCTGCGCCAGCAGCTCCCGCAGGCCGTCCTCGTCGACGGCGGGCTGTACCTGCGGGTGGGCCAGCACGGCCTTGCGCTCGGTGCCGAACACCACGCCGGTCGCGGTGGGGTAGTAGTACAGCGGCTTGGTACCGAGCCGGTCCCGCACCAGCAGCAGCTCCTCGGCCCGGATGTCCCACACCGCGAAGCCGAACGTTCCGTCCAGGTGCTCGGCGCACTGCGCGCCCCATTCCAGGTAGGCGTTGAGCACTACCTCGACGTCGGTGCGGCCGCGGAACGTGTGGCCCCGGCTGCCGAGCTCGGCGCGTAGTTCGCGACCATTGTAGACGTCGCCCATGAACGTGGCCACCGCAACCGGGCGGCCGTCCCGCTCGGCCACGAAGGGCTGGGTGCCGCTCGCATCGTCGGTGGTCCGCACCTCGCGGTGGCCGAGCGCGGCCCGGGTGCCGGCCCACACGCCCTCGCCGTCCGGTCCCCGGTTGGCCATGGTGGCGGCCATGGCCCGGACGATGGCGGCATCCCGTGTGAGATCCCGGGTGTAGTCGACCCATCCCGCAACGCCAGACATGGCGCTCCTTTCTCATGGCGGACAACCGAAGACACGATCAGGTCAATCTTGGCCGTGCAGGGTCGAAGGCGGCTCGAGGACGCGTCGTCCTTTCTTGCCGGGTATTCGCGCGACCCGTAGCGTCGCTCGCATGTTTGAGATCGCACAGAACTTCGCCGAGGTTTTCGGCATTCTGCTGTTCATCATCTGGACGATCTCGGGATATCGCGTCGGCAGACTCGTGTTCCGCCGAACCAGGGGGAAGTTGCAGCGCAGCGCGCGGTGGAACCTCGTCCAGCTCGGCATCAATGCCGCCGTGATCCTGCTGCAGATCGCCATGGTGGGGCTGTCCTGGGCCGTTGACTGGAACTTCGCGTCCAACCGGGTCGTCGTCGCACTGCCGTTGTTGGTGGTGCCGGCGATCGCCGTGGCGGTGCTGTCCGTGCCGCGGCTGCGCGCGATCAGCCGGTCGAAGCCGGAGGACCGCGCCGCGCCGCTACCGTTGCAGGACCGGGCCAGGGCGTCGGATCCGCTACTGGTGGTCCCGGTCCACGCGGCGGCCATCGGGGCCTTTCTCGACTTCTGGAACGTGTTCATCGAGCGCCCGGCCCCGCCGTACGGGGTGAACCTACTGGTCAACTGGCCGTTGCTGGTGGTCGCGACCGGGCTGCTGTACCTGCGGCAGCGCCGGCGCCAGCGGATCCTGCTGGGCCGCGAGACGGTCAGCGGCGGCCGCTGGTACGTGCGCGGACTGCGCACGGTTGGCGCGGTGGCGCTGGTCGCCGTGGTGGCCGTTACCTGGTCGGTCATCGGGATCAAGACCAGCCGGCTGCCGGACCACCTGAACATGACGACCATGAAGAACATGGACTACGGCGGCGGGCCCACCGATCCGACCCACAACCACAACCCGGGCCCGGGCCAGGGACAGGGCCACGAGGGCGCCGGCGCTCGCAGCGTGACCGACCTGACCGGCCCGCGGGACGGGACGCCCACCGTCAAGTACACGCTCACCGCGGAACAGAAGCAGATCAAGCTCGCCTCCGGCAGGACGATCGACGGGCTGGTCTTCAATGGGCAGGCGCCTGGTCCCCAGCTGACCATGCACGTGGACGATCTGGTCGAGGTCACGCTGGTGAACAAGCTGTCCGACGAGGGCGTGACACTCCACTGGCACGGCCTGGACATACCCAACGCCGAGGACGGGGTTGCCGGAATCACCCAGGATGACGTGCTGCCGGGGCAGAGCTACACCTACCGGTTCCGCCCGGAGCAGGTGGGCACGTTCTGGTACCACTCGCACCAGGTGTCCGAGGAGGCCGTGGACCGTGGGTTGTTCGGCCCGCTGGTGGTGCTGCCCAAGGGCGCGCCGATCGGGGCCGAGGGCCTGGACACGACGATCATGGCGCATTCCTGGAAGGACTCCACCACCGGCGGTACCACCACCGAGTGGGGTGGCGGCGGTGACGTGGTGGCGATGGGCACCTCGGACACCCTCGACCGCCGAGCGATCGCACCGGGTGTGCCGGTCAAGCTGCGGCTGATCAACACCAGCGACGACCCCACGGCTGACGCCAAGCCGCGCACGTTCACGCTGAGCGGTACCCCGTTCAAGGTCTCCGCGATCGACGGCAGCGACCTCAACCGGCCGGGCGACCTGACCAACACCAGGTTGGAGATGGCCGTCGGCGGCCGCTACGACCTCACCTTCACCATGCCGGACCACCCGGTGCGGCTGACCGACCTGACCAACCCGTCCGGCGGCCTGCTGCTCAGCCCGGACGGCAAGGGTGACGTGGCCAACCCGGTCTCCGCCGACGCTCCGGTGTTCGACCCGATCGGCTACGGCGGGCCCGCCGCGACGCCGTTCTCCTCGGCCGGCCCGTTCAACCGCCAGTTCACCCTCGTCCTCGACGACCGGCTGTCCTTCTTCGACGGCCACCTGTTCCCCCGCCCGGTGATCAACGGACACACCTTCCCGGAGGCCCCGATGCTCATGGTGGCCGAGGGCGACCTGGTGAAGATGACCTATATCAACCGGGGCCACCTCGACCACCCGATGCACCTGCACGGACATCACCTTCTGGTGCTGTCCCACAATGGCAAGAAGGCCACTGGAAGTCCATGGTGGACGGACACGCTGAACATCAAGCCGGGCGAGATTCTCGAGGTGGCGTTCCGCGCGGACAATCCTGGGCTGTGGATGGACCACTGCCACAACCTGCAGCACGCCTCGCAGGGCATGATCATGCATCTCGGCTACCTCGGCGTGACCACGCCGTACGAGATCGGTCACGCCACCACCAACCATCCGGAGTAGCCGCCCCATCCCAGGCGCCGCAACGGCAACGGACCCCACCACCTCGCAACCCGAGGGGTGGGGTCCGTTCGTTTCCCGCCTCACGCGGCGACTCTGCGGCGCCCCACCAGCAACCACAGCAGCACGCCGAGCGGCTGGGAGGTCATGATGAAGGCCACCCACACGACCTTCATTCCGGTGTCCTGTTGGGACCGGACGACGCCACGTATCACCGTCACCAGCACGGCGATCCACAGGATGGCCACCACCGCGACGGCGCCGATCAGTATCGTGGTCCACGGCTCGCTCATCTCGTTCTCCTCTTTGTCAATTGGTCGAAGTTCTTGTTGACTCCCACGGTACGAAGCATTTCGGTGCGGCGAGTCGGCTGTGCTGCGACGCTTTCCTACGCTGATTTGCGTAGTCGCAGGCCGGGCCGCGGGAAACGCGGGCTGCGCCAACCCAATGGAGCACACGACGACGCCAACGCGAAACACCCGGATCGGGTGTTTCGCGTTGGCGTGGCCGTGTTGCGCGTCTGGGTAGGTGTGTTACGCGTCGCCGGAGTTGCGGGCGGCCAGGTGGGACTGCGTGGACAGTGGCCGCTCCTCGAGGAACAGCAGCAGTACGAAGCCGATCAGGGCGACCGCGCAGGCGATCAGGAACACCCAGCTCATGGACTCGGCGAAGCCGATGTGGATGGGCCGGGCCAGCCGCTCGTCGAGGTGCGCGATGAACGAGGAGTCGTCGAGCGGGATCCGGTCGACCGACCCGTCGGACAGTGCCCGCAGCACCGGTTGGTTGGCCGGGTTCGCCCGCACCGCCGGGTCCGCCGCGGCCGCGACGAGCTCGGGTGTCGACCGCACCGCACGGAACGCGTCGCCGATCCGGTCCCGCACGGTGGAGAACAGCACGGACAGGAAGGTCGCCACGCCGATCATGCCGCCGATCTGGCGGGCGAACGTCTGGGACGCGGTGGCCACACCGATGTGTCGTGCCGGCAACGAGTTCTGCACGGCCAGGGTCAGCGTGTGCGTGCACAGGCCGAGGCCGAACCCGAACACCGCCATGTAGCAACCGGTCTGCCACACCGCCGTGTCCGCGCCGATCGTCTGGAACAGCATCAGGCCGACCGCCATCACCAGCGAGCCCACCACCGGCACGATCTTGTACCGGCCGGTGCGGTCCATGTACCGCCCGGCCAGCATGGAGCCGATCATCATGGCGACGGTCAGCGTGATCAGCATCAGCCCGGCCTCGGTCGGGCTCGTGCCCTTGACGATCTGCAGGTACAGCGGGAGCGTGACCAGCACGCCCAGCATGCACAGGCCGACCAGCAGGGTGGCCGCGGTGCCGACGGTGAACGAGCGGTTGCGGAAGAACTCCGTCGGCACCAGCGCCTCGGCCCCCATCCTTCGTTGCACCAGTACGAAGCTGACCAGGCCGAGCAGCCCGACGCCGGCCAGGACGAGGACCCGGGCCGAACCCCAACCCCAGTCCTGGCCCTGGGCGAGCACGATCAGGATCGGCACCACCGCGACGGTCAGGGTGACCGCGCCCAGCCAGTCGACCCGGGCCCTGCGCGGGGTCTCGGGGATCCGCAGCACCCTGAACACGATGGCCAGTGCGGTCAGACCGATGGGGATGTTCACCAGGAACGCCCAGCGCCAGCCGCTGATGCCGAGCAGGTGGCCGTGCTCGGCGAAGAACCCGCCGGTGAGCGGGCCGAGCAGGCTGGACACGATGTACACCGAGACGAAGTAGCCCTGGTAGCGACCCCGCTCGCGGGCCGGAACGATGTCGCCGACGATGGCCGACACGATGGAGAGCAGCCCGCCGGCGCCGAGCCCCTGCACCGCCCGCGCGCCGGCCAGCGTGTACATGGAAACGGCGAGCCCGCACAGCACCGAGCCGACGACGAAGATCGATATCGCGAACAGGATCACCCGCCGCCGGCCGAACAGGTCGCCCAGCTTGCCGTACAGCGGGATGGTGGCCGTGGAGGTGATCAGGTAGCCGGTGCTCACCCAGGCCTGCAGGTGGAGCCCGTCCAGGTCGTCGGCGATCGTCCGCATCGCGGTGACCACGACGGTCTGGTCGAGCGCGGCGAGCAGGGCCGCCATCAGCAGGCCGCCGATGATCGCCATGAGCTGCCGTCGCGGCAGCTCGCCGGGCCCAGGCGCCGGCCCCGGTGCCGGCGCCGCGGTGCTGATCGCGGTCATGCCGCGCTCCTCTCGTGTCCAGTCCCGCAGGGGTTTCCGCTACACCGCGACCGGCAGTTCGGTCATGCCGCGCAGGGTGATCCGGCCGTTCCAGGACGGCTCTCCGGTCAGCCGCAGCCGCGGGAACCGCTCCACCAGCCGCCCGATCGCCACCCGGCCCTCCATCCGGGCCAGCACCGCGCCGATGCAGTGGTGCACGCCGGCGCCGAACGACATGTGGTTGCGCGCGTCCGGGCGGTCCAGTCGCAGCTGGTCCGCGTCGGCACCGAAGACCAGGTCGTCCCTGCCCGCGGCCGCGACGTGGTTGAGTACGAACGAACCGGCCGGGATCACCTTGTCCCGCAAGGGATACGGCTCGGTGGTGATGCGCTTGCTGATCTGCACCGGGGCGTCGTACCGAAGCAGCTCCTCGACCGCGTTCTCGATCAGGTCCGGTTGGGAGCGCAGCAGCGCCAGCTGGTCGGGATTGCGCAGCAGCGCCAGCGTGCCGTTGCCGAGCAGGTTGACCGTGGTCTCGTGGCCGCCGATGAGCAGCAGCACGATCTGGGCGACCAGCTCGTCGTCGTTGAGCACGTCGCCCTGGTCCTCCGCCTCGATCAGCGCGGTGAGCAGATCATCGCCCGGGTTCTCCCGCTTCCAGGCCACCGCCTCCGCGGCCAGCTTCGCCAGCTCCCGGTTAGCCGAGTCGATCGCCTGCTGGAGGTCGGGGTTGTTGCCCGGCTCCACCGAGCGCACCACCGTGCCGGACAGCTCCCGAACGCGGAGACCCTCGATGGACGGCGGCATGCCGAGCATGTCGGAGATCACCGTGAACGGCAGCGGGAAGGCCAGCGCGGAGATCAGGTTGACCGCGCCGGCCTCGGCGATCCGGTCGAGTGCGTCGTCGACGAACCGGACCACCCGCGATTCGAGCGCGGCGACCGCGCGGCGGTTGAACGCCTTGGAGACCAGCCGGCGCAGGCGGGTGTGGTCGGGCGGGTCGCGGTCCAGCATGGACAGTTCCGCGCCTTCCCACTGGTCATCGCCCACCGCCTCCTGGCGTCCCTGCCGCAGCGCTCCGTCGGCCAGGTTGCGCAGCTCCACCGACATTCCGGAGCGCAGCACCGCGTTGATGTCCTCGTGCCGGGTGAGCAGCCAGAACCCGATCGGGTGCTGGTGCACCGGGTCTGCGGCGCGCAGCTCCGCCAGGTGCGGGTACGGGTTCGCGCAGTAGGTGGGCGCGAACGGGTTGAACATCACTGTGCTGGTCATGCCTGCCTCCCCGTGGCGAGCGGCCGCCCGTTCGTCTCGTATGCGGAAACCTCGGCGGCCAGCTCGCCGTTCTCCAGAATCTTCTTGATCTCGCTGATGAAGACGGTCGCTTCGGTTCCCTTCCAGACCCGGTGGTCGCAGACCAGGCCGATTCGTGCCGTCGGCAGTACGACGACTTCGCCATTCCGGACGCGTGCCGCGTCCTCCACCCGGTTGATGCTGAGCGCGGCGCAGCCAGGGACGATCAGCGGAGCCGCGATCCAGAATCCGATGCCGTTGGTGATGTGGAAGACCCCGATCTTGTCGTGCACCATGGAGATGCGGGCCTTCATTTTTTGGATCAGGAACCGCCGCAGAAATGCGAACGGGACCATTTTCACGAACTTGCGGGACCGCTCCCGGTCGGCGGGGAAGTCGGCCCGCACCTGCGCCGCCTTGCTGGTGATCTCCGCGGCGATCTGCACGATGTCCTTCGCCGCCGCGTCCGGCACGACCAGGGTGGGCTCGGCGGACAGCGCCAGCTCGCTGCTGACCGACATGCTGATGTCGATCGTGCCCGGATACGCCAGCGTCTTCTTTCCGAGCAGGACGCGGACCAGTTCGGGATGCCGGGCCAGCGCCACCGCGGCGGCGCGGGTGATCACGTGCGTGTAGGTCACCCGCTCCGAGCAGGCCCGGAACCGGGCGATGATCTCCTTGGTGGCCGTCATGTCCACCTCTTCGAAGAGCACGAACCCGGCCGGCTCGGCGGTCCTGATGATGTCGATGGACCACCGGTCGGCCCGGTCCACCGGCTCGAACCTGTCGGACAACTCGGATGACTCCGATAACTCGGATCTGTCGGCCAACTCGGTCATCTCGCTGCTTCTCCTCACCTGGCTACGGTCCGAACGTCACCCGCTGGTACATGCCCAGCTCGGCGTTGCGCTTCTTGGCCTTCACGTCGTAGGCGAAGGAGGCGAGCACGAAGCTGCCCGGCGTCATGGACAGGTGCACGAGGGCATCCCGGCCCGGGTTGATCGGGGCCAGCCCGCAGGGCCCGCCGGCGAACGGAGCGTTCTTCCAGTCCGCCTTGGACAGATCGGCGAAGTAGGCGCTCAGGTCGGAGTCGGCCTTGCCCGGCTTCAACGGCAGGAACGCCGTCTCGTTGGTGTTGTCCGTGCGGTTCACGATGTGGTACGTGCCGTCCGCCGGCAGCTTGTTCGAGGCCTGGAAGCGCGGGGCGCCGCTGGTCTCTTCCAGCACGATCTCCTGGTCCGCGGCGGGTAGCGGCGCGTTCGAGCCGGCGCCGGTGGTCCGCAGCTCCTGCACCGTCGGGTGCGCGTCGGAGATGCCGGTGCCGCGGAAGTGGATCAGGTAGTACGTCCCGGGCGCCACGTTCACCGTGAAGTTCACCGCGCACTGCGGGGTGACCAGGGCACCGCCGAGGTTCTCCACCTCCTTGGTGACGTCGTTCTCGCCATTGGCCGTCGTGCTGCCGCTGACCACGCTCAGGTCGTGCAGGAACTGGGTGATCGTCAGCTTGTCGGTCAGGCGCACCAGCAGCACGTTGTCCCCGCGCGCACTGGTGGTGCTGACCTGGAACGTGGTCGGGCCGGCCGGTACCTCAGCGGTCGCCAGCAGGCTGTCGTTGAACAGCGCGTTGCCGTTGGCCTTCACCGAGACCGCACCGGGGTCGGCTGCCGCCTGGGCGCCCCAGCTGCTGCCTCCGGCCGCCTTGATCATGAAGAAGCCGCCGCCGACGGCGACGAGTAAGGCGACCAGCCCGAGCACGAGCAGGGCGGCTGACGGAATGGTCCTTCTCAAGATGTTCATTGTCGATCACTTCCTTCCTGAATCAGTGAGGTGTCCACACCGGGTCGTCAGCGCACGCGAACCCGATAGGTTCTGAGCCATTCGTTGACATGGAGCAGATAGGCGATGCCCGGGACGCGCGGGCCGGATACCGGGTGGCCGAAGTCCACCAGGGAACGCACCACGTCGCGCTCGACCAGATCGAACAGCGGGGCCGACCTGTCGGCCAGCACCTCCCGCATCCAGGACTGCAGCGCCGGGTAGTTCCCGCGGTCCGGCACGGCCGGCGCCGGGGCGGCGATGCGGTCCGCCAGCTCGCCGGGCAGCAGGTCGGCGACGGCCGCCCGGAGCAGGCCCTTGTCCTTACCTCCCGCGCGCAGCAGCTCCACCGGGACGTTCCACAGGTACTCCACCAGCCGGTGGTCGCAGTACGGCAACCGCAGCTGCACCGACGCCGCCATGCCCATCCGGTCCGTGCGGTTGAGCAGCGTGGGCAGCCAGCGGGTCAGCACGAGGTAGCGGACCTCGCGGATCCTGCGGTCCCGGTCCGGCTCGCCGACCAGCCGCGGCACCTCCGCCCTGGCCTGGGTGTACCGGTCGGCGAGGTACTCCTCCAACCGCACCTGCGCGCGGATCTCCGCCTTCAGCAGTCCGGCCGGGCCGAGCCGGTTCCACACCAGCCACGGGAAGGTGCCGGCGGCGAGGGCCTCCGGCCGGGACACGAACCGGTACCCGCCGAACACCTCGTCGGCCGAGTCGGCGGACAGCGCCACCGTGGCGTGCCGGGAAACCCCGCGACAGAGCAGGTACAGCGCGCGATCCGGCTCGCCCCAGCCCGGCAGGCCGCCGGTGTGCACGGCGGCGATCCGCTCCCGGGCCGGGTATCCGCCCACGTCGACCGGCAGGTGCACGGTGCCGGCATGGTCGGCGATCGACCGCACCCGGTCCTCGGTCTCCGGCAGATCCGCCGAGAACGAGTTGATCTTCCCGGCGCCCCGGCCCTCGGCCAGGTTCGCGGCCAGCACGGCGAGCGCGGCCGAACCGGTGCCGCCGGAGAGCACCAGGCCGGCGGGCACGTCACCGGTGAGCTGGGTGGCCACGATGTCCTCGAGCAGCTCGCGCACCCGGGCCGCGGTGGCGGCCAGGTCGTCGGTGTGCCGGTGGCTGGTGAGCTGCCAGTAGCGAGACACCCGGGTGGCTCCGGTGCGGGAGAACCGGACCGTGGTGCCCGGCCGGACCGCCCGCATGCCCCGGTAGACGCCGTGCCCCGGGGTGGGCGCGGCGGGCATCGCGAAGATCTCGGCGATGCCGTCCTCGTCCAGCTCCGGGGTGAACAGCGGGTTGGCGATGATCGCCGTGGGCTCGGAGCCGAACAGCAGACCGGTGCCGTAGTCGACGTAGTACAGCGGCTGCACGCCCAGCCGGTCCCGGACCAGCAGCAGCTCCTGCCGGGCGGTGTCCCAGACGGCGAACGCGAACGTGCCGGCCAGCCGGGAGACCAGCGCCGGGCCCCACTCGAGGTAGGCGTGGGCCAGCACCTCGGTGTCCGACCGGGTGGCGAGCCGGTGGCCGCGGGTGGTGAGCTCGGCGCGGAGCCGCGCGACGTTGCGGATCTGACCGGCGAACGTGACGACCACGGCCGGCTCCGGCCCGGCCGGGGCGGTCATGGGCTGCCCGCCGCCATCGGCGTCCAGCACGGCGAGCCGGCGGTGGCCGAGGGCGGCGTGCCGGGACAGCCACTCGCCCTCGCCGTCCGGCCCGCGGCAGGCCATCGTGCCGGTCATCGCCAGGAGGGTCGTCCGTTCCGTTGTGAGATCGCGGTTCCAGTCGATCCAACCCGTGATGCCACCCATGTCAGCTCCTCACCATCCGGTCGGCACGATGGCCGTGAACCGCGCGCCGAACGGATCCGCCACGCCAGCCAGCCGGCGTGCCCGGTTGGTGTCGTTCCTCCGATGGAGGAGATATTGCGGCCCGGCGTCGCAGGCTCAATGGAAGGCACCTGGAAAAGCGATGGTCGGGTTTTCCACCGGTTCTCCATCCGGCTGCGAGATCGCGTCGTCAGCCTTGCCGGGAGAAACGTGCCCGTGACCGGGGAGCGTGGGGACCATGAGGAGCGCAATGTCCCAGGCCACGACGGGCCCAGCGGATCTCGGCCCGGCCGCCGGGAACGACCTGCTGAGCAGCGGCAACGTGTCGGCGGGGCAGGACACCTACGCGGGCTGGCCGGCCGACCTGCGGGCGCGCCTCGAGGCGGCTCTGGCCAGACCGGCCGCGCAGCAACCGAACTGGCCCAACCGGGACCGCGCGCTGGCGGTCCGGTGGATGCTCGGCGAGGCACCGCCGATCACCTTTCCCGGCGAGGTCGACCGGTTGCACGCCGCCCTCGGCCGGGTCGCCACCGGCCGGGCGTTCGTGCTGCAGGGCGGCGACTGCGCGGAGACGTTCGCCGGCAACACCGCCGCACACATCCGCGGCAACATCCGGACGCTGCTGCAGATGTCGGCCGTGCTGACCTACGGGGCGAGCATGCCGATCGTCACCATCGGCCGGATGGCAGGGCAGTACGCCAAGCCGCGGTCGGAGGACATCGGCAAGGACGGGTTGCCGGTCTACCGCGGCGACATGGTCAACTCGCTGCCGGCCGACCCGGCCTCGCGGATCGCGGATCCCACCAGGTTGTTGCGCGCCTACGCCAATGCCACGTCCACGATGAACATGGTCCGCGCGGTGGCCGCGTCCGGACTGTCCAGTGTGGACCAGGTGCACAAGTGGAACAAGGACTTCATCCGCACCTCGGCGGCCGGTCCCCGGCACGAGCGGTTGGCCGTCGGCGTGGAACGGGCGTTGCGCTACGTGGAGGCGTGCGGGGTGGATCGCCGGGAGCTCTCGGCCGCCGAGATCTTCGCCAGCCACGAGGCGCTCGTCCTTGAGTACGAGACCGGGATGCTGCGGCTGGACGGGTCGGCCGGCACGCCGCGGCTCTACGACCTGTCCGCGCACACCGTCTGGATCGGCGAGCGGACCAGACAACTGGACGGCGCGCACATCGCGTTCGCCGAGTTGATCGCCAACCCGATCGGGGTCAAGGTCGGCCCGACCACGGAGCCGGCGACGGTGGTCGAGTACGTCGAACGGCTCAACCCGCACAACACGCCCGGCCGACTCACCCTGGTCAGCCGAATGGGCTCGGAGCGGGTCCGGGACACGCTGCCGGATCTGGTGCGCGCCGTCGAGGCCGGCGGCTACCACGTGGTGTGGCAGTGCGATCCCATGCACGGCAACACCCGGACGTCATCGGCCGGGTACAAGACCCGGCACTTCGATCACATCCTGGACGAGGTCTTCGGCTTCTTCGAGGTGCATCGCGCGCTGGGCACCCATCCCGGCGGGCTGCACATCGAGCTGACCGGCAACGACGTCACCGAATGTCTCGGTGGCGCGCAGGACATCCAGGACACCGACCTGGCCCACCGCTACGAGACGGCGTGCGACCCCCGGCTGAACGACCAGCAGGCCATCGAGCTCGCCTTCGTCGTCGCCGAGCTGCTCCAGGCCGCCGACGCGAGCCGGCCGCTGCGGGCGCTGGACGAGCAGTTCGTGGCGTGAGTTCGTGAGATGAGAGGGAGTGCCCGATGAGCAGTGTGCGGGCGATCCGCGGGGCGATACAGATCGAGGCGGACACCGCCGGTGCGATCATCGCGGGGACGTCCCGCCTGATCAGCGCGGTGTTGAGCAGCAACGAGCTGGGCCCGGATGACGTCGTCAGCATGCTGTTCACGCTCACCTCGGACCTCACCGCGGCCTTCCCGGCGGCGGCGGCCCGCGAGCTCGGCCTGACCGACGTCGCGCTGATGTGCGCGACCGAGGTGGCCGTGCCGGGCTCGCTGCCCCGAGTGGTGCGGCTGCTCGCCCACGTGGACACCAGCCTGCCGCGGGCCGAGATCCGGCACGTGTACCTGGCCGGGGCGGAGGTGCTGCGGCCGGATCTCGCCCACCCGTCCCTGGCGCCGCGTTAGGGTCGCGGTTCGGGCACCAACCTGGCCGGAGAAGCGTGATGACGTACCTGCTGCTCGCTCTGCTCGGCGTGGTCCTGTTCGTCATATCGGTCTGGGTGATCGTGATCGGCGCGCGCCGGGTCCTCGGCGTGCGGGTGGGCGCCGTGCGCGCGGTCTTCGCGTCGTTCCTGTCCTGGACGGTGGCCGGCCTGGTCGGCCGGTCGATCCCGCAGCCGCCCGCCGGAGAGCAGTACAAGTTCCTGCTGTTCGTGGTCCCGTTCGCCGGCGGCACGCTGGTCCTCGCGATGGGCGTCCTGCTGGTGCTGGAGGTGGTCCGGCCGACCGGCACCGGGTTCGGCGTGCTCGGCCTGTGGCGCGCCGTGCACGGCCGGATAGCCAGGACCCGGCGGTACTCCAGGATTCTCGGCATCATGGTCCGGCACGGGCTCGGCGGCTACCTGCGAGACCGGCGGACCCGGTCGGCCGCAATCCCGCAACGGCGCGGTCTCGCCCGGTCGCTGCGGATGGCGTTGGAGGACGGCGGGGTCACGTTCGTCAAGCTCGGGCAGGTGCTGTCCACCCGGCCGGACCTGCTGCCGTCGGAGTTCATCGACGAGCTGAGCCGGCTGCAGGACCGGGCGGCGCCGGTGCCGATCGAACAGATCGAGGCGGTGATCAGGGCCGAGTTGGGCGCCACGCCGGACGAGGTGTTCGCCGAGTTCGACCCGACCCCGCTGGCCTCGGCGTCGGTCGCGCAGGTACACCGGGCCCGGCTGCGGTCCGGGGTGGACGCCGTGGTGAAGATCCAGCGGCCGGACGTGCGCCCGGTGGTCGAGCGGGACCTGGACATCATCGGCCGGCTGGCGAGCACCCTGCAGACCCGCACGTCGTGGGCCCGAGGTCTGGACGTGGTCGGCCTCGCCGACGGGTTCGGCGCGACGGTGCTGGAGGAGTTGGACTTCCGGATCGAGGCACGCAACATCACCGCCGTGGCGGCCGTGTCCGGCGGCTACGCCGACGGGGCGCCGGTGCGGCTGCCCCGGGTACACGAGAACCTATGCACCGAGCGGGTGCTGGTGATGGACCGGCTGGACGGGGTGCCGCTGGGCGCCTCGACCGAGGTGATCGAGGAGCGCCGGCTGGACCGGGCCGGCCTCGCCCGCGGACTGCTGCACTTCCTGCTGCGCCAGGTGATGGATCACGGCCTGTTCCACGCCGACCCGCATCCGGGCAACGTGCTGCTGCTCACCGACGGCCGGCTCGGCATGCTCGACTTCGGTTCGGTCGGCCGGCTGGACACCGGGTTGCGGACCGGCCTGTCCAACCTGCTGCTGGCGATCGACCGCGGCGATCCGGCCGGCCTGCGGGACGGGCTGCTCGAGGTGGTGCTGCGGCCGGACGAAATCGACGAGCAGCGGCTGGAGCGAGCGCTCGGCGCCTACATGGCCAAGCACCTGGCCAGCGGGTCCGCGCCGGACGTCGAGATGTTCACCGATCTGCTACGGCTGGTGGCCGCGTTCGGGCTGGCCATTCCCCCGGCCGTGGCCGCCGTGTTCCGGGCGCTGGCCACCATGGAGGGCACGCTCGCCCGGCTCGCCCCCGGGTTCAACATCGTCCTCGAGTCCCGGGCGTTCGCCGCCGGCCGGATCACCGAGGCATTCGAACCAGCCTCGCTGCGGCAGACCGCGACGCGCGAGCTGATGGCACTGCTGCCGGTGCTGCGCCGGCTACCCCGCCGGATCGATCGGATCACCGGGGCGATCGAGGAGGGCCGGCTCTCGGTCAACGTCCGGCTGCTCGCCGACGAGCGGGACCGGCGGGTGATCACCGAGATCGTGCACCAGGTGCTGCTCGCGCTCATCGGCGCCACCACCGGGATCATGGCCGTGCTCCTGCTTGGTACCAATGGCGGGCCGCGGTTCCTCGGCGAGATCACGCTGTACCAGATCCTGGGCTACAACCTGCTGCTGGTCAGCGCCATGGTCGGGCTCCGCCTGCTGTTCGCGGTGTTCCGCACCGAGCGGGGCGGCTGATCCCCGGGTGCTCATCGGCCGGGCGCGTTGGTGAGGAAGTCGGCGACCGTCGTGGTGAGCTGTTGCGGCGACGGCGTCTGCCCCGGGGTGGCCAGGCTGTGCCCGGCGCCCCGCACCTTGACGAACGTGGTGGGCACGTTCGCGGAGCGCAACCGGCCGGCAAGGATCTCGGACTGGCGGATCGGGATCTCTGTGTCGTCGGTGCCGTGCAGGATCAGGAACGGCGGCGCGCCGGTGTGGGCGTAGGTCACCGGGCTGGCCGCTCGGCGGGTCTCGGGGGAGTTGCCGATGGCGATCGAGGTGAAGAGCCGCATGACCGACTCGGCGTCGGCGAGGTCGGTGACGTCGGCGGGGCTGAACATGTCGGCCACCGCGCTCACCGCGCTGGACTGGTCGGCGTACTGGCCGACGTCGAAGCCGGCGGTGGGTTCGGTGAGGCCGAGCAGCGATACCAGGAGCCCGCCGGCACTGCTGCCCCAGGCGACCACCCGGCTCCGGTCGATGCCCAGGTCCGCGGCGTGCGCGCGGAGGAAGCGCACCGCACACTTGGCGTCCTCGATCTGGGCCGGCCAGCGCGCGGCTGGCGGCAGCCGGTAGTCGATGGAGGCCACCACGAACCCGCGGGCGTTGAGCTCCCGCTGCAACGGGAGGAACAGCGCGCCTTCGTGATCGGCCAGCCCGCCGCCAACGCCGGAGGTCTTGCGGTCGCCGAAGAGCAGGCCGCCGCCATGCACGTACAGCGCCACCGGTGCCGGCCGCCGAAGCCCGGCCGCCGGGGTGTAGATGTCCATCGCCAGCGGGTTTCCGTTGGGGCTGCAGTACTCCACGGTGCTGCGCGCGCCGGCCGGCAGGTTCCGTGGCGGCACGGTGCTTGGGAAGCCGGCCCCGGACAGGCCGTCGCTGGTCGCGAACACCCCGACCACGACGCTCAGCAGCACCAGCGCGGCGAGCGGCACGGTGCCGAGCCCGATCAGCAGCCGCCACCCCAGGGTCCGGCGCGGTCGCGGGCCGAGCAGCGCGTGCCCGGCCAGCAACAGCGCGGCGATGATCTCCAGAAGGGCCACCAGGTAGTCGGTGAACCCGATCACCGAGCTCACCGGAACCCAGGGGTCCGGCGCGAACAGCCCGGTCATCCGGGCCAGCACCCAGAGTAGGAGGACCGGGCCCGTGGCCCCGGCGGCGTACCACAGCCGGCGCCTGGTGGGTCGGGCGAGCACTGCCGCCGCGGTGCCGAACTGGGCCAGACCCAGGACGGCGAACACGATCCCGAAGATCACCGAGACGCGGAACTCGGCGGGCAGCGCGGCCAGGTAGATCACGGCGGCACCAACCGCGGCGATGAGCGCGACGATCAGCAGCGGGCCCCGCTTCAGCATCGGGTCTCCTGTCTTGGCGACGTTCTCCGGCGGCGGTGTGTCCGCGATTCCCGGCGCGGTGGTGATCATGACTCCTCCAGTAGTTCGTGCGACCAACACGAACCTACGGATCGGCGACCGCACTGCCATCCGTCCACGGGATCGGCCCGCCTACGCGAACTCCGGTAGGGATCTCACCCACCGTCACCCCCGGGTACGAAAACTGACGTAGCCGCGCCGCCCGATCTCCACCCCGTCTGGACCCGGACACCAACGGGCCCATCGACGATCTGTTCGGAGGTCTACATGAAGCTTGGGATACCGGCGAAGCGGCCGATCACGCTGATCGACGCCGACGGCATCGCGGTCCCGCACGAACGGTACGAGCTGCCGGGCACCGAGCAGCTGCTGGCGGGGTACCGCTCACTGGTCATCGGCCGCCGGTTCAACGAGCAGGCCGGCGCGCTGGTCCGGCAGGGCCAACTCGCGGTCTACCCGTCCTCGACCGGCCAGGAGGCCTGCCAGGTCGCCGCCGCGGCGGTGCTGCGGCCGGGGGACTGGCTGTTCCCGACCTACCGGGACTCCGTGGCGATCATCGAGCGCGGGGTCGACCCGGTCGAGGTGCTGACGCTGCTGCGTGGCGACTGGCACTGCGGGTACGACCCGACGGTGCACCACGTGGCCCCGCAGGCGACGCCGCTGGCCACCCAGTTGCCACACGCCGTCGGCGTCGGGCACGCCGCCCGGCTCAAGGGCGAGGACACCGTGGTCATGGCGCTGTGCGGGGACGGTGCCACCAGCGAGGGCGACTTCCACGAGGCGCTCAACTTCGCGGCGGTCTTCGCCGCACCGGTGGTGTTCCTGGTGCAGAACAACAAGTACGCGATCTCGGTTCCGCTCGCCCAGCAGACCGCGGCGCCGTCCTTGGCTCACAAGGGAGTCGGATACGGCGTGCCGGCGATCCGGGTGGACGGCAACGATGTCGCGGCGCTGACCGCGGTGCTGGGGGAGGCCGTGCGCCGGGCCGCCGGCGGTGGCGGCCCGACGCTCGTCGAGGCGGACACCTACCGGATCGACGCGCACACCAACGCCGACGATGCCGGCCGGTACCGCAGCGAGGACGAGGTCGCGCAGTGGCGACTCCGGGATCCGTTGCTGCGGCTGCGAAACTATCTCGTGGCGCACGGAGCGCTCGACGCCGAACGGGATGCCGAGCTCGCCGCCGCGGCCGAGGAGATCGCCGCGCAGGTCCGCACTGGACTGTCCACCCAGGTCCGCCTGGATCCGGCGGAGCTGTTCGCGTACGTCTACGCGAGGCCGACGCCCCAGCTCGCCGCTCAGGCGACGCTGCTCCGCGAGGAGACCACGCGATGACCGCGATCAAGATGACCATGGCCGGCGCGATCAACGCCGCGCTGCGGGACGCGATGACCGCGGATGACACGGTGGTGATGTTCGGCGAGGACGTCGGCCCGCTCGGCGGGGTGTTCCGGGTGACCGACGGGCTCACCGAGATGTTCGGCGCACGGCGGTGTTTCGACACCCCGCTGGCCGAGGCCGGGATCGTGGGCATGGCCATCGGCATGGCGATGAACGGCTTCCGCCCGGTGGTCGAGATGCAGTTCGACGCGTTCGCCTACCCCGCTTTCGAGCAGATCGCGAGCCACCTGGCCAAGATGGCGAACCGCACCCGGGGCAGGGTCCGCCTGCCGGTGGTGGTCCGGGTGCCCTACGCCGGCGGGATCGGTGGCGTCGAACACCACTGCGACTCCTCGGAGGCGTACTACGCCCAGACACCCGGCCTGACCGTCGTCGCTCCGGCGACCAACCAGGACGCCTACGGCCTGCTCCGGCACGCCATCGACAGCCCGGACCCGGTGATCTTCCTCGAGCCGAAGAAGCAGTACTTCGCCCGGGAGGAGGTCGACACCGGGCATCCCGTCCCCCCGATCGGCCGGGCCGAAGTGCGCCGGCCGGGCGCGGACGCCACCCTGATCGCCTACGGACCGTCCGTCCCGGTGGCCCTCGCCGCCGCGGAGCACGCCGCGACCGAGGGATACGACCTCGGCGTGATCGACATCCGGTCCATCGTCCCGTTCGACGACGACACGGTGACCGCCGCGGTCCGGGCGACCGGCCGCGCGGTCGTGGTGGCCGAGGCCGCGGGGTTCGCGTCGGTCGCCTCGGAGATCGCCGTTCGGATCACCGAGCAGTGCTTCCACTATCTGGAGGCGCCGGTCCGCCGGGTGACCGGGTTCGACATCCCGTACCCGCCACCCAAGCTGGAGCACCACCATCTGCCGTCGGTGGACCGGATCCTCGATGCCGTCGACGCACTGCAATGGGACCAGCGATGACGAGCCAGGTGTTCGTCCTGCCCGACCTCGGTGAGGGTCTGCTCGAGGCCGAGCTGGTGCACTGGCTGGTCAAGGTCGGCGACGCGATCGCCATCGACGCGCCGGTCGCCGAGGTGGAGACGGCGAAGGCCCTGGTCGAGATTCCGTCGCCGTACGGCGGAGTCGTCGCCGCGTTGCACGCCGACGAGGGCACGACCGTGCGGGTCGGCGCCCCACTGATCTCGGTGACCGCCGAGCTGCCCTCGGCGGCCGCGACCTACCTCGAGGAGGAGCGCGCCGGCTCCGGCAACGTGCTCGTCGGCTACGGCACGACGGCCGTGAACGGCAACGGACACGGTCGCCGCCGCCGGCGGCCCACCAGGGTGGTGCCGGCCAGCGGTCCGACCGAGCGCCCCCGCGCCATGTCCCCCATCGTGCGCAAGCTGGCCCGCGATCGCGGCCTTGACCTCGCGGCGGTCCCGGGCACCGGTCCCGACGGCCTCATCACCCGCACGGACGTCGAGCGCGCGCCCGCACCGGACCTTCGCCCGCCTACGCCCACCGGCACCGACGGGCGCACCGGGCTCCCGATCGGTCGGCGCATCCCGTTGCAGGGCACCCGCAAGGCCATCGCCGGCGCACTCGCCCGCAGCCGCAGGGAGATCCCCGAGGCGACGATCTGGGCGGACGTGGACGCCACCGCGCTCCTGCGGCTCCGCGCCGAGCTGAACACCGCCGGCGACGGCCCGGGCCTGCTCGCCCTCGTCGCGCGCTTCGTGCTGGCCGGTCTCGCCCGCTTCCCGGCGCTGAACGCTCGAGTGGACACCGAGTCCGAGCAGATCCTGCACCTTGCGGGTGTCAACCTCGGTATCGCCACCCAGACCGACCGCGGCCTCACCGTCCCCGCCGTGCGCAACGCCGAGCTGATGACGGCCCGCGTCCTCGACGGGGAGATCCGCCGGGTCACCACCGCGGCCCGGGACGGCTCCGCCACCGCCGCCGAGCTGGGCTGCGGCTCGTTCACCCTCAACAACTACGGCCGCTTCGGTGTCGACGGAAGCGCCGCCATCATCAACCACCCCGAGGTGGCCATCCTGGGCATGGGCCGCATCATGGCGCGGCCTTGGGTCGTCGACGGCGCCATCGTGGCACGCAGCATCACCCAGCTGTCCCTGGTCTTCGACCACCGCGTCTGCGACGGCGAGACCTCGGCCGGATTCCTTCGCTTCGTCGCCGACGCCATGGAGTCCCCGGTGTCCGTGCTGGCCGACCTCTGAGGCGGCGTCAGGCGGACCGTCCGGGGCGTGCCGGCGAGTAGCGCACCGCCAGCCGGGCCAACGCGGCGGCGGCGACGAGCAGTCCGAAGTCGCGCAGCGCGACGTCGTAGTAGCCGGGGATGGTCAGCAGGTTGAGGATGATCCCGGCCAGCCAGGCGGCGACGATCAGCGCGCCCCATCGAGGGATCACCGCGACGGCGAGTCCGGCCACGATCTCGATCACACCCACGGCATACATCGCTTGTTGGGCCGTGCCGGGCACGAGCCGGTCGACCCACGGGGCCAGGTACTGCGGCCAGTCGACGAGCAGGTTGGTGAACTTGTCGAGCCCGAACAGCACGGGTGCGACGGTGAACACCGTCCGCAACAGCAAGAATGCCTGGTAGGCGGGGTCGGTCCGCAGTGCGGGCCGAGTGGCTTGGGAGGTGGACATCTGGGTTGTCACGACCGCTCCTTCTAACGACAACGTATCCTGTTATTAGAACGCTTCAGGTGGATTTCGTCAACAGGAGTTGGTTTTAGAATGGGTCAGGCCGACCGGCCCCGCGCGGACCGGGTCTCCGCCATCGCCGCGCTCGACGAGCCGACCCGTCGCCGGCTCTACGACTACGTGGGCCGTCAACCCGCGCCGGTGAGCCGGGACGACGCGGCCGACGCGATGCGGTTGCCGCGCAACACGGTTGCGTTTCACCTCGACAAGTTGGTGACCGAAGGGTTGATGGAAGTCGTCTACGAGCGGCGCACCGGCCGCAGCGGCCCCGGCGCCGGGCGGCCGTCGAAGTTGTACCGGCGCTCCCCGCGGCAGGTCACGGTCTCGCTGCCCGAGCGCAGCTACGAGTTGGCGGCACACCTGCTGGCCGGCGCCGTCCACGAGGCCGGTACCTCCGGGCAGTCCCCCCAAGCCGTGCTCGACCGGCGCGCCGGCGAACTCGGCACGACGGTCGGCCGCCAAACCCGCACCGACGATCCCGACCGGGACAGCCACACCGCCGCCCTGCACGCGTTGGAAACGCTCGGCTTCGAGCCGCGAACCGTCGACCGCGACATCGTGCTGGGCAACTGCCCCTTCCACAGCCTGGCCCGCCAACACACCGATCTGGTGTGCGGCATGAACCTGAGTCTGCTCAACGGCCTGCTCGACGGGCTCGCCGCGACCGGGCTGACCGCCCGCCTCGACCCCGCGCCCGGGCGCTGCTGCGTCCGCATCGACCCGGCCGTCGACCCCGGTTGACCCACTGCGTGAGCGCGACAGTCCCGGTCACCGGCTGAAGGCCTGCCGGTAGCTCGTCGGAGTGGTGCCGACCTGCCTGGCGAAGTGGCGCCGCAGCATGGTGGCGGTGCTGAAACCGCAGCGGCTGGCGATCTGGTCGATGCTGAGGCCGGTGGTTTCCAGTAATCGGCGGGTTTCGGTGATCCGCTGGGCGGTCAGCCACTGGGCCGGGGTCGTGCCGGTGGTGGCGGTGAAGTGCCGGGCGAAGGTTCGTGGTGTGGTGCGGGCGTGCCGGGCCAGGTCGGCCACGGTCAGCGGCCGGTGCAGGTGCTGTTGGGCCCATTGCAGGGTGCCGGAGATCCCGGATGGGGAGGTGGCCAGGGGGCGGTGGATGAACTGGGCTTGGTCGCCAACCCGGTGGGGGGCGGTGACCATGTCTCGGGCGATCACGTTCGCGGTCGCCGCGCCCTGGAAATGCCGGACCAGTTCCAGGCACAGGTCCACCCCGCCCGCGGTCCCGGCCGCGGTCCAGATCCCGCCGTCTTCGATGAACAGCGCCGACGGGCACACCGCCACCGCCGGGTACTGGGCGGCCAGGTCGTCGGTGAACTGCCAGTGGGTGACCGCCCGGCGCCCGTCGAGCAGTCCCGCCTCGGCCAACACGAACGCCGCCGAGCACAGTGCCGCGATCGGCGTGCCGGCGGCGTACACGGCCCGCAGCACCGCCACCACCTCGGGCGGGACCGGCGCGAACTCCTCCCGCCCGGGCACGATCACCAGCGAGGCCTCCAGCAGGCCGTCCAGGCCGTGGGTGGGAACCACGGTCGCGCCCGGAAACATCCGCACCGCCGCCGAACCGCAGCGGCGCAACTCGAACGGCTCCAGCCCCATGTCCGACCGGTCCATCCCCCACACCTCGCCGGCGACGGCGAAGTCGAACGCCCGAATGTCGTCGAGGAGCAGCAGACCCACGGTGAACATGGCAGGAAAGTACCGCAGTTTGACCTTTCTGCCACTCCCTGTCGGGGCCCGGCAATGGTCAGGCTGACGCTCGGCACGTTGGCGGGAGACGCTTTGCTCCTGCTCTCGCCTGAAATTCGGAAGGAGACGTTTTGAGGATGCCCAGAACAGGCCGCCTGCTCTTGTCCCTTGCCCTGGCGGCAGGACTCAGCGCGGGAGTGGCGGCGGCGCCCGCGCAGGCGGCGACGCCTACCCCTGGCGTTTATTACGAGTTGTTCCTGCCGCAATGGAACCGCTCAGATTTCAAGTGTGTTGACGCGTTCAACACGTCCACGAGGCCCGGGTCGGCTCTTGATTTTTTTGATTGCCACAGCGCCGACATCCAGCTGTGGAGATTCGAACTCGTCGTTCCTCCCAGTCCGTTCGGACCCGCCATCTACGAAATTGTGAACAAGAAAAGCGGCCTGTGCATGACCATGACCGCCGTCTTCTTCAACGGCTCAGCGGTCAGGCAGGACACCTGCGGGATAGACGGGACGGACATCTGGACTCTGCACACCCCTGGCGTCCTACCTGACCATTTCGACATTGTTGCCGCCAACAGTCCCAACGACTGCGTCGGCGCGGCAAATCTCACCGGGGCTGACGGCACCGCGCTCGTGATGCGTGAGCCCTGCCGCCCCATCACCGATGCCGGGTTTGAAGATCCCAGGCTTTCCTTTCAGTTGGGATAGCCGTCGGCCCGCTTCGACGTGTCACGTCGACCGCCCTGGCCACCTGGGGGCGGCGAATGACCGCTTCGGGTCGTCGAGCGTCCCGAAGGGGTCATTCCCCGCGGGTGACCAACCCCGTCTGGTAAGCCAGCACCACCAGTTGCGCGCGGTCGTGCAGGTCGAGTTTCTGCATGGTCCGGCCGATGTGTGTGCGCGCGGTGGCTGGGCTCATGAACAACGACTTGCCGATCTCGTCGTTGCTCAACCCCCTTGCCACCAAGCAAAGTACATCCCGTTCCCGCTCGGTGAGCACCTCCAGCCGCGCGGTGTCCGCCGGAGCCGCCGGCGCCTGCTCGACGAAATGGCTGATCAGTGTGCGGGTCACGCTCGGCGTGAGCAACGCCTCCCCGGCGGCGACCACTCGGACCGCCTCCCGCAGCCGGTCCGGCTCCACGTCCTTGCCGAGGAAGCCGCTTGCCCCGGCCCGCAACGATTCGAAGACGTACTCCTCGAGCTCGAATGTGGTCAGCACGACCACCCGGACGTCCGGGAGCTCCGCGACGATCCGCCGGGTCGCCTCGACCCCGTCCATGACCGGCATCCGGATGTCCATCAGCACGACGTCGGGACGCTCGGTGCGGGCCAGCCGTACCGCCTCGGCGCCGTTGACGGCCTCGCCAACCACCTCGATGTCCGCGGCCCGGTCCAGCAGCGGCCGCAGCCCCGCCCGAATCAGCGGCTGATCGTCCGCGATCACCACCCGAATGCGCTCGGTCACATCGCCTCCACCGGAATCCTTGCGCACACCCGAAATCCTCCGGCATGCCCGGGCCCGACCTCGAGCCGCCCACCGAGCGCCGCCGCGCGTTCGGTCATTCCCACCATGCCGTACCCGACAGACCCGTCGCTTCCGGGTTTCGGGCCGTGCCCGTCGTCGGTCACCTCGATGGTGAGCTCGGCGGTCCCGTAGTGGATCGCGACCGCGACCGACGTCGCATCCGCGTGCTTGACCACGTTCGTGAGCGACTCCTGGACGATCCGGTACGCGCACAGCTCGACGACCCCGGGCAGCGGGCGCCGGGCACCCGACCGGGACAGGGTCGCCGGCACGCCCAGCTGCCCGGCGAGCTCGACCAGTTCGTCTACATCGGACAGTCCGGGCGTCGGCATCCAGTCGTCGGCGCCGGACTTGCCGGAGCGCAGCACGCCGACGGTGACCTTCAGATCCGACATGGCGTTGCGTACCGTGCGCACGACCACGTCCAGCGCGTCGCGCGCCTCCGCCGGCCGCTCGTCGAACAGGTCGCGGGCGAGCCCGGCCTGCAGGGTGACCGCGGCGATCGAGTGGCCGACGATGTCATGCACGTCCCGGGCGATCCGCAGACGCTCCTCGGCCACCCGCCGGGCCGACTCCAGATCGCGTTGCCGCTGGACCTCGGCCAGCCGGTCGCGCGCCTCGGCCAGCCGGATTCGCCGGCTGCGCACCGTCACCCCGAGCATGATCACGGCACCGAGCAGGGCCAGGTCCTGGATCGCGCCGGTGAGCAGGGGCAGCAACGGATCTCGGAGCCGGGCCAGTCCGACGATCACACCCGCGGTCATGAAGAACCCGGCAACCAGCAGGGACCACCGCAGGTAGCCGGAAGCGGCCGCGGTGTAGAGCGCGACGGCGAGGGGCAGCGTCGGCGCGAGGCCCGGATAGCCCGCGGTGTAGTAGATGAGCAGCAGTGCCCCGGAGACGAGCAGCACAGCCAGCGGCTGCTGCCGGCGGGCCAGCAGCACCGCTCCGACGGAGGCGCCGATCAGGTACGCGACCAGGTCGGGTGAACGCTCACCGGGCTCGTTCGCCACGTGGATCGCGATGTCCACGACGGCGGCGACGAGGCTGGCCAACCCGACGTCCACGAAGGACGGTGGGATGGTGTTCCACCACCGCGCGAGCCGGCCGGTCCAGGCACTCATCAACCCCGCCTTGGGTGACGTTGACGGTCGCCGACCAGCGTGACACATCGTGGCCGGGGTGGCCTCCACCGCCTCTCGTTCTCGTGCTCAGATCGACGCGATCTCCACGGTTCCGGCGGCGCCGTCGACGGTGACGATCTGGCCGTCCCGCAACCGGGTGGTGGCGTCCTCGGTGGCCAGTACCGCCGGCACGCGGTACTCGCGAGCGATGATCGCGGGGTGGGACAGCAGCCCGCCGTGGTCGGTGACCAGCGCGCCGACGCTGGGGAACAGCACCGACCAGGTCGCCGTGGTCTCCGGGCAGACCAGCACGTCGCCGGGCTGGAGCTTGTCGAACTCAGCCTCGCTGAGGATCACCCGCACCGGACCGGTGTACGTGCCGCGGGACGCCGCGATACCGCGCACCGTCCCGTCGGAATGGCCGTGCGCCCCGCTCTGGGCGCGCTCGTTGGTCACCTCGCGCCACGCCCACATGCCGGCCCCGATGAGCGCCTGGGCGGCCGGGGGCAGCTGGGACATCCACTGGCCGGGGCTCGGCGGCGGCGGGGCCTCGCCGTAGCTGGCCGGCCCGCGGTTGGCCTGCGCCCAGGTCTGCTCGGCGCGCCGGCGGCCGACCAGGTCCCGGCGGTCCGACCCGTCCCGCAACGCCGCGACGATCTCGTCGTGCTCGAGGAGGAACACGTCGGTGCCGGCGGCCAGTTGGCCGCGCCCGGCGAGCCGGGAACCGATCTCGAGCACGGTACGCCGGACCAGTGCCGCCCCGACCTGGGCGAAGTACTGGCTGTCGTCGCGGGCCGGGTACGCCCACTGCGCCCGGCCCAGCAGCCGCTCGAAGCGGTCCCGGTCGGCGTTCGGTCCCTGCGCCAGCGCCAGGCGGGCCGCGTCCTCCAGCGCGCGCCGCTCGGCGACCAGCGCGGCGGCGTCGGCGGTCGGGTCGAAGTCGCGGTCGAGCTGGCCGGCAATGAGCTTGAGCACGAGCACGGGCTGCTCGGCCATCGTCTGCTCGGTGAAGTCCAGGCCGAGCAGCCGGTGCCCGAACTCGCGCTGGTAGGCGTCGAACGCGTGGGCGAAGGCTCGGTCCACGTTCTCCAGCGCCCTGGCGGCGGCCTCGTCGGCGGTGGCCAGCAGGTCGACCACCCACGGCCGTTCCCTGGCCAGTCCGACCAGCTCCGCGAGTCGGTACGCGGGCTCGGTGGTCTTGCCCGGCAGGCCGGTCAGCAGTTGGAAGGTCTCCGGCGCGTCCCAGCCGAGCAACTCCCGGCAGGCCACCCCCAGCTCGCCGAGGATGAGCGTGCCGGCACCGCCGATCCGGTAGTGGTACTCCCAGGCCTGGCCCCAGACCGCCAGCACGTCGGCGAGGTTGGCCAGCAGGTCGTCGTCGGAGAGCGCGGCCGGATCCACGGTGTCGCGCAGCTCCGCCTGGCGCGCGGTGAGCGCCGGCTGCCACTCGGTGAACCAGTTCCGCAGCACCGCGGCCACGTCGTCGCGGGCGACCGCGGCCATGGCCTCGCCGAGCCGCTCCATGATCGCCTGCGGGCCCTGCAGGACCTTGAACCGGGAGTACAGCCAGCCGCCGACCTCGCAGAACTCGATCCGGTCCCCGATGCCGAACACGAACAGGTGCGCGGTGATCGTGTTCCACAGCGGCAGGGCGACCGAGCGCAGCAGCGGCGACATCGGCCGCGGCGAGTAGTTCGACCGGCTCCAGAAGCCGGGCGGCACCTCCACGGCGATCGCCGCCTGCTCGTCCGGCAGCGCGGTGATCGGCCGCGCCTGCAGCAGCCAGATTGCCCCATCGGCGATGGCCCACTCGATGTCCTGCGGTACGCCGAAATGTGCCTCGATCTTGGCCGCGAGTTCGGCCACCGCGACAGCCTGCCCGGCGGTGATCGCGTCCTCGGCGCCGGAGCCGCGCTCGGCCCCGCCGTCTCGGACCACCCACTCGTCCGGCGTGGCGTTGCCGGAGACGAGCCGGTCGCCGAGCCCGCGCACGGCACTCACCAGCACCTCGCTCCGGTTGCCGGTGACCGGGTTGGCGCTGAACGCCACCCCGGCCGCGTCGGCCGGGACCATCCGCTGGATGAGCACCGACATCCGGCCCTGCCCGGCCGGTTCGTCCTCGCCGCTGCCCTGATAGGTGGAGACCCGGGCGGAGAATGCGGACGCCCAGCACGCGCGCACCGCGGCGACCAGGTTCTCCGCACCGACGACGTTGAGGATCGACTCGTACTGGCCGGCGAACGACATGCCCTCGAGGTCCTCGGCCACACCGGAGGAGCGCACCGCGACCGGTGTGTCACCGAGCACCCCCGCGATCTCGGAGAGCCCCGCCGATACCTTGTCCGGCAACGGAATCTCGGCGACATCCGCCCCGCACGCCCCGGCCAGCGTCTCGGCGAGGGCGTCCGCGGTCAACGAGAAGCCTTGCGGCACAGGGAAACCCGCCGCGCTGAGCTCGCCGAGCACGGCTGCCTTGCGGCCGACCTGGTCGGTGTCGGCCAGGCTGATGGCATCCAGCGGGCGGGCGTACGGCCCGAACCCTGTGGCGGTCATGGTGCTCTCCGATGTCTGGTTGGTGGAAAGCAATGTGACGTTTGCTTTCCAAGCTCGTGGCTCAGGCTGCCGGCGCCTGCGGCTCGGTGGACAGCTGCGAGATGCAGCGCATCAGGCTCTTCGCGAAGTGCTCCCGGAACTTCTCCGGTGTCGAGGTGTCCCTCGGCTCGGCCAGCAGCGGCTGCAGCTTGTCCTCGATCAGGTGCACGCCCTTCTGCTGACCCATGTGCTTGGCCACGGCGATGAAGTCGCCCTCGTAGTGGATGAACCGGACGAGCGTGCCGCCCCTGATGAACACGGCGGTGCCGACCAGCCGGCCGACCTCCTCGCCGGCCTCGTTGCGCAGGACGGGCGTGTCCGCCCGCTGGAAGCCGGCGAACAACTCGGCGATCTCGTCCTCGTGGCCCGGTTTCACGTCATAGGTGATCGCGGCGTACGGCATCAGACACTTCCCTCTCAGTAGCTCGCGGCGACTTCGTAGATTCCGAACGGCCCGGCCGGCCGCCCGTCCTGGTAGGCCCGCAGCGGGGCGGTGGTGTCCCGGTGGTTCGGGCCGTTCTCCCACTCGCGGAAGGCATCCAGGCTCTCCCACTCGCTCATCACGACGTATCCGCTTGGCTGGAACACCGAGCGCATCAGCTCGTTGCCGAGCAGGCCGGGGGTGCCGGCCAGGTTGGCGCTGATCCGGTGGTAGGCCTCGGCCACCCCCTCCGGGTCCGCGTCCGGCGCGGAGGCGAAGATCATCACCCGCACCCGGCCTTGGCCCGCGGTCATGACCTCGCCCCCTCCGGGGCCATCTCGTAGAGCACGTGCATCGTGGTCATCGAGCCGGACTCACGGAACGGGTGCAGCTTGACCCGGTGGTCCAGGTGCTCCTGGCTCAGCTCGTACTCCCGGAACCGCGGCTCGTCCACCCAGTCGCTGACGATGTAGTAGACGTTGTCCTCGTCGGCGCTCCTGGACAGCCACTGGCCGAGGTTGGCCGGCTGGCTGGTGATCACGCCCGCGCCGTCGTGCCAGGCCTGCTCGAACTCGGCGCCCTGGCCCGGGCGCACCTGCATCCGCAGGGTGACGCGGAAAGCATGGTAGGCGGTCATCAGATGCCTCCGTCCACGTTGATGGTCTCGCCGGTGACGTAGCTGGACAGGTCGCTGGCGAGGAACAGCACGGCGCCGGCGATCTCGTGCGGGCGGCCGAGCCGGCCGAGCGCGGTGAGCTTGGTGTACTTGGCCACCACCGCCTCGGGCAGCGGCTCGTTCTCTGGCTCGATGACGCCCGGCGCGACGATGTTGACCCGGATCTTCCGGTCCGGCCCCAGTTCCTTGGCCAGTGACCGGGTCAGCCCGACCAGGCCGGCCTTCGACGCGGTGTAGTGCGCGCGCAGCGGGACGCCGACCATGGCCGACCGGGAGCCGATGTTGATCACGGACGCACCCTCGCTCAGCAGCGGCAGGGCGCCCTGGACCAGCAGGTAGGCCGCGGTCAGGTTGGTGTTGATGATCCGGTGCCAGTCGTCAAGGGGCAGCTTGTCGAACGGTACGTGGGTGATCGCGCCGGCGTTGCTGACGATCACGTCCAGCGTGCCGACCCGCGCCGCGCACTCCTCGATCAACCCGTCGATGCCCTGCTTGGTGCTGATGTCGGCGGACACGACGTGGTGCTCGCCGCCGAGTTCCTTCAGCTCCCGGGCGAGGCTCTGGGCCGCCTCGCTGTCAGTGCGGCCACAGGTGATCAGCTGTGCGCCCGCGCCGGCGATCGCCAGCGCGAGGCCTCGGCCGATTCCCCGGGTGCCGCCGGTGAGCAGCACCTTCTTGCCGTCCAGTCGGATGGTCACCGGATCTCCTTGCCAGTCGGTAGAAATCGTCGTCATGCAGCGGTCAGAACGACCGCCGAGTTGAACCCGCCGTAGCCGCGGGCGAGCACCAGAGCGGTGCGCACCGTGGTCTCCCGCGGGGTGTTCACCACCAGGTCCAGCTCGAGCTCAGGGCGAGCGGTCACGCCGAAGGTCGGCGGGATCACGCCCTCCCTGATCGATAGCAGTGCCGTGACCAGGTCCAGTGCGGCGCCGCCGGCGTAGAGCCGGCCGGTCAGCGTCTTCGGCGCGGTGACCGGGACGCCGCGCGGGCCGAACAGGGTGGAGATGGCCTCCGCCTCGATCCGGTCGAGCTCGGGCACCCCGAACGCGTCGGCGAACACCACATCGATGTCTGTCGTGGACAGTCCGGCCTCGGCGATGGCGAGCTCCGCGGCGCGGCGCAGCGTCGGCTCCCGGCCGGAGCCCGGTCGGGGGTCGAAGGTGGCGGCGTACCCGGCCACGCGTCCGTATATCGCGGACACTCCGCGGGCCTGGGCGCTGTCCTCGTCCTCGACGATCAGGATCGCGCCGCCCTCGCCGGGCACGTAGCCGTTGGCGCCGGCGTCGAACGGCAGGTAGGCGGTGGCCGGGTCGGCCGAGTGGCTCAGCATCCCGTTGGACTGCTGGCACACCACGGCGTACGGGGACAGCGGCGCCTCGGTGCCACCGCTGACCACCAGCCGGGCCCGGCCGCGCAGCACCCGGCGGGCCTGGGCGATGGCGTCCAGGCCACCCGCCTGCTCGCTGGCGATCACGCCGCAGGAACCACGCATGCCGTACTTGATGGAGATCTGCCCGGTGGTCGCCGCGTAGAACCACGCGATCGACTGGTACGCCGTGACGTACTGCGGGTGCTTGCTCCACAGCGCCCCGAGCTCGCCCTGGCCGAACTCGTTGCCCGCGCTGGAACTCGCGGTCACCACGGCCATCTCGTACTCGTCGAGCCCGCTGTCCTCGATCGGGAACGCGCCCGCGTCGCGCAGCGCCTCCTCGGTCGCCGCCAGCGCCATCTGCGTCCACCGGTCGGTCGCCACGATCATCCGGCCGGATACGTGGTCCCTCGCGTTGAACGACCGCACCTCGCCGGCCAGCGTGGCCGGGTACGTGGCTGCGTCGAACCGCGTGATCACGTCGATCCCGCTGGTACCCGACAGCGTGTTGGCCCAATGGTCGGCCACCCCGATGCCGGTCGGGCTGACCACGCCGAGCCCGGTCACTACCGCGTTCATGTCCCTACCTCCCCGGCCTGGCCAGCAGCATGGCCGTCTGGAACCCGCCGAACCCGCTGCCAACCGACAGCACGACGTCGAGCTTGGCGTCCCGGGCGACCAGCGGCGTGTAGTCCAAGTCGCAGGTCGGGTCCGGGGTGTGCAGGTTCGCGGTCGGCGGCACCGCCTGATGGGTCAGTGCCAGCGCGCAGGCCGCGATCTCGATCGAGCCGATCGCGCCGAGCGAGTGGCCGACCATGGACTTGATGGAGCTCACCGGCACCCGGTAGGCCCGGTCGCCGAGGCTGCGCTTGAACGCGGCGGTCTCGTGCCGGTCGTTCTGCTTGGTGCCGGACCCGTGCGCGTTGATGTAGTCGATGTCGTCCGGGCCGATCCGCGCCTCCCGCATGGCCCCGGTGATCGCCTCGGCCATCTCCCGGCCGTCGGGCTTGAGCCCGGTCATGTGGAAGGCGTTGCTGTGGTTGCCGTAGCCGACGATCTCGGCGTAGATCTGCGCCCCGCGCCGGCGGGCGTGTTCGTACTCCTCGAGCACGAACACCGCGGCGCCCTCGCCCATCACGAACCCGTCCCGGTTCAGGTCGAAGGGCCGGGAGGCGTGCTCAGGATCGGCGTTGTTCGGCGAGGTCGCCTTGATCGCGTCGAAGCTGGCCAGGGTGATCGGGGAGATCGGCGCATCGGTGGCGCCGGCCAGCATGACGTCGGCGGTGCCCTCCTCGATCAGCCCGGCGGCGTACCCCACCGCGTCCAGACCGGAGGTGCAGCCGGTGGACACGGTGGTGACCGGGCCCTCGGCGCCGTACTGCCAGGCCACCTCGGCGGCGAACGTGCTGGGCACCAGGTAGCTGTAGAGCTGGGGGACGCCGTAGCCGTGGTCGACGACCCACTGCTGGCCGCCGTTGGAGACCACCACGTACTCGGTCTCCAGCCCGATCGTGCCGCCGACCGCGCTGCCGATGCTCACCCCGACCCGTTCCGGCGCCACCACGTCGAGCTCGAGGCCGCTGTCCGCCATCGCCTCGCGTGCGCACACCACGGCGAACTGCGCGGCCCGGTCCATCCGCCGGATCTCTTGGGGGGTAAGGCCTTCGGCCGCCGGATCGAAGTCGACCTCGGCGGCGATCCTGGATCGGAAGGCGGTCGCATCGAAGCAGGACACCGCCCGGGTGGCGGTCCTGCCCGCCATGAGCAGCTCCCAGAACGCCTTCGCGCCGATGCCGCCAGGGGCAACCACCCCGAGGCCGCTGATCACCGTGCGCCGCTTGGTCACTGGTTACCCCCGACCGACATGTGCGGGGCGTCCGGGTTCACCAGCTCCTCGGTGTCGACGTGGCCGAGCTCGGGCTTGGGAGCCAGCGGGCAGAGGTGGAACACGCATTCGGCCGGCTGGTCGGTGTCGTTCTCCACCCGGTGCCGGACGTTCTTGGGCACCAGCACGCCCTCGCCGGCGGAGAGCTCGATCGGCTCACCGTCGACCCGGACCGTCATCGTGCCGCTCACCACGTAGAGGAACTCCTCGGAGTACGGGTGGTAGTGCTCGCTGACGAACTCGCCGGGAACCAGGGTGAGGGTGCCGAGGAAACCGGTGGTCGCGCCGGCGTTCTTGGGACCGAGCACGACCCGGATGTCGCCGCCGCGGCGCGTGTTCGACAGCACGTCGGCCTTCGCGACCTTGCTGATCTTCTGGGTTGACATGGAGAGCTCCTCTCGAGCCGAAATGGGGCCTGGGCGGTCAGGCGGCCTGCCAGGAGTAGAAACCGGTCGCCATGGCGTCCTGCGGCCCGCGCCACGTCTCCGGGTCGTAGGGCTTGATGAACTCGTCGAGCCGCTTGCTCAGGTCGACGTACAGCGGGTTCTCGCGCACGTTCGCCAGGTTGCCGCCGATCGGTCGCTCGGCCTCGACGAGGTGGAAATAGAGGCCCTGGTAGCGGAACAGGGTCCGGCGGGTCACACCCACCAGGTGCGGCAGCTCGGTGTTGTCGGATTCTCGGAACAGCTGCGCGACCTGGTCGGCGTCCGTGGGATCCATTCGCGCGACGATGAGGGTGCGATTCACCGCTGCTTCCTTTCTGCCGACATGCGCTCATGAAGTGGGAGCAGGAAAAGGCTGGGCGCGGACCGTCTAAGCCCGCTCGAGAAAGGTTCGAAGGACTCGGCGCCGTGTGGAAGGGTCGGTGCGCGGCACGTGGACAGCGGGGCAGCGGTGACCATTTCGAGCGGCTTTCGATCCACCTCCCAACACCCGAGGCGAGCCTGAGTCCGCCAACGACTAAGGAGGAGCGACGTGGTACAGGTCTTGCTGCCGTTGGTGCTGATTGCCAGCGGCTTCGCGGCGGGTGGGCTGATGATCGCCGTGCTCGGCGGCGCGCCGTTGCAGTTCGTCTTGCCGGTTGACCGTTACATCCCGGTGCACCAGTTCCTGACGACCCGGTTCGACCCGTTCATGCCGATCAACCTGGCCGGCGGGTTCGTGCTGGACGTCGTGCTGTTTTTCGTCGCGCCGACCACCGCCGCCCGGATCCTCTGCGGGGTGGCCGGGCTGTTCCTGATCAGCTCGGTGATGGTGTCGCTGACGAAGAACTACCCGATCAACAAGTGGGTCGCCACGCTGGACCCCGACAACCTGCCGGAGAACTGGGCCGAGCTGGATCCGCGGGTGAAATGGCGGAACTGGAACAGCGTGCGAGCCGCGTTCGCGGTCGTCGCATTGGTGGCCAACGTGACTGCCGTGGGCACTCTGCTCTGACCGACCAGAAACTGTTTATTCACAAGGAAACACGAGGAGCTGAGCAGATGAGCACGTCGCCGGGCAACGCGGCCGCGTCACCCGACACCCCGGGCTTCCCGCCGTGGGTTCGGCTGTTGCGGTTCATCGAGGGCAAGCGCATCTCCCAGGTGATCTACGCGCTGGCCGAGCTCAATGTTGCCGACCAGCTTGTCGGCGGGCCGCGCTCGGTGGCCGACCTCGCCGCGGCCGTGAACGCCAATCCCGACGCGCTGTACCGGCTGCTGCGGGTGTCCTCGGCGGTGGGTGTGTTCCACGAGGAGCCGGACGGACGGTTCGCGCTCACCCCGATGGCCGAGGCACTGCGCACCGACGTGCCCTACAGCCAGCGTGACCTGATTCTGTTCAACGGCCACGAGATCGTCACCAAGCCGATCGGCGAGATCGTGTACAGCGCCCGGACCGGGCAGCCGAGTTTCGACCAGGTCTTCGGCCGGTCGTTCTTCGAGCACCTGGACGGCGAACCGGAGGCCGCGGAGCGGTTCAACCGGGCGATGACCCGGATGAGCAACCTGTCCACCCAGATCTTGTTGGCCCAGGCCGACTTCTCCGCCTACAACTCGATCGCGGACATCGGCGGCGGCCACGGTTTCTACCTCAGCGAGATCCTGCGCCGCAACCCGCACCTCAAGGGCACCCTGGTCGACCTGCCCGAGGTGTGCGCGGGCGCCCGGGCGGCGCTGGCCGCGGACGTCGCCGACCGGCTGACCGTCACACCCGGCGACTTCTTCGGCGAGCTGCCCCGCGGCTTCGACGCCTACTCGATCAAGGCCGTGCTGCACGACTGGAGTGACGAGAAGGCCGGCCGCATCCTCGGCCGGGTCCGCGAGGCCATCGGGGACAACGTGGACGCCCGGCTGCTGCTCGGCGAGTTCGTGCTGTCCGGCCCGAACGACTACGACCACGGCAAGACCCTCGACATCGAGATGCTGCTCCGGTTCGGCGGCAAGGAACGTGCCCTGTCCGATTGGCGCCGGCTGCTCACCGGCGCGGGCTTCGAGCTGGCCAATGACCCCAGGCCGGGCAACTGGGCGCTGCTCGAATGCCGGCCGCGCTGATTGCCGGCGACACGCCAAACCAGGGAGAACTCTGACATGGACCTCAAGCTCACCGGGAAGAACGCGCTGATAACCGGTGGTACCAAGGGAATCGGCCGGGGCATCGCGCTCGCCCTTGCCGGTGCCGGCGTCAACGTCGCGGTGGCCTACCGGCAGGACGGCGACGCGGCCGACGCGTTGGCGCGCGAACTCAAGGAGACCGGCGGCGACCACCACCTGATCCAGGCCGACGTCACCGATCCGTCCGATGTGGACCGCCTGGTGGAGGAGTGCCGCATCCGGCTCGGCTCGCTGGACGCGGTGGTCAACAACGCCGGAGTGATCAGCTTCGTGCCGGCCGACAAGCTGCCACTTGACGAGTGGCATCGCATGATCGCCAACAACCTCACCTCGGCGTTCCTGGTGAGCCAGCGGGCGTTGCCGCTGCTCGGCGAGGGCACCTCGGTGATCAACATCGGCTCGGCGGCGGCGTTCCTCGGCATGCCGCTGCGCGCGCACTACACCGCGGCCAAGGCCGGACTGGTCGGCCTGACCCGGACGATGGTCAAGGAGCTCGGCCCGCGTGGCATCCGGGTGAACGTGGTGTCGCCCGGCCCGGTGGAGACCGATGACGACGAGGAGAAGTACGAGGCGCTGCGCACGCACTACGCGCCGGTCGTCCCGCTGCGCCGGCTCGGCCACGTGGACGACGTGGCGGGCGTCGTGCTGTTCCTCGCCAGCGACCTGTCCCGTTACGTGACCGGGGCGAACATCCCGGTCGACGGCGGATTCTGAAGAGATTTCGGTAGCGGCCAAGAGGAGGCCAATTGTGCTGACGGTGCTCAACGTGACCGCGATGCTGGTCAGCGGCCTGCTGGCCGGTGTGTTCTTCGACGTGGCGATCGCCATGATGCCGGCGTTCTTCGCCATGCGGCCGGGCAGCTATATCGAAGCCAACAACATGATCGGCGAGCATTACCACCCGATCATGCCGATCGTGGTCAACATCGCCACGATCAGCGACCTGCTGCTCGGCATCCTGTCCGACTCGGCGGCGCACAAGGCGTTGTTCTTCGTGGCGTTCGCGTCCCTGGTGGGTGTACAGCTGGTCTCGCAGTTCGGCAACGTTCCGATCAACAAGCGGATGCTCGCCATCGACCCGGAGAACGTGCCGGACGACTGGGGCGACCCGCGGCGGCTCTGGAGCAACTGGCACTTCCTGCGGACCGCCTTCGCCGGCATCGCCTTCGTCATCAACGGCACTGCCGTCGTGCTCGCGGCGGTTTGACTCACCACAGCAGAAAGGAGCATCACCATGCCGGAGCGCACGGAGTACCCACCTGGCCTTGCCAGCTGGGTGGACCTCGCGGTGCCGAATGTCGAGGCGGCGCAGGACTTCTACGGCGACCTGCTCGGCTGGAAGTTCGACACCGTCGAGGTCGGCCGCACGCACTACAGCTACTGCCTGAAGGACGGCCGCAAGGTCGCCGGCCTGTACGCGATCCCGCCGGGATCGCAGCAGCCGCCGGCCTGGAACACCTACCTCGGCGTGGCCGACCTGGACGAGGCGGTCGCCGCGGTGCAGGCGCTGGACGGGACCCTGGTGAAGGGCCCCAAGGGCTACGTCGACGGCGGGCGGGTCGCGGTCATCACCGATCCGTGCGGCGCCACCGTGTGCCTGCGGCAGCCCGGCACGCTCCCCGGCTACGAGCTGGTCAACGAGATCGGCGCCAGCTGCTGGCACGAGCTGGTGGTCCGGGACGGGAAAGTTGCCGAGCAGTTCTACGGCAACCTGTTCCCGTACGAGTTCTTCGAGATCGACCACAGCGTGGCGATCATGCGGCTGGGCAACGAGCCGGTCGGCGGGCGGCACCAGATGCCCTATCTCCCGGCCGAGTTCCCGTCGCAATGGGGCGTCTACTTCTGGGTCGAGGACACCGAGGCGACCGCGGTCAAGGTGGTCGAGCTCGGCGGAACGATCGCCTTCGGCCCGAAGATCACCCCGCACGGCCCACTCGCACAGTGCGTCGACCCGTTCGGCGCGCGGTTCACGGTGATCGTCTCTTCTGAATGGTAGGTCGAGCCCGACTCGGGCCGGTGCTCCGATCGCGGGGCGCCGGCCCTTACCGCCGGTAGTATCCAAGATCGTGAGCTACGTCCATGACGTCGGGGGCATGCACGGCTTCGGTCCGGTCGCCGAACTCGGTGACAGCGCGCCGTTCCACGCGGCCTGGGAGGCCCGCGTGTTCGGCATCGTCCGTGCGCTGATCTACAGCGGCGCGTTTGGCCCAGAGGAGTTCCGGCACGCGATCGAGCGCATGGACCCGACCACGTACCTGGGCGCCTCCTACTACGAGCGGTGGGCCGACGCGCTGGAACGGCTGTGCGTGGAGAAGGGCCTGATCTCCGCGGACGAGCGTGACTCGGTGCTGGCCGCGATGGACGAGACGTGACGTTCGCCCCCGGTCAGTCCGTGCGCACCCGGCTGCAGGCCACCCCCGGCTACCTCCGGCTGCCGGTCTACGCCCGCGGCCGCACCGGCGTCGTCGACTCGCAGCATGGCCCCGAGACGTACAGCGTCCGGTTCCGCGCCCGCGACCTCTGGGGCGAACAGGCCGGCGACCACGAAGTCTTCCTCGAGCTGCTGGAAAGCTATCTGGAGCCGGCATGACGCACGTCCACCACAGTCCGACCGCGCCGATGAACCGCCGCGTCGGTGCCCTCGAGCGGCTTCTCGTCGGGCGCGGTGCGATCACCACCGAGCAGGTCGACGGCCTGCTGGAGCTGTTCAGCCGGGAGATGGGCGCGCACAACGGCGCCCGGTACGTGGCCCGTGCCTGGGTGGATGACGAGTTCCGGGGCCGGCTGCTGGCCGACGCCCCGGCCGTGCTCCGCGAGTTCGGGCACGACCTGCGCGGCACCATGAACCGGGAACTTGGCCGGCTGCGGCTGGTCGTGGTGGAGAACACCACCGAGATGCACAATCTCGTCGTCTGCACACTGTGTTCCTGCTACCCGGTGCCGCTGCTCGGCCCGCCACCTTCGTGGTACCGCAGCAACTCCTACCGCGCCCGCGCCGTCCGCGAACCGCGCGCCGTCCTGGCCGAGTTCGGCGTGGCCCTCGACCCCTCGGTGCGAATCCGAGTGTGGGACTCCACTGCCGAGAGTCGCTACCTGGTGCTGCCGCTGCGCCCCGCCGGCACCGAACACCTCTCCGAGGACGACCTCGCCGACCTCGTCACTCCCCAGTCCCTGGTCGGCGCCGGCCTCCCAAAGAGTCCAGGGTAGACAGTCTTACCTGCCCTCGGTCTTCAACCACGTCATCCAGGTGACTTTCGAGAACGGACGGCCAGTCGTGACCACGAGCACGTTCGAACCTCTCGACACCCGTGGCCTGATCCGGGCCGGCATCCTCTTCCTGCCCTTGGGCAACCTGCTCAAAATCGCCGGGAACCTGGGCACGTTCGACAGCATCGGCTACGGCATTCCGCAGGGCGCCGAGGCCGCGACCGTCGCATCGCCCGGGTTCTTCGTCGGCGAACTGGTCGGCAGCGTCGTACCGACCCTGCTCACGCCGTTCTGGGCGCTGGCCCTGTTCGCCCACCTCGCGCCGAGGCCGGATGCCGGTCGCCGCACGGTGACCGCCGCCCTGGTCTGCACGCTGCTGGGCGCGGGTATCACACTGGCCGCCCTCGGTGTGATCAACTACGCCGTGCCGGCGCTCGGCCACGCCTATCGGTCTGGCAACTCCGGTGCGATGGACATCGCGGACAGCTTCTTCGTCTGGCCGCGCGGCGCGATGCTGTACCCGGCCGTGCTGGCGCCGATCGGCGTGATTCTGTTCACCGTCGCCATCTGGCGTTCCCGGGCCCTGCCCCGGGCCGCGGCGGTGCTCGTCGCCGTCTCCGGCGTTCTCATCTCGGTTCCGGCCGCGTTGCACACCCTGCACCTGGCCGGCGGTCTCCTCGGCTTGGTCGCCGGAGCCTGGCTGGCCCTCGCCCTGCGCCGCCAGCTGCCCAGCGGCAGTGCGGACCCCGACGCCGGCAACCGTGACCCGGTAGGCGCCTGACGCGCCGCGGTCGGCTCGCACGGCTTCGCAGCGCCGGCAGCGCCATCAGCGCGTAAAGCGCAAGGTCACCTTCATGCGGTTCTAGCCGCACAAGGTGACATTCCGCTGTATCTCGGCGCTCCGCGCTCGGCGTTCCTCCCTCGGCGTTCCTCCCTCGGGCGACTTGCGGCCAGCCGACTGCCACCAAGGTGATGGCCGAGTACAGCTAGAAGCGGGAATGTCACCTTGCGCGGTAAGTGGCGGAGGAATGTCACCTTGCGCTGTAACGTTGCTTTTCCTTCGAGTTGCCCCCGATCTCCCGCCTTGATCATGACTGGGTGCCCGGCGAAGCCGTCCACGTTCGCCGGGCCGCTACTTGACAGAACGGGAGTCCACCACAGTGAAACGGCGAGATCTGTTCAAAGCCGGCGCGGTGACGGGGGCCGCGCTGCTCTTCCCCGCTCAGCGGCTGATAGCCGCCGCGGTCGGCAGCGAGGCCACCGTGGCGCCGTTCTCCGTGCCGATGCCGATCCCTCCGGTGCTGCAACCGGTGCGGCGCACGACGACCACGGACTATTACGCGATCACCCAGCGCGAGGCCGATGTGGAGATCATCCCCGGGACGACCACCAGGGTGCGCACCTTCAACGGCTCGTTCCCCGGTCCGACGATCAATTCGCTCCGCGGCCGGCAGGTCGTCGTGACGCAGACCAACGGTTTCTCCGACCCGGTGTCCACCCATCTGCACGGCGGGCACGTCACGCCGGAGAACGACGGTTACGTACTGGACCTCATCCAGCCGGGGCAGTCCAAGCAGTACACGTATCCGAACACCCAGGCCGGCGCCACGCTCTGGTACCACGACCACGCGCACCACACCGAGTCCGAGCACGTCTACCGCGGCCAGTCCGGGTTCTACCTGATCTACGACCCGAAGGAGTTCAAGCTGGCCCTTCCTTGGGGCGTCAACGATGTACCGATCATGCTGCGGGCCGTCCACCTGGACGACAACGCGCAACTGGTCTACACCCCCAATGACTTCCGCGGCCGCAACACGATCCTGGTCAACGGCAAGCCGCAACCCTACTTCAAGGTCGGCGCGCGGAAGTATCGGTTCCGTTTCCTCAACAGTGCCAACGACACCGCATTCAAGCTGTCCCTTGTGGATGGAAGCGCGATCGTGCACGTTGCCTCGGACGGTGGCTTGCTGCCGGCCCCCGTCACCACGACCAATGTGGACATCTTCCCGGGTGAGCGGGTCGACGCGGTCATCGACTTCTCCCGCTACCCGGTCGGCTCCTCCGTCGTGCTGCAGAACGAGTACGGCGACAGCGACCAGACCAGGCTGGTGATGCGCTTCGACATCGACCACGTCGAAGACGACGCCAGCCGCATCCCCACCGCCGCCGAGTTGCCCGACATGCCGCCGGTGCCCGCGCCGGTGGTCAACCGGACCGTGACCCTCGGTATCGACCCGCAGACGTTCATGTTCCTGTTGAACGGAAAGCCGTTCGACCCCAACCGGGTCGACTTCCAGGTCAAGCAGAACGTTCCGGAGGTCTGGTCCATCACCAACCTGGACACGCAGTTCGGCATCCCACACAACCTGCACCTGCACCTGATGCAGTTCCAGGTGTTGGACCGCAACGGCGTGCCGCCAGGGCCCACCGAGCAGGGCTGGAAGGACACCGTGAAGGTGTGGCCGGGCGAGACCGTGCGCATCGCGGTCACGTTCAAGGACTACACCGGGAGGTACCTGTTCCACTGCCACCTGCTGGACCACTCGGTGGGCTCGATGATGGCCCAACTGGAGATCACCAGGTAGCACGCGGCCGAGCTCCACCAGGAGGTGGCATGAAAGGCATCATTCTCGCTGGGGGTAGTGGTACCCGGCTGCATCCGATCACCCAGGCGGTGTCCAAGCAGCTGCTGCCGGTCTACGACAAGCCGATGATCTACTACCCGTTGTCGGTGCTCATGCTGGCCGGCATCCGCGAGACCCTGATCATCTCCACGCCCGTTGACGTGCCACACTTCCGGCGGCTGCTCGGCGACGGTTCGGATCTCGGACTGCACATCGAATATGCGGTACAGCCCCAGCCCAACGGCTTGGCCGAGGCGTTCATCATCGGCGCGGACTTCATTGGCGGCGACGACGTCTCGCTGGTCCTCGGTGACAACATCTTCTTTGGTCCGGGCCTCTCCGGCCTGCTCCAGGACGCGGTGTCCACTCTGGACGGGGCGACGCTGTTCGGCTATCAGGTCAAGGACCCGCAGCGGTACGGCGTCGGCGAGGTGGACCCGGCCGGCCGGTTGCTCTCCATCGAGGAGAAGCCGGTTCGGCCGAGGTCCAACCGGGCGATCACCGGTTTGTACTTCTACGACAACCAGGTCGTCGACATCGCGCGCAACCTCCGGCCGTCCGCCCGCGGTGAGCTCGAGATCACCGACGTGAACCTGGAGTACCTGCGCCGCGGCCGCGCCCGCCTGGTGGATCTGGGTCGCGGGTTCGCCTGGCTGGACACCGGCACCCACGACTCGCTGATCGAGGCCAGCCAGTTCGTCCAGGTCCTCGAGCACCGGACCGGCGTGCGCATCGCGTGTCTGGAGGAGGTCGCCCTCGACCGCGGCTTCATCGACCCCGACCACTGCCATGCCCTCGGCGCCAAGATCGCCAAGTCCGGCTATGGCGAATACGTGATGGCCGTGGCGAAAGCGGCCGGCGCCACGGGCTGACCGGTGGTATGGCCGTCAAGCCATGCCGGGGTTGGCCCTTCCATGGTTTTGCCGCCATCACGAATGGTCCGGTGTGGAGCACGACCACCAACGCCCGGCCCGTGCCGCCGAGTTGGATGTCGCTGAGGCTGAGCTGGTACGGGAAGGGGTAGGCGACGGGACGCGTGGTCCGAACCTGGATCCACTCGCCGGCCAGCCAGATGTCGAGCAGTGCGCTGCCCCGCTTGACATCGCGCACCTCCGCGCGGCCGGGCCGCCAGCCGTGGGCGCGCGCCGAACGGACCCGACGCTGCCACCGGACGACGGCGCCCACCCCGGAGCCAACCAGCAGCAGGCCGAAGACCAGCAGGATGGCGAACAGGATCACCGCCCAGGTGGGGTCGTTCTCCTCCTCCGGGGTCCGGAGCCGACCGGGATCGGCCGGGTCGTAGACCACGGTGACCTGGTCGCCAACGTGGTAGGCCGGGCTGCTGTCGTTGAGGTTGATCTCCCCCACCCGCTCGACCCCACCCGCGGTGTAGCGCACCGAGATCGTGCCCGCCGAGAACCTGGTTCGCTCGTTGGTGCCGACCACGACAGCCGGCGTCTGATCGCCTGCGGCGAGCAGTGCCTCGGACCGGGCCGTCATCACGTCGGCGACGGTGACGGCGCCGACGCACCCCACCAGGCCGGCCAGAAGCACGACCCACCCGCGCCGCCGCAGCCGCCGCACGGCCCGCGTCGCCACCTCGGGCCGGACCGTCCGCGACACGTTTACGTCGAGGTCGTCCCTGCCGCGCAACAGGGTGCGCAGCCGGAGCCTGCGTATCTTGGCCAGTTCGCCAGTCTCGCCCACTACTGCCGCCGACCCGGTGCGGTTGTCAACGACTCAGGACACTAGCTGTACCCATCACCTTCGTGGCAGTCGGCCGGCGGCAAGTCGCCCGGGCGAGGAACGCCGAGCGCGGAGGTAGAGCGGAATGTCACCTTGCGCGGCTAGGTGTATGAGGCCATGACGTTGGTGACGCCGGTGTGGAGCCGGGACGCTGGTGGCTGATCTCCAGCGGCGGTGTGTGGCCGATGGTAGTTGTAGTGGATGTTCCAGATCGCCAGGGCCGTGGTGCGGTGTTGCTCGCTGGTCCAGATGTGGGCGTAGAGGAACTCTTCGGCCAGGGTCCGGTTGTAGCGTTCGACTTTTCCGTTGTGGCGCGGGGTGTAGGGCGTGATCCGCTGATGGCGTGCCCCTCGCAGCACGGTGGCGAAGTCGTTCGCGCGGTAGCAGGAGCCGTTGTCGGTGACGATGCGGTGGATGTGGGTGATGCCGTGGCGAGCGAAGAAGGCCCGGGCGCGGTGGACGAACCCGATCGCGGTGCGGGCGGTTTCGTCGGGCAGAGCTTCGGTGTAGGCCAAGCGGGAGTAGCCGTCGACGGCGGAGTGCAGGTGGGTGTAGCGGGCTCGCTGGCCTCGGGTTTTGCCGCGGGCGACCAGCCGGTCCTGGTCGCTGCCTTTGCCGTGAACGCGCCAGCCACCGCCGTCGGGGATCTGGCCGGCCTTCTTCACGTCGAGGTGGACCATGTGTCCGGGCCAGCGCGCGATGATGCGCCGTGGTGCCCGGTTGCTGAGACCGGTGGGGTCGAGGAACCGACGTCGGTTCAGGCCCAGCTGCAACAGGTGCCGGCCCACGGTCCGCACCGAGAGGGTGATGCCGTCGGCGGCCAGCTCGGTAGCGATCCGGCGAGCGGAGTATTTCCGCTGCCGACGCAGCTGCTCGATCCGGGCCACCACCCCGGCGGGGGTGGCGCTGGGCTGGTGGTGCGGGATGCTGGGCCGGTCGATCAGGCCGGCCTCGCCGTGGCGCCGGTAGCGGTTGACCCACTTGGATGCGCATTGCCGCGAGATGCCCATCTCGGCGGCGACGTGCGCGATCGGACGAGTCTGGCAACGCGCGACAAGCCGGCGACGGCCCTCGACAGACAACGGAGCATTACGGTGATGCATGGACGGGTCTTCCTCTCGGCGGACGAGTTGATCGCACTTCTCATCCTGCCGCCGGAAGACCCGTCCCCATCCTCAGGCCCCACCAGCCGACACCAACGTCATGACCCGCAACAGTTGGAGCGGGCCACCAGCTTGCTCACGAAGGCCGAAACTCTCGCGCGCACAATCCCCAGCCCTGACCGGCAGTCCAGTGTGTCGGTCGGGGTTGCTCAGGCGTTGGCGGCAGCGGGCGAGTCGATCGGGCGAAAACCGTCGCTCGCACGATCACCAGCCGTGACCGGCGGAGCGATGCGTTGGTCGGGGTTGCTCGGGCGTTGGCGGCAGCGGGCGAGTTCGATCGGGCGGAAACTGTCGCTCGCACAATCCCCAACTCTGACCAGGGGAGCGATGTGTTGGTCGGGGTTGTTCGGGCGTTGGCGGTGGCGGGCGGGTTTGATCGGGCGGAGACTCTCGCTCGCACGATCACCGGCCGTAAACGGCGGCCCGATGTGCTTGGTGGGGTTGTTCGGGCGTTGGCGGCAGCGGGCGAGTTTGATCGAGCGGAAACTCTCGCTCGCGCAGTAACCAACTCTGGCTCGCGGAGCGATGTGTTGGTCGGGGTTGCTCGGGCGTTGGCGGCGGCGGGTGAGTTGGAGCGGGCCACCAACCTGTTCACGGAGGCCGAAACTCTCGCCCGCACACTCACCAGCTCCAGCCAGCAGTGCAATGCGTTGGTCGGGGTTGCTCAGGCGTTGGCGGCGGCGGGTGAGTCGGAGCGGGCCACCAACCTGTTCACGGAGGCCGAAACTCTCGCCCGCACACTCACCAGCTCCAGCCAGCAGAGCAGTTTGTTGAGCAGGATTGCTCGAGCGTTGGCGGCAGCGAGCGAGTTCGATCGGGCGGAAACTGTCGCTCGCTCGCTCACCAGCCCTGACCGACAGTGCGATGTGTTGGTCGGGGTTGCTCAGGCGTTGGCGGCAGCGGGTGAGTCGGAGCGGGCCACCAACCTGTTCACGGAGGCCGAAACTCTCGCCCGCACACTCACCGGCTCCAGCCAGCAATGCAGTTTATTGAGCAGGATTGCTCAGGCGTTGGCGTCGGCAGGTGAATTCGACCGAGCGGAAACTCTCGCCTGCGCAATCACCATCTCAATCCACCGGTGCAATGCGTTCAACGGGATTGCTCGGGTGCTGGCGGAAGTCACGAAGCATAGGGCTTCCGGTACTGGTTGCGGAAAAGGCCGCCTGGCGAGACTTTTCGCACAGATACTAAGATCGAGTTCGTGGTACGAACTCAGTTATGTTGGGATGGGATGGGAGCCCGCAGTTCTGCGCATGGTCGTGAAAGAGGTTCGCTGAGCGCAAGTTCACGCGCGGCAACAATCCTGGGGTCAAGGGGTCGCAGGTTCGAATCCCTGTCAGCCCGACGGTTTTATATGCCGGCGACCAAGGACGTTGTCCCAGGTCACCGGCATTCTTGTGTAGTGCCGATTGATCTCTCGAGATCGTTTTCAGATGGCGGCTTGATCGAATATGGGGCGAATGTGGAGTGGCCCGCTCCATATCTGATCTTCGATCTCGTTGGTGTCAGGGGTATTTGTGCTGGCCGGCGCTGTCGGCGCGGAGGCGTGGGTGGTGGACCCCGTGATGATCCCTGCGGGGTTCGGCGCGAGGTTGTCGCGTAGACGTCGTCGGATGCAGCCGTCGCGTGGGGTGACCGGTGGTGGGGTCGGGTTGTGGGCGATGGTGTGCCGGGCGTCGAGCCAGGCCTGTTTGAGAGCTTTCTGGATGCGGGCTTCGACCTCGTCGGCAACGTGGCTGTGGACCTCGACGACTCGCCGGTCCAGGCGGTGGCCCAGGCGGCGGGCTTGGGCGATTTCGGGGATGCCGGCGGCGATGAGCCAGGTCTTGTGGCTGTGCCGCAGCTCGTGGAAGGTCAACCCGGGTCGGATCGGGTGCGTGCGCACCGCCGGGTTGATGCGGTGCCGGTTGCCGTCGAAGGCGGGGTTGAAGGTGCGGCTGCGCCAGCTGCTGCGCCAGAGGAATCCGCCGTCCTCGTTAGCGAAGACGGGGGAGTGGTCGTGACTGGCCAGGTGGTGCTTGAGCAGCACGGCCAGAAACGCCGGGAGGGTGATAGTTCGGGTGCTGGCCGCGGTCTTCGGCGGACCCAGCCACTGCCGATGAGCGCTTTCCTTCAACCCGCCAATGTCCGGGTCGATGACAAGCACACGGTCGTCGGGATGAGTGTTGTGGCGCTGCAGCGCGGCTAGCTCGCCCCACCGGCACCCGGTCCACGCCGCGGTCACGATCAACAGAGCGCTGCCCCGGTGGTGCAATTCCGCAGCCTGCAGAGCACCACGCAGCACCTCCTCGGGCGTGGCCCATAGCATCTCCCGGCGGATCCGGAAGGCACGCCGGCCGCGGTTGCGGTGATGGTGTACCGGGTTCGCCGCGACGATGCCGTCCTCCACGGCGTCACCGAGGATGCGACCGAGCAGCCCGAGCAGGCCCTGCACGGTGGAGTGCTCATAGCCGCCATCTTGCAGGTCGGCGGCCCATTGGTTGACCTCGTTGCTGTGGATCTCACCCAACGCTGTCCGAGCGAAGCGCGGTGTGATGTGCTTGGCGAGCAGGTAGCGGTAGTTCTCCAGGGTCAGCTCGTCGACGGTGAGGGTGGGCCACCAGCGCGGCAGCCGCTCATCCAGGGTCGTCTGGGCCAGGGCGGGGTCGTAGTGCGCGTGGCGCCGTTGGTCGACTTCGATCTCCCGGGCGCGGTTCTGTGCGGCCTTGCGCGTGGTGAACCCGCCCTCCGAGGCCACCGACCCATCACCGCGCCGGTAACGGATCCGCCAATGCTCCCCACTGGTGCGTTCGGTCCAGGCCATGACGACAACCTCCTCAGAACAGGACTGTTTGTCTCTCATGCATCCGCCTTGGCCACGGCGAACACAAGTGCCTGACCTGGTGACAGGCCATGCCGGTCGGTCGGGTTCGAACCGTGTTTCGGTTACTTGGTGGCAGAGAATCCCGTTGTGGCCACTCGATCGGGTGGTTGCAGGTATGACGCTCGGCTATGACACGGTTCGGGATGATTCGGGGAGCTGGTTGCCGACCTGGTGTTCTGGCCACGGTTTCCGGTCGGCGATACTGCACGGATGCCACAGACGGGTTCGGCTGGCGGCCAGTCTGGCTGGGTGACCGTGGCCTTGGCGGAGTTACAGAGCAATCTCGGTTATGCGCGCGATCTGGTTCGGGGTGGCCAGCATCTGGAGCGGTTGCAGGTGGGTGCCTTTGACGTGGCGGATCTGTATCGGGCGGCGTGGGTGCAGTCGGTGTCGGCGCTTGATCACTGGATTCATCACGAGCTGTATGACCGGGCGATGAGGTTCGTACTGAATGCCGGCGTGGCCAGGCCGGCCCGGTTTCTGAGGCTGGAGATCCCGATGAGCCTGTTCGAGGATGTGCATCATCACTCCAAGACGATGCGCGAGGCGTTCGAGACTTACCTACACAGCCAGTTCGGGCATCAGTCGTTTCAGGCTCCTGAGAAGATCAAGCAGACCCTCGGTACGTCAGCGATGTGTCCCTGTGGCCGGAGGTAGCCAAGCGGCTGTCCGCTGAGCTCGGTGAACGCCTGGTCTCGGAGCAGGTTCAAGGGTTTCTGACCGTGATCGTTGGGCATCGCAACAGGATCGCCCACGAGGCGGACCGCGATCCGCACAGCGTGCACGACAAGCAGCCCATTTCAGGCCGTGAAGCATCCGACACGATCGATCGCATTGGACAGCTCGCTACCGCCATCATCCACGTTCTCGGGGCCCCGCCGCCGATAGACGGGCCTGAGGATGCGGATGGCGAGGGCGGAGAGTCTGTTCCGGCCGGTGAATTGTTCTCGGCCGCCGGGCGGAACGGTGATACGCACGACGACGTAGTTGGTTTGGGCTCTGCAGGAGATCCGTTACCGGTGACGAGCAGCGGTCGCTCACCCACCGGGTCCGCAAAGCGGGAGTTGTACCAGCGGTTCTGGTCGATGTTTCGACCGATCACCAGACAGCGAGGGTGGACGCAGTCTGCGGCCCCGGCGGAGAACTGGTGGAGCTTGCCCGCGGGCGTCACGGGTGTGGCCTGGGTGCTGTCCTTCGCCCGGTTCGGGTGCCGGTCCGAGATCTACTTCGAGCACCCGGACCCTGCCGTGAACCTGGCTCGATGGCAGGTGCTCGCGGATCGGCGAACCGAGATCGACACCCAGTTCGGTGACGGGCTCATCTTTGACGACCTGCCCAATAACAAGGGCTGCCGAATCGAGACCCGACTGATCGGACCTCGCATCGAGGACGAGCACGACTGGCCCGACGTGCTGCGATGGATGGAAGAACCCCAGACACGCCTCCGATCGGCTGTCGATGCGGCCGGCGGCGTTCCCAACACCGTCCCGCCCAAGCCTTGACACACGCACGACACCCGGATGGTGCGCCAGCCGTGGATGTTGGCGGTTTCGATCAGTCGTGGCTCGTCGCCGCATGTGGCTACGAGACGGCAACCTCAGAGATTGCTACCTTATCGACCGCTGGCTGGTTGTTTTGAGCCGACCCTGCAACGGAGGTCGAGATCGTGATTGTGATGGAGGAGCTTTCGACGTGCGGAACCGAAATCGATTGAATGGATCTGTTCGAGATCGATGTGTCGAAGTTCTGATCTATGGTGCGGCCGTCGTCGAATGTGTACCGTACTGCAGATACTCGCCGATTTTGCGCGTAGCGGTCGGTGGCGTCATACGGATCGACCTTTGCAAGGCCTGGGATAACGCCTATGTGCGTCAGCGTGACCGTACCGCCGAATGTTAGTCGCAGCTGTTGCCCAACGCCATTTCCGTCGCATCGCCAAGCTGTGTCCGGTCGACCGTCTATGACCTTTTGAGCTTCATAACTGGTGGGATTTCCGCCCGCGTCGTGACTTGGGGGCGACGTGCATGACGCTGTCGCCGATATCGCGGATGGCGGGCTGAGGCTGCGGCTGGTAAACGGAGGGTCCTGAGCGAGACTTGGTTGGGTTACGATGTCTCTGACGCCAGGGTCAGTAGTCGGGTTGTTGCTCCATGGGTGGAGAGTAACGACTGTGATGCCGATACCAACAGCGAGCGTGGCCAGTGTGGCCGCGGCGACAATCGCGGGCTTAAGTTTGCCGGGGCGGCTTACGGGACCGGGGGTGGAGTTGACCCATTGCGGCGGGTCGTCTTGGGTGAAAGCGCCTTTTGGCGGCGGGGCGCCGCTGGCTGGATTGATTGAATGTTGTGGGTACAGCGAGCTCTGTGGATAGTCCAGGTGTGGCCGTTGGGAATCATGATCTTGCGCCGCGCTTTCGACGTCGGCGGGCGGTAGCTGCCATTGAGGCCAATCTACGTCCGACATTGAGATCCCTAGATTCGTGGGAAATTGACTGCGCTCTATAGGGTGCCGTTGAGCAGATTACAATAGGTCCGCTCGGTGCATCGGGTGACCACCGCGCCTCGTTACATCACGGGAATAAAGAACCAACCACGCAGTTGTTGTGTCACCTCGTGTCGTCGACTGAGCCCGTTTTGGGCGTTCGGTAACGCCGAGTGTCGCTAGGTCGAAGGGGTAGGCATGCGGTCGAGTGGTTCGGCCACTTTTGGCATGTTTGTCGCTTGAGGAGGAAATGTTGTGAGCAGCCAGGACCAGTTCAGCCGTGTGGATCAAGCGGTTTCGCCCACCGCGACGGGTCGCCAGCTCTCCAAGATCAGTGGTACTCCGTCAGTCGCCTTCGGAGCCCAGGCCCCTGCCACTGTTACGCTCGCCGAGAACCTGTTCAGAGCCCCTGAGCGTTGGGGGTGGGAGTTTGTTGAGCCACGACCGGCGAGCACGTATCCGCACGTGGGCCAATACCCGCAGTGGAAGGAACCACCTCAGCCGGATCTGAGTGACCCGCAACGCCGGCACGCCATCGCGAAGGCCAAGCTTGCCAAGCAGCTGGCGTGGGCTGGTGGCCTGGTCTTGGTTGGCCTGATTACGCTCGGCGCCTCGGTTGGCTTCGGACTTTTCTTGATCCTTATCGGCGGCGTGATCGGCGGCAGGGCGCTCTACATGGTTAACGCGCCGCTCAGCGCGATCCGGAATCTCGAACAGCAATCGTCGGACCGCAAGCACACGTTGCGCCAGGAGTTCAACAAGGTCAAGGCCAGCTGGGACGCGAAGATTGCTCAGCACGACCAATCTGAACGGCAGCGGCTTGCCAATACGCCGTTGTTGTATCCCCTTGCCCTGACCAGCGTGCCCAGCCGGGTGGATGTATTTGGTGGAACTCCGGCGGGTTGGGCGGCTCTGTTGGCGACGTTGTCCGGGTCGGCGCTCACGGGCGGCAGTTCCATCTTGGTGCTCGATCTCAGTGGCCAGGAGGTCTCCGGTGCGTTGCAGTCGTTGAGCCAGGCTCGTGGAGTGCCACTCACCACGGTTGCGGTGCCCAATGATCTTTCTCGTGGTGGCTTGCTGGGCGATCTCGACGGACGGGAGTTGGCTGACGTTCTCTCCGAGGCGATGGGATCGATGCGGCCGAAAACCGACCAGGTCGATCTGCAGTCGATGGATGCCGAGCTCATTCATACGGTCGCCCGTCGGCTTGAGCGACCGCTGACCTTTGCCCGGCTGGCGGCCGGCGTCGAGGTGCTTCGGTCGATCTATGATCCGGACACCGAAGGTCCGCTCAGCGCCGACGAGGTGCGCAAACTCACCAATCAGGTCGACCTCATCGACAAGAGTGAACGTGTCCGCGACGAGCTACGGTTCATCGGCAACCAACTCGAGCTTCTCGTCGAGGGACGCGGCCAATCAGGTCGTCGTGACGGTACCGGCACTGAGGCCGTGGACCTGTGGTCGGACCATGGTCTTACGGTGGTTCAGACCGACTCACGGAACAGGCGCCAAAAGGACTTCGCGGACCGCGTGCTATTCCAGGCTGTTGTGCACAGCCTCGCTGACAAGCAGGTCCCTGTCGGTGATCCGATGCTGATCGTCGTCGGTGCCGACGAGCTTGGACGGTCGAGCCTTGAAGCGATGGTGCGCAACGCGTGGGGCGCACGCGTTCGACTCGTCTATCTGTTCGAGCATTTGCGCGAAGACACAGCCGACATGCTGGGCGGCATGGACAGCGTCGCGCTGCTGATGCGGCTCGGCAACGGCCGGGAAGCCGCGACAGCCGCTGAGTACATCGGCCGGGGCCACACCTTCAAGCTCAGCCAACTGACTCGGCAGATGGGGCGTACCGCCACCGATGGCGGGTCGTCTTCGACCACCGATACCGAAGGCGGTTCCGAGTCGGTAACGAGGGGTCGCTCGGACACCTCCACTTCTGGCGGAAGTTTTTCGGGGGGATCTCACAGCTCACGGTCGTTCGGAACGTCCTGGAGCCACTCGTTGACCGACACGTGGAGCACATCCTGGCAGAAGGCTAAGAACTGGTCGGAATCCACCTCGACGACCGATGGTCAAACGTTGCAACGTTCCTATGACTTCTCCGTGGAGCCGACCGAGATCCAGAATCTCGAGCCCACTCAGTTCATCCTCGTCGACAGTGCGCCGCAGGGCCGCCGTATCACGATGGGTGACTGCTTCCCCGGCATCGCCATGGTCGACCGAGTTAGCCTGACCCCACGGCCCAGTTGATTCGGGTGACGGGTTGATGACGCACCGATTCGACGACTTTGAGTTCTTTCGCTTGGTCTCGGCGCCCCGGCCACCGGACCAGGCGAAAGGACCGGATCCGACACCCTCGCAGCTGTTCGCGGCACTGACCGCCGCCCATGCGTCGCTATTGGTCGATGCGGAACACAGCGACAACGCGGCGCTCATGGTCGCGTGGATACGGCCGCCAGGAACCTGTCAGATACGGTTCCTCGTCGGCGGCCGGCCGTACTTCCCACTGGCCGGTCGGAACGGCTCCGGTGACGGTGCTAATCGCCCCATTCTCTACCCTCCTGGGGCGACGGGGACGCCACTGACGCCAGGCGACGCCACCGCCCTGTTGGACTCGCTGAGCTGTTGGGTGTCGTGCGCGGGGCGGGCGGACGCCCTATGGTTACCGGACGGCGATCAATCCGCCGATCCGCTACGTGGTTCCTTCGACGACTACGTCGCGCACATTCAGTCGCCGTTCGCCTGGGTGATCGAGGCGCAGCCCCAACCATCTCAAGCCGTGGACGACGAACTCGACCGACTGTCAGTCCGGCTTCCGTTGATGCGGAAACGAGAGAACTCGGAACGGGACCGCCTCGACCTCCTGCGTGCGGAAGGACGCTATCGCGAACTGACCCGGGCTAGAGTGACCGGGCTGTGGCGGGTCTGGGTGCTGGTCGGCGGCCCGACACCCACGGACGCCCGGGTAGCCGCGGCACTGCTGTGCAGCGCCAGCGAATTGGAGAACGTGCCCTACGTTCTGGTGCCCGAACCCACTTCGGGCACACTCGCCCAGGCAGCCGCCGCCACACACGAGCTCAAGGACGGGGCAAGCGTGCCGTTCACCGCCCCATCTGAGCTGCTGCTCGCCCTGGCGCGACCGCCGAGCCGTGAGCTGCCCGGCATCCGGCTGACAACCCAACATCGCTTCGACGTCACGGCCGAAACATCAGATACCGACGGGTTCCCAATCGGCGAGATCCTCGACGAGGCATACCGTTCGGCCGGAACGTTCCGCATTCCCCGCGCCACGCTGAACCGTCACGCGTTTATCTGCGGCGCTACCGGGTCCGGCAAGTCACAGACCATGCGCGGCCTGTTGGAACAACTGTCCCGCGATGTCGAACCCGTACCCTGGCTGGTCATCGAGCCCGCCAAGGCCGAGTATGCGGGCATGGCCGGCCGCCTCACTGGAATAAGCGATGTCATTGTGATCAGACCAGGCGATCCCGATGTCGCGCCCGCCTCCATCAACCCACTAGAGCCAGAGCCAGGGTTTCCCTTGCAGAGCCACGCGGACCTTGTCCGCGCGCTGTTCCTGGCCGCCTTCGAGGCTAATGAGCCGTTCCCGCAAGTGCTGTCGCGTGCGCTGACCCAAGTCTACACCGACGCGGGCTGGGATCTTGTCACCGGTCTACCCCGCCCAGCCATCAAGCCGAAGCTCTACTCAGACGAGCCGAGCGAGCCGATAACCAGCCGGTACCCGACACTCGGCGAGCTGCAGCGAACTGCGCAGCACATCGTCGAGCAAGTCGGATACGGACCCGAAATCACCGCGGACGTGCGCGGGTTCGTCGACGTCCGCATCGGCAGCCTCCGCGAGGGCACCCCGGGACGCTTCTTCGAAGGCGGGCACCCGCTCGACATTGCCGGCCTGTTGAAGCAGAATACCGTGCTTGAGCTGGAGAACATCACCAACGATCAGGACAAGGCATTTCTCATTGGTGCGGTGCTCATCCGGATCGTGGAACACCTCCGCGTCCGGCACAGCCGTCAACAACGCGTGGCAATATTGCTGCACGTGACCGTTGTCGAGGAAGCACACCGCTTGCTCAAGAACGTGCAGGACGGTCCCGCAGCGGCCGCGGTCGAACTGTTTGCCTCCCTGCTGGCCGAGATTCGCGCCTACGGAGAAGGTGTCGTGGTCGTCGAACAGATCCCGTCCAAGATCCTGTCCGATGTCATCAAGAACTCCGCCCTGAAGATCATGCACCGCCTCCCCGCCGCGGACGATCGCGAGGCAGTCGGCGCCACCATCAACCTCAAGCCCGACCAGTCCGAGCTCGTTGTGTCCCTCCCGCCCGGAATCGCGGCAGCCGCCATCGACGGCATGGACCGGCCAGTGTTGCTCAGCATGCCGACCCGCGAGGATGCCGAGGACGACGCTTCGGCATCCAAAGAGCCACCGCTCGCTGGCAGCCGGAGCACGCTCTGTAGCACGCCGTGCGGCAGCCAGCCATGCCAGCTTCGGCTGATCAACGATGCCCGCCACACTGCGCACCACCCAGAGGTCATCGTGTGGGTGGAAGCGGTCGTGATGTCATTCATCATCGGTCGACAACCACCAACGCCAACGCAGCGCACGATGGCTCGCCTGCACGACATCCCGGCCAGGGAAGTTGACTGTGCGTTGGTCCACGCCGTGGAGACGGCCATCGCCGCACGTCGCCCATGGCTGACACCCTGGGTCGATCTCGACGATTTCGCCCAACACATCAACTCGGTACTGCGCGACCAGCTTGCCAGCCGAGAGGTCAACGAAGACAACTGGGAGCGTTGGACCGCTGGCATGTTCCGCTGGCAAGAGATCAGAATCGCGCTCCAGCAGGCGGTTGACCGAGGCGATGCGGGAAACGGACTCCATCCGTCCAGCTCAGGCTGGAAGAGGCTGGGCATGCAGCTGGAAGGCCCGACGATCGCCGACCAGATGGAAGCGCTGCTGGCTCACCCGGTGTACGCCGACGGCAAAGAACAAGTCACCACCGGGGATTTCGAATCAAGCCAACTCGCCTGGGCAGTTCTCCAAATCACCGGTGCCCTCACCCGTAGCTGCCTTCAGGCCGCACTTATTACATCCTGTTCAGGCCAAACAATACAGGTCATCGTCGGGCAGGTAGCTCACATACTGTGCCACGATGAGAACTCTCCTACAACGGGCGTTTGATTATGGCTATTGACACTTCGACTACGACATCCGATGCGCCATTGCCGCCTCCTGCGCCATCCCCACCGAAGGATTCCAGCAATCACCAACGAGCGGACACGCTGGGAAGCAGAGACAGCGCACCGGAAAGTGGTGATCCTTCCGCCATGCATGCACCCGGCGAGACGATCACAGGCGGCGGCGATATTGGCGATATCGAGACCGATAGGGCGGGCGGGGACGGGACCGGCGGTATTGAGAAGGACGAGACAGGCAACGAAGAGATTGGCAAGGATGGTGGCAAAACCAACGAGACGACAGGAGGGCCAGTCGCAAACTGGTCCGACACCTCGGCTTTCAAGTCCAAAGACAGTGACGACGGCAAGACCCACACCTACTTTAACGCCCCCGGCCAAGGCGATCAGCACGGCCACGTAAGTGAGTCGCAGACCAGCGATGGACAGACTCAGTACCACTACGCCCGAGACAACCATGGCAACGTTTACATTGATGACAACCCCAACAGCAGCACGTACACCGGGTACCAGACTGAGCTGCCCGGATAAAGTTGCTGAGGCCAGTGGCCGCAGGCCGTAAACCAATTTATGGACCGTGCCAATAACTCCAAAGTAGAACTGCGCTTCGCCGAGGCTCGACCGTGCTGTTCCAGCTCGCAATTGAGCTCCTTGCGGTCCACGCTGGCCAGCGTGCTCGGTTCTGCACCAAGCGACCGATTCGTGCTTGTGCAACCACGATGCGTGACATCGGAAGAATGTGTTGGAAACCGCTTTGAATGAGGAGATGGCCGAGCACCTGAGTCACGAGAAGAATCGCGCAGGGCCGGGTCGGGAATCGACGAATGTGCGAACGTGATCCGGTCGAAGACGGTGATCTCGGATGCCGCCGGTGAGGTCGAGATCAACGTTCCACGGGATCGGGAGAGCACGTTCGAACCCAAGATTGTGATGAAGCGGCAGCGTCGGTTCACGGAGGTGGATGAGATTGTGCTGTCGCTGCATGTTAAAGGGATGACCACCGGGGGAGATCTCCGCGCATTTCGCCGAGATTTATGGGGCGTCGGTGTCGAAGGAGACGGTCTCGCGGATCACCGAGAAGGTGATTGCCCGCTCGTCGCGTTCGGACAGTCCCCATCCGGCGATCACCCCCGCGCGGGCACCCTGCGTCGGTCGGCGACAACCAGCTCGTCGACCGGACGCCCGAGCATCCGGCCGGCCTCGTCCACCAGGTCCCATCAACCCGCTCCACCTTCTCCGCGGCACGCTACCGGCCGGCGCACCGGCAGCGCCATTCTTCTCACCAGTAGCGTCGGGTAGCACCATGGATCCATGGTGAGACGGTGCTGACGACCGCCGTGGCCATCGCGATCGCCGGGGTGGCGGTGGCCGCCGCGCTGTGGTGGACCCGCTCGGCAGGAATCCGCGGCCCCCGAACCCTGGAGACCAGCGAGATCTACCGGTACCGAGTGCTGGACTCTTCGGCGCGGCGCCACATCGGCATCGTCACCGGCGACCTGCGCCGAGCTCGGTGCGCCCAGGTGTGGGTCAACCCGGAGAACACGGCGATGCGGATGTCCCGGGTCGAGGAGCTGTCCATCTCGGCGATCATCCGCTACGAGGGGGCCCGGCGGGACGGCGCCGGACGAGTCACCGCCGACCTCATCGCGGACGGGCTCGACCGTCGGGTCGGCTCCCGCCGACCGGTGCCTGCCGGGACGGTCATCCTCACGGGGCCGGGCGACCTGGCGCGGTTCGGCGTGCGCTATGTCGCTCACTCGGCCGCCGTGCAGGGGGAGCCCGGCGGAGGCTTCCGCCAGATCCGAGAGGTGGGCCGGTGCGTTACGGCGGTTCTCGCCGCGCTCGACCGGCTCGCTGACCCGGTACCCGTGGAATCGGTGTTGTTTCCGCTGCTGGGCGCGGGCCAGGGCGGCGGAGACCCGGCGGTGACCGCCAGAACGCTGGTCGGCGCGGCCGTCGACTATTTCGCCGGCACCGCCACATCGGCGATCACGGCGGTGTACCTGCTCGCCTACACCGACATCGAACTGATCGCGTGCCGGGCGGCGTGCAACAGCCGGTCCCTACGGCCCGTCCCGCACGGTTCGGGCAGCGCCGTCGTCGTGCCGGCGGGAGTCGGGCCGGCCACCGGCGATCCGGCATGTGCCGTGCAGCCATCGGCGGAACCTTTGGCGCGCAAGACATTGCAGATGGGCTTCACCGTCGACGTGGTCGGCTTCGGCGGCCGCTCGGCACGGGACCGGGAGGTGGTGGAGCATCGGCTGCTGGCGCTGCTGGTTCAGATCCTTGCCGATGCGGGCACTGGCCTCGACCAGGTCGACCACCAGTGGCAGGGCGACGGCGCTTCGGTTTACCTGCCCAGCGACGTCGACCCGACCCGGATCGTGTCCAGTTTGGTCGATGCGACCACTCGACGCCTCGCCGAGGACAACCGGCGGCACTCCGACCGCCTCCGGCTACGCATGGCGGTGACCGTGGGACTTCTGGGCCAGGGCAGGACCGGGTACACCGGACCGATCGTCGTCGACCTCGCCAGGATGGTGGACGCCCCGCCGCTGCGCCAGGCTATCGCCGAGGAGCCGGACTGTGATCTGGCCGTGCTGCTGTCCGACTACGTCTACTCCCACGTCGTGCGAACCGGTTACGCCACGCTGTGCACCGCCCCTTTTCGGCGGGTCGAGGTCGTGGTGAAGGAGTTCGCCGCGACCGCGTGGCTGTGGGTGTCCCAGCCGGGCTGAGCCGTCACCGCTGTGGACTGCGCAGGATGGGCGGGTGCATGAGATGGGCGTCGCCGCGACGGTAGAGGGCGGCTGGGCGCCCGCCGTTGCGCGGGGTCCGTTCGCCGGTGGCGACAAGGAAACCGACGACACCGGTGATCTTGCGGTGAAAGTTCCGCGGGTCGAGTTTGCAGCCCCAGATGGTCTCGTACACGTGGCGCAACTCGTTGACGGTGAACGGGGCGTTGCAGAAGGCGCCGCCGAGCGTGGTGTATTCCAGCTTGCCGCGGGCGCGTTCGACGGCGTCGGCGATGATCGATCGGTGGTCGAACGCCAGGGCCGTGCCATTGTCGAGCACGGTGTCGATCGGCATCCACCGCGCGGCGCGCGCGTCGCCGCCCGCGGTCGGCGGTGGGAGGTTCGGTACTACGGCGAGATAGCAGACGGTCACGACGCGACCACGCGGATCCCGGTCGGGGGCACCGTAGGTGCGCATCTGCTCCAGATGGAGTTGACCGGCATCGAATCCGGTTTCCTCGGCCAGCTCGCGCGCGGCGGCGATATCGAGATCTTCCTCCCCGGACGCGATGAACCCGCCAGGCAGAGCGAGCATGCCGCAGAACGGGTCGATGGCCCGTTCCACGAGCAAGATCTGCAACTGGTCATCGCGGACCGTGAGAACCGCGAGGTCCACGGTCACCGCAACCTTCGGTATACGCCAGCGCTTGTGAGGCACGGAGCGAACTCTAGCTTTTCGTCAACTTGACGCCAAGTAGGCCCGGCCCTACGATCGAGTCGATATCGTCACACTGACGACAAGGACTCCCGTGGGGACGTTCGTCAACTCGACACTGATTTCTGTCGCGGCAGTCGCACCCTCGGCGCCGCGAATCTCATATGTCCAGTTATTGGCCAGTATCGCCGCGAAACGTCACGTTCCGCCACAAGTGACCGAGACCCGGATCCGGTGGTGATACGTAGCCGAACACAATGTGTGGTCGGTTACTGTGTCCGGCACTCGCGACAGCCGCCCGGTTCTCGATCCACAGTGAGGTTTCGTGGCCGATACACCTCCGATCGCCATGGTTCTGTCGGCCATTCCGGTCGAGTACCAAGCGATGCAAGCGCATCTGCTCTATCGCCGAGAGGAGCCCCATCCGGCAGGAACGATCTTCACGGTGGGCAGTCTGCCGAATAGTCGATGGCAGGTCATGCTCGCGGAAGTGGGTACCGGGAACTCGCAGGCGGCCATTCTCACCGAGCGTGCGATCAGGTATTTCCGGCCCGACCTGGTGATGTTCGTCGGCATCGCCGGCCGGCTGCACTCGGACCTCAGGCGCGGCGATGTCGTCGTCGCCACGAAGATCTATGCGATCCACGGCGGCAAGGAGGGCAAGACGGGATTCCGGCCACGTCCGGAGTCCTGGCAGTCTGACCACACGTGCGACCAAAAAGCCAGACGTGTCGCCGCGCAGGACACCTGGAAGGACCTGTTGTCTGGCTGGTCGCGGTCCCCGGCCACGGTGCATTTTCGGCCGATCGCCTCAGGTGAGGTCGTACTGGACGCACAGGAGTCGGAGCTGAAACGCCGGCTCGACCGAGACTACGAGGATGCCGCGGTGATTGAGATGGAAGGGGCCGGGGTCGCCCGCGCCTGCGATCTCAATCGCGTGCCGATGATGAACATCCGGGGGGTCAGCGACTACGCCGCCGGGAGGAAGGAGAGCACCGATCGGGCCGGCTGGCAGCGACGCGCGGCGCGGAACGCGGCGGCGTTCGCCGTGACACTGCTCGCCGAACTTCCGGCCATGCGCCGGGCCCCGGATCCCGAGGTCGCTGATGAGGTGGAGCGGGAGCTGCTGTCCGGGACAACCGACGAGCAGTTGGCGGCCATTGCGGCGCTGGCCACCGGCCACCATGTGGACGTCGTACCGCTGCTGGTGAAGGCCTTCAACGTGATCCTCGACCCGGACGTGAGTTGCCGGATCATCTGGGCGCTGGCCGAACTGGGCACAGTCGCCGCAAGGAATGCCCTGCAAGCGTTGAAACCACGCTATCCCATCGAGGAACTCCTGATTCGAGAGGCACTCGACGCGTGGCCGGAACTACCGAACCAAGGAGATGCACTCCCGTGAACCATCGACGTTGGATGCAGAGGGCGGGATCCGTGGCGTTGACGGCCGTTCTGGTCGGATCCGGCACGACCAGCTGCGGCTCTTCCTCGGATTCGCCGCCCGAGCCGGCCTGCGTACGCGACCGCACGCCGTTCTCGCTGGGCGCGGACAATTACGCCGACGTCGGAAAACTCGGTGATGCCAAGGGCAACGGCCGACCGTTCGTGGTCGTCTACGACGAACAGCATCTGTCGCGGATCGGCCAGGTGGAGATCGCCATCATGCTGAACCGTCTCTACCACACCGCGAACCTGCGCCACCTGGCGCTGGAGGGAACCGTCGTCGAGAAGCCGGCACCGGACCTCACCTGGTTCCGGTCGCTACCGGCCGAGAGCATCCGTGGGGCCGTCGCACTGCAGTTGCTGAGGCAGGGCGAGGTGAGTGCCGCGGAGTTCGTGGCGATGGTCCTGCCCGACTTCCAGTTGCATCCGATCGAGCGGGACAACGAGTATCAGGTTGGCCTGTCGGACGGGGCCGCCGATTCCTACACCGCGTACCTGGTAGCCATCGCCTGGACGTCGATGACACCCGACCAGCGAGCCCGGGCCGACGAGCTCTCCGCGCAGGGCAAGCTCGCGGAGGCGATCCGGTCCATTGTGGACGATAACGAATGGACGCGCCCGCGGTACGCGCTCCTGCAACAGACGACGCCTCCCGCGAGCACCGGTGACATGCAGAAGCTCGGCACCGAACTGGAGGAGAAGGCCCGGGATGTGAAGGCCGACATCGAGGAGTTCCGCAGTGATCTCGAAGGGGCCCGGAGGTTCTTCGACACCACCACTCAGCGAAGTGGGACGATGGCCGCGAAAACAGCCGACCTCGCTGCGGCACGGGTGGGCGACTGCGCACCGATTGCCATGAATATCGGCGCGGCTCACACCGCTCAGGTGCGGGATCAACTCGACCAGCGGCACGTGTCCTACGCCGTCGTCTCGCCGCAGTCCCTGTCGTCCGACAGCGACGGCGGCACTCTTTCCACCGACGCGTTCAACCGCAAGGCGAACGGCCAGTCGGTCGACCCGCCCGGATCCCTCGGAGCACTGGTGGGAGGGCATCGCAAGCCGCCTCCGTCCAGTCAGACCGCATGGTTCAAGACCAAAGCCATACTGAGCTTCGCCGCCGTCGACATCGCCCGCGCGGTCCCCAGGGGGGCTGGCGGCGGTAAGCCGCCGTACGACCTCGACGCGCAGAAGTTGGGCCTGGGCGGATCCGGTGGTGAGCCACTCGACATCACCATCAATCTGTCCACGATCATCGAGGTGCCCAACCACGACAACAGTGGAAAAGACGTCATCTTCGAGGTCACGCTGCACAGACCGGTCACCACGTTCTGGATGCGGGTCGGGGTTGTCCCGACGCCGGACAAGCCGGTCTCCACCGACCAGGAGACCCTGGAGAAGGCACTCATGCAGACCCGGGACGAGCTCAAGACCGAGCGCCCATCGCCGGACCCGCCGGAGAAGCCACCGGTCGCCATCGTCACCCTGGCCCCGAATGTGAAAGCCGCTATCGCGGGAAACCCGGAGGATCTCAAGGGCGTGAACCTGTACTGATCAATTTCTGAAATGTATTCGCGACCGGGTTCATCACCTAGTGTCTCGTGATTCTGTTTGCTTTATGTCTGGTTAACTGATCTTGGTGTTGGCTGGTGGGGTGGAGTTGACGGTGGATCAGCGCAGCGAGCTGCGGGCTCTGGTGAACGCCTCGGAGGTGCCGGCGTCGGTGGCGACGCGGGCGCGGATCGTGTTGTGGCGTGCGGAGGGTCGGCAGAAGGGGGAGGTCGCGGAGTTGGCTGGGGTGTCGCGGCCGACGGTGGATCTGTGGCTGGCGCGCTATGCGCAGGGCGGGGTTGGTGAGCTGCTGGACCGGCCGCGTGGAGCGGGCCGGGAGCAGGTGTCGGCGTCGGTTCGGCCGCGGATTCTGGCTGCTACTCGGCAGAGTCCGCCGGTCCAGGTGGGGTTGTCGCACTGGTCGAGCCGGGAGATGGCTGCGTTCATC